>NZ_CP118614.1:4335988-4955415 GCF_028993595.1 Nocardiopsis camelliae
GACGCCTACGCGGTGCGCAGCCAGGAGAAGGTCGCCAAGGCCTACGCCGACGGCCGGATCCAGCCCGACCTGGTCGAGGTCCTGGTCCGCTCCCTGGAGAAGGGCTACGGCCTGGCCACCCAGGACGAGCCGCCCCGGCCCGGTACCACGATGGAGTCGCTGGCCTCCCTCAAGACCCCGTTCCGCGCGCACGGCAACGTGACGCCCGGCAACGCCGCCGGTCTCAACGACGGCGCCACCGGCGCGATCCTGGCCGCCGAGGACGTGGCCGAGGAGCTGGGGCTGGGCGCCAGGATGCGCCTGGTGGACTTCTCCTTCGCCGGCGTGGAGCCCGAGGTCATGGGCGTGGGCCCGGTCCCGGCCACCGAGAAGCTGTTCGCCCGCCAGGGCATCTCGATGGACGACGTCGGCCTGATCGAGATCAACGAGGCCTTCGCCGTGCAGGTGCTGGCCTTCCTGGAGCACTTCGGCCTCGCCGACGACGACGCCCGCGTCAACCCCTGGGGCGGCGCGATCGCCCTCGGCCACCCGCTGGCCTCCTCGGGTGTGCGCCTGATGATGCAGCTCGCGCGCCAGTTCGCCGAGCGCCCCGACGTCCGCTATGGCCTGACCACCATGTGCGTCGGCATGGGCATGGGCGGGACCGTCCTGTGGGAGAACACCAACTACGAGGGGGGCAAGTGAGCACCGTCATCGACCAGGCACGGGAGCTGTTCAGCGACGAGGTCGTCACCAACGCCCTCTCCCGCGACATCGAACTCCCCTACGGCGCGGGCACCGCGGTCCTGATCACGCTGGACAACGGACACGACCACACCAAGCCCAACACCTTCGGCCCCGGCGGGCTGCTCAGCCTGGACGCGGCGATCGAGGCGGCCGGGGCGCGCACCGACATCGTCGCCGTGGCCGTCACCGGCAAGCCGTTCATCTTCGCCGTGGGCGCGGACCTGACCGGTGTGCCCGCCCTGCAGAACCGCGAGCAGGCGCACGCCATCGGCAAGCTGGGCCACGACGTGTTCCGCAAGCTCGGCGAGCTGGACGTGCCCACCTTCGCGCTGGTCAACGGCGCGGCGATGGGCGGCGGCGTCGAGGTGGCGCTGCACTGCACCTACCGCACCATCTCCTCGGGCGTCCCGGCGCTGTCGCTGCCGGAGACCTTCCTGGGCCTGGTGCCCGGCTGGGGCGGCACCTACCTGCTGCCGAACCTGATCGGCGCCGAGAAGGCCCTCAAGGTCATCATCGACAACCCGCTCGCCCAGAACAAGGTGCTCAAGGGCGCGCAGGCCTTCGAGATGGGCATCGCCGACGCGATGTTCGAGCCCGCCGACTTCGTCGAGGAGTCGCTGCGCTGGGCCGCCGGGGTCCTCAAGGGCGACGTCGTGGTCGAGCGCCCCGAGGTCGACAGGGGCGAGGCCTGGGACAACGCGGTCAACATGGCCCGGTTCACCGTCGAGGGCAAGCTGCACGGCGCCGCCCCGGCCCCGGCCCGCGCGGTCGAGCTGGTCGCACAGGCGAAGACCCGCACGCGCGACGAGGGCTTCGCGGCCGAGGACGACGCGCTGGCCGACCTGATCATGAGCGACGAGCTCAGGGCGGGCCTGTACGCGTTCGACCTGGTGCAGAAGCGCGCCAAGCGCCCCGCGGGAGCCCCGGACAAGTCGCTGGCCCGCAAGGTCACCAAGGTCGGCGTCGTCGGCGCCGGTCTGATGGCCGGGCAGCTGGCGCTGCTGTTCGCCCGCCGCCTGGACGTTCCGGTCGTCATGACCGACCTGGACCAGGAGCGCCTGGACAAGGGCGTGGCCTACGTGCACGGCGAGGTGGACAAGCTCCTGAGCAAGGGCCGGGTCAACAACGACAAGGCCAACCACCTCAAGGCCCTGGTGAGCGGTTCGCTGACCAAGGACGCCTTCTCCGACGCCGACTTCGTCATCGAGGCCGTGTTCGAGAAGATGGAGGTCAAGCAGCAGGTGTTCGCCGAGGTGGAGGCAGTGGTCTCCCCCGAGGCGATCCTGGCCACCAACACCTCCTCGCTGTCGATCACCGAGATGGCCTCCAAGCTCCGCCACCCCGAGCGGGTCGTGGGCTTCCACTTCTTCAACCCGGTCGCGGTCCTGCCGCTGCTGGAGATCGTCCGCGGCGAGGCGACCGACGAGGCCTCCCTGGCCACGGCCTTCGCCACCGCCAAGAAGCTGAAGAAGACCGCGGTGCTGTGCAAGGACGCCCCGGCGTTCGTGGTCAACCGCCTGCTCACCCTGTTCATGGGCGAGGTCCTGGGCGCCGTCGGCGAGGGCACCGAGCCCGAGACGGCCGACCGCGCGGTGGCGCCCCTGGGCCTGCCGATGTCGCCGCTGCTGCTGCTCCAGCTGGTGGGCCCGGCGGTCGCGCTGCACGTGTCCGAGACCCTGCACGAGGCCTTCCCCGAGCGCTTCGCGGTCTCCGCCGAGCTGGCCGAGATCGTCAAGGCGGGCAAGACGGCGATCTACGCCCCCGACTTCAGCATCGACCCCGAGGTCCGCGCGCTGCTCATGGGCGGCGACAAGCCGTCCGAGGAGAGCGAGATCCTGGACCGGGCGCTGCGCGCGCTGGCCCGGGAGATCCGGATCATGCTGGACGAGGGCGTCGTGGCCGAGGCCGCCGACATCGACCTGTGCCTGATCACCGGCGCGGGCTGGCCGTTCCACACCGGCGGCATCACCCCCTACCTGGACAAGGTCGGGGTGTCGGAGGCCGTGAACGGCAAGCGGTTCCACGAGGGAGACCCGAAGGCGTTCTAGCCTTCGCGAAACCCCGCGGCGGGCCCGGCAGCGGATGCCGGGCCCGCCGTCGCGTGTCCGGGAGGCCCCGCCCGTCCAGCTCGACCGGTCAGAAGTCCTGGGAGGACTCCTCCCCGGTCGAGCTGGGGCTGGAGGCGCGCACGCGCCGGATGTGCAGCTGCCTGCCCAGCCGGATCACCGGGCGGATCAGCAGCTCGACGCTGCCGACGAGGAAGCACCAGGTGCCCGCGGTGGTCCAGGCCTCGGAGAAGAACATGATGCTTCCGGCGATGAACCACAGGGCGATGAGGATGTCGTTGACGATGCTCGCGGTCTCGTAGCGGCGCCGGACGACGAGTTCGTCGTGCCCCACGTGCAGGACCAGCGGTCTGCTCTGCTTCTCGGACATGTCCGGCCCTCCCCGCGGGGTCGTCTCGGTACCGCGTCTTCCCCTGCCCGAAGTGGGCGAACACGAAAAGTCACCACATAACGACTACTCGTACATACTTGCTGGTAACCCTGTGTAACGTCTGCCTCGTGGCAATATCCGCTGAACACCAGATCTACTCCGAGTTGTTCGCCGACGCACCGGACACGGCCGTCGGCTTCCTGCGCGGCCTCGGCGTGGACGTACCCGACTACGACCGCAGCGAGGTCACCTCGTGCGACCTCGGCCACGTCGATCCCGTCGAACGCCGATCGGACGTCGCGATCATGCTGCGCGGCCCCGGCCCGAAGGACCCCTTCGACAAACTGATGGGCATCGTCGTGGAGGTCCAGCGCGACGAGAAGGAGCGCAAGCGCTTCACCTGGCCCGAGTACGTGGCCTCGCTGCGCTCACGGCACGAGTGCCCGGTCGTCCTGCTGACCATCTGCCCGAAGCAGTCCGTGGCGGACTGGTACGCCGAGCCGATCCACCTCGGCCATCCCGGTTTCGTCCTGCGTCCCCTGGCGGTGGGGCCGTCCGGGATCCCGGTCATCACCGATCCCGGGGAGGTGGAGCGGCACCCGTCCCTGGGCGTGCTGTCCGCCGCCGCGCACGGCGGTCAGGACATGGACGTGCTCAAAGCCCTGCACACCGGCCTCGATGCGATCGACCGGGAAAAGGCTACGAAGTACATTGGATTCACGTTGAACCTGCTGGCGAAGACCGAAGGCCAGGCCGCCCTGGAGGAACTCATGATGACGGACACGTACGAGTACAGCAGCCCCTGGACCGAGAGCCTCAAGGCCGAAGGACGGGCCGAAGGACGGGCCGAGGACATCCTCCGGATTCTCACCCGACGCGGCATTGATGTACCCGAAGAAGCACGCGAACGCATCAGCGAGTGCCGTGACCACGAAGTACTCGACACCTGGCTCGACCGGACCATCACCATCACCCACATCGACGAACTCTTCGCCGAGTGACCCGAGGACCGTGACGGGCCCCGCGACACGCACCCCGGCCGCGTCACGGCACCGCCGACAGCGAAAAGACCCCGCCCGGGAGCTCCCGGGCGGGATCGCGAGACGGTCGGTCACACCCCCGCGTGCACCCTCCTGCGCCCGTCCTGCTCCACGGCGGGTTCGGGCCCGTCCTCGTCGCCGCCCTCGGAGATCCCGATCCGGTCGTGCAGCCAGCGCAGCGGCCGGGGCAGCCACCAGTTGGCTCCGCCCAGCAGGCGCATCGTGGCGGGCACCATGACCGCGCGCACCAGGGTGGCGTCCACCAGGACCGCGATGGCCAGGCCGATGCCGATGATCTTCAGGAAGAGCAGGTCCGAGGTGCCCATGGCCAGGAGCACCACCATCAGCAGGATCGCGGCGCTGGTGATGATCTGGCCGGTGTGCTGGAGCCCCGCCGCCACCGAGCGCGTGTTGTCGCCGGTGCGCAGGTACTCCTCGCGCACCCGGCTGAGCAGGAACAGCTCGTAGTCCATCGCCAGGCCGAAGGCCACGACGATGATCAACACCAGGTAGGTGGGGTCGATGGTGCCCACCACCTCGAACCCGAGCAGCCCGGAGAAGGCGCCCTCCTGGAAGCCCCAGACCACCACGCCCAGGGAGGCGCCCAGGGACAGCGCACCCATGAGCACCGCCTTGATCGGCAGGACGATCGATCCGAAGGCGAGGAAGAGCAGGAGCAGGGTGGCCGTGGCGACGAAGCCCACGGTCATGGGCGCGGCGTCGACGATCGCCGCCACGTTGTCCTGCTGCATCGCGGCCACGCCGCCGACCAGGGTCTCCTCCGCGCCCTCCGGAACCGGTTCGGCGCGCACGTCGCGCACCAGGTCGGCGACCTCCGGGGAGTCGGACGCGCCCTCGTAGGCGACCACGATGTGGGCGACCCCGTCGCCGGTGCGCTCCACCGTGGCGGACACGGCCTCCTCCAAGCCCGCCAGGCGCTCGGCGTACTCCTCCAGGGCCCCGTCGGAGGCGTCGCCGACCACCGCGACCTGGAGCGTGCCCAGGCCGCCCGCGGGGAAGTCGTCGGAGAGCGCCTCGGTGGCGATGCGGCTCCCGGAGTCGGCGGGCAGGTAGCGCTGGTCGGTGGAGCCGAGTTCGGTGGAGGCCAGGCCGGAGCTGAAGACCAGCAGGACACCGCCGACCGCGACCAGGGAGACGGCGGGGCCGCGCATGACGGTGCGGGCCAGGCGCGACCAGGCCCCCTCGTGCACGGCTCCGGTGACGGTGCGGCGGGGCAGCGGCAGCCGCAGGCGGTTGATCCGGTGGCCGACCACGGACATCAGCGCGGGCAGGAAGACCAGTGCGGCCAGCAGGTCGAACACCACGACCGCGATACCGCCCCAGCCGATCGACTGGAGGATGGGCTGGGGGAAGAAGAGCAGGCCGGCGAAGGCGATGCCGACGGTGATGCCGGAGAAGGCCACGGTACGCCCGGCGGTGTCCACGGTGCGGCTCACCGCGTCGGCGATGCCGCGGCCACGCCCGAGTTCCTCGCGGAAGCGGCTGACCATGAACAGGCCGTAGTCGATGGCCAGCCCCAGACCCAGGATGGTGGCGACGTTGATCGCGAACACCGACACGTCGGTGACGTAGGTCAGGGCCCGCAGGAGGGTCAGCGAGCCCAGGATGGCCAGGCCGCCGACGGCGAGCGGGACCAGGCCCGCGACGAGGCCGCCGAAGATCAGGACCAGGAGGAACAGCAGGATCGGCAGGGTGATGAGCTCGGCGCGCACGACGTCGCTCTCGGCCTTCTCGGCCAGTTCGCTCTCGATCGCCACCGAGCCGCCCAGGTGGACCTCCAGGTTGCTGGAGGACAGGTGGTCGGCGACCTCCTCGTACTGGTGGAGGCGGTCGGCGTGGGTCTCCCCGTTGAGGGTCACGGGGATGTAGGTGGCGTCCATGTCCTCGGACACGAGCATGCCGCGCTCGGTCTCGCCGAGATCCTCGTCGAGGTAGGTGTCGAAGTCGGCGACCACGTCCTCGGGCATGCCGTCGGCGATACGCTGGATCGCAGCGGCGAAGGTGGGGTTGTCCACCTGGATCTCGTCGCTGCGGTAGACCGCGACGACGTCGACGCCGTCGTGGCCCAGCTCCTCCTCCAGCACGCGCGTGGCCCGTGCGGACTCCGAGCCGGGGTCCTCGAACCCGCTCTCGCTGACGTCGGAGAAGACCCCCGCGCCCCAGATCCCGGAGAAGAGCGCGAAGACCGCGGTGGCGGCGAGGACCACCCAGCGCCAGCGGTGGACTCCCCGCCCCAGCCGGCCGAAAAGCCCCGTGTGTGTCGGCATGCGCCGCCCTTTCAGGAAACAGGATTCATGTCCGTTAACGGTGTTTGCTAACGGCGTTCACTAAAGCGTGCGGGCGTTACGATGTCAACGTCGTCGACGAGGACCACGGTGCCCCGACCGGGCGCCCGAGACGGGGTGTAGCGCAGCAGATGACGAAACCGCAGCTGGACCGGGGGGTCGGGAGGCCGAGCCGCCGCGAGCGTGTGCGCGAGGCCACAATGGCGGAGATCAAGGGGATCGCCCGCCGCCATCTGGTCGAGCAGGGGGCCGCGGGGGTGTCCCTGCGCGCCATCGCGCGGGAGATGGGCATGACCGCACCGGGGCTGTACCGCTACGTCTCGGGGATCGACTCGCTGCTGGTGCTGATCACCGCGGACATGTTCCAGGAGCTGGGCGACGCGGTGGCCGCGGCCGACGCGAGCGTGCCCGCCGAGGACACCGACCTGCGTATCCTCACCTCGCTGCGTGCCTTCCGGGCCTGGGCGGTCGGGCACCGGGCCGAGTTCGCCACGATGTTCGGTCCGCGCGTACGCCTGATCCCCAAGGAGGACATCGCACTCGCGATGGACACCAGTCGGCGCTTCGGCGCCACCTTCTACGCCCTCTTCGACCGCTTGCTGCTGGAGGAGCGGTTCGCGCTGCCCGACGGGGACCGCATCACCCCGGAGCTGGCCCGCGAGCTGCGCTCCTTCGCCGACACCTGCGGCTTCTCGGCCCCGCACATCCCGGTGGAGGCGGTCATGGTGCTCAGCACGTGCTGGGTACGCCTGTACGGGGTGGTGTGCATGGAGGTGTTCGAGCACCTCGACTTCGTGATGCGCGACATGGAACCGCTCTTCGAGTCCGAGCTCCAGAACATGCTGACGGGCCTGGGGGTTCGTTACCGGCCGCCGGAGAGCGGCACCCCCACGTCCGTGGGTACGTCCGGTTAAGCCTCATACTGGAGTTCTGCGACTCTTGCCGGATTCGCCCCCCAGGCGGAGACGACACCCCGGCACGCTGCGGCACGATAGCGAGGACTGAACCCCGTGGAGAACCCATCCGGCGGTGAGCGGCCCGGAGGCGAGACCCCCAGACCCGAGCGGTTCGGTACCGGAGGCGCCGACGGCGGCCCCGGCACCGAGGAGGACGCCGGACGCGGAGCGGACGGACGGGAACCCGGCGAGGCGGAGCAGGGGCGGGACGGAGCCGCCCGCACGCCCGCTCCCCCGCGCCCCGGACCGGCCGAGGACGCCTCCGGCCCGGTGGTCCCGCACCCGGAGTGGACGGGCAACCCCGTCCAGCACGCCGCTTCCCCCTCCCCCGGACCGGGCTCGGGTGCAGGCACGGGCGCCCCGCCGTACCGCCCCGTTCCCCCCTCCCCGGGGCTGGCACAGGCCGGTGCGCCGTACCGCCCCGTCCTCCCCGCCGCCCTCTACGGCCACCCCGTCCACCCGGGCGCCGGGTACGGCCCGCCCGCTACGGGCCCCGCCCCCGCGCCGCACCCCTGGCGGGCACCGGGCGCCCACACGCACCCCCACCCCTTCGCCCTCCCTCCCGGCGGACACCCCGCCGCCCACCCGGGGACCGCCTGGCAGCCGACCGCGCCGTCCTGGCCGCAGCCGCCGGAGCGGCCCTCGCGCCGCGGCGGTGCGAGCGTCCTGCTCGGTTCGGCGAGCGCGGCCGTGATCGCCCTCGTGGCGCTGGGCGCGAGCATCCTCATCGTCGCCACCACCCCCCAGGAGGAGCCCCAGCCCACCGGCGTCGACCTGTCCTCCCACTACGACGACCGCCTCAGGGCGCGGCCCAACCAGGTGGAGGTCGACGTCGTCGGCCACCCCCTCTACGACGTCGCCATGCCCGAGCCGGTCGACTGCGACGTCCCCGAGTTGGACATGGACTCCGACGAGTCCTGGGAGGAGTTCGCGGCCGTCTCCGGGAACTGCCTGAACACGCTGTGGGCGCCGGTGTTCGAGGACCTGGGCCTGTCCGTGGAGCTGCCCGAGTTCGCCGTCACCCGGACCTCGCCCGACCCCCCGGACGCCAGCCCGGAGGACGGGTACACGCTCGCCTACTACGAGAGCGACCTGAGCCGCATCACCGTCGTGCTGCCCAACGTGCGCCACCTGGGCGCCCTGCTCCCCCCGAGCGAGCGCGAGGAGGTCTGGCTCGCCCTGATGGGACACGAGTACGGCCACCACGTGCAGTACGCCACCGGCATCCTGGGCGTCGCGCACGGCATGACCTGGAAGGCCGAGAACGAGCAGGCCGAGCTGGAGGCGCTGCGCCGCACCGAGCTCCAGGCCGAGTGCATGGCCGGGGTTGGCCTGCGCGGGATCACCGGCGCCGACGAGGGGGCCCTGCGCACGGCCAACGAGCACTTCAACGGCGGCGGCGACCTCGACACGCACGGCACCGCCGGCAACCGGGCGCTCTGGCTGGAGCGGGGCTGGTCGCAGGAGACCGTGGAGGGCTGCAACACCTACGGCGCCGCCACCGACCAGGTCGCCTGAGCCTGCCCCGCGGGCGCGGGGCGGGGGTCAGCCGCCGACGACCCTGCGGTAGGCCTCCCAGCCGTGGAGCTTGACCCGTTCGCCCCGGTCCAGCTCCACGGCCTGGTCGGCCTCGGCGGTGTCGATGCGCAGCCAGTCCTCGTAGTCGCTGTGGGCCACCCCGCGCTCGTCCAGCACGGTCTCCAGCGGGACCAGTTCCGGGGCCGCCCCGCGCAGCGCCCCCGCGTCCTCCAGCAGGGCGCGCACGGTCGCGGCGGCGTCGGACTTGTTGGTGCCGATCACCCCGGTGGCGCCCCGTTTGATCCAACCGGCCACGTAGTCGCCGGGGACCGCGCCGCCGTCGGCGTCCAGGACGCGCCCGCCCTCCTGGGGCACGGTGCGCCCCTTCGCGTCGAAGGGCACCCCGGGCAGCGCGACGCCCGCGTACCCCACCGAGCGCAGCACCATCCCGGCGGGCAGGTCGGTGGTCCGGCCGGTCCCGGTCAGACGTCCGTCGGCGTCCAGGCGGGTCTCCTCCACCCGCACACCGCTCACGCGGCCCTCCTCCCGGCCGAGGACCTCCACGGGCCGGGCCCAGAAGTGCAGCCGCACGGTGCGCCCGCGCCCGCGTGACCCGCGGGAGGCGTGCTCGGCCAGGAGCCGCAGGTTGGTGCGGGCGGCCCGGGCGACGTCGCGCAGCTCGGGGGCGCCGGCGCCCACGGCGGTGGGGTCGATGTCGACCTGTTCGGGGCGCACGACGACGTCGGCGCCGGGCAGCGCGAGCAGGTCGCGCAGCTCGGGCGCGGTGAACTTGGCCTGGAGGGGGCCGCGCCGCGACAGCAGGTGGACGGTGCGCACACGGCTGGCGGCGAGCACGTCCAGGACCGGCTGGGGGATGTCGGTGTGGCGGAGCTCGTCGGCGGTCTTGGCGAGGATGCGCACCACGTCCAGGGCGACGTTGCCCGCCCCGACAACGACGACCTCCTCGGCGTCGAGCACGAACCGCTCCAGGGCGGTGTCGGGGTGCCCGCAGTACCAGTTGACGAAGTCGGTGGCGGCGACGCTGCCGGGCAGGTCCTCCCCCGGCACGTCCATGCGGCGGTCGACGCTGGCGCCGGTGGCGTAGACGACGGCGTGGTGGGTGCGGGCCAGGTCGGCGCGGGTGAGGTCGGTGCCGAACTCGACCCCGCCGACGAAGCGCACGTCGGGGTGTTCCAGAACCCGGCGCAGCGCCCGGGCCACACCCTTGATCTTGGTGTGGTCGGGGGCCACCCCGTAGCGCACCAGCCCGTAGGGCGTGGGCAGGCGGTCCATGACGTCGACCCGCACGGGCACGCGCCGCTGCCGCGTCAGGGCGTCGGCAGCGTAGACGCCCGCCGGGCCGGAGCCGATCACGGCCACCCGGAGCGGTGCGGCGGTGCTGTGCTGCTCAGGTTCGGAGGAGCTCATGTGCCCATTCTGGCAGCCCGGGGGCGTCCCCCGGGCTGCCTGGGACGCGTGCGCTCAGGCGGTCTCGTCGGCCAGTTCGCCGGCGGACTTGGCGCCGTCGGTGTGCCGGGAGACCGTCTCGGTGAGACTGCGGGACAGCTCCTGGGGGGTCAGGCCCTGCTCGCGCAGGATGTCGTCGCGCTTGGCGTGGTCCAGGAACTCCTGCGCGATGCCGAACGTGCGCACCGGCACGTCCACGTCGTGGTCGCGCAGCAGGCGGGCCACGGCGTCGCCGACCGCGCCGGTGCGGCCGTTGTCCTCGATGACCGCGACGACGCTGTGCTCGGCGGCCTCGGCGACCAGGGCCTCGTCCAGCGGCTTGACCCACAGGGGGTCGACGACGGTGACGCCCAGCCCCTGGGCGGCCATCCGGTCGGCGACCTCGCAGGCGACCTGGGCCATGGTGCCCACGCCCACGATGAGCAGGTCCTTGGAGTTGCCGCCGTCGGCGGCGCGGCGGAGCAGGTCCATGGAGCCGACCTTGCCCACGGCGTCCAACTGCTCGGCGACCGCGCCCTTGGGGTAGCGCACGACGGTGGGCGCGTCTTCGACCGCGACGGCCTCGCGCACCAGGGCGCGCAGGCGCTCGGCGTCACGGGGCGCGGCCAGGCGCAGGCCCGGGACCACCTGGAGGATGGACATGTCCCACATGCCGTTGTGGCTGGCGCCGTCGTTGCCGGTGATCCCGGCGCGGTCCAGGCAGAAGGTGACGCCCTGGCGGTGCAGGGCGGCGTCCATGAGCACCTGGTCGAAACAGCGGTTGAGGAAGGTGGCGTAGACGGCCACGACCGGGTGCAGGCCGTTCATGGCCATGCCGGTGGCCGCGGTGGCGGCGTGCTGCTCGGCGATGCCCACGTCGAAGGTGCGCTCGGGGTAGGCCTCGGCGAACTTGTTGAGGCCGGTGGGGTGGAGCATGGCGGCGGTGATGGCCACCACGTCGGGGCGCTCGGCGCCGATCTCCACCATGGTGTCGGCGAAGACCGAGGTCCACTTGACGGCCTTGGGGCCGGGCTTGGCCTGGCCGGTGGCCACGTCGAAGGGGCCGGGGGCGTGGAACTGGTCCTCGTCGTGGTTCTCGGCCGGGGCGTAGCCCTTGCCCTTCTGGGTGATGCAGTGGACGATCGCCGGGCCGCCGAAGTCGCGGGCGCGGCGCAGCGCCTTCTCCAGGGCCTGCTCGTCGTGGCCGTCGATGGGACCGAGGTACTTCAGGCCCAGGTCCTCGAACATCATCTGCGGCTGGATGGCGTCCTTGAGGCCCTTCTTGATGCCGTGCAGCGCCTCGTAGAGGGGCTGGCCGACCACGGGCGTGCGGTTGAGGGTGGTCTTGGCCAGGTCCAGGGCCTGCTCGTAGCCGGGGGCCATGCGCAGGGAGGCGAGGTGGTCGGCCAGACCGCCCATGGTGGGCGAGTAGGAGCGGCCGTTGTCGTTGACCACGATGACCAGGCGCCGGTCCCGGCGCTCGGCGATGTTGTTGAGCGCCTCCCAGGCCATGCCGCCGGTGAGGGCGCCGTCGCCGATGACGGCGACCACGGTGCGGTCCCTGCGGCCCCGCACCTCGTTGGCCTTGGCCATGCCGTCGGCGTAGGACAGCGCGGTGGAGGCGTGGGAGTTCTCGACGAAGTCGTGCTCGGACTCGGCGCGGGAGGGGTACCCGGACAGGCCGCCCTCGGACTTGAGGTTGGTGAAGTCGTGGCGGCCGGTGAGCACCTTGTGCGCGTAGGCCTGGTGCCCGGTGTCGAAGATGATGGGGTCCTTCGGGGATTCGAAGACCCGGTGCAGCGCGATGGTCAGCTCGACGACGCCGAGGCTGGGGCCCAGGTGCCCGCCGGTCTGGGAGCAGGAGTCGACCAGGAAGTCCCGGATCTCCTGTGCCAGCGCAGGGAGCTGGTCGGCCGGAAGCCTCTTGAGCGCTTCCGGATTGTGTATCGACTCGAACAGTGCCACTGTCTCGTCAGTCCCCTCGTCCCGCGTGTCCGTTGAGTTTGCCGTTCCGTGCCCCTGACGTGGGCCGGGCCTGGCTACCGGCAGGTATGCATACCCGAGTTTATGGGCGTACGTCCACGGGTCCTACCCAACCCCGCGCGGGAGCGGCCCATGGAACGCCTACGCCGTCCGGTTACCGGGTTTTCGCGTACATTACCCGGCCCCCGGCGCGGTGTCCGCGAGTCATCCCAGGAAGGCCCGGGCGAGCAGTCCCAGCGCGGAGGCCGCCACGACCGCCAGCAGGGCCGCGCGCAGCCGCCCGGCGTCGACGCGGCGGCGCAGCGCGGTCCCGGCGAAGAAGCCCGCGACCACGAAGGGGACCGCGCAGGCCCCGACCGCGGCGGTCCGGGCGTCCATCTGGCCGCCCAGGGCCAGGGCCGCCAGCGAGACCGCGCCGCCCAGGAGGAAGAACGCGGCCAGGGTGGCGCGGACCCGGGCGGGCTCCTCGTACTGGTAGAGCAGCGCCATGGGCGGGCCGCCGATCGTGGTGGCGGTGCCGGTGAGGCCGGACAGGGTCCCGGCCGCCACGAGCGAGACGGGGGTGATGCGCACCCGCAGGGACCAGAGCGAGAGGGCGACGGCCACCAGCACCATCGCCCCGACCGCGCCCGCAAGCGCGCGGGGCTCCAGGGCGGCCACCACCCACACGCCCAGGGCGGTTCCGGGCAGGCGCGCGGGCAGTCCCCATGCGAGGCCGCGCCAGTCCACGTGCCGCCACTCCTGGAGGAGCGTGAGTCCGGGCAGGGCGATCACGGCGACCAGGAGCGCACCCGGCACGAGGGTGGGGTCCAGGAAGGACAGGACGGGCGCGGCGACCAGCCCGAGGCCGAGGCCGACGGTGCTCTGCACCGCGGCCCCGACGAAGACGGCGACCACCGCGGCGGCGACGAACGCCGCCACGTCGCTGGGGGCGAGCAGGCCGTGGCCGCTGGGGGCCAGGAAGGATGCGGCGGAGAGTTCTACGGGCACGGCGTGCGACGCTACATCCCCACCGTCCCGACCGGGTTCAGGAGGTAGGGAGATGGGACGACCGCGCGGGTTCGGCGCGCCGGACGCCGTCCACGTAGGCCAGGGCCCGTTCGGGGTGCAGGAACCACCCGATGAGGTCGCCGGGGTCGCTGAAGCAGTTGGCGAAGCGGTCGGCCGTCTCCTGGTGGCGCGCGGCGAGGCGGTACAGCTCCTCCAGATGCGGCGGGGCGGTGAGCAGGACCCCGCTCCACGCGGTCACCTGGCCGGCCAGGCGCTCGTACTCCCAGGGCGCCTCGCGGTACAGCACGTCCAGCAAGCCCGCGAGGACCTCCTCGCCGGAGGCGTCGGGGGGAAGCCGCCGGTCCAGGGGGCCGCCGGGCACCGCCTCGACCATGACGGCAAGGCACGGCGGACGCGCCCCGTGGCGCGGCCCGGTGGTCTTCACCGCGAAGCTAGCAGCGCCCCCGGGAGGCCGTTCAGCACCCTCGGTTCCGGGGCCCTCGCCCCGCGCGCGGGAACACCGGAGGAGGGGTCGGCACGAGGGCCCGGCCCGGCGCCTGGGGCGCCGGACCGGGCGGGAGAGGGCGGGGACGGCGGGGAGTGGGCGCCGTCCGCCGCCCGGGGATGGCTCGCGCGGCCGTGCCGGGTCAGGCGCCTCCCCTGGCGTGGGTCTTGCGTCCCCGGCGGGAGACGGAGTCCAGGATGACCGCGATCAGCAGGACGGCGGCGGTGATCATGAACCGGACCGAGGTGTCCATCTGGAGCAGCAGCAGGCCGGAGGTGATCGCGCCCAGGACCAGGCCGCCCAGCAGGGCGGAGTAGGCGTTGCCGCGCCCGCCGAAGAGGCTGGTGCCGCCGATGACCGCGGCGGCGATGGCCATCATCAGCTCCTCGCCGCCGCCGGTGGCCACGCTCGCCGCGAAGTTGCGCGAGGTCAGCATGATCCCGCCCAGGGCGGCCAGGGCGGAGGCGATCCCGAACACCGAGATGCGGATCATGTCCACGTTGATGCCGGCGCGGCGCGCCGCCTCGGCGTTGCCGCCGACGGCGTAGACCATGCGGCCGTAGCGGGTCTTGCGCAGGACCAGGTCGAGCACGACCACGAAGCCCACGAAGATCAGGAAGGCCAGCGGCACGCCCTTGTACTGGTTGAGCACCCACACGGCGACCAGGATCGGCACGAACAGCAGGGCCGCCCGGAAGAGGATCTCGGTCCAGGGCTTGTAGGGCAGGTTGGCCTGGCGCCTGCGCCGCTCCACCGCCGCCACGGAGACCACGTACAGGACGACGGCCAGGACGGCGAGCGCCCAGCCCACCACCGGGACGAAGAAGGTCTGCGTCAGCAGCGAGATCGGCCCGCTCGGGCTGGTGTTGATGGTGCCGTCGGCGCCCATCAGGTACAGGTGCAGGCCCTGCCAGCCCAGCAGTCCGGCGAGGGTGACCACGAAGGCCGGTACCCCGAGTTTGGCGAAGACGACGCCGTGGAGCAGGCCCACCACGAGGCCGACGGCCAGGGCCGCGCCGATCGCGATCCACTCCGAGACGCCCTGTTTGACGGCCAGCACGCCCAGGACCGCGGCGGCCAGTCCGGCGACCGAGCCGATGGACAGGTCGATCTCGCCGAGCAGCAGGACCATGATGACGCCGGTGGTCATAAGGCCGATGGCGGCGATCTGCACGGTCAGGTTGGACAGGTTCTGCGGCGACAGGAACCGGTCGTTGGCCGACTGGAAGACGACGGCGATGAGGATCAGGCCGACGACCACGGGGATCGGGCCCAGTTCGCCGCCGCGCAGGTTGCGGCGCAGGGCGTCGAGCCAGCCCTTGGGCGAGGCCGCCGTGGTCAGCAGGCGCGGGTCGCGCTTGGACTCGGCGGAGCCGCCCGCACCCGTGGCGGGCGCCTTGGAGACGGGGGTCTGCTGGGTCATCACTTGTCCTCCGTGGCCAGGGCCGAGGCGCCGGTGCGCTCGGAGCGGCGGCTGACCGGGTTGTCGGCGGCACCGGTGATGGCGGCCACGATCTCCTCGTAGCTGGTCTCGGCGACGGGGAAGTTCCCGGCGTTGCGGCCCAGGCGCAGGACCACGGCGCGGTCGGCCACCGCGCGTACGTCGGCCATGTTGTGGCTGATCAGCAGCACCCCCAGGCCCTGGTCGCGCAGGCGCTCGATGAGGTCGAGGACCTGGGCGGTCTGGGCGACGCCCAGGGCGGCGGTGGGCTCGTCGAGCATCACCACGCGCGGCTTGCCCAGCAGGGAGCGGGCGATGGCGATGATCTGGCGCTGGCCGCCGGAGAGGGAGGCCACCGGGACGCGCAGGCTGGGGATGCGCACGGACAGAGAGTCCAGCAGCTCCATGGCCCGGCCCTCCATCTCGACCTCGTCGAGGGTGCCCGGGAAGTGCAGTTTCTCGTTGCCCAGGAAGAGGTTGCCGACGATGTCCAGGTTGTCGCACAGGGCGAGGTCCTGGTAGATGGTGGCGATCCCCAGGCGCTGGGCGTCGGAGGGGGCGTTGATGCTGACCGGCTTGCCGTCCCAGGTGATGGCACCGCCGCTGTCGGCGGGGTGCGCTCCGGAGATGACCTTGACCAGCGTGGACTTGCCGGCGCCGTTGTCACCGAGCAGGGCGACGACCTCGCCCTCGCCGACGTGGAAGTCGACGTCGCTCAGGGCCCGGACGGCACCGAAGGTCTTGGAGATCCCGGACAGTTCCAGGACTGGTGTGCTCATGCGTTCGCTTCTCTTCTCTCGCCCTGGCCGGGGACGGCGGGGCGGCGGGGCGCCCCGCCGTTCCGGGCCCGGAACGTCCGCACCGGCTCTACAGGGCTTCCTGGCAGAAGTCCGTGTCGGCGTAGTCGTCGGTGCAGATCTCCTCGATGCTGTAGATCCCGTCCGAGACGACCGTGTCGCCGACGTTCTCCGCGGTGACCGCGATCGGCTCCAGCAGGACGGCGGGGACGGTCTCGCCGCCTCCGTCCTCGACCTCGGTGAGCGTGTGCTCGCCGAGCTCGGGGTCCTCGCCGGTGGCCAGGCCGACGGCCATGGCGGCGGCCACCTGGGCCTCGGGCTGGATCGCCTTGTAGACGGTCATGTACTGCTCACCGGCGATGATGCGCTGGATGCCCGCGAGCTCGGCGTCCTGGCCGGTCACCGGGGGCAGGTCCTCCACGCTCACGCCCGCGCTGCGCAGGGCGGAGATGACGCCGGAGGCGATGCCGTCGTTGGCGGCGTAGACGCCGGTGATCTCGTCCAGGCCCAGGGAGGTGATGGCGCCCTCCATCTGGGCGTTGGCCTCGTCCGGCGACCACTCGGGGGTGTCGAACTCCTGGCCGATCTCGATCTGGTCCTCCAGGACCCCCATGGCCCCGGCCTTGAAGCTGGCGGCGTTGGGGTCGGTGGGCGAGCCGTGCATGACGACGATCGAGCCGTCACCGGTGGTGCCCTCCTCCTCCAGGGCCTCCAGCAGCGACTCGGCCTGGACCTGACCGACGCGGTTGTTGTCGAAGGAGACGTACATGTCCGCTCCGCCCTCGGCGAGGCGGTCGTAGGCGATCACGGGCACGCCCTGGGACTTGGCCTCGTTGACCGTCCCGGCCGCGGCCGCGGCGTCCACCGGGTCGAGGACGAGCACGTCCACACCGTCGGTCAGCATGGCCTGGGCCTGGGTCTGCTGCTCGCTCACGGACTGGTCCGCGTTGGCGTAGGAGATCTCGCAGTTGGGGCACAGCTCGCCCATCGCCTCCTCGAAGAAGGGGCGGTCGAAGGCCTCGTAGCGAGCCGTGTGGAGGTCGGGCAGGAGCAGTCCGACGTGGAAGCCCTCCTCCACGGTGTGGGTCTCCTGCTCGGCCTCGCCGCCGGTGGTCGTGAGCGAGCCACAACCGGAGACGAGGAGGGCGAGAGCGGCTCCCGCGGCGGCGAAGCCGGCGGACGTGTACCGCGGTGTGAAGCGTCGTGCGTTCAACGCTGGGTACCTCTCATGACGGGGGATACGGGTGGTGGAACTCGCGAGTGGTGGAGTGAAGTCAAACCCCGCCGCCACCTTGCCGTCAACTCCTGAACACATAACTGAAACATCACGGGCCTTGCGTTCAGAGCGTGAAATCACGGAAAACCCAGGCCAGAGCGGGGTTCTGGACGTGTGAGCTCACGTGAAGGAGTTTCGGTTTTTACCGAGCGGCGGCCCGTTCCGGCACTGACCTCGGTGTTCGCCGCCTCGTCAGCCTACGTGCGGACTCCGTTCAGCGAAGGACCCGCCCGCCGTCCGACCTGCTGCGGGCCGCTCCGGGGGCCCGCGCTCCCCCGTCACGTGAACGCGGCGCGACCGCGCGGCACCTCCGCGTCACCGGTGGTACGGGAAACCGGGTTTCGGACTGTTCAATTCGCCTGTTGGGCGGCCATGCGCAGCGCCCCGTACAGCGAGGCGTCCCTGCCCAGCGCGCTCGGCACCAGTTCGAGCCGCTCCAGGGCGCTGCTCAGCGAACCCAGCTCCATCGACCGGCGCATCGGGTCCAGCAGCAGGTCACCGGCCCGCGCCAGGTCCCCGCCCACGATGACCCGGTCCGGGTTGAACAGGTTGGCCACGATCGCGGTGCCCTGGCCCAGCGCGGTGCCCGCCTCGGCGATGATGCGGCGGCTGCCGGGGTCGCCCTCCAGCGCCGCGGCCACCATGTCCGGGATGCGGACGGGGTCGGGGCCGCGGGCCACGTCGGTGTTCTGCGGCAGCATGTCCAGCAGGTAGCCCGCGCCGACGAAGGTCTCCAGGCAGCCCCGGTTGCCGCAGCGGCACACGTGCCCGCGCGGGTCCAGCGCGATGTGCCCGATCTCCCCGGCCGTGCCGCCCGCGCCGCGGAAGAGCCGGCCCGACATCATGATGCCCGCGCCCACGCCGTCGTTGATGACCAGGTGGACCACGTGCTCGGCGCCCACGCCCGCTCCCCGGTGCTGTTCGGCCAGGACCGCGAGGTTGGCGTCGTTCTCGGCCAGCACCTCCAGGCCCAGCCGCTCGGTCAGCGCCTTGGCGGGGCGAAAACCCGCCCAGCGGGTCAGGCAGGAGATGCCGCCGACCTCGCCGGTGCCGGGGTCGATCGGCCCCGGGATGGAGGCCACCACCGAGGACACGGTGCCCCGGTCGACCCGGCTGCGCAGCAGGATGGTCTCGGCCAGCCAGGCGGCGCGGCGCACCCCGCGCTCGGCGTCGGAGGCCACGTCGTAGCCGATCTCCTCGCGGGCCAGCATGTTGCCGTCGCTGTCGCCCACCGCGACGCGGACGCTGTCGGCGCTGAAGTCCACGGCCACGACCGCGCCGGGCTGGCGCACGAGGGTGATCGCCTTGGCCCGGCGGCCGTTGGAGGAGGTGTCTCGCACCAGGACCGTCCCGGCGGCGCGCAGGCCGCGGACGATGTTGGAGACGCTGGCCGCGGACAGGCCGGTGGCGCGGGCCAGCTCCGCCTGGGTGCGGGTGCCCTCGCTGCGCAGCACGTCCACGACCCGCCGCTCGTTGGCCCGGCGCAGGGCCGACTGTGATCCCGGTGTCGCGGCGGCCTCGGTCACCAGGTGCCCCTCTCCCTGCTTTCGTGGCCGCGTTTCGGCGCTGTTGCGAGGAATGCTACAAGCAATGAACGCAAGCTGGAACTTCACATCCGCCGCGTTAGGGTCCGAAGGTGAGCAGAGCACGCATCAGCACCGCCGGGTCCGGGTGGGCCGACCTCCTGGCCGGGGCGGTGCCGCCGTCGGCCCGTGCCCCGGGCCGGACGCGCGCCGTGGCGGTCGAGGGCCGCTCGGGCGCGGGCAAGAGCACGGTGGCCGACGCGCTGCGCGCGGCCCTGGTCCGGCGGGGCGAGGCCGCCGCCGTGCTGACCATGGAGGACCTCTATCCGGGCTGGCGGGGCCTGGAGGAGGGCTCGGAGCTGCTGCGCGAGCGGGTCCTGGCCCCGCTCGCGCGCGGGGAGCGGGCGGCCTGGCGGCGCTACGACTGGGAGCGGGGGGCGTTCGCGCGGGAGTGGACGGAGCTGCCCGGCGGCGTGGCGGCGGGCGGGGTCCTCGTGGTGGAGGGCGGCGGCTCCGGGGCCGCCGCCGTGCGCGGCCTGCTGGACCTGCTGGTGTGGGTGGAGGCTCCCGACGACGAGCGCGCGCGGCGGTTGGACGGCCGGTGGGACGCGTCCGTCTACGCGCCGCACCGGCGGACGTGGGAGAAGCAGGAGGAGGCGTTCCACCGGCGCGACCGCCCCCGGGAGCACGCCGACGTGGTGGTCGCCAACCCCGCCCGGTGACCGGCGCCGGGCCGGTCAACCGGCGACCGCGCGGCCGTCCTCCCGGCGGATGCCGGCGAAGGCGCCGACGAGGCGGGCCACGACCGTGGTCAGGAACAGCGTGCCCACGACGCCCTCGGCCGCGGACAGCGAGCGCGCCCACGCCGAGACCGGCACGACGTCGCCGTAGCCCGTGGTGGCCAGCGTGACGTAGGAGAAGTAGACGAACTGCTGCCAGGTGACCCGGCCCCCGGGGTGCGCGGAGTCGGCGAAGCTCCCGGGCCACAGGCTCTCCAGGGCGCCGAACACCGTGGTGAACAGGCCGCCGAGCAGCAGGTAGACGCATACCGCCGCCAGGACGATCTCCAGCTCGTGGGTCCGGCTCCGGCGGTAGACGAACCGCAGCAGGGAGTACATGAGCGCGAGCTGGAAGGCCGCCCCCGCCGCGAACATCGACACCAGCGCAGCGCCCCCGCCGCCCGTCGCGCCGACCCAGGCCGCGCAGCAGAGCAGCGCCGCGCCCGTGGCGGCGGTGGGGGCGATCCGGTCGTGCGCCCCGCGCACCAGCACGACGCCGGAGAGCACCACTCCCACGTAGGCGACCAGGTAGAGCCCCGTCCAGACGGGGCCGTGGAGGGTGACCGGGTATCCGAACTGGAGCAGGACCACGAACCCCAGGAACGCTCCCAGGCGCACGGGACGCCCCGGACCGCCTCCTGCTCTGCGCACGGTCCCCACTCTGGCACGGCCGCTCCGCCGGGCGGCGGAGGCCGCGCCGGACCCGGGCGCGGTCCGCGCGGCGCGGGTCAGCCCCGCCCGCAGATCTCCCTGGCCCTGCGCAGGTCGCCCTGGATGCGGGCGACACCCGACGTCAGCTGCGGCAGCTGCGCCGCCGCGCCGTTGAGCTCCTGGGAGCGCTGGTTGCGCCGGGCCACGCCGCCGGAGACGACCCGCACGGTCACCTCCAGGGCGATCGCCCCGACCAGGCCGAGCAGGCCCACCGACATGAGCAGGCCCGCGGGCCCCTCCACCCCGTTGCCCGTCGCCAGCCCGGCGAGCAGAGCGGCGGGGATGGCGAAGATGGCGAACCGGCAGATCCGCAGGCCCAGGAGCAGGCGCTCCTGGAGCCTGACCCCGCGGCGCAGGTCGGCGTGGTCGGTGCTGACCTTGTTGTGCCGGGTCTCCCAGCTCCGGCGCTGCTCGGCCAGCGACCGCATGGTCGACAGGGCGCCGTAGACCACGGCCGCGTACCCGGCGCTGACGGGCACCGGCGCGCTCTCGACGCGGCTCCACAGGATCGACACCCACTCCCCCAGGCCCGTGTCCCCGCCGTCGCCGGGGGGCACCAGGCGCTCGGGGCGCAGCAGGAAGGCCAGGATGAGGGCGGCGCTCACGTTGACGCGGGCCGCGCGCCAGCCCTCCAGCTCGCCGGTGAGCTGTTCCTGGAAGGCGTTGGCGGCCCGCTCGGCCTCGTCGAGGTGGTCGGCGAGCCGCATGAGGTCGGCGGAGTCGGCGCCGTGATGGGCGCCCATGGTCCTGAGCACGCCCGGGCGGGCCATCAGGACCATCTCGTTGGCCTTGGGCGCGCCGGTGAGCAGGGGGCGCGGGTCGTCGAACATCTCGCCCAGTTCGGCCACGGTGGCGCCCCGGCCGCGGAAGATCGGCGGCAGGTCGGGGCGCAGCTGCGAGACGAACGAGGCCAGCGCCAGGTTGGCGTCGTTGTTGACGTGCCCCCGGAACAGGGACCGGTCCACCACGGTGTCGCCGAGGTCGTCGACGAGCCAGGCGCCCAGGGCCGCCCGTTCGGCCGGGTCACTGAAGACCTGGACGGCCGCGCTCCAGTTCTGCTGCATGGCCTCGGCCAGGTCGCCCGGGTCGGTGAAGCGGATGCCGTGGAAGTGGTACGGGGGCACGCCCGTCCGGTGGAGCGGGGTGTGGGGGCCGCTCACCGCACCCGTCTCGAACGCCCGGGAGTAGGACGGCGGGGTGTGGGGGCCGCTGGCCGTACCCGCTCCGGACGCCGGGGGGTGGGGCGGCGGGGTCGTGGAGTACGGCGGCGCGGACGGCGGCGCGGACGGCGGCGCCAGACCGGCCGAGGCGGCGCCCGACGCCGTCTGTGTGTAGGCGCGGGTCGCGTCCGCCCTCGGGGCGTCGCCGGGGGCGACCCGGGTGGGGTCCACCGGGGCCGGAGGGGCCACGCGCGCGGCGTGGGCCCGCGGGTGCTCGCCGGGGGCGACCCGGGTGGGGCCGCTCTCCCACGGGGTGCGCGCGTCGGCCGGGGGCAGGACCCGGGTGCCGCCGCCCGTCGCCGGGCGCGCGGCCGTGCCTTCGGCGGGCGCGGAGATCAGCAGGTTGAGCAGCGTGGTGGCGTCGGGGCGGCGGTCGGGGTCCTTGTCCAGGCAGGAGCGGACGATCCCGGCCAGAGGTTCGGTGAGGGGGCCGAGGTCGGGCTCGCCGCCCAGGATGCGGGCGATGCGGGAGGCCTGGGTCGGTCCGGGGAAGGCCTCGTGACCGGTGGCGGCGTAGACCATCACCGACCCCCAGGAGAAGATGTCCACCGCCGAGGTCAGCCGCATGCCCTCCAACTGCTCGGGCGCCATGTACCCGATCGTGCCCACCACACCGCTGGCGGTGACCGAGGTGGTCTCGACCGCGCGGGCGATGCCGAAGTCGATCACGCGCGGCCCGTCCGCGGCCAGCATGATGTTGTCGGGTTTGAGGTCGCGGTGCACGACCCCGGCCGCGTGGATCGCGGCCAGCGCGGTGGCCGTGGAGACGGCCAGGCGGTGCAGCTCGACGCCGCTGCGCGGGCCCTCGGCGGCCACGGCCCGCTGAAGCGTGGGGCCGTCGATGAACTCGGTGGCGATCCACGGCTCGGCGGCCCCGGGGTCGGCGTCCAGGATCGGGGCGATGCAGAAGCCGCTCACCCGGCGGGCCTGCTCGACCTCGGTGCTGAAGCGGCGGCGCATCTCCGGATCCCCCGCCCAGCTGGCGTGCAGGATCTTGACCGCGGCGCGACCGCCGTCGGGGTCCTCCCCGAGGAAGACCTCGCCGAAGCCGCCGCGCCCCAGCGACCGCACCAGCCGGTAGTTCCCCGCCGTACGGCCGGAGGGCTGCCCCGCCCCGCCGTCACCCTTCTGGACGTGCTGGTCCTCCACCAGGCCACCCCGTATCCATCGTCATCGCTTCCCCCGGCGGACCCATGACGGGCCCGTGGGAACTATAGCCACGTTTCGGTCGGCCCGGACCCGGGGACATGGGCGGGCACCGAACTGCCGTTCTCCGGAGTCGGATGCGGTACCCGAGCGAAACGTTCTCTCCCCGTGCCCGTCCGAATACCTTTCCGCGTCACGTCCGGATCGTCAGCGGGTCCGCCCCCGGGGCCGGTGGTCGCCGCGCTGGACGCGCTGGACGAGGTCGTCGGTGAGCGTGCCGTAGCCGGTGGCGGCCCACACGCTCTCCTCGGCGGGCACCTCGTAGTAGGGCACCTGCGCCCCCTCGTGCTCGGCGGGCAGGACCACGGGACGCGCCCGGTTGCGGACGGCCCTGGCGCAGTCGGCGCACAGCGGGACGCGGATGGTGCGCGTGCCGCCGAACTCCCGCCAGGGTGTCACCTTGGTGTTCGTGCCGTGCAGCGGGTTGGCGTAGCAGTGGCGGCGCCGGACGGCGGAGCGCGAGCCCTTGGCCGCGTTCTCCAGCGCGTCCTCGGCGATGTCGAGCAGTACGAGCACGCCCACGGCGTCGGGCAGGGCGGCGCCCTCCGCGGCCATCCGGTCGTGGACCGCCGCGGCGGCGGAGCGGGCGTCCAGGGCGCGCTGGAGGCTCTGGCCCGACCTGGTGCCGGTCCCCGGGTCCGCGTCCACGCGGCTCAGGCGTTCGCCCACTTCGATGAGGTCGCGCTCGCCCTGTTCGACCAGCGAGTCCAGCTGGGCGCGGTCGGCGTTGTCGAAGGCCGCGTGCTGGGTGATCGAGACCGCCCTGCGCCTGCCCCGGCGCGCGGTGAGGCGGTTGCGCACGAGGAGCGCCAGCACGAGCGCGAGCAGGACCGCGACCACCGACCCGACCGCGACCAGCGGTCCCGACCCCGTGTCCGAGGCCGGCTGAGACCCCGTGCCGGCCTCCTGGTCGGAATTCGCTTCCGGGTCGGTGGTCCGGGGATTGGCCTCCTCATAGGCCTGGAGGGCCGCCTCGTAGGCCGCGCGGGGGTCGTCGGACAGCGCGGCCTCCACGGCCGCGTCGGCCTGCTGGAGCATGGAGCCGTCGAAGTCCGTGGCGTAGGAGCCGGTCAGGGCCCCGTAGTGGGCGGGGGCCGCCTCCTGGGCGCCGGGGCCGAAGTCCGTCCCGTGGTACCCCGACACCTCGTCGTAGGCCAGGTAGTGCCCCTCGCCGCCTCCCCTGCGGTCGTGCACGACCGACACGAGCGTGGCCGGGTCCCCGCCCCAGGAGTCGCCGCCCGTCAGGGGCACCGCGATCACGTACAGGTCCAGGCCGGAGGACTCGATGGCCCCGGCGACGCGCTCCTGGTCCTCGGCCGGGAAGGCGGACTCGTAGGCGGGGTCGACGTAGACCGGCGACTCCTCCAGCGCGTCGGCGACCACCTGGGTGCGGTCCTGTGCGTCCAGGTCCCGGGCCAGGGCGGCGTTCGCGGGGCACAGGAGCAGCACGGCGCAGGACGCGGCCAGCACCCGCGCCGCGTACCGGGCCGGCGGGGAATCAGCGGGCATCGATCTCCTCCAGGAGCCTCTTGGCCATACGGGCGGGGTCCTTGGCCCCGAAGCGGTACTGGACCCACGCGCGTTCGTTCATCGACAGGTGGTCCCGCCGCGTCCCCGCGCCGTCGCGCACGCGCAGCACGGCCGCCGTGCGCTGCTGTTCGGTCAGGTCGGCGCACTTCCGGCACACCGGGAACAGGCCCCGCCGATCCCGTGGACCGGCGCGTTTGAACGCCTCGGCGGGGCCGTGCAGGGGGTTGAGCATGCACGGGGAGGTCTCGGCGGAGCCGGGGTCCTCCACGGCGGCGTGCGCCCTGCGGGAGACGACCGCCACGCCGACCAGGTCGAGGTCGTCGGGGTGGGCGTCCATGACCATCAGCGCCGCCTCGACGGGGGGCATCATCGAGACCGGGAGGCGCCCGGCCCGGTCGGAGGAGACCAGGGCGGCCAGCCGCGCGCGTTCGCGCTCGGCCGTGCGGCGCAGGGCGCGCGGGGAGGGCTGGCTCCGGCGCCGCCCGAGCACACCCCTTACCAGGGCCGCCGTTCCCAGCACCGCGCCCAGCAGGATCCCGCCGACGATGGGGCCCAGGAACAGCACCCCGGCCCAGAAGTCCTCCCAGAAGCGCGCCGACCGCGGTTCGGGAACGGTCGTGGAGGTCTCGGGGGGCAGCGGGTCAGCCGCCTGAGGGTCGCGCGGAGCCTCCTCGACCGCCTCCAGCAGCTGGGAGAGCTCCTGCGCCGGGGTTACGGCCGTGCCCTCGTCCAGCGCCCGGTTCAGGTGGTAGGTCTCCAGGTCGGCGCCGAAGGCGAGCACGGTCGTCTCGTGCGTCCCGTCATAGGGGTCCTGGGTGATGACCGCGTAGACGCCGTCCTCGCCCAGGACGTGGTGCAGCGCGTGCGCGAACCGGGCCGGTTCGCCCTCGCTCTCGTCGGTGTCGGCCATCGGCAGGAGGACCGCGTACACCGGGACGGAGGAGCGCTCCGCGCGCTCGGCGACGTCAGCGAGCCCTTCGCGGGACAGCTGGCTCAGGGGGTCCACGTAGAGGGAGCCGTCGCCGAGCCCGTCCGCCACCCGTTCCACGCGCACGGTGGAGGGCACGTAGGGCGGCTGCGACCGGACCCGCTCCAGGGCGTCGGGGCGTTCGTTCGCGTCCAGGGGCACGCTGTCCAGGTAGTACAGGGCACCGGCCACACCGGCGGCGGGCAGGGCCAGCCCGAACACCGCGGCGACGGTGACCGCGGCCGCCGTACCGCCGCCCCTGCGGAGCCTCCACCCCATGTGGAAGAGGGACAGCGTGAGCAGCGCACCGGTCGCGGTGCTGACCAGGAAGCCGAGGTTGCTCGGCCCGACCGACGTCGTCGGGTCCAGGTCGCCCAGGAACTCCTCCCAGGCCGTGGGTTCGCGGTAGGCGTCCTGTTCGGCGGAGTGCTCCTGCCGGAGCCGGTCGGCCGTGGCCTGCGCGTCCGGGTCGGCCAGGGCCGCCGCGAAGGCGTCGGCGACCTCGTCGAGCGGGTCGCCGTAGTAGTCCAGCCCGGGGGCGTAGCGCACCGCGTCGGCGGCGGCGTCCACCGGCAGGTCCACGCCCTCCGCCCGGGCCAGGGGAACGCCCTCGTGCTGGAGGAGGACGTAGAGGCCGTCCTCGCCGACCCGGTCGGCCAGGGCGGGCAGCATGTCCCCTCCCCACTGCGGTTCCGTGCCGGGGAAGGGGCTGGCGACGACGTGGTAGGGCACGCCCAGGGCGCCGAAGGATTCGTGGAGGTCGGCCTCCAGCTCCTCCGGGTCGTAGCGGCCGGCCAGGGCGTCGTCCACGACCACGGCCGCGCCCTCGGGCTGCTCGGCGAGCAGGGCGGCGTAGTGCTCCGCGGGGGTCACGCGCTCCTCGCGGGTCCCGGCCTCGGGCTGCGCCGAGGCGGGGGCGGCGCCGAGGACCGGGAGGAGGATCAGCAGCGCCGGGAGGACGACGGCCGACATGAGCCGGAGGAGGGGGCTGGTGGGGCCGGGCATGCGGTGAGCATAGCGGAGGTTTACGGACATCAGCCGGGGTGGGACCCGTCCCCGGAGGCGGACGCGGACGGCCCCGGAGGCCCGGGAGGGCCCGCCCTGCGGGGAATCCGGACGCCTCACCCGGCGGCTTCGGTACGCTCCGCACACGCTTTTTTGCTGAATGTCCCGATTTTGGAGTTTAGTCAGCTTTCTGGTGTTCCCCCTTGGCCTGTCCGGCCTCAGTCTGGAAAGCGGGGAAAACGCCCGGTGGTTCCACGCGCTCCCGCGCCTCGCGGACAGCGTCGACCCGCGACCGCCCGCACGGCGTCGGACTCCCCGAACCAAGCCACGAAGGGAAACCCACAGTCATGCAGAAGAAGACCCTGCGCCGCATCGCCATCACGGCCGTCGCCGCACCCGCCCTGGCGTTCGGGGCTCCGGCCCTGGCCTCGGCGGACGCGTACTACGAGGCGGAGTCCAGCGGCGCCAACTCCCACGGGGCCTACAACTACGAACTCGAGGCCTTCGCCGGTGACGGCAAGTCCTGGTTCGAGGAGTCCTTCAACGTCGCCGGCGAGGGCGGCGCCTACTCCTCCAGCACGGAGAGCGGCGCCGGCTAAGGGTCGCAGACTCCCACGAAGGCTCCCGGTGCCGCACGGCGGCGCCGGGAGTCCGCGTGTCCGGGGCGGGACGGTCGCCGCGGCGCCCCGGACGCCCCGCCTCCGCACATGCGGGGTCGCGGCCGCCCGGAATCCCGGCGGGTTCCAGGAGGCGGGCCCGCCTCCGCACACGCGGGGGTCGCGCGCCGGTGGTGCCCGGTCCCGCGGCGCCCGGGCGCCGGCCCCGGACACATGGGGGCCGACGTGGGGCCCCGGTGGGGGTGAGATGTCCGGGATTTACCCTCCGTGGCAGCCGCGAGCCCCCTCGCGGACGCACCCCGGGGACTCCCCCGCACGTCCGGCCGAGCGGAACCCGCGCCAGCGCGCGGATGCCGCCGCCGACCCGGCTCGCCTTCGGCGCCGCGCACGCGTCGGGGGCGCGACATCCCGATTTTGGTGTTTGCGCAGGTCCCCAGTGTTCCCTCTTGGGCTGCCCCGGCGTCAGGATGAACGAGGAAGACAAAAAGGACGAAAGGGACGTAGTCCGGTGGCGCCGGACGTCCGGCGCCGCGCCGACGGCGCGGCCGGAGACGACGGCACCCGCACGGGCGCTCCCCGCACCGAGCTTCGAAGGGAACCCACCGCCATGCAGAGGAAGACCCTGCGCCGCTTCGCGTTCACCGTCGTCGCCGCACCCGTCCTGGCCCTCGGGGCTCCGGCCCTGGCCTCGGCGGACAGCTACTACTCGTCCAGCTGGTCGGGGGCGGGTTCCGACGGGGCGTACAGCTACGTGGTCAAGTCCGGCAGCGGCCACGGCCACGGGCACGGCCACAGCTGGTACTACCACTCCTGGTCGCACGCCGGTCCCCACGGGGCCTACCACTCCAGTGTCAGCAGCGGCAGCCACTGACACACCGGACGCGAGGGACGACTCCCGGCGCCGCACGGCGGCACCGGGAGTCCGCGTGTGCGGGGCGGATCGCCCCGGGGTCCGGGACGGTCCGCCCCGGACACGGACCGGTCCCCCGCGGCCTCCTCGGCTGCGGGGGACCGGGACCAGCTCCGGACCAGGGCCCGGCGTCAGCCGGTCGGGTTCTCCCGGCCGGGCTCGACGAAGGCCTTGAAGCGCTTCATGTCGCCCTTGGCGCGGGTCTTGACCAGCCCGAGCTTGTCCCCGAGCTGCTCGACCACGCCCTCCGGGACGGTCTTGAGCTGGAGGGTGATCCTGCTGCTGGTGTCGGACAGGCGGTGGAAGGTCACCACCCCCGCGTGGGTCGTGCCGTCCGTGGTCTTCCAGGCGATCCGCTCCCCGGGGACCTGTTCGGTGACCACGGCCTCGAACTCCCTCTTCTGGCCGCCGATCTCGATGGTCCAGAGCATGTGCCCGTCACCGGTGCGGACGACCTTGTCGACCCCCTCCATGAAGGAGGGGAACTCCTCGAACCGCGTCCACTGGGCGTAGGCGGCGGTGACCGGGACGTCGACCTCCACCGTCTCGATGATCTCTGACATTGATCCGGTTCCTTCGCCGTAGGTTGCGTTCGTTCCCTACCCGTGCCGCTACCCGAGCCGACGCGGGCAAACCGCGATGGCTATACCTTTTCGTTACCTTCCGCGGCAGGGTGGGAACGCGAACGGGGCCGCCACCGTCGCTCGGACGGTGGCGGCCCCGCGAAGCCGCGTAGGGCGTCCGCGCACGGGTCCACCCGCGCGCGGACCCGCCTACTTGGCGATCAGCTGGCGCAGCACGTACTGCAGGATGCCGCCGTTGCGGTAGTAGTCGGCCTCACCGGGGGTGTCGATGCGCACCACGGCGTCGAACTCCACGCCGGTGTCGGTGCTGACCTTCACCGTGGCCGGGGTGGCGCCCTCGTTCAGCTCGGTCACGCCGGTGATGGAGAAGGTCTCCTCGCCGGTCAGGCCGAGGGAGTCGGCGGACTGGCCCTCGGGGAACTGGAGGGGCAGGACGCCCATCCCGATCAGGTTCGAGCGGTGGATGCGCTCGTAGGACTCGGTGATGACCGCGCGCACGCCCAGCAGGCTGGTGCCCTTGGCCGCCCAGTCGCGCGAGGAGCCGGAGCCGTACTCCTTGCCGCCCAGGACCACCAGCGGCGTGCCCTGCTCGGCGTAGTTGCGCGCGGCGTCGTAGATGAACGACACCGGGCCCTCGGGCTGGGTGAAGTCGCGGGTGTAGCCGCCCTCGGTGCCCGGCGCGATCTGGTTGCGCAGGCGGATGTTGGCGAACGTGCCCCGGATCATCACCTCGTGGTTGCCGCGGCGCGAACCGTAGGAGTTGAAGTCGCGGCGCTCCACACCGTTGGCCTTGAGGTACTCGGCCGCGGGGGTGCCCGGCTTGATGGCGCCGGCCGGGGAGATGTGGTCGGTGGTGACCGAGTCGCCCAGCTTGGCCAGCACCCGGGCGCCGGTGATGTCGGTGACCGGGGCCGGGGTGGTCTCCATGCCCTCGAAGTAGGGGGGCTTGCGGACGTAGGTCGACTCGCCCTCCCACTCGAAGGTGTTGCCCGTCGGGGTGGGCAGCGAGCGCCAGCGCTCGTCACCGGCGAACACGTCCGAGTACGCGGACTCGTACATGTCCGAGGCGATCGCGGAGTCCATGACCTGCTGGATCTCCTCGGCGCTGGGCCAGATGTCGGCCAGGAAGACGGGCTCGCCGTCCTTGTCGAGGCCCAGCGGCTCCGTGGTGATGTCCACGTCCAGCGATCCGGCCAGCGCGTAGGCGACCACCAGCGGCGGCGAGGCCAGGTAGTTCATCTTCACGTCCGGGTTGATCCGGCCCTCGAAGTTGCGGTTGCCGGACAGGACCGCGCTGACGGCCAGGTCGTTGTCCTGGACGGCCTGGGAGATCTCCTCCGGCAGCGGGCCGGAGTTGCCGATGCAGGTGGTGCAGCCGTAGCCGACCAGGTTGAAGCCCAGCTTGTCCAGGTACGGGGTCAGGCCGGAGCGCTCGTAGTAGTCGGTGACGACCTTGGAGCCCGGGGCCATGGAGGTCTTGACCCACGGCTTGCGGGTCAGGCCCTTCTCCACCGCCTTCTTGGCCAGCAGGGCGGCGCCCAGCATGACCGAGGGGTTGGAGGTGTTGGTGCAGGAGGTGATCGCGGCGATCACCACGGCGCCGTGGTCGATCTCGGTCTCGGTGCCGTCCGCCATGGTGACCTTGACGGCCTTGTGCGGACGGGCGCCGTTGGCGGTCTGGGACGGGGCGTCCGAGGCCGGGAAGGACTCCTCGCCCGCCTCGTCGGTGCTGTCCTCGACGTAGTTGCGCACGTCGTGGCGCCAGGTGCTCTTGGCCTCCGACAGCGCGATGCGGTCCTGCGGGCGCTTGGGCCCGGCGATGGAGGGGACCACCTCGGCCAGGTCGAGCTCCAGGTACTCGGAGAACTCGGGCTCGTTGGCCGGGTCGTGCCAGAAGCCGTTGGCCTTGGCGTAGGCCTCGGTCAGGGCCACCTGCTGCTCGGAGCGGCCGGTCAGCTTCATGTACCGGATGGTCTCGTCGTCGATCGGGAAGATCGCGGCGGTGGAGCCGAACTCCGGGCTCATGTTGCCGATGGTGGCGCGGTTGGCCAGCGGCACGGAGGCCACGCCCTCGCCGTAGAACTCGACGAACTTGCCGACCACGCCGTGCTGGCGCAGCATCTCGGTGATGGTGAGCACCAGGTCGGTGGCGGTGGTGCCGGGCTGGAGCTCACCGGTCAGCTTGAAGCCGACCACGCGCGGGATGAGCATGGAGATCGGCTGGCCGAGCATGGCGGCCTCGGCCTCGATGCCGCCCACGCCCCAGCCCAGGATGCCCAGGCCGTTCTGCATGGTGGTGTGCGAGTCGGTGCCGACGCAGGTGTCGGGGTAGGCCTGGCCGCCCCGGCTCATGGTGACGCGCGCCAGGTGCTCGATGTTGGCCTGGTGCACGATGCCGGTGCCGGGCGGGACGACCTTGAACTCGTCGAAGGCGGTCTGGCCCCAGCGCAGGAACTTGTAGCGCTCGTAGTTGCGCTCGTACTCGATCTCGACGTTGCGCTCGAAGGCGTCGGGGCGACCGAAGAGGTCGACGACGACGGAGTGGTCGATCACCAGCTCGGCGGGGGCGAGCGGGTTGATCTTGTCCGGGTCGCCGCCCATGTCGCGCACGGCCTCGCGCATGGTGGCGAGGTCGACGACGCAGGGGACGCCGGTGAAGTCCTGCATGATCACCCGCGCGGGGGTGAACTGGATCTCCTGGCTGGGCTGGGCCTTGGGGTCCCAGCCGCCCAGGGCCCGGATGTGGTCGGCGGTGACGTTCGCACCGTCCTCGGTGCGCAGGAGGTTCTCCAGCAGCACCTTCAGGCTGTAGGGAAGCCGCCTGGAACCCTCAACGGTCTCCAGACGGAAGATCTCGTACGACTCGTCGCCAACGCGCAACGTGTCACGGGCGCCGAAGCTGTTCGCGGACACGGTGTCTGCCTCCTGATCTCGCCACTTACGTTCCCAGCATCCTCCCCCATGGGGCGGACGCGGGACCTACTGAGGCCGCCCTGACCGGTTGCCGGGGGCGAAGGGCCGCGGGGGTGACCTCCGCCTGCCTCCCGGCCTCCGTCAGGCCCGCCGTGGCCTGCGGCGACACCACTCGCCACCGGCCGGGCGGCCCACTGGTAGCGGGCGCCCACGTTGTCCGGCCCGGGTGCGCTCAAGCGGTCAACTTCACACATCCGAACCGGGAGCGGGCCGAGGGGAACCCCGCTGTTATCTTGATGTCAAGGTATCTAACTTGTATCTCGATATCAAGTTATCGGGCGGTCGCCAACGGTCCGCGACCGCCCCCGACTGAACCTCTTCGGGGCTCCGCTCCGCTCCCGTGTTCAGTCGCCCGCGGATCAGTCCAGCTGCGGCGCGACCTGCGACGCCACCAGCTCCAGGTGGTCCAGGTCGGACATGTCCAGCATCTGGAGGTACATGCGCTCGGCGCCCGCCTCGGCGAAGCGGCCGATCCTGTCCACCAGCTCGCCGGGGGTGCCCGCCAGGCCGTTCTCCCGCAGCTCGGGGACCTCGCGGCCGATCCGCTCGGCCCGCCGGGCCACCTCCGCCTCGTCCCTGCCCACGCAGAGGACCTGCGCGGCGGAGTAGACCATCGGCGCGCTGCGCCCCGAGGCCCGCACGGCGGCCCGGGTCCGCTCGAAGGCTGCCGAGGTGTCCTCGACCGAACTGAAGGGCACGTTGTACTCGTCGGCGTAGTTGGCGGCCAGGCGCGGCGTGCGCTTGCGGCCGGTGCCGCCGATCAGCACCGGCGGACGCGGGCCCTGCTGAGGCTTGGGCAGCGCGGGCCCCTCCGCCAGGCGGTAGTGCTTGCCCTCGTAGCGGAAGGACTCCCCCACCGGGGTCGCCCACAGTCCGGTGATGATGTCCAACTGCTCCTCGTAGCGGTCGAAGCGCTCGCGGGCGGTGGCGGGGAAGGGGATCCCGTAGACCGCGTGCTCCTCCTCGAACCAGCCCGAGCCGAAGCCGAACTCCACCCGGCCGTCGCTCATGCGGTCGACCTGGGCGACGGAGATCGCCAGGGGCGCGGGGTGGCGGAAGGTCGCCGCGGTCATCAGCGTGCCCAGGCGGATGCGGGAGGTGTCCCGGGCGAGCCCGGCGAGGGTGATCCAGGCGTCGGTGGGCCCGGGGAGGCCGCTGACGTGATCCCCCATGTGCAGATAGTGGTCGGACCGGAACAGAGCGTCGAAACCCAGGTCCTCGACGGCCCTGGCGACGGTGAGCTGGTCCTCGTAGGTGGCCCCCTGTTGGGGCTCAAGGAAGATCCTCAGACGCATAAGCCCCATTTTCGCCCACGCCGCGGACCAGACCGGAACCGCCGCGCGGTTACCGTGGAAAAGGCGCGTCCGCGCCCCGCCCGTCCGCCGAACCGAAACGCGCGCCTCCCGCGATAGTCCCTCTTGTGAAGCTGCTCCGCCGCGCGCTCCGCCGCGCGCCCTCCTACGACCCGGACAGCACCGACCCGGTGCTGCTGGCCGCCGTCGCCGCGGGCGAGACCCGCGCGCTGGAGTTCCTGCACCGCAGGCACGCCACCTGGCTGCGGGCCCGGCTGCGCTACCGGTGCTCCGATCCCGACCAGCTCGACGCCGCCCTCCAGGAGACCTTCCTGGCCGTGTGGAGGAACGCGGGCTCCTTCACCCCCCGCCCCGGCGACACCGACGCCGGGGCCTGGCTGTGGACCATCGCGATCCGCCAGCTCATCTCCCAACTGCGCAAGCGCGCCAACCGCTGGATCGCCGACAGCGACACCGAACCCTACGAGACCATCGGCGACGCCTCCGCCGAGGACACCGTGCTGCTCAACATCGAGCACGGCCCGCTGGGCGCCGCCCTGCACTCCCTATCGCCGGAGCTGCGCTCGGCCATCCAGGCCACCGTGCTCGACGGGCTCACCGTCCGGGAGGCCGCGCAGATCCTCCAGATCCCCGAGGGAACCGTCAAGACACGGGTCATGCGCGCCAAGGCGCGACTACGGGAGGCACTGACATGAGCTGGCACCTGACCCCTGCCCAGGCACACGAGTACGCCCACCACCGCTCCGACGACGTCACGGCCATGTCCGTGGAGGCCCACATCACCCACTGCGCGCCCTGCCGCGACCTGCTGCCCGCCGACGAGCCCTGGCTGGCCCGGAGCTGGGAGGACCTGCGCGACGTCGTGGACCGCCCCCGGCGCGGCCCGGTCGAGTCCCTGCTGTCCTCGCTGGGGCTGGGCGAGGGCACCGCCAAACTGCTGGCCGCCACCCCCTCCCTGTACCGGGCTTGGCTGCTGGCCACGGTCGTGGTGCTGACGGCCGCCCTGCTGGCCGCCCACCACCTGCCGCACGGCTCGCTGATGTTCACCTTCACCGCCCCCGTGGTACCCCTGGCCGGGGTGGCCCTGGCCTACGGGCGCGGGGTGGACCCGGCCCACGCGCTGACCTCGGTCACGCCGCTGGCGGGGCAGCGGCTGCTGTTCCTGCGCACCTGCGCGGTGCTGGTGCCCGCGCTGACCCTGTGCATGTCCGCGGCGCTGCTGCTGCCCCACGCGCACACCCCGTGGAAGGCGGTGTTCTGGCTGCTGCCCGCGCTCACCCTGGTCGCCGGCTCCCTCGTGCTCAGCCGCTGGATGCACCTGGGCGCGGCCAGCGCCGCGGTGGGGCTGCTGTGGCTGGCCGCCCTGGGCGTCCTGACCACCTCCGAGGACGCCACGCCCCTGCACCTGCTCGCGCCCCAGGCCCAGATGTGGTGGGCGGGCGCGCTCACCGCCCTGCTCGGCGCGCTCCTGCTGCGGGTGAGGACGGCGTGAGCGAGACGACCGCACGGGACGCCGTCAGCGTCCGCGGGCTGGAGCACCGCTACGGCACCCGCACCGCCCTGGCCGGGATCGACCTGGACCTGGGCCCCGGCGTGACCGGGCTGCTGGGACGCAACGGCGCGGGCAAGACCACCCTGCTGCGCTGCCTGGCCACCGACCTGGAGGCCGACGACGGCGAACTGCGGGTGCTCGGCCACGACCCCGCGCGGGCCGCCGAGCGCACCGAGATCCGCCGCCACCTGGGCTACCTGCCGCAGAACCCCGAGTTCTACCCGTACTTCACCGCGTTCGGCCTGCTGGACTACATGGCGGTGCTCAAGGAGCTGGGCGGGCGCCGCGCCCGCCACGACGAGGTGCGCCGGGTCCTGGAACGGGTCGGACTGCACGAGCGCCGCCACAGCCGGGTCCGCCGCCTGTCCGGCGGTATGCGCCAGCGGCTGGGCCTGGCCTCGGCCCTGCTCGGCGACCCCCGGGTGCTGCTGCTGGACGAGCCGACCATCGGCCTGGACCCCGAGCAGCGCATCCGGTTCCGCGGCCTGGTCTCGGAGCTGGCCGTGCGCAGCACCGTGGTGCTGTCCACCCACCAGATCGAGGACGTGGCCGCCCTGTGCCAGCGCGTGGTGTGCCTGGACGCGGGCCGGGTGATCTTCGACGGGACCCCCCGCGCACTGGTGGACCGGGCGCGCGGGCACGTGTGGGAGCGCGACGGCCACCCCGGCCGGGAGTACACCGCCTGGCGGCTGGCCGACGGGCGCTACCGGGTGCTCACCCCCGCGGGCGGCGCCGCGCCCGGCCCCTCCGACGGCCTGGAACCGGTCGAACCCGGCCTGGAGGACGCCTACCTGCTGCTCACCGGCGTGGAACAGGGCGAGCGGTGAACCCCACCCGGCACGCGGTCGGCGCCGGACCCGCGCAGGAGGCGCCCGCCGGGCGGGAGGCCGCGTCCCCGGACCGGAGCGCCGCCCGGAGGCGCGCCGCCCGGAACACGGCCACGTTCGCCCGCCTGACCTGGTTCAACACGCTCCGTCTGGCCCGCAACCCGGTCCTGGTCCCGGGCGTCCTCGTGGGCCTGTACCTGCTCGTGGCCCCGGACTGGGCTGGCCGGTCGGGCACCCTGGAGGGCTGGTACGACAACGCCAACTCCACCGCGTCGGCCGTGGGCGCGATGCTGTTCGCCGTGGTCGCCTTCCCCGCCATGCGCGAGGCCCGCTACTCCCCCCGCCTGGTCTCCCCGCTGGGCCGGACGGGACGGCTGCTGGCGCTCATGGCGGCGTCCTCGCTGGTCAGCACGGCGCTGGTCGTGCTGTGGGCCGGGGTGGACCACTGGCTGTCCCCTCCCCTGCTGGGCACGCTGAGCCCGTCCGCATACCCGGCGCCCCTCCTGCTGGCGGCCGCGGGCCCGCTGCTCTCCATCGCCCTGGTGGCGTGGACCCGCTCCTACCTTCCGCTGATCGTGGCCCTGCTGGCCCTGCCCGCCTACTGGCTGTACGGCGTCTCGGCGGTGGACGCCAACCTGTCGAGCGCCGTGCTGCGGGTGGAGTGGGCGGCCCGCGTCGCCCTCGACCCCTTCAACGTGAGCGCCCCCTCCGTCACGGACGTGACCACCGTCTACCTGGTCTACTCGGTGCTGGTCGTGGCCCTCCTCGCCGTCCTGGCCGTGGCCGCGCGGGGCCGCCGTGCCCACCGGGCGGCCTGCCTGGGCGCGGCCGCCGTACTGCTGGCCGCCACCGTCGGCACCGTCGTCCACGGCCGCCAGACCCAGCCGCTGTACACCCCCATCCCCGACAGCCGGGTGTACGGCGCGCAGGGGCCGCCCTGCCAGACCAGGGAGGGCGTCACCTACTGCCCCCTGCCCGGCTTCGAACCGTGGGTGGAGCGCTGGCACGGCGCTCTGGGCCCGGCCCTGGACCTGCTGCCCGAGGTCCCGCCCGAGCGCATGCCCGTGGTGTGGCAGGAGAGCTTCTCCTACCACCGGGAGCTGGACGTGCCCCGGGACCGGGGCGTGGTGGTCCACGCGTACACGGACGGCTGGGACCACTACTGGCAGACCGCGATGGTGGGCGAGGCGGCCCGGGTGGTCCTGGGCCTGCCCGACCCCTACGAGACCGAATGCCTGGGCACCGGGCAGGCGCGCGTGCTGCTGGCGGCGTGGCTGGCCGCCGGCGTGGAGGGCATGTCCCGCTACGACACCCTGGACACGCTGGCCGCGAACCTGTACGCCTACCGGCCCTCCCCGGTGGACCTGGAGCTCTCCCTGGCCATGGCCGACCTGCCCGAGGAGCGGGTGAGCCGGGTCCTGGAGCGGAACTGGGAGAGGCTGACCGACCCGCGCACCACCAGCCTGGAGCTGGCCCGGCTGCTGGACACCCCGCTGCGGGAGTCCTCCACCGGACCCGCCGGGCCCGGGGACTGGCGGCGGCTCTACCCGCAGCACCAGTACCACACCTACGAGGAGGACCCGGGGCGGTACGCCCGACCCGTGTGCGGCTGAGCCGCGACCGGGTTATCGAATCGCCTATGCCCCGAGCTCTGGTCCGGCCACGCCCTCCTCCCTAGGCTTCCGGGCACGCCGCACCAGAAACGAGGCCACTCCCCGTGCGCAGAATCCCGGCGGCCCCCCGCCGACTCCACCGGTGCGGTTCCGGGCCCGCGCGTCGGCGCTCGGGCCCGGGGCGGTCCGGCGGGGCCGGGGCGGCCCCGCCGGACCGCGGGATCAGCCCTCCCGGTGGCGGCGGGCCGGGTGGACCGGCTCCAGCACCGCCAGGCACTCCACGTGGTGGGTCATCGGGAAGGCGTCGAACGCGCGAAGGTCCACCAGGCGGTAGTCGGCCCGCTCGAACGCGGCCAGGTCGCGGGCGAGCGTGGCGGGGTCGCACGAGACGTAGGCCACCCTGCGGGGGCGCGTCCCGGTCAGGGAGCGCACCACCTCGGCGCCCGCACCGGCCCGGGGCGGGTCCAGCACGACCACGTCGGCGCGCACGTCCGCCCACTCGCGCAGCTGGGCGGCCACGTCGCCCCGCTCGACGCGGACCTGCTCCATGTCCTTGAGGTTGTACCGGGCGTCGCGCACGGCCTCGGCCCCGCTCTCCACGCCCATGGCGCGGCCCTCGGGGCCCACGGCGGCGGCCAGCGCGCCGGTGAACAGGCCCGCCCCGCAGTACAGGTCCAGGGCGGTCTCGCCGGGCTTGGGCTCCAGGGCGTCCAGGACGGCGGCGATGAGCACCTCGGCGGCGGCCGGGTGCACCTGCCAGAAGCCGCCCGCACTGACGCGGTACTCGCGGCCGTCGGCCCTCTCGCGCACGCCCCTGCGCCCGCGCACCTGCTGGACGCGGCCGCCCTTGAACCGGCGCAGCACCGCGCTGGAGGTGCCCAGCTCGGGCAGGGAGTCCAGTTTGGCCCCGGTCGGCGTGACGACGACGGCGCGGTCGGCGCAGGAGGCCGAGGCGACCGCCTCCACGTCGCGGACACCCTCCCAGCTGACGTCGGTCACGCCGAGCTCGGTCACGCCGGGGTGGGCGATGAGGCAGCGCTCGACGGGCTCGATGTCGTGGGAGCGGTGGCGGCGCAGTCCGGCGCGGCCGTCGGAGTCCACCGCGAAGCGCACGCGGGTGCGCCAGCCCAGGCCGTCGGGGGTGCCGGGCAGCTCCTCCACCTCGACCCGGCGGTCGATCCCGGCGATGCGCCGCAGCTGGTCGGCGACGACCTTGCCCTTGAGGTCCCGCTGGGCCCGCGGGGCGGCGTGCTGCCAGTCGCAGCCCCCGCACTTGCCGGGCCCTGCGGCCGGGCAGGGGGCCTGGACGCGGTCCGGGGAGGCCTGGAGGACCTCGACGGCGTCGCCTCTCAGGAAGCGGGAGGTCTGCTCGGTGACGCGGACGCGGACCCGCTCGCCGGGCAGGGCGTGGCGGACGAAGACCACCTGGTCCTCGTAGCGCCCCACGCACCAGCCCCCGTGCGCGACGTCGTCCACGGTCAGCTCGAAATCCTGTCCCACACGGTTCATGGCGGTCGTCCTCAGAGATGGTCGGGTCACATGACGGGTGACCCTGCGCGCACAGCCACCAACCGTTCCCAATCTACCTGGCGGAACCCGCCTCCCGGACGGGCCTGTGGACGGCCGGGGCGGCCGAGCGTGTCGGCCGCGTCTGTGCCAAGGTGTCACTGTGCGCACGCGTAACCACGGCGTGCGCGGCGGCTATCTCGACGGGAGTGCGGGCGAGGTGCACATCGTGATCATGGGGTGCGGCCGGGTGGGGTCCACCCTCGCGCACACCCTGGTTGACCTGGGGCACACGGTGGCGGTGATCGACCAGGACCCCGAGGCGTTCCGGCGTCTGCGCGGCTCCGTGGCCAAGCACGCGGTCCGGGGGCAGGGCCACGACCGGGAGGTCCTGCTCGCCGCCGGGATCGACCGCGCGGGGGCCTTCGCCGCGGTCAGCAACGGGGACAACTCCAACATCATCTCGGCGCGGGTGGCCCGTGAGGCCTTCGGCGTCGACAACGTGGTCGCGCGGATCTACGACCCCCGCCGGGCCGAGGTCTACCAGCGGCTGGGCATACCCACGGTGGCGACGGTGCGCTGGACGGCCGACGCGGTCCTGCGCCGGATGGTGCCGGGCGACGGTCGGCTCACCACCGGGCCGGAGTGGCAGGACGCGTCCGGGACCCTGGCCATGAACGAGATGAACCTGCCGCCGGGGTGGGCGGGCCGCCGCGTCGCCGACCTGGAGGAGCGGGCGCCGGTGCGGGTGGTCTACCTGACCCGTGCGGGCCGGATCCTCCTGGCCGGTTCCGGTGAGCTTTTGGAGGAGGGCGACGTCCTGCACGTGGTCGCCCGCGGCCGCGACCTGGACGGGCTGCGGCTGGACGACGACGAGACGGGGCGTGGGTGAGATGCGGATCGCCATCGCGGGAGCCGGGAGCGTGGGGCGCTCCATCGCCACGGAGCTGGCGGGCAGCGGCCACGACGTGCTGCTGATCGACCGGGACACCCGCGCCATCGGCGTGGACGACCTGCCCCAGGTGGAGTGGCTGCTGGCCGACGCCTGCGAGCTGGCCACGCTGGAGGACGCCCGCCTGGAGGACTTCGACGTGGTGGTCGCGGCCAGCAGCGACGACAAGGTCAACCTGGTGGTGTCCCTGCTGTCCAAGACCGAGTTCGGGGTGGACCGGGTGATCGCCCGCATCAACGACCCCGACAACGAGTGGCTGTTCAACGAGTCCTGGGGTGTGGACCTGGCGGTCTCCCCGCCGCGGCTGATCGCCGACCTGGTCGAGGGGGTCCCCGAGGAGGAGCCGGGCGGGGAGGACTCCCTGCCGCCGCTGCCGGGGGCCGAGATCGCCGAGTCGGTGCTGCACGCCGCGAGCCCGTTCGCGGGCGGACCGGAGGGCGCGCTGGCGGAGTCGCTGCCGGAGGGGGTGGCGCTGGTGGCGGTGGTGGGCCCCGGCGGGGTGCGCCCGCCGGACCCCGACCGGACCCTGTCGGTGGGCGACACCGTGGTGTTCCTGGCCGAGCCCGAGGCCCTGGGCGCCCTGGAGTCCCTGCTGGGCTCGGCGGACGGCCCCGACCTCTAGGTCGTGTTCCCTGGAGCATTTCGGGCTCGCGTCCGCCGGGGCGCCGCCTCAGTCCGCCGTCTCCTCCCGGGCCGGGTGCCCCCGCTCCTCCAGCGGGGTGCGCCCCCGGGCCAGCACCCAGACCATGGCCGCGAACGCCGCGACCTGGAGCGGCCAGCCCATGGCGACCTTGGACAAGCCCAGCAGGGCGAAGGTGTCGGCCCAGCCGTAGTGGTCGGCCATCCACAGCGGGTACTGCACGAGCACGCGGATCACGCAGGGCAGGACCAGCAGCCAGGTCAGGCGTGAGGCCAGGGTGACCACGGCCGGGTTGGCGCGCCAGGAGGTGAAGTCCTCCTTGTCGCCGATGAACGGGCCGATCATCAGCCCGATCGCGGGCCAGCGCACCAGCACCGACAGGCTCAGCACCACGGCGTAGACGGCGTTGTAGATGATGCCCGGCAGGAAGGCGTCGGCGGCGTTGCCGCTGCGCATCGCGAAGACCGCGGCGATGCCGATGCCGAACAGGCTGGTGAGCACGTACTGCACCGAGGAGCGCTGCACGAGCCGGACCGCGCCCAGGACCAGGGCCGCGACCACGCCCAGGACGATCGAGAGCCGCAGTTCCGAGCTGACGATGTAGGAGACGGTGAAGGTCAGGGTGGGCACCGCCGCCTCGACCATGCCGCGCTTGCCGCCCAGCGCCTTGGCCAGCTGCGAGCGCACGAGCGCCTCGACCGTGTCCTCGGTGACCGCCGGGCGGTCCGCCGCCGTGGCGCCCCGGTCGGAGTCGCGCTCCCGGCTGGTGGCGTCCCCCGCGTCCGGGGTGTCCGCCGCGGCCGCCTCGGCCCTGTCGTCCGCCCCGGCGGCCGGGGCGGCCTCCTCGGCGGCCCGCTGGTGCTCAGTCATCCTGCTCCTGCTCGGGTTCGGTCGTGGGCGGTCGTCGCCGCGCGGGGCGTACAACCCGGTTCCGCGCGCCGTGTCGGCCCAAGCCTATGTGACGTGCGACCGGTCGCGGGGTACGCGCGGTGGTCGCGCGGATGCGCTCCGCCCGCCTTTGTCCCCCTGGGTCCGGGCTTGTCGCGTGCGGCTTCTCACCCGGCGGCGCACCCTGGCGGCGGAGGAGGGCCGTTCCGTACGCTGGCGACCAGACACCGGAGCCGAGAGCGAGCAGGAGCCCATGCAGACGAGCACGTCCCCGCGCCGGGACCATCTGGAGTTCGCCGCCGCGCTGGACCGGGTGCTGGCCCGGCCGGGGGAGTCGCACGTGTGGTCACCCCACTCGGTGGGCACGGTGCTGGCACTGCTGGCCACCGGCGCCCGGGAGCGCACCCTGGCCGAACTGGAGGCGCTGCTGGGCGCGGACGTGCGGGGCCAGCTGGAGGAGCTGGACGCGGCCGTGGCCGCCGAGCCCGGGCTCGACCTGGCCAGCCTCAACGGCCTGTACGTGCCCGCCGACCTGGAGGTCCTGCCGGGTTTCGCGTCCCGGGTGCGCGAGCGCGCCGGGGCCGAGGTGGAGAACGCCGACTTCGAGCACGACTCCGAGGGCGTGCGCTCACGGGTCAACGCCCGGGTGGCGGAGGTGACCCGCGGCCTGATCGAGGAGCTGCTCCCCGCGGGCAGCGTCCACCCGGGTGTGCGGCTGCTGCTGGTCAACGCGCTCTGGGTCAAGCTGGCCTGGCCCGACCCCTTCGACCCCGCCCGGACCCGGGACCGGGCCTTCCACACCCCGTCGGGCAGGCGGAAGGTGCCCACCATGCACCGTTCGGCCCGCCTGCCGCACGCGCGGGCCCGGGGGTGGGGCATGGTGAGCCTGGAGGGCGACCACGGCCTGACCCTGGACGTGCTGCTGCCCGACGAGCGCTCCGCCTCCCCCGCCCCGGTGACGGCCGACGCGCTCGCGGACCTGTACGGCCACCGCTCCTCCCAGCAGGTGGAACTGGCCCTGCCGCGCTTCAGGGTGGAGACCGACGCCTCCCTGCTCGAACCGCTGGCGGCCCTGGGCGTGCGCGACCTGGCCACGGACGAGGCCCGCTTCGACGGGATCAGCCCGGAACCGCTGCGCGCCGACGAGATCCTGCACCAGTCGGTGCTGCGGGTGGACGAGAAGGGCGCCGAGGGCGCCGCCGCGACCGCCGTGATGATGCTGCGGGCGGCCGCGGTCGCGCCGAGGCCGGTCCAGTTCACCGTGGACCGGCCGTTCGTGTTCGTGCTGCGCCGCGGCGGAGTGGTGCTGTTCCTGGGCCGCGTCACCGATCCCGTGGACCCGGGCCCCGCCTCCTGACCCCGCCGGGGCCGTACCGCCGCCCGCGCACGCGGGCGGCGGCTCAGACCTCGAACACCTCGAAGGCGGTGGCGAGGGGGACCCCGGCCCACTCCCCCGCCCGGGCGGCGGCCCGGGGCAGGAAGGACTTCTGGTCGAACCCCTCCAGGTCGGCCAGGTAGAGGGCGTGGGCGTCCAGCGACGCCACTCCCGCGGCCAGGTCGGCCTCGCCCAGCTCGACGTAGTGGGCGGCCAGGGGCGAGGCGCCGAAGGCCACGAAGCGCACGCCCGACCACGGCTGGAGGCCCTCCTCCAGCTGCTCGCGGAACACCCACCGGTTGGCCGCGTCGCGGACCGCGTCCAGCAGGGCCGGGCCGAGCACCCGGTGGTCGGCGTGGTTGAGGGCGCTCGACCCCGCGAAGTGGTCGCGGAAGTTGATGGAGACGATCACGTCGGGGCGGTGGCGCCGGATCGCCCCGGCCAGCGCGGCGCGCAGCGGGATCCCGTACTCCAGGGTGCCGTCGGGGAAGTCGAGGAACTCCACGGTGCCCGCGCCGACCGCCGCCGCCGAGGCGCGCTGCTCAGCCATGCGCAGCGGCGCGCACTCCTCGGGGGCGATGGTGTCGATGCCCGCCTCGCCCCGGGTGACCAGCAGCTCCACCACGTCCTTGCCCTGGCCGGTCCAGCGGGCGATCGCGGAGGAGCTGCCGAACTCCAGGTCGTCGGGGTGGGCCACCACCGCCAGGGCCCGGTTCCAGTCCTCGGGGAGCGGGCGGGGCGCGCTGTTCTCCGTCGTCTGCGTCATGTGCCACAGACTACGGAAGACGGCGCGCCCCGCCCGGCGCCTCCCCGGTGACGCGGGTCCCGCTCCGTCCCGGAAGGGCCCCTACTCCCCCGAGCCGCCCGCGGCGCCGCCCGGCTGGCCGCCGTTCCCCCCGGACCCCGTGCCGGGCGCGGCGCCGTTGGGGGAGCGGCCCGCGTTGCCGCGCTGGGCCGCCTGCTGGGCGGCGCGCGCCTTGGCGGCCTCGGCCATCTTCTCCTGGATCTGCTTGGGCACGGTGATGGGCAGCAGCTCGCTGGGCGGCACAGGGTGGTCCCCGCGCACCACCACGATGTTGGCGAAGAGGTGCTCGACCTCGGCCATCACCTCGGGCTTGGAGGCGCCCTCGCCGCGGATCACGCCGCGCAGCACCCATCGCGGCCCGTCCACGCCGATGAAGCGCACCCGCTGGGCGAGCTGCTTGCCGTCCTCGGTCGTGCGGCCCTTGACCGGGACCAGGGCCTTGAGCTCGGGGCCGAAGGTGCCGTCGTGCTCCTCGGCCTTGCCGCCCTGCTTGACGACCTGCTCGCGCAGCTCCTCGCGCATCTCGGCCCACAGTCCGGAGGACTTGGGCGCGGCGAAGGGCTGCACCTGGAGGGCGCTCTTGCCGCGCACCAGGGTGACGCCGATGATCTTCTGCTTGCCCTGGGAGTCCTGGGCGACGTTGACCTGGATCTCGGTGCCCTGCTCCATGGGCAGCCGCATGCTGCCCAGGTCCATCCGCTCGGCCTCGGGAGCGTCCTCGGTGGAGTCCCACGGCCCGGAGGAGCGGTGGCGGTCCGCGTCCTTGGGCTGCTGCTCCCGGGAGCGCTCCGGCTCGATCTCGTTGCCGAAGGAGACCGCTCCGGCGGCGCCCTCGCGCCCGGGCTCGGCCCGCGTCCCCGTTCTCTCGGTCTCTTCGTCCCGCTTCTTGCGGCGGCGTCCGAACACGCCTTCACCTCTTCGCTTCCGTCGGTCCCGGATGACTCCGGGGATTCGGGGCGCCGTCACCGCTGTGCGGCGTGCCCCCCGGTCGAACCGAAACCACCCGTTCCCCGCACCGACTCCGGGAGGGAGTCGGCCTCGACGAACACCGCCCGTTCCACGCGCTGGACCACCAGCTGCGCGATCCGGTCCCCCCGGGTCAGCTTCACCGGGGTGTCCCTGTCGGTGTTGATCAGGGTCACCCTGATCTCGCCGCGGTACCCGGCGTCGACCGTGCCGGGCGCGTTGACGAGCGTGACCCCGCAGCGCGCCGCCAGGCCCGAGCGCGGGTGCACGAAGGCCGCGTACCCGTCGGGCAGGGCGATGGCCAGGCCGGTGGGGACCGTGGCCCGCTGCCCGGGCTCCAGGGTGACGTCGACGGCGGTGTACAGGTCCGCGCCCGCGTCACCGGGATGGGCGTACTCGGGCAGGGGGAGGCCGGGGTCCAGGCGGTGGACCGTGACGGGGATCCGTCCGCCTTCCAGGGATGTGGTACTCACATCGGCCGAGCCTATCGCTCTCCGGGCGATGAACCGGTGTCCAGCACCGCCGGTACGCGAACGGGGGCGGCCCGTGCGGGCCGCCCCCGGTTCGCGCTCGTCCGTGGCCCTACTCGGCGGGGGCCTCGGGCAGGGTCACCTCGACGGTGAGCTCGGCGTCGTCGGTGGTGCGGAAGTCGATCCCGGCGGCGCGGCCCGCGGCGGCGATGTCTGCGCTGGCGGCGCGCGCGGCGTCGACCCGCTTGCCCGAGACGCTGACGTGCTCGACCTCGGCCCGCATGGACAGCTTGGCCTCGGACTTGGCCTTGCGCACGGCGCGCAGCACCTCGGCGGTGGCGGCCAGGACGGCGGGGTCGCCGTCGGCCGCCGCGGCGCGGTACTCGGCGGTGTCGGGCCAGCGCTGGGCGTGGACAGAGCCCTCCTGCCACCAGCTCCAGACCTCCTCGGCCACGAAGGGCACGAAGGGGGCGAAGAGCCTGTGCAGGGCGCCCAGGGCGACCAGCAGCGCGGCCCGGGCGGAGGCGCCCTCGGCCGACCCGGTGTCGTAGGCGCGGGCCTTGACCAGCTCCAGGTAGTCGTCGCAGAAGTCCCAGAAGAAGCGCTCGGTGCGCTCCAGGGCCCGGGTGTGGTCGTAGGCGCGGAAGGCGGAGGTGGCGTCCTCCACGACGTCGGCCAGCGCGGCCAGCATCGCCCGGTCCAGCGGCTGCGTCACCCGCGCGGGGTCGGCGGCGGCGCCCTCGCCGGCCACGGACATGACGAACTTGCTGGCGTTGAGGATCTTGATGGACAGCCTGCGGCCGACCTTCATCTGACCCTCGTCCATGGCGGTGTCGGTGCCCAGGCGACCGCTGGCCGCCCAGTACCGGACCGCGTCGGAGCTGTACTTCTCCAGCAGCGCCAACGGGGTGACGACGTTGCCCTTGGACTTGGACATCTTCTTGCGGTCGGGGTCCAGGATCCAGCCGGAGATGCCGGTGGTGTTCCAGGGCAGGGTGTCGTTCTCGAAGTGGGCCCGCACCACGGTGGAGAAGAGCCAGGTGCGGATGATGTCCTGGCCCTGGGGCCGGTAGTCCATGGGGAAGACGCGCCGGTACAGGTCCGGGTCGCGCTCCCAGCCGGAGGCGATCTGCGGGGACAGCGAGGAGGTCGCCCAGGTGTCCATGACGTCGGGGTCGCCCATGAACCCGCCCGCCCGCCCGCGCTGGTCCTCGGTGTAGCCCTCGGGCGCCTGCGAGCTGGGGTCGACGGGCAGCTGGGACTCGGCCGGGACGATGGGCTCGTCGTAGCGCGGGTTGCCGTCGGCGTCCAGCGGATACCAGACCGGGAAGGGCACGCCGAAGAAGCGCTGGCGGCTGATCAGCCAGTCGCCGTTGAGGCCCTCGACCCAGTTCTCGTAGCGGGCGCGCATGTGCTCGGGGTACCAGGTGAGCTCGCGCCCGCGCCGCAGGAGCTGCTGGCGCAGGTCCTCGTCCCGCCCGCCGTTGCGGATGTACCACTGGCGGGTGGTGACGATCTCCAGGGGCTTGTCGCCCTTCTCGTAGAACTTCACCGGGTGGGTGATGGGCGCCGGCTCGCCGACCAGGTCGCCGCTCTCGCGCAGCAGGGCGACGGTGCGCTCGCGCGCGGTGTGGACGGTGGCGCCCACGAGCGTGTCGTAGGCCTCGCGGGCGGGGCCGCTCTCCAGGCCCTTGGGCGGGTCGGCCATGATGCGGCCGTCCCAGCCGATGACGGGCCGGGTCTCCAGCTGGAGCTCGCGCCACCAGGTGACGTCGGTGGTGTCGCCGAAGGTGCAGATCATGGCGATGCCGGACCCCTTCTCGGGGTCGGCGAGGCGGTGGGCCCGCACCGGGACCTCCACGCCGAAGACGGGGGTGCGCACGGTGGTGCCGAACAGGTCCTGGTAGCGCTCGTCGTCGGGGTGGGCGACCAGGGCGACGCAGGCGGCCAGCAGCTCGGGGCGGGTGGTCTCGATGTGGACCGGGGTGCCGTCGAGCCTGTGGAAGGCGATCTTGTGGTAGGCGCTGGGGCGCTCGCGGTCCTCCAGCTCGGCCTGGGCGACCGCGGTGCGGAACGTGACGTCCCACAGGGTGGGCGCCTCGGACATGTAGGCCTCGCCGCGGGCCAGGTTGCGCAGGAAGGCGCGCTGGGCGGCGGCGCGGGAGTTGTCGTCGATGGTGGCGTAGGTGTGGCGCCAGTCGACGCTCAGCCCGAGGCGGCGCCAGATCGACTCGAAGACCTTCTCGTCCTCGGCGGTGAGCCGGTCGCACAGCTCGATGAAGTTGCGCCGGGAGACGGGGACCTGCCGCTTGGGGTCGGGCTTGGCGGGCGGCTGGAAGTCCGGGTCGTAGGGGATCGACGGGTCGCAGCGCACGCCGTAGTAGTTCTGGACGCGCCGCTCGGTGGGCAGGCCGTTGTCGTCCCAGCCCATGGGGTAGAAGACGGCCTTGCCGTTCATGCGCTGGAAGCGCGCGACGGTGTCGGTGTGCGTGTAGGAGAACACGTGGCCGATGTGCAGCGAGCCGGACACCGTGGGCGGCGGGGTGTCGATGGAGTAGACGTCCGCGCGCTCGGCCGTGCGGTCGAAGTGGTAGACGCCGGACTCATCCCATACGTCGACCCACTTCGCCTCGATACCGTCCAGCGAGGGCTTGTCGGGCATGCGGAAGGAATGAGAGCCGTTGGTCATGGGGCAATGGTAGTGCGCTCGGGGCCGTGGTCGCTCCGGGTTTCGGGCCGTCACAGCGGGGGTCGGCGCACCCCGGGCGCGCTGGCGCGGGGTTGGCCCCTGACTCCCGGGAAAGGACGTGAAAGGATCGCCCCGTACGCACGGGAGGGTGTGCGCGGGCCGCGCATCCTCCGTACACCCAACGGAAAACGGTGAAGGATTCGATGGCTAAGAAGGACGGCGGTGACCTCGGCCCCGCCCTCGTGGGCTTCGCGGCCGGGTTCGCCGCGCAGTACGTCATGCGCAAGGCCCTGAACTTTGCCTGGACCCGCGTGACCGGCGAGGAGCCGCCCACGGACGTGGACTCCCCCGACATCAGCCTGGGCACGGCGCTGAGCTGGGCCGTGATGGCCGGTGTCGGCACCGAGGTGGCCAGGGTGCTGGCCGTGCGCGCCGCCCGCGCCAGGATGTTCGGCGCCGGCCCCGGCGAGCTGGAGGTCTGACGCCGCGAAGGCGACGACGGCGGGCGGCCGACCGCACCGCAGTGTGGTCGGCCGTCCGCCGTCGTGTTCCACCGCGCTCCCCGGAAGGCCTCACACGCTCCCTCCGGACGGCGGCGGGGTGGTTTCCGACCGCGCGGTCGGGAGCCGCCGGGGACGGGACGGTTCAGGGGCCGTCCCGTCCGGTCAGGCGCACTCCTTGCAGACCAGCTGACCGGCGCGCTGCTCGGCGAGCTGGCTGCGGTGGTGCACCAGGAAGCAGCGCGAGCAGGTGAACTCGTCGGCCTGGCGCGGGAGCACGCGCACCGCGAGTTCCTCGCCCGACAGGTCGGCACCGGGCAGTTCCATGCCCTCGGCGACCTCGTCGGGGTCGACGTCGATCGTGCCGGTGCCCTTGTCCACGCGCCGCGCCTGCAGCTCCTGGAGGCTGTCCTCGTTGATGTCCTCGTCAGTCTTGCGCGGGCTGTCGTAGTCGGTGGCCATCTCTGCTAACTCCCATCCCCCTCGTTCAGTGCCTCGTCGCGCGGGTGTAACGCTTGAGAGACCTTGGTTGTGCCCGGTTCGGCCGATGAGTTTTCCCGACGTCGGCGGACCGTGTCCCCTCCCGGGCCACTGTCCACAGGTCAGCAGCACTTTCGCCGCTTCGTGACCGAAGGCGGCCACGTGTGGCTGCGCCGGGGCCGTACCCCTGTGTACTACCCAACGTCGGCTGCCTCGTAGACCTGGGAAATCCGTTTTCGCCCACTCCGGACAAAGCGCGGGACACTCCCCCAAGGGCGGACGAAAAGCAGGACATGCCCACGTCAGGAGGGATTCCCTCCGTGTCCACGCCCGGGGAAGCATACCCACCCGGGGTCGGCACCCGTGACACGGGCCGGCGTGTCATCGGACACGTATAGATACCACGAAGACCGGCCAAACGCAGCTCGGCCCGGTGGGCGGGTTCAGCGCCGCTCCGCGCCCTCTCCCGGAGGAAGGGGAAGGCGGACGGTGACGACCAGTCCTCCCCCGGCGCGCGGCCACGCGGTCACCGCGCCCTCGTGCGCGCGCACCACGGACCGGACGATGGACAGGCCCAGCCCCGCGCTGCGGCCCGAGCCGACCCGGTCGCCGGAGCCGCGGCGGAACGGCTCGAACAGGCCCTCGATCTCGTAGGCGGGGATGACCTTGCCGGAGTTCTCCACCTGGACGGCGGGCGTGCCCTCGTACATGCCGCTGCGCACGGTGATCTCGCCCTCCTCGACGTTGTACTTGAGGGCGTTCTCCACCAGGTTGCCCACGAGCCGCTCCAGCAGCACGGGGTCGCCGACCACCGTCGCGGGGCGCAGGTCCCGGCGCAGGCTCAGGCCGGAGTCGGCCACCGTCGCGCTGAGCTGGCTGAGCACCGTCCCGGCCACCTCGCCCAGGTCGACCTTGGCGCGGACCTCCAGCTCGCGGTCGCTCTTGGCGAGCAGGAGCAGCCCCTCGATGAGGCGTTCGTGGCGGGCGTTGGTCTCCAGCAGGGTCTGTCCGACGCTCTTGAGGTCGGCCGAGACGTCGGGGGCGCTGAGCGCCACCTCCAGCAGGGTGCGGTTGATCGCCAGCGGTGTGCGCAGCTCGTGCGAGGCGTTGGCGACGAAGCGGCGCTGGCCGTCGAAGGCGCGGTCCAGGCGCTCCAGCATGCCGTCGAAGGTGTCGGCCAGCTCGCGGATCTCGTCGTCGGGCCCGGACAGGGCGATGCGCTCGTGCAGGGAGCGCTCCGACAGGCGGCGGGCGATGCGGGTGATCTTCTGGAGCGGGGACAGCGCCCTTCCGGCCACCGCGTAGCCCAGGGCGACCGCGAGCAGGCCCACCAGGAACAGCGCGAGCAGCGAGAACCGGGTGACGTGGGTGAGCACCTGCTCGATGAGGTCCCTGTGCGCCCGCAGCTCGGCGAAGCTCTGCTCGACCAGGAGCGCGTTGAGCAGGACCGCGACGATCAGGTAGTTGACCAGGACCAGCACGGACCCCGCGGCGAAGAACAGCATCCCGTAGATGAGGGTGAGCCGCGCGCGCAGGCTGAGGTTGTCGGTGAAGTGGTGCACACGGGCGGCGGCCGCGGAGCGCTCGGCGCCCCCGCCCTCGGGCGTGAGGGTGTTGAGGCGTCGCCACGTACCGGTGTCGCCGGGGCGGGTGGGCTCGACCTGCCCCGGTTCGGTCCGCTCCGCCGGTCTCACAGCCGGTACCCGGCGCCGGGGACGGTCTGGATGACGGGCGGGTCGCCGAGCTTCTTGCGCAGGGTCATGACGGTGACGCGGACGACGTTGGTGAAGGGGTCGGCGTTCTCGTCCCAGGCCTTCTCCAGCAGCCCCTCGGCGCTGACCACGGTCCCCTGGGCGCGCATGAGCACCTGGAGGACGGCGAACTCCTTGGGGGTGAGGGTGACCTCGCGGCCGTCGCGGTGGACGCGGTGGTTGGCCGGGTCGAGCGTGATGCCGTGGCGCTCCAGGACCGGGGGCAGCGGGGGCGCCGAGCGGCGGCCGAGGGCGTGGACCCGGGCGATGAGCTCGGCGAAGGCGAAGGGCTTGGCCAGGTAGTCGTCGGCGCCGATGGTGAGGCCCTCGACCTTGTCCTGGACGCCGTCGGAGGCGGTGAGCATCAGGATGCGGCCGTTGTAGCTCTCCTGGACCAGGGCGCGGGCCACGTCGTCGCCGTGGGTGCCCGGCAGGTCGCGGTCCAGCACGACGACGTCGTAGTCGTTGACCGCGGTGTACTCCAGGGCGGCGTCGCCGTCGTAGACCACGTCCACGGCCATCGCCTCGCGCCGCAGTCCGACGGCCACTGTGTCGGCCAGGACCCGTTCGTCTTCGACCACGAGTACGCGCACGTTGTCCTTCTCGAGCGTTGGTCCGCAAAGAAAGGGGGCCGCTGCCGGCGCATCCCCCAACACACCGGCAGCGGCGTTCTTGGTCCCGGCCGCGTCATCCGTTCTTTCACAGTCGGGGTAAGGAGACGGTAAACCCGTCGGGGCGGTTTCGCGAACCGCCCGCTTTCCTCGCCCCGCGTGAACGCGGGCGCTGGGCCGGGAGCTTCACGCTCCCCTGGGCACGGGGAGCCGCCGCCGGCGAATCCCCCAACCGCCGGCAGCGACTTAACCCCGCACATCTCAAATCTGACACATCAAGAATAAGAAACAAGTAAGCACCAGCCCTCCCGGGAAAATGTGTCATGGGACACCCTTGTCCGACACATGGTGTAATCCGCACCCAGGGGCCCGGCTCCGGGGCTTCCGGCGCGCCCCGGCCCGACGCGGCGGCACCCGGCCCCCGGAGGGCGGGGGCGGCCGCGGTGGATCACGAAAGCATCACACCGGTTTCCGGTGGTTTGGGCGAAGGTGCGGCGGGGGTACAGGAGGAGGACGCACGCGTGGACACCGGCCCCCGGCCGGACCGCGACGCGCACGCATGTCACAGGGACGTGACACTTCGACCGTGCGCACGCCATGGCGTGCGCCAACGGATTCCGCGCCGGAGCACCGTCGTGCCCCGGCGCTTACCCCTGGAAGAGGTGCAATGGGCGAGTTCCTCGCGGAGATCAAGGTCCGTATCAACGAGACCTACCGGTCGTTCCAGGCTGCTCAGGCCGCCGGAGACGAATTCCTCGCCGACACGCATGCGTCGGAGCTTGAGGACCTGTACCGCATCGCGGCTCGCAACGGCGTCGACACCTGCGCCTGAGAAGCACGAGAAGCGCTGAGGGGCGCGGTGGGCACACGGCCCGCCGCGCCCCTCGTGCGTTCCGGGGGACCCTGGGCCCCCGGGCGTCACGGGGACCGGGTTCCCGTCAGCCGTCGGTGTCGGCGCCCAACGGGGCCAGGAGGGCCTCCAGGGCTTCGTAGAGCCCGGGGCGGGCGGCGATGACCAGGTCGTTGCTGGGCGGCCCCGAGCGCGCTCCTCCCAGCCGCAGGCCCGCCTCGCTCGCCACCAGGCCCGGGGCGCACCAGTCCCAGGGGTGGAGGCCGCGCTCGTAGTAGGCGTTGCAGCGGCCCACGGCGAGCCCGGTCAGGTCCACCGCGGCCGACCCGCCGCGGCGGATGTCGCGGATGCGCGGGACCACCTCCAGCAGGACCCTGGCCTGCTGGACGCGGCGCTCGGGGAAGTACCCGAAGCCGGTGGCCACCAGGGCCTGCTCCAGCGGCACGGCGGGCGGGGCCTCCAGGACGCGGCCGTTCAGGCGCGCGCCGCCGCCGAGCACCGCCTCGTAGGACTCACCGAGCCGGGGGACGTTCACGGCGGCGGCCACCACCACGCCGTCGACCTCCGCGGCGACGGACACGGCCCAGTCGGACCGGCCGTACAGGTAGTTGACGGTGCCGTCGATGGGGTCCACGACCCAGCGCACACCGCTGGTGCCGCCCTCGCCGCCGCCCTCCTCCCCCAGGAAGGCGTCGTCGGGGCGCGCGGCGAGCAGGCGGGTGCGGACGAGCTCCTCGGCGGCCCGGTCCATCTCGGTGACGACGTCGGTGGGGCTGGACTTGGTGTCGAGCACGGTGATGCCCGCCTGCCCCTTGGCGGCGAGCTCTCCCGCCTCCGCGGCCACGCTCACGGCGAGGTCGCGCAGGCTCTCGCGGTCGGGTGCGGCGTGGGTGGTACTCACTGGCTGTCCTCCGTGGCGTGGTGTCGCGCGCCGGGGTGCGTCCCGGACGCGGGTCCGGCCGGGGCCGCGGTCGCGGCCCCGGCCGGTCGTGGGCGGATCAGAGCAGTTCGGGCCTGCTCCACTCCTTGCCGTGCACGTGGTGGTCGAGGAAGGCGAAGATCGTCTCGTACCAGATCCGGGCGTTCCCGGGGGTGAGGATCCAGTGGTTCTCGTCCGGGAAGTACAGGAACTTGGCGTCCACCTCGTGCAGCAGCAGGTCGCGCCACAGGCGCAGGCCCTCGGAGATGGGCACCCGGTAGTCCTTGTCGCCGTGGATGACGAGCATCGGGGTGCGGATGCGGTCCGCGTGCAGGTGCGGGGAGTTGAGGGTGTAGCGCTCGGGGCGCTCCAGCGGGGTGCCGAACTCGCGCTCCCACACCGGCGGGTAGTCGGTGGTGCCGTTGAAGCCGTCCAGGCCCCACAGGGAGGCGTGGGAGACGATGGCCCTGAACCGGTCGGTGTGCCCGGCGATCCAGTTGGCCATGTAGCCGCCGAAGGAGCCGCCCATCATGGCGGTGCGCTCGGCGTCGACGTCCTCGCGCGCCTCGGCGGCGTCGGTGACGGCCATGACGTCGGCGAAGGTGCGCGGCCCCCACTGTCCCCAGGCGCGGCGGAGCATGTCCTGGCCGTAGCCGGTGGACAGGGCGGGGTCGGGCAGCAGGACGGCGTAGCCGCGCGCGGCGAGCAGCCACGGGTTCCAGCGCCAGGACCAGCCGTTGAAGCTCATGTAGGGGCCGCCGTGGACCCAGAGCATGAGCGGGGCGGGCGAGTCGGCCGAGGCCTCCTCGGGCAGCACCAGCCAGGAGCGGATCACGGTGCCGTCGTCGGCGGTGGTCTCGATCTCGGTGAGGGTGCCGGGCATGGTCAGCTCGGAGCCGGGGGTGCGCAGGTGCACGGGTCGGCCGTCGGCGGCGTCGGCGGCCAGGCGTACGGGCGCGGGCGGGGCGTCCCAGGCGTCGCGCAGGGCGTAGACGTGGCGGCCGTCGGGAGACGGGTTGAGGTTGCTGTAGGCGCCGTGGTCGCCGGTGAGGCGGGTGAGCGCGCCGCTGGCCAGGTCGATCCGGAAGACGGGCCGGCGGCCGCCGTGGTCGGCGACGAGGAAGACCGCGCCCGAGTCGGCGGCCCAGGCGAGTTCGCGGGGCCACAGCTCGTGGTCGGCGAGCAGGTCGCGGCCCTGTCCGGTGGCCAGGTCGACCAGCCAGGCGGTCTCGTTCCGGGGTTCGCCGTCGTAGTCGCCCTGGGAGCTGCGCACGAGCAGGACGTGGCGGCCGTCGGGGGAGACGAGCGGGTTGTCGAAGTCGTGGTCGGGGTCGGTGGCCAGGGTGCGGCGCTGTCCCGTGGCCGTGTCGATGGCGACGACGTCGCGGCGCCGGGCGCCCCGGCCGACGGGGACCTGCCACTCGGTGACCAGGGTGGCTCCGTCGGGGGTGAGGTCGCCGATCGCGCCCAGGAGCGCCATCCCGGCGTCGGGGGTCAGGTCGCGCGGGTCGCCGAGCCGGGAGTCCTCGTCCGCGGGCGGTTCGGCGACCAGGTAGCGGGGGTGTCCGGGGCCGATGTCACTGTCCCAGGAGCGCACGGGCAGCGCCTCGTGCAGGATGGCGGTGACCCCGGCCTCCTCGCGGGCCTTGCGCGCCTCCCTGTCGGACTCCTCGTCCTCGCTGCGGGGGAGGGTGTCGGAGGTGAGGGCGACCAGGCCGGAGTCGCGGGCGACCGTGAAGGAGCCGATGCCGCCGGGCCGGGAGGCGACCTGGCGGGCCTCGCCGCCGTCGGCGGGCAGGAGCCACAGGGCGGTGCGGGCCTTGGCGTCGGCGTCGGCCTCGGGGTCGGGGCGGCCGGTGGTGAACAGGACCGAGCCGTCGGGGAGGAAGCCGACGCCGCTCTCGCCCTTGGCCGAGCGGGTGAGGCGTCTGGGGGCGCGCCCGCCCTCGGACTCGGGGGCGGTGTCGATCTCCCACAGGGCGCTGCGGAAGGACTTGGCGTCGGGGGCGAGGCCGCTGACGGGCGCGACCAGACGGGTTCCGTCCGGTGAGAGGCGCAGCCCGTTGACGCGGCGAAGTCGGACGTACTCCGGCAGTTCATACCAGGAACGGACCAAGACACATACTCCCTGAACGTCGACGTGGGGTCGGGGCGGACACCGTCGAGCGGGCCGTGGGGCGACTGTGGTCCCCCGCCCTCCCGCGGGCGGTGTCAGCAGCGTTTACTCACCTTCCCACACGTCCGGGACGGCGGGTCGGGTCGGGGCGCGGATCCCCGTGGGGACCGCGGGAGGCCCGTCACTCCAGGATGACCCGCCCGGGGCCGTCGTACGAAGCCCTTTCGCGGACCTGTGGACGGCCCCGCGCCGACCCGCGCCGGGCGCCGGCCGACGGCGGGCCCCGTCGGCCGCGCGGTTCAGCGGCTCAGACCGGGCACGAGCAGTCGGTGCAGCGCGCGAGCGAGCTCAGGCGCCGGGGCTCGGCCCGTTCGGCGTACTCGCGGACCAGGTCGGTCACCATGGACACGAACGCGGGGTGCGTGCCGGGGCTGAGCGCGCGCTCGTAGCCGATGCCGAGCTTCTTGGCGGTGTCGCGGGCCTCCACGTCGAGGTCGAACTTGACCTCCATGTGGTCGGAGACGAAGCCGTGCGGGACCACGACCACGGCGGGCACGCCCTCGGCGGCCAGCTCCTCCATGCGGTCGTTGACGTCGGGCTCCAGCCAGGGCTGGCTGGGCGGGCCGCTGCGGCTCTGGTAGACGACCTCGTGCGGGTAGTCGCGGTCGAGCCGCCCGACCACCAGGCGCGCCACCTCGGCCAGCTGGGCGCCGTAGGCCCCCTCGGGGCCGAAGGCCTGTCCGGGGCCGCCGCTGGCCTCGGCCATCGTCGTGGGGATGGAGTGCGCGGAGAAGAGCAGGTGCGCGCCCTCGCGCTGCTCGTCGGGCAGGGCGTCCAGGGCGGCGCGGGTGTGCTCGACCAGCGGTTCGACGAACCCCGGGTGGTCGTAGAAGGGCCGGATGAGGTCCACCTCGGGGGCGTCCTCGCCCAGCGCGGCGCGGGCGCGGGCGATGTCCTCCTCGTAGGCGGTGCGGCTGGACCAGTTGCAGTACGCGGAGGTGGGCAGCGCCAGGATGCGGCGCACGCCGTCCTCCTTCATCCGGGCGAGGGTGTCGGTGAGCATCGGGGCCCAGAACCGGTTGCCCCAGTAGACGGGCAGGTCGACCCCGTTGGCGGCGAAGTCGGCGGTGACCGCGGCGAGCAGGTCGCGGCACTGCTGGTTGATCGGACTGACACCGCCGAAGAGGAAGTAGTGCTCGCCGACCTCGGCGAGGCGCTCACGGGGGATGTTGCGGCCCCGGGTGACGTTCTCCAGGAACGGGATGACCTCGTCCTCCCCCTCCGGGCCGCCGAAGGAGATCAGCAAAAACGCGTCGTAGTAGCTCACAGCTCTTATGAAACCAGCTCCGCCGGACCGGCTCGCGCGACCCCCCGGATGCGTGTCCTGTGGTCTTGGCCTCCCCTCCCCCGGGCGCCCCGTCCGGGGGCGTCCGGCTCTGGCCGCGCGGGTGACCGGCCGGTAATGTCGCCGCATGACAGATGTGATGTGGAACACATGGGCGGGTACCCACCAGGCCCGGCCCAGGCGCACGGCGGCTCCGGGGAGCACCGCGGAGGTCGCCGCGGCGGTCTCCTCGGCCACCGCGGAGGACCTGCGCGTCCGCATGGTCGGCACGGGCCACTCCTTCACCGACGTGGCCGTCACCGACGGACTCCTCCTCTCCCCCACCTCCCTGACCCGGGTGCGCTCGGTCGACCCGGCCGCGGGCACGGCCACCGTCGAGGCGGGCCTGCCCCTGTGCGACTTCAACGACGTGCTGGCCGGGCACGGGGCGGCCCTGGCCAACATGGGCGACATCGCCGTGCAGACCGTGGCGGGCGCGGTGCAGACCGGCACCCACGGCACCGGCCGGGACGCGGGCGGGCTGGCCGCGCAGGTGGTCGGCATGGAGATGGTGCTCGCCGACGGTTCGGTGGCCGAGTGCTCGGCCGAGCGGGAGCCGGAGCTGTTCCAGGCGGCCCGGGTGGGCCTGGGCGCGTTCGGCGTGGTCACCGCGCTGACCATGGCGGTGCGCCCGGCCTTCCTGCTGCACGCGCGCGAGGAGCCGATGCGGTTGGAGGAGGTGCTGGAGCGCCTGCCGGAGCTGCGCGCCGACAACGACCACTTCGAGTTCTACTGGTTTCCGCACACCGGTAACACCAACACCAAGCGCAACAACATCAGCTCGGGTCCGGCCCGGCCGCTCTCGCCCTTCCGCGCCTGGCTGGACGACGAGTTCCTGTCCAACACGCTCTTCGAGGGCGTCAACCGGGTGTGCCGCCGCTTCCCCCGCGCGGTGCCCGCGGTGAACCGGGTCAGCTCGCGCGCGCTGACGGCGCGCAGCTACACCGACGCCTCGTACCGGGTGTTCGCCTCGGTGCGCGACGTGCGGTTCGTGGAGATGGAGTACGCGGTCCCCGCGGAGCACCTGGCCGACGTGCTGCGCGAGGCGGGGTCGATCGTGGACCGGGGCGGCCACCGGGTGAGCTTCCCGGTGGAGGTGCGCTTCGCCCCGGCCGACGACGTGTGGCTGTCCACCGCCTACGGGCGCGACACCGCCTACGTGGCGGTGCACATGTACCAGGGCACCCCCTACGACGCCTACTTCGCCGACCTGGAGGCGCTGTTCACCTCCGTGGGCGGGCGCCCCCACTGGGGCAAGATGCACACCCGAGACCGCGCCTACCTGGAGGGCGTCTACCCGATGCTGGGCCGGGCCCTGGAGGTGCGGGACCGCGTGGACCCCGGGCGCCGGTTCGGCAACGCCTACCTGGAGCGGGTGCTGGAGTAGGCGCGCGGCACGATCGGCACGGGCCCCGCGTCCGCGCGGGCCGGTGGCGGCACCGGCTCCCGGGGTCCCCGTCCGGAGCCGGTCACACCGGCCGCGTGGGCGGGGTCGTGCCTGTGACGCCGCTCCGAGGGGGGTGTTGGGGGATGGACGAGGACGCACGGCTGGCCGGACGCTTCGAGGAGCACCGGCCCCGCCTGCGCGCGGTGGCCTACCGGATCCTGGGTTCGGCGGGCGAGGCCGACGACGCCGTGCAGGAGGCCTGGCTGCGCCTGAACCGCGGCGGTGCCGAGGAGATCGACAACCTGGCCGGGTGGCTGACCACCGTGGTGGCGCGGGTGTGCCTGAACACGCTGCGCTCGCGGGAGCGGCGGCGCGAGGACCCCCTCGACGTGCGCGTGCCCGACCCCGTCGTCAGCCCCGAGGAGGGCGGCGACCCCGAGCGGGAGGCGGTGCTGGCCGACACCGTGGGACTGGCGCTGCTGGTGGTGCTGGAGGCTCTCAAGCCCGCCGAGCGGCTCGCGTTCGTGCTGCACGACATGTTCGCGGTGCCCTTCGAGGAGATCGCCCCGATGATCGACCGCTCCCCGGCCGCGGCGAGGCAGCTCGCGAGCCGGGCGCGCAGGCGGGTGCGCGGTCGGGCCCCGGTCCCCGACCGCGACCCGGCCCTGCAGCGCCGGGTCGTCGACGCGTTCTTCGCCGCGGCCCGCGACGGCGACATCGACGGCCTGGTGAGCGTGCTGGACGCCGACGCCGTGCTGCGCTCGGACGGCGGCGCCGCGCGTGCCGGGCACACCCGGGTGATCACCGGCGCGCGGGCCGTGGCCGGTCAGGCCGTCACCTTCGGGGGCCTGTCGCCGTTCGTCCGGCCCGTGCTGGTCAACGGGGCGGCCGGGGTGGTCGTGGTCGTGCGGGGGCGGGCGGTGTCCGTCATGGGGTTCACCGTCACGGGCGGCAGGATCGCCGCCATCGACGTGCTGGCCGACCCCGAGCGCCTGCGGCGGCTGGACCCGGCCGTCCTCGACGGCTGAGGACCCGGCCGCCCCAGGCGCGCTCAGCCGGTCCGGGGCGCGGCGGGCGGGGGCGCGGGGACGGCCTCCTCGCCGCCCTGTCCGCCGGTTCCGGGTCCGGGCGTCTGCCCGCCCGGGTCCTGGGTCCCGCCGTCGCCCTCCGGCGGTTCGGTGGGCTCGGTGGTCCCGCCGGTGCCGTCGGGGACCTCCTCCTCCGTGCCGCCGCCGTCGCCGGTCCCGTCGTCCTCGGGTGCTCCGGTCCCGGGGGCGGGCTCGGTCGGCTGCCCGGTGCCCGTGACCTGCTCCTGCCCCCCGGGCGAGGGGTCGGGGGCGTCGTCTCCGGTCGCGGGTGCCTCGGGCTCCTCCTTCTGGGCCGGGGGCGCGGAGGTGGTGCCGCCGAACAGCGTGGGCGCGCTGGGCTCCTGCGAGCCCTGGGTCCAGGAGGTCAGCGAGCGCCCGGTGAACAGCTCGAACACCAGGATGACCAGCATGACCAGGACGAAGACCGCGGTGGCCGGGATGACCAGGGCGCGCCAGCCGCGCCGCCGACCGCCCCCGCGCTCGCCGGTGCCGCCGGTTCCGCCGTAGGAGCCGCTGTCGGAGCCGCCGTGGTCACCGGGGTCGTCCGCGGGCCACGGGCCGACGGCGGGCATCCGCGCGGTGGCGCCGGGGTCGGTCGGGGTCCGGCCGTCCAGTGCGGGCAGGGCCATGGTGCGGGTGGCGTCGGCGTCCTCCTCGCCCCGGGACGGGGGCGCGGTCCCGGTTCCGGAGACCTGGCGCAGCAGGGCGGTCTCGGAGATGCCCTCGGGCGGCGGCGCCACCGGAGCCCCCGGGGCGTCCGGCACCGCCGTGGCGCCCCGGGGGCCGGAGGCCCGCCCGGCCAACTGCCTGGCCTGCTCGCCCCCGCGCGAGAACCAGTGCTGCAGCAGCGGGCTGACGAGTGTGCTGAGCGCGGCCATCCCGGCGGCGCCGATGACCGTGCCGTACACGTTCAGGTAGGAGGCCGCGGTGGCCGCGGCCAGTGTCGCGGCTCCGGCACCGGCGACATGGGAGACGCTCAGGTCGAACTTCTTCCCCTTGGCGCCCTCCTCCCCTTCTTCCCGGTCGTCGTGGTGTGCGGTCCGACCCATCCGGTCGTCCCCCCTTCGTCGGCCGCGCGCGGGCGCGACGGGACTGTCAGCGCGGGATGTGCGTGTGGTGGGGCATACAACCCCACAGACCCCGAACTTCACATTTCGCCCATAGCTTGATAACTCAGGCTAAGGGCGACAGGTTTCCGATAACGCCATGAAATAAGAAGCATCACTCTCTGGTACACATCGGCGTGTCGAGTTGCGTCCCGGAGGGTCCGTGTACCCGTGGAACGGTCCGGGATCGGAGTTTTTCCCAGACCTGGGGGGATTCGGGGGACGCGGGATACCATCACGGCTGAGCCCTCGTGCGGGATCGGCGACATTCCCCCGCGATCGCTCCCGGTCGCGGAAGGGTCAGCGTGCCAAGATTGGCACCGAAGCGACCGTGAGGGCCCCGGGTACCCCGGGGCGGCTCCCAACCGCGGCGGCAGCCGCGGATCGGGAGGCGGGCACACAGTTCGGACATGCCGGGCGCGGTACTGGCCGAACAGTTGTCGGCCGACCAGACTTGGAGAACGCGGGGGTGGGTCGCGGGACCTGCCCTCGACGGGACGCGAAAGGGAGGGCGATGCACGAGCTTCGCCTCGTGGCCGTGAGCGAGGACGGCACCTACCTGGTGCTCGCCAGCGCCGGCCGTGGAACCCGTTTCACGCTGCCCGTCGACGACCGCCTCCGCGCCGCAGTACGCGGCCAGTTCTCCCGGCTCGGCCAGTACGAGATCGAAGTGGAGAATCCGTTGCGCCCCAAGGAAATCCAGGCCCGTATCCGGTCCGGCGAGACCGCGGAGGCCATCTCCGAGATCTCCGGTATCCCCATCGAGCGGGTCCGCTGGTTCGAGGGCCCCGTCCTCCAGGAACGCGAGTACATCGCCCAGCAGGCCCAGCGCGCCAGCGTGCGCGCGCACGGCGACGCCGCCCCGGGCCCCTCCCTGGAGGAGTTGGTCACCAAGCGGATCGGCGCGCACCAGTTGGAGACCGGTGACGCGGCGTGGGACTCGTGGAAGCGCGAGGACCGGTCCTGGCAGCTCAAGCTCGTGTTCCTGCACGGCGGCGAGGAGCGCGTCGCCCACTGGCTGTACGAGCCCAGACACAACAGCGTGGCCCCCGCCGACGAGGAGGCCGCCCGGTTCTCCTCACCCGACCCCGAACCCGTGCCCTCCCCCGGGGCGACCGTGACGCCCTTCGCGCCGCGCCGCACCGAGACCGCCCCGGACCTGCCCCGGTCCGAGCCCCAGCCGTTCTCCGAGCGCGAACGCCCCGCGCCCCTGCGCCCCTCCTCCGCCGCGTACCGGGACGAGCAGCCGCGCCCGGCGCCGCCCGCGCGTCCGGCCGCCGCCGAGCGCCACCCCGCCGAGCGCCGTCCCGTCGAGCGCGAGCGGGTCCCGGAGCGTCCCGCCGAGCGCGAGCGGCCCGCCGGGCGCCGACCACTGGAGTGGGACCAGTACCCGGAGCCGCAGGCGGAGCGGTACGAGCGTCCGCGCAGGGAACAGCCCGTCGAACGCCCCGCCGCGCGCACCGAGTCCGAGCGCTGGCCCGCCTACGAGCGCGGGCCCGAGCCCGAGCGGCGGCCGCGGAGCGAACACTGGTCCGAGTCCGAGCGCTGGCCCGAGACCGCCGCCCGCGACGAGCCCCCGGCACGGGAGCGCCACCGCCCCGAGCCGCGGACCGAACCGGCCGCCTACGACGAGCCCGAGGCCGAGGAGCGGCGCCGCCCCGAACGGCGTGCGGACTGGATGGACGCCCGGCCCGGCGGGCCGGTCGAGCCCGAGGCGGCCCCGCCCGCCGCGGAGGGCCCCGCCCAGCAGCGTCCGGCCCCGCGCCGCCGCCGCGCCACCATCGACCTCAACGACAACGGCGTCCCGCGCCGCGCCGCCGAGCAGCCGCCCGCGGCCGCGGTCCCGGCCGCCGCCAACAGCGGCTCTTCCGCGGCCAAGCGCAAGGGACGCGGCCGACGCGCATCGGTCCCGTCCTGGGACGAGATCATGTTCGGCTCCAAGAAGGACGAGTAGGGCGCGCCGGCGCCCGCGGGGAGGGGTCGGCCGCACTGTGCGGCCGACCCCTCCCTCACGTGTGCTCCGGTCCGCGCGGGTCCCGCGGCGCGGCCCCGCCCTCCGGCTCGGTCCCCTGCGGGCCGACCAGGAAGGGGCGCACCATCTCGGGGGTGACCCGGGCGGCGAAGGCCACCGACTCCTCGAACGAGGCGTCCTGCGCGGTGTAGCCGCCCGCGCCCGCGCCGACCGTGACTTTGAGGTCGGCCAGCGAGGACGGGCGCTGGAAGAGGGTCTGGGTCCAGGACCAGCCGATCACCGCCGAGTGCTCCACCGTCGCCTGGGAGCGGCGCAGCGACCCCCAGCGCACGCTCACCCGCTCCCCGTCGTGGCCGTGGCCCAGGGAGCGGTACCGGTCCACGCCCAGGGGCACGCCCAGCACCGCCAGGGCCGCGGCCGCCCAGGCCAGCCACGCCGCGTCCAAGGCCAGGGCGACCGCCAGGAGCAGCACGAACGGCCCCGAGGAGCGGGTCAGACGACGGTAGAGTGCGGCGCGCGGATGCCGGTCGAGGCCGCCCCGGTACCGGGCCAGCGCGCGGTCCACGACGTCATCGACCACCGCGCGGGGCCCGATCGGCAGCAGCACCGCGCGGTTGGCGGTGTCGCCCAGTCCGGTGACGATGGCGCGCAGGCGCACCGCCCCGCGCAGGCGTTCGAGGGGGTTGTCCAGGAGCTCGTACCCGCGGATGCGGCGCTTCTCCAGCGTCACGCTGCGCCGGGTGAGCAGCCCCCGCTCGGCGACCAGGGAGCCGTCGCGCTCCCTGAGGGTGAAGCCCCAGTGGGTGAGCGCGTAGGAGACCACGGCGAACACCGGCATCAGCAGCACCAGCGCGCCGGCGAAGAGGGCCGCGGACAGCAGGATCAGGCTGTGGTCGGACGTGGTCACCCAGTCCACGACGTAGTCGGTGGCCAGTTCCCCGGCGGTCTGCTGGACCATCCCGAACAGGGTGGCCAGGACCGCGAACGGGGTGAGCAGGTACCCCAGGCTCAGCGTCCCGTACAGGTACCACGAGCGGGGCATGGCGAAGTGGGTGACGGTGTCGTCCTCCCCGGGGGGCCCGGTCGCCTCCCCGGGTTCCGGGGCGCCCTCCCCCGCGCCGGGCCCGCCCGGCGCGGCGGGCGGGGCGGCGGCCCCGACCGCGTGTCCGGTGAGCACCGCCCTGCGGTGCAGCAGCACCCGGCGCAGGCGGTCGGCCTCACCCGCCGAGACGGCGTCGAGCTTGCCGTCCTCGGTGGCGCCCGCGGAACCCGCGGCGGCCTCGACGCGGACCACGGCCACGCCCAGCATCCGGTGCAGCAGGGTGCTGGTGACGTCCACGCCGCGCACCCGCTCCAGCGGGATGGTGCGCTGGGAGCGGCGGAGCAGGCCCCGGCGGATCTCCAGCCGGTCCCCGGCGACCTCGTAGCGGGTGGTGCGCCAGGTGACGATCCCGCCGACGAGCAGGGCCACGACGGTCGCTCCCGTGGCGGCGAGCACCCAGGCGTTGAACCCGCCGAGCACCAGCCCGGCGACGATCGGCACCAGGAGACCCCGGAGCTGGTTGATGGGACCCACGACCACGCTGCGGGGGCTGAGGCGGCGGGCGCGCTCGGCGCCGAAGGTCTCCCCGCCCCCGCCGTCCTGCCCGCCCCACCAGTCGCGGGGGCCGTCCGAAGGCTCCGGGCCCGGTTCCCGGGGCGCCTCGGCGCCGGGGCCCGGAAGCGGGTGGGCGCCGGGGTCCTGGAACGCATGCGCGCCGGAGCCGGGGGGCGTGTGGACGCCGGGGCTCCAGGGCGCTCCGGCCCCGGGGATCCGCGGCGCGTGGGCGTCAGGGCTCCAGGGCGGCCGGGGATCGACGGCCGGGCCGTGGTCGGCGCTCTCCCCCGTGCCCCGGCCCGAGGGCGCGGGACCGCTTCCGGGGGCGACCCAGCCGCCCCGGTCGTCGGGGTCGGCCGGGTCCGGCGGGCCGTGGTGTCCGGCGTGTCCGTCCATCAGGTCGCGTCGTCCCGCAGCGCGCCGGCGCGCACGGCCAGTTCCTCGCTCAGCAGGCGCGCCTCCTCGGCGTCCAGCCCCTCGATCGTGGACGACCCGGCGTAGGAGGCGGTCTGCACCTCCAGCGTCGCCACGCCGAACAGGCGCTCCAGCCACCCCTGCGTGTGGTCGACCGTCTGCAGGCGGTTGACCGGGACCAGCTGCCAGGAGCGGCTGACCCAGCCCGCCCGGGTGTAGATGACGTCTCCCGCCACCTCCCAGCGGTGCACCCGGTACCTCCACGAGGGGACGACGGCGATCTCGACCAGGGCGTAGAGCGCGTAGACCCCCGGCAGCAGCCAGGCGTTGTCCCGCGCCCACGGCGGTATCCACGTCCAGCCCAGCGACGAGACCGCCCAGGCGACCGCCGACAGCAGGAGCAGGAGGAAGACGCTGGCGAACAGCAGGCGCAGGGTCCACACGCCGATCGCCCGGCCGCTCACGCGGCGCAGCGGCGGGCGCAGCCGCACGGGCGCCTCGGGTCCGGGCGTTCGCGGCGGCTCCTGGGGGCCGGGGGTTGCGGGGGTGTCCATCACGCGCACGAGTCTAGGGCCTCGCACCGCGCCAGCCCCTTCCGCCGCGGGTCGCGGACCCGACGGCGGCGACCGCCTCCGCGCGGGCCGCTGGCGGAAGGAACCCGCCGCCTGACACGCGCTGACACCGGCGCCCGTTTCCTGGGGATTTCTCCGTCGTGCGCTGTCAGCGTTCTGTCAGACCGGTTGGTCAGACTTGACAGCAGACGTTGACATCTGGAGGAGCGATGACTGACGCCATCCGCGCGGAGGGCCTGGTCAAGCAGTTCAAGGGCAAACGGGCCCTGGACGGCGTGGACCTGAGGGCCAGGACGGGGGCCGTGCTGGGCGTCCTGGGACCCAACGGCTCCGGGAAGACCACGACGGTGCGCATCCTGGCGACCCTGCTGCGCCCCGACGAGGGGCACGCCGAGGTGGGCGGCTTCGACGTGGCGCGCCAGCCCCACGAGGTGCGCCGCCTGATCGGGCTGACCGGCCAGTACGCGGCGGTCGACGCCGACCTGACCGGAACCCAGAACCTCGTGCTCATCGCCCGGCTGCTGGGCTTCGACCGGGCCGGGGCGCGGGCGCGCTCGGCGGAGCTGATGGAGCGCTTCGAGCTCTCCGACGCCGCCGACCGCCCCGCCAAGACCTACTCGGGCGGCATGCGCCGACGGCTGGACCTGGCCGCGAGCCTGGTCGGCCGCCCGTCGCTGCTGTACCTGGACGAGCCGACCACCGGCCTGGACCCGCACAGCCGCAACGGGCTGTGGGACGTGGTGCGCGGGCTGGTCGACGACGGTGTGACCGTCCTGCTCACCACCCAGTACCTGGAGGAGGCCGACCAGCTGGCCGACGACCTCATGGTGCTCGACCACGGCCGGGTGATCAGCGAGGGCACGCCCGAGGAGCTCAAGAGCCGGGCGGGCAACCAGGTGCTGGAGGTGCGCACCGTCGAGACCGGGCAGCTGTCCCTGGCCACCAGGATCATCGAGGCGGTCACCAGCACCCCGGTGTCCTCCGACGGGCTGCTGGCCAGCGTCCCGGTCACCGACTCGGCGGTCCTGCCCGAGGTGGTGCGCCGCCTGGACGAGCAGGGCGTGGCCGTAGCCGAGCTGTCACTGCGCAAGCCCAGCCTGGACGAGGTCTTCCTCGCCCTGACCGGGCACGCCGCCGAGGAGGAGGCCCCCCGGGGGGCCGTTGACGAAGGGACCAGAGCATGAGCGCCGTGACGACCCGGACGCCGTCGGCGCGGGAGGACACGCCGACCACCCCGGAGCGGATCAGTCCGCTGATCACCGTGCGCAACGGCCTGCAGCTGGCCACGCGCAGCGTGCTGAAGATCAAGGCCAATCCCGAAGAGGTCTTCGGGCTGATGCTGCAGCCGGTCATGTTCGTGACCCTGTTCGTCTTCGTCTTCGGACAGGCGATGATGGGCGACTGGCAGACCTACCGCGACTTCCTGATGCCCGGCATCATCGCCCAGTCGGTCATCTTCGCCACGCTGGGCACCGGCTTCTCGCTGAGCGAGGACGTGGAGAAGGGCATCTTCGACCGGTTCCGGTCGCTGCCCATCGCCCGCTCGGCCCCGCTGACGGGCGCCATCCTCGGCGACCTGGTCCGGTACTCGATCACCGTGGTGATGGTGCTGGTGGTGGGCCTGGCCATCGGCTTCCGCCCCGAGGGCGGCGTGGTGGGCGTGGTCGTGGCGGCCGCCCTGGTGCTGCTGTTCGCGTTCGCCCTGTGCTGGATGTCGGCCTTCATCGGCATGATCGTGCGCACCCCCATGGCGGTGCAGGCGTTCGGGATGATCCTGATGTTCCCGCTGACCTTCAGCAGCTCGGCCTTCGTCAGCCCCGACGACATGCCCAGCTGGCTGCGGGTGGTGGCCGCCAACAACCCGGTCACCCACGTCGTGGACGCCATGCGCGCCCTGATGCTGGGCTCGGGCGATGCCACCGGCCCGGTGCTGTGGACCGTGGTGTGGGCCGCGATCATCACCGCGGTCTTCTTCCCGCTGGCCGTGTGGGCCTACCGGCGCCGCACCTGACCCGCTCCCGGTGAGAACCCCTCGCGCGGCCGCCCCGGGGTGCCCGGGGCGGCCGCGCGCCGTCCGGCGGCGCCCCCTCCGTGCGGGGGACGGTCTCCGAACGGCCTACCCGCACCCCGCCGGAGCGCGAACGCCCCGCCGGAAGCCGAACGCCGCGGGCACGGCGGGCGAGGGGTCAGGGGCGCTCCGCGCCACCGGGCGCGTCCCCGGCCAGCCAGGCGTCCACGAGCCCGTGGACCCTGTCGGCGCTCATGCCCCGGACCCCGGCGAGGACGAGGCCGTACTCCCGCTCGCCCAGCTCCCGGCGCGCGCTCTCGCGGGCCCGCACCACCAGGGGCGTGGCGGTGTCGGGCATGCCGCGCAGCACCTCGGCGCAGGCCAGCAGCCAGGCGCCGCGCCGCGGGTCGTCTCCGACGGCCAGCACGGCGAAGGTGTCCAGGATCTCCGCGCACACCGGGCCCAGGCCGTGGTCGGCCAGCCGCCACGCGAGCCGGGCCTGCTCCCAGGCCTCCCCGGTGTCACCGGCCTTCCAGGCGACGGTGGTGTACAGGGTCCGCCAGCCCGCCTCCACGTAGACGGGCGAGAACCCGCCCAGGCCCTTGAGGTCCTCGCCCGCCCGGTCCAGGACCGCGCGGGCCGCGTCCGGTTCCCCCGCGTCCCGCAGCCACTGGCCCTCGGCCAGGCGCAGCAGCACCATCTGTTCCCTCTCCACGGGCCGCTCGGAGCCGAGGAGCTCCCGCAGGTCCGCGCGCGCGGCCTCCAGGTCGCCGATGTCGGTGAGGACCTGGGCCCGGCGGACTCGGAACATCCAGTCCAGCGCCTCCAGCCCCGCCTCCTCGGCCCTGCGCACGCCCAGGGTGAGCAGGTCGCGGCAGCGGTCGAGGTCCTCGAACCGGTACAGGTCCACGGCCTGGACGAGCGCCTGGCACTCGCCCCAGGTGTCGCCGCACGCGCGGAACTGCTCCAGGGCGGCGTTCGCGCGTTCCATGGACGGCCCGGTGCGCCCGTTGACCGCGTCGAACAGGGACAGCAGCACCCCCACGAGGGCCCGCATCCACGGGTCGGCCTGGTCGGCCGCGGCGGCGAGGCGTTCGTGGGCGGCACCGGTCGTCCCCTCCAGCAGCGCCCTGTAGACCAGGCCGTAGACGAGCATGTGGTGCTCCTCCGGCCGCTGACCCGCCTGTTCCAGGACGGCCTCGACCCCGCGTATGCGCTCCAGCACCGTCTCGTGGTCGGTGGTCGTGTCGGCCCGCTGGAACAGGCAGCTGGCGTAGGCCACGGCGCGCCCCTCGGGCACCCGGTCGCCGACCATGTCCAGGACGTCCACGGCCCAGTGGTGGAGCTGGCGCCAGGAGCCGCACAGGGTCCAGTACCACTGGGTGCACTCGACCAGGTCCAGTGCCAGCGCGCGGTCCCGGCGCTCCACGGCCCAGCGCACGGCGGCGCCGCAGTTGTCGGCCTCGGCGGCCAGGCGGGCGAGCAGCTCCCCCTGGCGCGGGCCGCGCAGCAGCGGGTCGGCCCAGCACCACAGGTCGCGGACGTGGCGGGCGTGCGCGTCGCGCACGCGCTCCTCCTCTCCGCTCCGCGCCAGGCGTTCGGCGGCGTAGGCGCGCACGGTCTCCAGCTGCCGGTAGCGGGGCGGTGTGTCGTCGCGGTCGGGGTTGTCGGCGATCACCAGGGACTTGTCGACCAGGGCGAACAGGACGGTCCACGCGTCGTGGCCGCCGATCTCCCCCTCGGTGCCGGGGTCGGCGCAGACCCGCTGGACGGCCTCCAGGGTGGCTCCCCCGGCGAAGATCGACAGGCGGCGCAGCAGGCGGCGCTCGGGTTCGTCGAGCAGCTCCCAGCTCCAGTCGACGACGGCGCGCAGGGTGCGGTGGCGCGGCAGAGCCGACCGGGCGCCCCCGGTGAGGAGCCGGAAGCGGTCGCGGAGCCGGTCTGCGAGCTGGGCGGTGCTCATGGAGCGCAGGCGCGCGGCGGCCAGCTCCAGGGCCAGCGGCAGGCCGTCCAGCTCGCGGACGACCCGGACGACGTGGGCGACGTTGTCGGGGGTGACCCGAAAGCCGGGGCGTACGGCGGCGGCGCGTTCGGCGAACAGGACGACCGAGGAGCAGGCGGCGGCCCGGTCGGCGGAGGCCCCCTCGGGCGGCATGTCCAGGGAGGGGACGGTCAGGAGCTGTTCGCCGGGCACGCCCAGGGGTTCGCGGGAGGTGGCCAGGATCCGCAGGCCGGGGCAGCGGGCCAGCAGCGTCGCCACGGCGGGGGCGACCTCCTCGACGATGTGCTCGCAGTTGTCCAGGACGAGGAGGACGGGGCGGTCGCCGACGAAGGAGACCACCCGTTCCAGGAGCGGGACGAGTGCGGCGGGCCCGGCGGGGGACGCGGAGCGCGCCTGGAGCACGGCGTGCTCGCGCAGTTCCAGCGCGGAGGCCAGGGCCTGGGGCACGTCCGCGGCCGTCCTGGAGGCGAGTTCGACGAACCAGCCGCCGCGGGAGAGCAGGGAGGGCGCCCGCGCGGCCAGCGCGGAGGCGCTCTCGATCGCCAGGCGGGTCTTGCCCGCGCCGCCGGGGCCCAGCAGGGTGACCAGGCGCTCGCGGGTGAGCAGGTCGACGGCGGTGTCCACCTCGGCGTCGCGCGGCACGAAGCTGGTCAGGGCGGCGGGCAGGCGCAGGGGCGGGGCCGGAAGCGGGGAGGGCTCGGCGGAGGGGGCCGCGTCGAGTTCGCCGCGCAGCAGCCTCAGGTGCAGGTCGCGCAGTTGGGGCGAGGGGTCGAGGCCCAGCTCGTCGGCCAGATGGGAGCGGAAGCGCTCGTAGGCGGCCAGGGCGTCGGCGGTGCGGCCGGTGGCGGCCAGCGCGCGCACGAGGAGCGCGAGGGGGCCCTCGCGGTGCGGTTCGCGTCGGCACAGGGCCTCCGCCTCGGGCAGGACTTCGGCGTGCAGTCCCAGGTCGGCCAGGGCGCTCAGCCGGTCCTCCAGGGCCGCGCGGCGGGTCTCGGCCAGGCGCAGCGCCGTGTCCTCGGCCAGGCCGTGCGCGGTCAGGTCCGAAAGGGCCGGTCCGCGCCACAGGGCGAGGGCATCGCCCAGGTCGCGGGCGGCGTCGGCGGCCCTGCCCGCGGCGAGCCCGGCCCGCCCCCGTCTGACCAGGGACTCGAACTCGGTCAGGTCCACCTGCCCGGGTTCGACCGCCAACCGGTACCCCGAGGCGTCCCCGTCGATGCGCGCGCCCTCGCCCAGCGCGCGGCGCAGGCGGGAGACCAGGGCCTGGAGGGCGTTGCCCGCCGACGCGGGCGGGCTGCCCGCCCAGACCGCGTCGGTGAGCTCGTCGTTGGCGATCCGCTGGCCGGGCCGGAGCAGGAGGAGGGTGAGCAGCGTGCGCAGGCGCGCGCCGCCGATGGCGACGGGCCGCCCGGTCGCGTCGTGGACCGCCAGGGGCCCGAGGATGGAGAACCGCACCGACCCATGATCACCGATCGTACGGACGAACGCTCTCCGTGAGGGTTCGCCCCCGTCCCGTTCCCGCCGGACCGCGACCGGCGGGGCGCGGTCGGCGGGGCGCGGTCGGCGGGGCTCGGCCGCGACAGCGGGGCCCGTACGCGGGCCGCGGCGTCCCGCGCGGGAGCGCGCGAACGCGGACGGGAGACCGAACGCCCGCCCGACCGCAGTAGGGTTCGCTGGGGAACGTGTCGTCGGCGCCCGCCCTGCGGAGCCGCCGTTCCCCCGCCGGTCCGGCGCCGGGTCTCCTCCGAGCGCCGCACCCGCGTCACCGAGATGTTCGCCTCCACGGCCCGAAAAGCAGGAGTCCCATTGTTCCCGGCCCTCCCCTTCCCCCGGACCACCGGTGCGCCGCGTGCGGCCCGCCCGTCCCCCGGTACGCGCGCCGGCGCGGTGGCGGCCGGGGCCGTCGTGGTACTGACCACGGGCTGCGGGATCCTCTCGCCCGCGCAGAACGGCGACATGCCCGACGACATCAACGTCACGAGCCCGCTGATGCAGGAGGGGGAGCCGCTTCCGGCGGCCTACTCCTGCGAGGGCGAGGCCGAGACCACCGCGGAGGGCGAGGGCGACACGGGCGGCTCCGAGGACCCCGAGGAGGCCCAGCAGGCGTACTCGCCGCCGCTGAGCTGGTCGGGGCTTCCCGACGAGGCCGGGTCGATCGCCCTGGTGATGGACGACCCGCAGGTGGCGCAGGTGTTCTGGGTGGTCTACGACCTGGACCCCGAACTGGTCGAGCTGCGCCAGAACACCGTTCCGGCCGACGCCAAGCAGGGCCAGAACAGCATCGGCGAGTCCGCCTACGACCCGCCCTGCCCCGAGCCCGACGAGGCCTACGAGTACCGGTTCACCGTGTACGCCCTCCAGGGTCCGCTGGACCTGCCCGAGGGCGCGACGCTGAGCGCCTCGCTGGAGGCGATCGCGGACCAGGCCGTCGCGCGCGGTTCGCTGGTCACGCGCAGCGAGTGACATAGTTCACCGCGGGCGCTGCCTCCGGAACGGCCCCGGACGACCCGACGGAACCGGGGCCACGGTGATTCCTGGAGGAAGCTCCCGTAGCCCTCTGCACACGGAGCACGACAACGCATACAGTGGGTCTGTGCCCCCCGCCCCATTTCAGATGACCGATACTCGTCCACTCGCCGCGCGGCGCCCTGACCCGAAACCGCACCGGACCGCCTGCGTCCCCCCGCGAGCGCAGGCCGAACCCACCGGATCACCGCGGTCCCCGGAGGTCACCGCCTCCCCTCGACCGGCCTCCTCTCGGCCGGTCACCGGTGCGACCCGGGCGCGGCCGACCTCCCCAAGGTAGTGCGTACACCATGACCGTCACCGTCATCATCATCATCGCCGTCATCGTCGTGCTCGCCGTGCTCGTGCTCCTGCTGCTGGGCATGCGCGCGCTGAGCTCCGGCTCCCGCGAGGACGACTACGACGACGAGTACGAGCACGAGGACGCCGAGGGCGACGACCGCGACGAGGAGCGGCCGCGCGGTCGCGGGCGCGGTCGGGAGCGGGCCCGCGGCGGGGATCGCGGACGCGGCGGGGGCCGGGGTCGCGACCTCGACGAGGACGAGGACGACGAGGAGCCGGAGTCGCGCGGACGCGGCCGCAGGTCCCGTCCGGGCGGCGGCACCAAGGCGGAGCGGCGGCCGCGGGGCAGGCGCAAGCTCGACGCGGACTGGGACGACGATGACGACTCCCTGTCCGACAACGACTTCTGGTCGAGCCTGGGCGAGGACGGCCCGGCGCAGCGGCCCTCCGGTGCTCGGGACGGGCGCGGGGACCGGGACTCCGCCGTCACCGTGACCGCCCACGAGTACGAGGACGACGACTACGACGACGGGTACGGGGACTACGAGGGCGAGGAGGCGTCCGGGCCCCCCGGAGCCACCACGGTCATGCCCGCCGCGGGAGGCCGCGGGAGCGGCGACCCCTCCGCCGACCTGGCCGTGCTGGCCAGCCTGGGCCAGGGCAGCGGACCCCGGCCGGCGGAGGACGACGCGGAGGAGCCGTCGCGGGGCCGGGGCCGCAGGCGGCGCGGGGCCGAACCGGCCGGCGAGGACGAGCGCGCCCTGCCGCCGGGGGCTCCGCCGCGTTCCGCGCTCCCCCCCGCGCGGGAGTCCACGCCCCCGCAGGGCGTCCCCCAGCCCTCCCAGCCGGCCGCACCGGCCGCCTCGGCCCCGGACGACCCCCTGGGCACCGGTTCGTGGTCGCCCCGTTCCTCCTACTCGCCCTCCTCCACCGATCCGTTGGGCTCCACCACCGGCGCGCACGACCCGCTGGGGGCTTCGTCCGGCACGCGCGACCCGCTGGGGTCCTCCCCGGGGCGCGACCCTCTCGGCGGGTCCGGTTCCGTTCCGTCGACGGGGGACCCGTTCCAGGGCCGCTCGTCCTACGACAGCGGGTCGATGAGCCGCTCGGACTACCCGGGGACCGCCGGTGCGCGGAGCGCGCCCCCCGCCGATCCGCTCGACCCGGCGTTCCGGCCCCCGGCCCAGGACGCGGGCACGATCTCGCCGATATGGTCCAGCATGGACACCGGCGCGCACCAGCGCTCCGAGCTCGGCTTCGGCGGCGGACAGGGCGGCGCGGGCACGGGCCAGACCCCTCCGGGCGGCGCGGGCGATCCCGCCGACCCGCTGAGCGGCGGTTACCGGCCGCGGCCGGAGTCGTCCCACACCACCGGCACGCACCAGCGCCCGGCCTACGACACGGGGTCCCACCAGCGTTCGGCCTACGACACCGGCGCCCACCAGAGGTCCTCCTACGACACCGGAGCGCATCAGCACTCGTCCTACGACACGGGCGCCCACAGCCACGCCGACTACGGCGTCCCCGGCACCGGACGACCCGAGTACGACACCGGCAACCACACCCGCCCCTCCTACGACACCGACTCCTTCAACCGCAACGACTACGACACCGGAACCCACCACCGCTCCCCCTACGACAGCGGGACGCACCAGAGGTCCTCCTACGACACCGGGGCACACCAGCACTCGTCCTACGACACGGGCGCCCACAGCCACGCCGACTACGGCGTCCCCGGCACCGGACGACCCGAGTACGACACCGGCAACCACACCCGCCCCTCCTACGACACCGACTCCTTCAACCGCAACGACTACGACACCGGAACCCACCACCGCTCCCCCTACGACACCGGCGCCCACAGCCGCCCGGTCCAGCCGGACCCCAACCCCCCGCTGTGGGGCGGGCAGCCCGCCTACCCGTCCGCGTTCCCCGGTGAGGCTCCCGGGTACCCGCAGGGCGGTTACCCGACGGGCGGCTACCCGGTGGACCAGGTGCGCGGGGACGCCCCGGCGGGCTACGGCGAACAGGCCCCGTTCGGCTACCCGGCCGCGGACACCGGCGGCTACCCCGGCGCCCCGGGCGGCTACCCGTCCGGCGGCCAGCCCCAGCAGCCGCAGCAGCCCGGCTACGGCGGCTTCCCGCCCGCTCCGGGCTGGCAGTCCGGTGAGGAGGAGCGGCACCCCGGCGGGCCGCAGGCGCCGGGGCCGTACCCGGCCGACCCGCACGACCCGCACGGCCACGGCCGCAACCGTTACGAGGGCGGGTACGAGGACGGCCGCTTCATCTGATCTTCCGGACGTCCGCAACACGCGGTAGCGACCCTTTTCCGGCCCCCTGGTCGCACGAGAGGTACATCACTTCACACCCCGAGGCGGTGGGCGAATCCACCACCTCGGGGTTTTCTCTGTCCGGATTTGTCCACAGGACATGTGAAGACAGGAAAATGGTTACCGAACGAACAACAGACCGTAACACTCCGTGGCGAAAAATGGCTACAGTTGGTGATTGTCAGGGCACTCTTAGGGACGTCCTCTCATCCCGCGTTTGCACGCGCACCCCCCGGACCGGACACCGCAGTCCCCGTGCGCCCACGCATCACTTGCCTGGTCCAACCCGAACGGAGTAACCATGCGCAACGACGCCCAGGGGGTAAAGCCCGAGAAGCCGCCCGCGGCCTCATCCGGGTCCCACGCCGACCGCCGGAAGGGGATCGCCGCCGACGTCGGCGCCTCGCTGGTGGTCTTCCTGGTCGCCGTCCCCCTGTCCCTGGGGATCGCCGTCGCCTCCGGCGCCCCCCTCATCGCCGGGATCATCGCCGCCGTGGTCGGCGGGATCGTCGCCGGACTCGTCGGCGGGTCCGTGGTCCAGGTCAGCGGCCCCGCCGCCGGTCTGACCATCATCGTCGCCGACCTGATCATGACCTACGGCTGGCGGGTGACCTGCCTGATCACCCTGCTGGCCGGGCTGGTCCAGCTCGCCCTCGGCGCCTTCCGCATCGCCCGGGCCGCCCTGGCCGTCTCCCCCGCCGTGGTGCACGGCATGCTCGCCGGAGTCGGCGTCACCATCGCCCTGGCCCAGCTGCACGTGGTCCTGGGCGGGGAGCCGCAGAGCTCGGCGGTGGCCAACATCGCCGACCTGCCCCACCAGATCGCCAATAACCACACCCCGGCCGTCGCGGTCGGCGTCATCACCATCGCGATCATGTTCACCTGGAACAAGCTGCCCTCCCTCGGGCGGCTGCGGCCCGCCGTGGTGCCCGCCGCGCTGGTCGCCGTGGGCACCGCGACCCTCATCTCCACCACGAGCGGCTGGCAGGTGCAGACCGTCGTCCTGCCCGGCTCCTTCGCCGACGCCTGGAACGGCCCGATGCTGCCCGAGGCCGGGCAGTGGGACGGCATCGCCCTGAGCGTGGCCGCCGTGGCCATGGTCGCCAGCGTCGAGTCCCTGCTCGCCGCGATCGCCGTGGACCGCATGCACAGCGGCCGCCGGGTGATGCTCAACCGCGAGCTGTGCGGCCAGGGTGCGGCCAACACCATCAGCGGCGCCCTGGGCGGGCTGCCGGTGGCCGGTGTGATCGTGCGCAGCACCACCAACGTGCGCGCCGGGGCGCGCAGCCCGCTCTCGACCATCCTGCACGGCGTGTGGATCCTGCTGTTCGTCGCCCTGTTCGCGCACGTGGTCGAGCTGATCCCGATGCCCGCGCTCGCGGCGCTGCTGGTGTTCATCGGCGTGCAGATGGTCTCGGTCGCCCACCTGCGGGACCTGCGCCGCCACCACGAGGCCAGCGTCTACCTGGTGACCCTGTTCGGCGTGGTGTTCCTGGGACTCCTGGAAGGCGTGTTCATCGGCTTCGGGCTGGCCATGATCGTCTCCCTGCGCAGGCTCACCAAGCTGACCGTGACCACCGAGGAACGCGACGGCCGGGTGCACATCACCGTGCACGGCTCGCTCACCTTCCTGGGCGTGCCCCGGCTCGCGCACGTGCTGCGCACCGTCCCTGCGGGCTCACGGGTCGACCTGGACCTGCACGTGGACTTCATGGACCACGCCGCCTTCGAGTCCATCCACGCCTGGCGGGTGGACCACGAGCGCACCGGCGGCAGCGTCGACATCGACGAGGTGCACGAGAAGTGGTACACGCACAGCTCCAACCAGTCCGCGCCCGCCGCCAAGACCGCGCCCGGCGGCCTGGCCCGCTGGTGGGCGCCCTGGGGCATGCGCGGTGACGGCGAGCGCGAGGTGAACGCGCTGGGCCTGCTGGCGGCCGGCGCCCGCGAGTACCACTCCAGCACGGCCGACCGGATGCGGTCGGTGATGAGCCGCCTCTCGCACGGCCAGAACCCGACCGCGCTGTTCATCACCTGCGCCGACTCGCGCGTGGTGCCCAACCTCATCACCGCCAGCGGGCCCGGCGACCTGTTCACCGTCCGCAACATCGGCAACCTGGTGCCGCCGCGTGAGGCCACCGACGACCAGTCGGTGGGCGCGGCGATCGAGTACGCGGTGAACGTGCTGCGGGTGCCCTCGATCGTGGTGTGCGGCCACTCGCACTGCGGCGCGATGCAGGCGCTGATGGACAAGGCGCACCTCGAACCCGGTGAGGTCCAGACCTCGCACCTGCGCGGCTGGCTGTCCAACGGCTCGGAGAGCCTGGCGCGGGCGGGCGGGGAGTCCGGCGCCCTGACGGGCCTGCCCGTCGCGGAGGCGCTGCGCCGCCTGTCGCAGGCCAACGTGGAGGAGCAGATCGGCAACCTCATGAGCTACCCGGTGGTCCGCGAACGGGTGGAGGCGGGAGAGCTGACCCTGACGGGGATGTACTACGACCTGGAGACGGCGAGGGTGCACCTCCTGGACGCCGGAACGGGGGAGTTCGTCCCCGTGCAGGACGTCCAGGACGTGAACGACCCCGTGCCCCACCCGAGGACGGATGCGGACCACGGGGATCAGCTGGTGGAGGAGTCCTCGTCGGGCGCGTCGTCGCGTCCGTCCTGCTGAACGCCTGAGGCCTGGTAGGAGGCGAGCAGGACGATCACCACGATGGCCACGACCGGCAGACCGAAGAGAGCCACCCAGAAGGCGGTGGAGTCGAACAAGAGTCACCCATTCCCGTGAACGCGGATGCCCGCTGGGTCCGACCCCGGACGTCGGCCCACGGGCGTACGCGCTCCGGAGCTCGCCCGGGGTAGGGAGCGCAGGGGCCAATCTATCGGTGCCCGCGGGCACGGGGCCATCACCGGCGGGCTGTAGGACTGTACCCGTGCCCCAGGAGGGGCCCCTGGGCTCCGGGCCGAGCCGCCGACGAACAGAGGCGCGGCCTCCGGCACCGCGCCCGGGGCCGCGCCGCCGGAACACCACGGGTGGGGCCCACCGTTCCGCTCCTGGGCTCCGGTTGATCCGCCGTCCGGGACAGAACCGGAGCACGGCCGTCTCCCCCGCGCGAAGCGCCCGGTCAGAAGGGTGTGTGAGGGGGAGTCGGCCGGTAAGCCGGATTCTGTCGGTTCCGAGGAACCGGGCGGCCATCCATCTGGGACCGCCGTTGCCGACGGCCTCGGTGCGGTCTACCCGCGGACTCGGGCGGGCCGCCCTCGAACATCCGCGCGGGAACCCGAAGGCTCCCTTTTTGACCTTGCTCCGGGTGGGGTTTACCGAGCCGACCGGATCACTCCGGCCGCTGGTGGTCTCTTACACCACCGTTTCACCCTTACCACCGCGAGCGGTGGCGGTCTGCTTTCTGTGGCACTGTCCCGCGGGTCGCCCCGGGTCGGTGTTGCCGACCACCCTGCCCTGTGGAGTCCGGACTTTCCTCGAACACGCGCACCAGGCGCGGTCCGCGACCGCCTGGCCGACTCCCCTCGCGGCCCATTCTACGCCCGCCGCGGCGGCCCCGCTCCCCCTCGGGAGCTCACTCCAGGTGGGCGGTGTCGTTGAGGGAGCGCACCACCATGGGCCCGTCGGCGAACACGTCCACCTCGGTCAGGCACGCGGTGTCCAGGTGCATCCTGTACAGCGCCTCCAGCGGGGCGAGCAGGGCCTGCTGCACCAGCGCCTTGATGGGGGTCACGTGGGTGACCACCAGGACGGTGCGCCCCCGGTGCCGCTCGACCAGGGCCCGGCGGGCGGCGGCCACCCTGCGCGAGGCCGCCGCGAAGCTCTCCCCGCCGGGCGGCGCCGTCTCCGGGTCGGCCAGCCAACCGTCCACCGCGGCCGGGGCCTGCGCCCGCGCCTCGGCGAACGTCATCCCCTCCCAGTCGCCGAAGTCGGTCTCGACGAACCCCTCGTCGATCTCCACCGCCAGCCCGAGCGCCTCTGCCGCGTACGCCGCGGTGTCCCTGGTGCGGCGCAGCGGGGAGGACACCACCGCGTCGAAGGGCCGCGGGGCCAGGCGGCGCGCCGCCGCCCTGGCCTGCGCGTGCCCGTCCTCGGTCAGCGGGATGTCGCCCCGGCCCGCGAAACGGCGCTCCACCGACAGCGGCGTCTGCCCGTGCCGCAGCAGGACGAGCCGGGTGGGCGCGGTGTCGGGCGGCGCCCCCCAGCCGGTGCTCACTGCTCGGTCCGGCCGCCCAGACCCGACTCCTCGGTGCGGACCAGGATGCGGCGGCAGTCCTCGCAGCGCACGACCTCGTCGGCGGCCTGGGCGCGGATCTCGTTGAGCTCGACGGTGCTCAGCGCGAGCTTGCAGCCCCCGCAGCGGCCGTAGCGCAGCGGCGCCGCGCCCACACCGCCGTACTGGGCGCGCATCTTGTCGTAGAGGGCGAGCAGGTCGGCGGGGATCTCCTCGGCAACGCGCTCGCGGTCCTGGGTGGCCCGGGTGCGGTCCCACTGGATCTCGGCGGCGGCGGTGTCGCGGCGGGCCACGACCTCGGTGTGCTCGGCCACGACGCGCTCGCGCTCGGCGGTCAGGCGGGCCACCGCGGTGTTGAGCTCCTCGGCGCGCTCCATCACCTCCAGGACGATCTCCTCCAGCTCGGCCTGGCGGCGGCCCAGCGAGGTGATCTCCGACTGGAGGTTCTGGAGTTCCTTGGCGTTGGTGATCTGCCCCGACTCCAGGCGCTTGGCGTCCCGGTCGGCGCGCGTGCGCACCTGGTCGACGTCGCTCTCGGCCTTGCGCTGCTGGCGTTCGACGTCGGAGACACCGGTCTGCGCGGTGATCAGCTCGCTGTCGATCTGGTCCACCCGCTCCTTGAGCCGGGCCGCCTCGGCGACCTCGGGCAGGGTGCGCGCCCGGTGGTCCAGGCGCTGGAGGTCGGTGTCCAGGTCCTGGAGGGTGAGGAGTCTGGCCTGTGCGGCGGGTTCGGCTTTCACGTGTGACGTCTCCTGTGATGGCTGGGGAGGGCGAGTACGCCGCCCGCGCTCTACTCTGTGCAGTTTGGTCGGCGGTCCCGCGGGGCCCGTGGTCTCTCTCAGACGTGTGAGACGGCCTGTGACCAGGCGTCCGTGACCGTCGTCGAGACGCGGACCTCCACGTTAGCCCCATCCGGGCCGCCCGCGCGCCCGAGTGCGTCGACCAGGTGGCGCGCACCGTCGGCCAGCCAGGGCCACTCGCTGGCGAAGTGGGCGGTGTCGACCAGGGCGGGACCGCCCGGGTTCTCCACGAACTCCGAGGCGGGGTGGTGGCGCAGGTCGGAGGTGACGAACACGTCCACGTCGGCGGCCCGGGCCGCGCCGAGCAGGGAGTCCCCCGCTCCCCCGGACAGCGCGACGGTGCTCACGAGGCGGTCCGGGTCCCCCGCGACGCGGATCCCGGCGGCGGTGGCGGGCAGTCCGCGGGCCACCTGCTCGGCGAACTCGCGCAGGAGCACCGGCCGGTCCAGGGCGCCGATCCGGCCGATGCCGCGGCGCCCCTCGGGGTCGGTGGCGTCGGGGTCCAGGGGCCGCAGCGGCCCGGTGACGCCGACCGCGCGGGCCAGCGCGTCGGACACGCCGGGCGAGGCGGTGTCGGCGTTGGTGTGCGCGGTGTACAGGGCGGTCCCCGACCGGATGAGCCGGTGCACGATCCGCCCTTTGGGGGTGTCGGCGGCCACGCTGGTGACACCGCGCAGCATCAGCGGGTGGTGGGTGATGATCAGGTCGGCGCCCCAGGTCAGGGCCTCGTCGACGACCGCGACGACCGGGTCGACGGCGAACAGCACCCGCGCGACCGGCTGCGCGGGGTCGCCCGCCACCAGCCCGACCGCGTCCCAGGAGGCGGCCCACGCGGGCGGGTAGACCCGCTCGAAGGCGGCGGTCACGTCGGACAGGGTCAGGTGCGCGGAATCGGTGTTCACGGCCCCGACCCTAGCGCTCCCGCGACCGCCGGTGGGCCGCGGCCGGTCGCGGTTCACCGGCGGTCGCGGTTCACGGGCGGGACAGGCGCGCGCCGACGTCGCGCAGGCGCTCGGCGACCCCGGGCGGGGCGTCCAGCGTGAAGGGGACGCCCAGGGCCAGGGCCGCCGCCGTGTACTGGCACACCAGGTCGAGGGAGTCGGCGCTGATCCGGATCCGGCAGCGGTGGTCGTCCAACGGCTCGACCCGGCCGGGCAGGGGGCCGTGGAAGCGGCTGAGGAAGGCCTCGGGGGACAGCTCCAGGGTCAGGTGCGCGGTGTGGCTGTAGACGCCCGCGGCGAACAGGCGGGTGAGGAAGGCCGCCGGGTCGGGCGCGGGCAGCGGTCTCGGCTCGAACCGCCGGTGCGTGGGGCGCGGGCCGCTGGCCCGGTCCACCCGGAAGGTGCGCCAGTCGTCGCGGTCGGTGTCGTGCGCGATCAGGTACCAGTGCCCGCCGTGGGAGACCAGGTGGTGCGGCTCGACCCGGCGCGCTCGGACGTTGCCCTCCCGGTCCCGGTAGTCGAAGTCGGTGACGGCGAGGTCGCGGCAGGAGGAGGCCAGCACCCCCAGGACGGAGGGGTCCACACCGGGGACGTCGGGGTGGGGCACCGCGCTGGTGGCGCCGCCCACGGCGGCCAGCCGGGGGCGCAGGCGGGCGGGCAGGACGCGTTCGAGCTTGGCCAGGGCGCTCAGCGCGCTGTCCTGGAACCCGGTGGCGGTGGCCAGGCCCAGGGCGATGGCGACGGCCTCGTCGTCGTCCAGCAGCAGCGGGGGCAGGTCCCGCCCGGAGGCCAGACGGTAGCCGCCCGCCACCCCGGGCGTGCCCTCCACCTGGTAGTCGAGCCCGCGGAGCCGTTCGACGTCGCGGCGCAGGGTGCGGGCGCTGACGCCGAGCCGCTCGGTGAGCTCCGCGCCGCTCCACTCGCGCCGGACCTGGAGCAGGGACAGCAGCCGCAGCAGCCGCTGCGGCATCTCCCGGCGTACGGATTCGCCCATGAACGCAGACTGCCAGAGATCGCGGCCACGTTGTGACCGCATGGGTTCCTACGGTGGTCGGCATGAACGAGAACACGGGCACCACGAGCACGACGAGCGACACGGACACGCCGAGGGACCTGGCCCGGCGGGTGAGCGGACCGGTGCACGCGCCCGGGACCGACGCCTACGACGGGGCCCGCACGGGAACGCAGCTGCTGGACCGGCACCGGCCCGACGCCGTGGTGGAGCCGGTCGACGCCCGGGACGTGCGCGCCGCCGTCACCTGGGCCTCGCAGCGGGGCCTGCGGGTGACGGCCCAGCTGACCGGGCACGGGCTCGGCGCTGGCATGGCGGGCGGCGTCCTGCTCGCCACCCACCGCATGGACGGGGTCCGGGTGGACCCCGACCGCGGCACGGCGTGGGTGGAGGCCGGGGCCACCTGGCAGACGGTGCTCGACGCGGCCGCCGAGCACGGGTTGGCGCCCCTGTCGGGCAGTTCCCCCGCCGTGGGCGCGGTCTCCTACACGCTCGGCGGCGGCGTGGGGCTGCTGGCCCGCCGGTACGGGTTCGCTGCCGACCACGTGCGGCGCGTGGACCTGGTCACCGCCGACGGCCGGCTGCGGCAGGTCACCGAGGAGGGCGAACCGGACCTGTTCTGGGCGCTGCGCGGCGGCGGCGCGGGCGCGTTCGGCGTGGTCACCGGCATGGAGATCGACCTGTTCCCGGTCCCGCGGATCTACGGCGGGAGCCTGCTGCTGGACGCCGGAGCGGAACCGGGGGCGCTGGAGGCCTGGCGGCGGTGGGCCGAGTCGGCGCCCGAGGAGATGACCTCGGGGGCCTCCGTGATGGTCTACCCGGACATGGAGGGCGTGCCCGAACCGGCGCGCGGCCGCCAGGTGGCACAGGTGTCGGTGGCCTGGTCGGGTTCCCCGGAGGAGGGGGAGAAGGTGGTGGAGCCGCTGCGCTCGGCCGCCCCGGTACTGGCGGACACCCTGCGCGAGATGCCCTACGGCGAGTCGGGCGCGGTCTTCGACGAGCACCAGGACCGGGCGGGGTTCCGCGGCCGCAGCGTGCTGGTGGACCGGCTGGACGCGGAGGCGCTGGCCGAACTGATCCGGATGACGGGCGGGGCGCCGTTCTTCTGCGTGGTCTGGCTGCGCCACCTGGGCGGGGCGCTGGCCCGGGAGCCGCGGGTCGCCAACGCCGTCGGGCACCGGGACGCCGCCTACGCGCTGACGGTGCTGACCTTCGCCGAGACCGGGGACACCGAGGGGATGCGCGACCTGCGCGAGCGGGCCGCGGCGCTGTTCGGGCCGCACGCGGTGGGCCGCTCGTCCACGCTGGGATTCGGGCCGATGGAGGAGGACGAGGTCCGCGAGGTCTTCGACGAGGACGACCGTGCGCGGCTCGCCCGGGTCAAGGCCGAGTACGACCCGCGCGCGGTGTTCCACTCCAACCGGCCGATCCCGCCCGGAGGCTGGTGACCGGGGCGCGACCCGCACCGGAACCGCCGCCGGGAGCGGTGAACGCTCCCGGCGGCGGCCGCGCAGGACCGCGGTCCACCTGCCGGGCGACGCTCCACCGGAGCGGCGGCACCGGCCGCGCACGCGGACCCGCGAAGCGCGGACGGACAGCTCGGGGGCGCCCAGCCGTCCCGGGCGGGCCGGTGTGAGCATTGGCACGGACCGACGGCTCCGACCGGCCTCTAGGCTGGTTGGGCTATGGAGAACAGCGAGCAGCAGCGGCCCACGTCCCCGGTCGGCGCACACGTCCCGGTCGCGGGCGGCATGGCCGACAAGGGCCTGGCCTACGCCGAGGAGATCGGCGCGGAGGCGGTCCAGGTCTTCGTGTCCAACCCGCGCGGGTGGGCGACCAACGGGGGCGACCCCGCGCAGGACGCGCGGATGCGCGAGCGCGTCGACCTGCCCGTGTTCGTGCACGCCCCCTACCTGATCAATCTGGGCACCCCCGGTGAGGAGACCGCCGAGAAGTCGGTGCGCTCCCTGGAGCACGCGCTGCGCCGCTCGGCCCGGATCGACGCGCTGGGGGTGGTCGTGCACACCGGTTCGGCCGTCTCCGGCGGGCGCGAGGCGGGTCTGGCGCGCACCCGCGAACGGCTGATGCCGCTGCTGGAGAGGCTGGGCGAGGACGTCCCGCCGGTGCTGCTGGAGCCGATGGCCGGTCAGGGCCAGGTGCTGTGCGCGACCATCGACGACCTGGCCGCCTACCTGGAGGTGCTGGAGTGGCACCCGCGGGTGGGCGTGTGCCTGGACACCGCGCACATGTTCGCCGCCGGGCACGACATCTCCACGGTGGAGGGCATGCGCGCGGCCCTGGACCGCTTCGGCGAGGCGGTCGGCGCCGACCGGCTGAGGGTCGTGCACTGCAACGACTCCAAGGCCGCGTGCGGCAGCTGCAAGGACCGGCACGAGAACATCGGCGCCGGGCACATCGGCGCGGAGCCGTTCAGCGAGCTGTTCCGCCACCCGGTGAGCGCCGGTGTGCCGCTGATCCTGGAGACCCCGGGACCGGCCGGTCCGCACGCCGCCGACGTGGCGACGCTCAAGAAGCTGCGCGGGGCCTGAGGGACGATCGCCGGGGCGGTCAGTCCCGCTCGGCCGCGCTCCCGTCCGACCTGCCCTCGGCCTCGGGCAGGACCGGGAAGAGGGCGGTGTCCACCTGGACGACGTCGGTGTCGGGATGGCTCTCGGGGGTCCGCCCCTGGAAGCGCCTCCCCCAGGAGCCGAGGAAGTCGTTGAGCGCGTCGGCGAACTCGGCCGCCTCCTCCGGGGTCATCCGGGCGTGGCTGGTGGAGTCGTTGGCGGCGTCCTTCCACCTGCGCACCGCGGGCAGGTCGGGACTGTCGGAGACCAGCGTGGTCCAGTCCGCGAACCGCCTCTGCTTCTGCTGGTAGAGACGGCCGAGGACGGCCTGGGCGGCGACCCGGGTCTCGGGGTTGCTCAGGAACTCGTGCCCGGACATGCTCCAGCCGCCGGGCCGCATCCGCCACCAGCGCTCGCGTCCGCCCGTGCGTCCCGGTTCGTTGTCGATGAACCCGTAGCGCGAGAGCTGGCGCAGGTGGTAGCTGGTGGCGCCGCTGCTCTCCCCCAGGCGCTGGCCCAGGATGGTGGCGGTGGCCGGGCCGTTCAGCCTGAGCTCGTCCAACAGGCGGGCGCGCAGGGGGTGGGCCAGGCCCCGCAGGGCCCGGGCGCTGACCCGCATCTGCTGATGGGAGTCGGCGGGGACGTCGGCGTCGTCGTCGGTCATGGCCCTCACCGTACTGGGGGATCCCCTTCGCAAACAGTTCGCCGCAAAGCCCTCTCGGCGCTGCTGACACACGTGTGGCCCTCCTGAGGTGCGGCGGGGTCAGCGCCCGTCGGCGGCGGACGCCACGGCCTCGTCGCACAGCCGCGCGCACTCGGCGACGGACCCGCGGAAGACCAGGGGCGTGACCACCATGACCAGCCCGCCGACCAGGAAGGGCAGGGCGAGGTCGACCCGGCCCAGCAGACCGCCCAGCAGCGCGCCGACCGGGGACAGCCCCCACCCGACCATGCGGAAGGCCGCGGCCGCCCGACCGCGCACGTGGGAGGGGACCACGGCCTGGAAGAACAGGGAACCGGACACGTTGGTCACCGTCATACACAGACCCAGGACGCCCCAGGCGAGGGCGGCGGACCAGGCGTTGGGCACCAGGCCCACCGCCAACAGGCACGCCCCCATCCCCAGGTAGCCGCACATCATGGCCGTCCTGCGGCCGAGGCCCGCGACGAGCCGGGAGGCCAGCACCGCCCCCAGAACGCCTCCGACCGCGATCGACGCCAGGAAGAGCCCGTACAGGGCCTCGGGAACGCCCAACACCTTCTGGGCGTAGAGGACCAGCACCGAGGTGGCCATCTGGGTACCGATCATCATTCCGGCGTTGTTGAACGCCAGGCCCCGCGTCGGCGACTGCCCGAAGACGTAGGAGAAGCCCTCCCGCAGGGAGCGCAGGACGCCCCGGCCGGACTCCGTGCCCTCGCCGCTGTCCGCGGCGTCGGTGGACCCGGCGAGGTCGGGAACCCGCCGCAGCATGAGGGCGACGGTCGCCACCAGCACGGCGCACAGGGCGTAGGACAGGGCCGTCCCGGCCACGGGCAGGGCGGCGGCGACCGCGAAGAGCACACCGGCGACGGGGGTGGCCACACAGTCCTGGGCGACCAGGCGGCCGCCCTCCAGCCTGCTGTTGGCGCGGTCCAGCAGGCGGCCGGGCACGATCCGCGACACGGTGATCCGGGTGACGGGGTCGGTGACCGTCTCGCAGCAGATCACCACGAAGATCGTGGCGTACAGGGCCCACAGGGTGGCGCCGCCGGTGGCGATCAGCACGGCCAGGGCGGTGACGGCGATCGCGGCGACCGTGCTGGAGACCGTCATGGCGCGGAGGCGGTCGACCCGGTCCAGCAGCACGCCCGCGAACGGCGCGACGAGCAGCCAGGGCAGGAAGCGCGCCACCACCAGCCCGGAGACGGCGAGCGGGTCGTGGGTGAGGGTGGCGGCGATCAGCGGCAGGGCGGTGGCGAGCATGCCGTCGCCGAGGTTGGTGAGGGTTCCGGCCGCCCAGAAGCGGTGGAAGAGTCCGCCGAGGCGTTCGGTGCGCGGCGGTGCGGCGGAGGGTTCGGTGGTCATGGGGGTTCTCCTGTGTTCGGGGGTGCCACCACCGTAAGACAAAGATTTCTTTGCAAAGAGATACGTGCAGAGCTTTCTTTGCATTACTTTCGGGCGCGCCGCCGTCACCCCTTGACAGGAGCGCGGCAAAGGAACCTCCCCGCCACGGGAAGCCCTTCATGGGCGACAATGGAGGTCGTACGCCCCGGGCTCCGGGGCGGGTCCCGGCTCAAGGAATGAGGTGTCGCCGGATGGACCCGGTCTCCATGGTCTTCGGAGCCACGATCGCTCTCGGCGGGTTCCTGTTCGGCCGCCTGCTGACCAAACGCCAGACGCGGGCGGCACTCGACCAGCAGCGCAGGCAGGAGCAGGCCCGGGCCCTGGGCACACCGCAGAACCCCCAGCCCCTCTGCGGCTGCGGCCACCACCTGGTCTTCCACGACCAGCAGAACAAGAGGTGCCAGACCCAGGTGGTCATCCCCGGCCGCTGGACCGGGCAGGCCAGCTCCACCTACCGCCAGTGCATGTGCCAGGGCTACCGGGGTCCGCTCCCCCTCGACGAGTACTACGCCCCCGACTACCTCAACGAGACCGACGGCTGACCGGGCGCGGGAGCGTCCCGTGCCCGTCGGCGGGGGCGCGGCGAGGTTGTCCACAGGCGGTGACGGGGGCTGGCGCGGACCGGCCCCTTCCGCTTTCCTGGAAACAGGGAGCCCGGGCGCCGCCACCCCCGGGTTCCCTCCCTCCCGACCGCCTCCGATCGCCGCCCCCGCCTTCGACCGCAGAGACCGGCCCCGCGCGCGGGGACCGCTCCGCCCCGTTCTTTGCGGAACCGCCCCGTCGAGGCCCCCGCGCCGCGTCCGCCGCTCCCCGCGCGGGAACCCCGGCGAGACCACCGCCACAGTGCGCGAACCTGGGACACGGGGCCGACGGGATGACAATGTCCTTCCCCGCCACCAGAATGTCCCCGCACCGAACAGCCAGAGAGTGGACGTTTAACCAGTGACGACGCCTGTGACACCCACGATCGACCAGCGCATCGCCGAGGAACTCGGAGTGGGCGCGCACCAGGTCACCGCCGCCGTCGACCTGCTCGACAGCGGATCGACCGTGCCCTTCATCGCCCGCTACCGCAAGGAGGTCACCGGAGCGCTGGACGACGCCCAGCTGCGCGCCCTGGAGGAGCGCCTGCGCTACCTGCGCGAGCTGGCCGAGCGCCGGACCGCGATCCTGGAGTCCATCCGCTCCCAGGGCAAGCTGGACGAGGCGCTGGAGGCCAGCATCCACGCGGCCGACTCCAAGGCCCGGCTGGAGGACATCTACCTCCCCTACAAGCCCAAGCGGCGCACCAAGGCCCAGATCGCCCGTGAGGCGGGGCTCGAACCGCTGGCCGAGGGGCTGCTGGCCGACCCCGGCCGGGACCCCCGGGAGGCCGCCGCGGCCTACGTCGACCCCGACAAGGAGGTGGCCGACGTCAAGGCCGCCCTGGACGGGGCCCGCGCCATCCTGGTGGAGCGCTTCGCCGAGGACGCCGACCTCACCGGCCTCCTGCGCGAGCGGCTGTGGGAGAGGGGCCGGCTCGGCTCGGCCGTGCGCGAGGGCAAGGAGGAGGCGGGCGCCAAGTTCGCCGACTACTTCGCGTTCTCCGAACCACTCACCGAACTGCCCTCCCACCGCGTACTGGCCATGTACCGGGGCGAGAAGGAGGAGATCCTCACCCTCACCCTGGAGCCGGAGGACGCCCCGGCCGAGAACGCCGACGGCACCACGCCCCGCAGCACCTACGAGAACGCCATCGCCCACCACTTCGGGATCGTGGACCGCGGCCGCCCCGCCGACCGCTGGCTCCAGGACACCGTGCGCTGGGGCTGGCGCACCCGCATCCTGGTGCGGCTGGACATCGACGTGCGCATGCGGCTGTGGCAGCGGGCCGAGGACGACGGCGTGAACGTGTTCGCCGCCAACCTGCGCGACCTGCTGCTGGCGGCCCCCGCCGGAAGCCGCGCCACCCTGGGCCTGGACCCGGGCCTGCGCACCGGAGTCAAGGTCGCGGTCACCGACGCCACCGGCAAGGTCGTGGCCACCGACACGGTCTTCCCGCACGCCCCCCGCCGCGACTGGGACGGCGCCGTCCACAGCCTGGCCAGGCTGTGCGCCGCCCACGCCGTGGAACTGGTCGCGATCGGCAACGGCACCGCCTCCCGCGAGACCGACAAGCTCGCCGCCGACCTGATCAAACGCCACCCCGAACTCAAGCTCACCAAGGTGATGGTGTCGGAGGCGGGCGCGTCGGTGTACTCGGCCTCGGCCTACGCCTCCGAGGAGCTGCCGGACCTGGACGTGTCGCTGCGCGGCGCCGCCTCCATCGCCCGCCGCCTCCAGGACCCGCTGGCCGAGCTGGTCAAGATCGACCCCAAGTCGATCGGGGTCGGCCAGTACCAGCACGACCTGGCCGAGACCAAGCTGTCTCGCTCCCTGGACGCGGTGGTCGAGGACTGCGTGAACGGCGTGGGCGTGGACGTCAACACCGCCTCGGTGCCGCTGCTGACCCGGGTGTCGGGCGTGACCTCCACCCTGGCGCGCAACATCGTCGCGCACCGCGACGCCAACGGCCCCTTCCGCACCCGCGAGGCGCTGCGCTCGGTGCCGCGCCTGGGCCCCAAGGCCTTCGAGCAGTGCGCGGGCTTCCTGCGCGTGCCCGGCGGCGACGACCCGCTGGACGCCTCGGCAGTGCACCCCGAGGCCTACCCGGTGGTGCGGCGCATCCTGGACCGGGTCGGGGCGGACCTGCCCTCGCTCATCGGCGACAAGGACATGCTGTCGCGGGTGCGCCCCCAGGACTTCGTGGACGACACCTTCGGTCTGCCCACGATCACCGACATCCTGGCCGAGCTGGACAAGCCCGGCCGGGACCCGCGCCCGGCCTTCACCACCGCCACCTTCAAGGAGGGCGTGGAGAAGCTCCAGGACCTGGCCCCGGGCATGCTCCTGGAGGGCGTGGTCACCAACGTGGCGGCGTTCGGCGCGTTCGTGGACGTGGGCGTGCACCAGGACGGCCTGGTCCACGTGTCGGCGCTGTCGTACAAGTTCGTGGAGGACCCGCGCGACGTGGTCAAGCCGGGCGACATCGTGAAGGTCAAGGTCCAGGACGTCGACATCCCGCGCAAGCGTATCTCCCTGACCATGCGCCTGGACGACGAGGCGCCCGCACGCGGCGGCCGGGGCGGCCGCGAGGAGCGCGGCGACCGCGGCGGCAACGGCGGCAACGACCGCCGCCGGGGCAACAACGGCGGCGGCGGCCGTCGCAACAACGGCGGCGGACGCGGCCGCGACAACCGCGAGGGCGCCGCCCCGCAGGGCGCGATGGCCGAGGCGCTGCGCCGCGCCGGCCTGGGCAAGTAACGCCCCTCGCCGCCGACGGGTGCGGGGAGGGGGCGAACGCCCCTCCCCGCACCCGACCGGTCCCCGCCCGGGTCAGACGTGGTCCCGCGGGATCACCGAGGTGTAGATCTTGGTGGCTACGCGCCGCGTGCCCTCGTAGGCGTCCAATGTCGCGTGCAGGTGGAAGTCGGTCGCCGTGGACGTGAGCACCGTGTGGGTCCTGGTCCGCACGGACCAGTCGCCGCGGGCGAAGCCCATCGTCCACACCGCCTCGCCACGGACCGAGTCGTGGTCGTCACCGACCCTGCTGTAGCGCTCCTCCGCTCGACGGGTCACCTCCAGGTCGATGTCGTCGAAGCGCACCGTCCCCAGATCCTTGACCACCTCCAGCGCGGCCCCGTAGCGCACGAGGTCCTGGGTCAGGTCCCACCGCTCCTCGCCCGGAGCGATCCGGCTCGTCGCGATCGGTGCGGTGCCCTCGGGCTCACCGAAGGCGGCCACGCCCCGCCCCTCACCATCGCCCCCGACCGGACGCACCGGCAGCAGCACACGGGTGTGCTCCCCCTGGAACACCGAGAGGGTCACCGGCTCGGGCGATGGCCACACCAGCGGCCAGTAGGAGGTGGAGACCGAGACCCGCACCCGGTGCCCGGCCGGGAAGGCCTGGGCCACACCGTTGAGGGGGACCGACACGCGGTAACGGCGCCCCGGCACGAGCTTGCGCGGCCTCTCGTGGCCGTCGGCGTGGGTGAGGTTGAGCAGCCCGTAGGTCACCCGCGTGGCCTGCCCCTTGGGCGTGACGTCGCACAACCGCACCGCGACCATCGCGTCGGGCCGGTCCACCGCCAGTTCGAGTTCGACCACCGCCGAGCCCAGGATCTCCAACCGCTGCGGAAGCGGCACGCTGTCGAAGACGATGGACCCGCCGTCGTCCTCGCGCTGGTCGTAGGGCAGGTCCGGAGGGGCGTTGTACGAACACCACTTGCCCGCGTGCTGTCCGGTGGACAGCGGGGAGGACAGGGTCAGCACGTCCTCACGGCCCGAGGGCTCCCCCTCCGCGAGCACCCGGCCCGCGCCCAGGTCGCGCGGTACCAGCACGACCTCCGGCGAGGGCCACTCCCGCTCACCGACCCAGCGCCCCGGCCGGGCCTCGTAGGCGGTGGAGGGCGCCACGCTCTCCTGCATCCAGGCCCGCAGGACGGGCGCCTCCATCACGTCGTTGTCCACGCCCTTGAGCCAGCGGTCCCACCAGCGCACCACCTCCTGGAGGAAGCCGATGGCGGGGCCCGGCTGACCCAGGTGCGGGTACTTGTGCGACCAGGGGCCCAGCAGCCCCAGGCGGGGGACGCTCAGCCCCTCCAGCAGCCGGAAGACCGAGTTGGAGTAGCCGTCGGCCCACCCGCTGACGGCCATGACGGGCACCCGGATCGCGTCCAGGTCCTCGGCCACCGAACCGTGCCTCCAGTACGCGTCCCGGTGCTGGTGGCGCAGCCAGGTGTCGAGCCACAGGCCGCTGTGGTCCAGCCGCTCGTGCCACATGTCGCGCCAGCGCTCACCGACCAGCTCCGGATCGGGCGGGCAGGAGTTGTAGGCGAACATCGTGGAGGCCCACGACAGGTTGTCCCCCAGCAGGCACCCGCCCATGTAGTGCACGTCGTCGGAGTAGCGGTCGTCGGTGGAGCAGGCCGTCACGATCGCCCGCAGGCTCTCCGGCCGCCGCGCGGCGACCTGGAGGGCGTTGAACCCGCCCCAGGAGATGCCCATCATCCCGGTGCGGCCGTCGCACCAGGGCTGCCCGGCCAGCCAGGCCAGCACCTCCTCCGCGTCCAGGAGCTCGCGTTCCAGGTACTCGTCGGTGAGCACCCCCTCGGAGTCGCCGCTGCCGCGCAGGTCCACCCGGGCGCACGCGTACCCGTGCCCGGCCATGTAGGGGTGGTGCACCGAGTCGCGCTGCGCGGTCAGGTCGCGCCTGCGGTACGGGATGAACTCCAGGACCGCCGGCACCGGGGCCTCCTCGCTCCCCACCGGACGCCAGATCCGCGCGGCGAGCCGGACCCCGTCGCTGATCGGGATCAGGACGTACTCGTCCTCGCGGACCTGGTGGGGCAGTTCACTGACGGTCCTCATCCGCGGTCCCCCTCCTGTCGGACGCCGTCGGTGTCATGGATCGTGAAGGGCAGCTCCGCCACGCAGGCCCGGTACCTGCGCTCGCACTCCGCACTGTCCCCGCCGCCCACGAACACGTGGGCCAGCTCGAAGCTGTAGCTGTCCTGGAGGGGCAGGTCGGAGAGCCACTGGCCCTGGCGCGCGACGATCTCCACCTTCGTACCCGGCGCCGTCTTCTCCGCACGCGCGACGTCCTCGGCGGTGGGCACCGCCGCGACGAAGCCGTCGCGGAAGCGGCGCAGGAGCCACTTGGCGGCCACCGCGTACCGCCCGCCGCGCTCCAGCTCGGGCTCCTCCCACAACGCGACCCTCAGGCAGATCTCGTGGTTGGACACCCCGCGCACCAGCTCGAACAGCCGGGCGTGCGACTGGGAGTGGCGCGGGTTGATCTCCAGGAGCCGCACGTCGCCGCTGCGCGGGTCGTGGAAGTACTCGATGTTGAAGGTGACGTCGTCCAGGCCGATCCGGGAGACCACCCGTTCGGACAGCTCGGTCAGGCGTGCGCCGACCTCTTCCGGCACCGTGGACGGGTACTCGTAGCGCAGGAAACTGGACGTGCCCGGATAGCGGTGGGAGTCGACGATCCCGTAGACGTGGGGGACGCCCCGGCGGACGTAGCCCTCGACGGTGAGCTGGTCACCCGTGGCCTCCTCCTCGGCCAGCGCGGCCGTGCCCCCGCACCCGGCCACCTCCGGGGGCAGCCGCAGCAGGTCCATCACCCACTGGAAGGACGTGCCGAAGCGCCCGGCGCCCGCCCTGATCCGGTCCATCGCCGCGCGGAACTCGTCGTCGTCGGCGGCGCGGAAGGCCAGCTCGGAGGAGCACGACTTCACCGGCTTGACCCACAGCGGGTAGGACAGCCCCTCCGGTTTGGCCGTGGCGTCGAGGCCGACCTCGGCGAAGCGGGGAACGGCCTCGGGGATGACGGCGCGCTGCTCCAGACGGCTCCAGTACTTGTGCTCGCACCGGACGACGGCTTCCAGGGGTGCGCACGACAGCCCCCGGTCCCGGCACAGCAGCGGCACCAGCGAGCTGACCGGGAAGTCCCAGAACCCGATGACCGCGTCGACCCCCTCCCCGAAGGAGTCGAGCCTGCCGGCCGCCAGGGCCAGGACCGCGGGCATGTCCACCGGCCGGTCCTGGCCGATCTCGTCGAGGTCGAGCAGTTGGAGGAAGCGGTAGCCGCGTTCGGCGGGCAGCGAGAGCAGAACCTCCCGGTTCTGGTCGTCGAGCCCCAGGACGAAGACGTTCGTGGTCATCGGGCACCTCCGGCGGGGTGGTGCCAGCCGGCGGCCACGCCCCCGCACCGAAGACCCGATGCGCCCCGGCCGCCGGCGCCACCCACTCCTACCTGTGAGGATGCCCCTCTCCCCCACCTGCCCCGACCGGACCGCGAGGCGTTTTCCGAACCTTTACCGGCCGCGGGTCCAAGCGGGACGGGCCGCGCGGGGAGCCCGCCTACCGGGGGGCGAGGGCCACCCCGGCCCACAGCTCGCGCACCGGCGAGGCGTCGCTGGCGTGCAGCAGGTCCTCGGCGTCCCACACCTTGACCGCGGTGGCCTCGGCCGTCACCGCGGGCCAGCCCGGGTCCCCCGTGGCGGCGAAGTCGCGCCAGGCCGCGACCATCCGCCCCGACAGCGCCCGGTGGGCCTCACCGGGCTCGCCGTCGAGCAGGAACCGCCCGAAGTCGGTGTCCAGGTTGCCGAACGCGAACGGCAGGTCGAAGGCGTGGCAGGCCCCCAGGCGCCCCTCCATGGCGGGGCTCTCCGCGGCCAGCCGGAAGAAGTGGGCACGGCCCCCGGCCGCGGCGTGCGCCTCGGCGAAGCGCACCGTGTACTCGCAGAACAGCGCGTCGCCCTGGATCGCGGCGAACAGCTCGCGCAGCGTGGCCCCGGGGTGCACCGACCGGTAGGCGGCCACCGCGCCCTCGCCCAGCCCCAGGCGGGAGGCGGTCACCGCCAGCGAGGACTCGCCGTCGATCTCCACGCTCTGCCCCAGCTCGGTGAACAGCCGGTACTCGTGGGCGTTGTGGCCGACCAGCAGGTCCACCCCCGAGGCGGCGCCGCGCGCGACCGCCTCCAGCGGGGCCTCGGGCAGTTCGGGGCCGCCGACCACGGGCGCGAAGCAGGTGAGGGGCCTGGTGCGCACTCCTGCCGAGCCCCCGGCGGGGGCGGAGGCGAGCACCTCGTCGGTGGCCTCCAGCAGCTTCTCCGGCGCCAGCGCGGCCAGGGCCCCGGCCTCCAGCGGCACGCCCGCGGCGGCGGCGATCCGCCCGGAGACCGCCCGCGCCGTGTCGGCGGTGAGCATGTCCCCCGGAACGCTGTGCGCGATCGCGCGCCGGAAGAGCCCCCGGGCGGACGGCGAGGCCATCAGGCACGCGACCGAACCGGCCCCGGCGGACTCCCCCGCCACCGTCACGTTGTCGGGGTCTCCCCCGAAGGCGGAGACGTTCTCCCGCACCCACCGCAGGGCGGCGGCCTGGTCGAGCAGGCCGCGGTTGTCGGGGCGGCCGGGCACGTGGCCGAAGCCCTCGAAGCCCAGCCGGTAGTTGACCCCCACCACGACCAGGCCGCTCTCGGCGAGCCGGGTGCCGTCGTAGGTGGCCTCGGAGGCCGCTCCGACGATGTAGGCGCCCCCGTGGATCCACACCAGCACGGGGGCGCGGTCGCCCTCGCGGGCGGCGGTCCACACGTTGAGCGACAGGCAGTCCAGGGACGTGTGCGGGGTCCAGGGCGCCGCGCCCAGGAGCTGGTTCCCCTGCGGGGGCGGGGGACCGAAGGAGGTGCAGTCGCGGACGCCGTCCCAGGGGGCGGCGGGCGCGGGGGCGGGGGCGGCGAAGCGGTACTCCCCGAAGGGGGCGGCGGCGTAGGGCACGCCCCGGTAGACGGCGACCCCGCCGCTCTCGGAGCGCGGCGAGGCGGTGCCCCGGACCCGCCCGGCCGCTGTCGTCACTGTGTGCTCGGCGTCCACGTGCGTCCTCCCCATCGGTGCGCGACACCCCACACCTAACAACGTTAGGCAGACCGGCGCAAGACCCCGGGAACGGCCCCGCTGCGACGCACCCGCCCGCGACACCCGTCCGATCAGCCGGGACGCGGAGGGCGCCCGAACCGACCGACCGGTAACATACCACCTGGTCGGTATGAACAGACGAAGGAGAGGTCGCCCATGCGCGCCATCCAGATCACCGAGTTCGGCGGACCCGAGGTCCTGCACCTCACCGAACTGCCCGATCCCCAGGCGGGCCCCGGCGAGGTGCTCGTCGACGTCACCCGCGCCGGGGTCAACTTCGCCGACACCCACCAGGCCGAGAACAGCTACCTGTCCCCCGCCGCGCTTCCGCTGGTCCCGGGCATGGAGATCGCCGGACGCACCGCCGACGGCCGCCGCGTGGTCGCCCTGACCACCAGCGGCGGCTACGCCGAGAAGGCCACCACCGACACCGCCACGGCCTTCGACATCCCCGACGGCGTCTCGGACGAGGACGCGCTCGCCCTGGTCGTGCAGGGCGCCACCGCCTGGGTGCTGCTGCGCAGGTCCGTACGGATGGACCCGGGCGAGACGGTCGTGGTGCACGCGGCGGCGGGCGGCGTGGGCACGCTCGCCGTCCAGCCGGCCAAGCGGTTCGGCGCCGGGCGGGTCGTCGCCGTGGCCAGCAGCGAGGACAAGCGCGCGCTGGCCGCGGAGCTGGGCGCGGACGCCGTCGTGGACTCGGCCGCGCCCGACATGACCGAGGCGCTGATCGGGGCCAACGGCGGGCGGCGCGTGGACGCCGTCCTGGACATGGTGGGCGGCCGGGTCACCGACCAGAGCGTGCGGGCACTGGCCCCGTTCGGACGCCTGGCCTTCTACGGAATGGCCTCGCGTGAGCTGCCCAGCCCGGTGCAGCCCGCCAACCTCATGCGCTTCTCCACCAGCGTGAGCGGCATGTGGCTGCCGCACGTGTGGACGCTGCCGGGCGAGGTGATGGGCCGGGCGATGGCCGAGCTGTTCACGCTGGTGGCCGAGGGGCACCTGAGGCCCGTCCTGGGCGGCTCCTACCCCCTGGGCGAGGCCGCGCGGGCGCACGAGGCGCTGCGTTCCCGGGGCACCTTCGGCAAACTCACCCTCGACACCACTGCCTGAGGCAGCACCACCTTTACCACGTAGATCACCAAATGTCCGGCGTGTCGGATTTCGGTGACCCGGAGGTGTACCGGCGCGGACCCGGTGAGCGCCGCGCCGGTACGCCGCGCCGGACGGGCACCGCTCCGCCGCGAGGAGCCCGGGGGGAGCCCTCCGCGCGGGCGGCCCTACTCGGCGGCGGTGCGGTAGACCAAGTCGGCGTAGTCGGGGTGGCGCTGGATCCACCCCTTGACGAAGGGGCACAGGGGCAGCACCGCCAGTTTCCGCGGGCGCACGTCGTCCAGGGCCCCTCTGACCAGGGCCCCGCCCAGGCCCTGCCCCTCGTGGGCGGGGTCGATCTCGGTGTGGGTGAAGGTCACCATGTCGTCGGTGAGGATGTACTCGGCGAACCCGGCCACCTCCCCGTCGACCCTGATCTCGTAGCGTTTCCGGTCCCGTACGTCGACCACGTCGGTCGTCATGGAAGCCCTCACTTTCCGGTCCGCGGGGGGACGTCGTCGGCCCGCGCCGCCATTGTCCCGCTTCGGCGCACCTTTCGCCCCTTGCGGCACGCACCTCCCCCGACATAGAGTCGCCATGACATACCGACCAGTCGGTCTAAGGAGAGCGGAATGACATCCCGGTTCGGCGGGCGGACCGCCATCGTCACCGGCGCGAGCCGGGGCATCGGCCTGGCCGTCGCCCAGCGGCTCGTCGACGAGGGCGCGCGCGTGTGCGTCACGGCGCGCAGGCCCGAGCCCCTGGAGGAGGCCGTCAAGGCCCTGGGCGGACCCGAGCACGCCATCGGGGTCCCCGGCCGGGCCGACGACCCCGAACACCAGGACGCGGCCGTGGCCGCCACCCTGGAGGCCTTCGGCAGTATCGACATGTTCGTCAACAACACCGGCATCAATCCGGTCTACGGGCGGATGGTCGACCTGAACCTGGACGCGGCCCGCAAGATCTTCGAGGTCAACGTGCTGTCCGCGATCTCGTGGACGCAGAGGGCCTACCACGCCTGGATGGCCGAGCACGGCGGCTCCGTCGTCAACGTCTCCTCCGTGGCCGGGGTCAAGCCCGCCCCCGGCATCGGCTTCTACGGCGCCACCAAGGCGACGCTCATCCACGTCACCGAGGAGCTGGCCGTCGAGCTGGGCCCGGGGGTCCGCGTGAACGGCGTCGCCCCGGCCGTGGTCAAGACCCGGTTCGCCTCCGCCCTCTACGAGGGGCGCGAGGAGGAGGTCTCCGCCCAGTACCCCCTGGGGCGCCTGGGCGAACCCGGGGACGTGGCGGGCGCGGTGGCCTTCCTGCTCTCCGACGACGCCTCCTGGATCACCGGCCGCACCCTCGTCCTCGACGGCGGCCTCACCCTCACCGGAGGTGTGTGACATGGACCTGACCGACACCGGGGCCGTGGTCACCGGCGCGGGCAACGGCATCGGCGCCGCGATCGCGCGCAGGCTCGCCGGAGCCGGGGCGCGCGTGGTGGTCAACGACCTGGACGCGGGCGCGGCCGAGGCCGTGGCCGCCGAGATCGGCGGGGTGGCCGTCCCCGGCGACGCCGCGAGCGAGGCGGGCGTCACCGCGCTCGTGGCCGAGGCCGGGGCGCACCTGGGCGGCATCGACCTGTACGCGGCCAACGCGGGCGTGGGCGTGGGCGGCGGCCCCGAGGCCCCCGAGGCCGACTGGGACCTGGCCTGGCAGGTCAACGTGATGGCCCACGTGCGCGCCGCCCGCGAGCTGGTGCCCGGTTGGCTGGAGCGCGGACAGGGCCGCTTCCTGACCACGGTGTCGGCCGCGGGCCTGCTCACGATGCTGGGCAGCGCGCCGTACTCGGTGACCAAGCACGCCGCGCTGGCCTTCGGCGAGTGGATGTCGGCCACCTACGGCGACCGCGGGATCACCGTGCAGTGCGTGTGCCCGATGGGCGTGCGCACCAACCTGCTGGAGAGCAGCGGCGACACCGGCAGGGCCATCCTGTCCCCGGAGGCGATCACCCCCGAGGAGGTCGCCGACGCGGTGATGGTCGGCCTGGCCGACGGGCGCTTCCTGATCCTTCCGCACCCCCAGGTCGCCGACCACTACGCGGCCCGGGCCGACGACACCGACCGCTGGCTCGCGGGGATGCGCCGCCTCCAGGCCAGGGTCTTCGAGGGGCGGACGTGAGCGGCGAACACGCGGACGCGCTCCCGGGCCTGGACCTGACCGGCCTGCGCGCCTACCTGGACGCGGCCGTGCCCGGCCTGGTCTCGGGCCCCCTGGAGGGCCGGATGGTCGCGGGCGGCAAGTCCAACCTGACCTACGTGGTCACCGACGGCGCCGGCAGCTGGGTGGTGCGCCGTCCGCCGCTGGGCCACGTGCTGGCCACCGCGCACGACATGCCCCGCGAGTACCGGGTGATGAGCGCGCTGCGCGACACCGCCGTGCCCGTCCCGCGCACGCACGTGCTGTGCGAGGACTCCGAGGTTCTGGGCGCGCCGTTCTACGTCATGGAACACGTGGCGGGCACCCCCTTCCGCACCCGCGACGAGATCGCCCCGCTGGGCGCCGAGGCCGTCCGCGGCGTGGCCGAGGCGCTGATCGCCACCCTGGGCGAGCTGCACGCGGTGGAGCCCGAGGAGGTCGGGCTGGGCGACTTCGGCCGCCCGCGGGGGTTCCTGGAGCGCCAGGTGCGCCGCTGGGGCAAACAGCTGGAGGCCTCCCGCAGCCGGGACATCCCCGGTATCGACGAGCTGCGCGACAGGCTCGCCGCGACGCTGCCCGAGCAGTCTGCGCCCGCGATCGTGCACGGCGACTACCGCCTGGACAACGTGCTGGTCACCTCCGCGGGGCGCGTCAACGCGGTCCTGGACTGGGAGATGGCCACGCTCGGCGACCCGCTCGTGGACCTGGGCCTGATGCTCGTCTACCAGGCGCAGCCCGTGGGTGTGGACGCCGTGCCCGCCACCTCCGCCGAGGGCTACCCCTCCCCCGAGGAGCTGGTGGGCATGTACGCCGCCGCGACCGGCCGCGACGTGTCCCGGCTGGGCTGGTACGTGGCCCTGGGCTGCTTCAAGCTCGCGGTGATCGCCGAGGGCATCCACTTCCGCCACGGTCGGGGGCTGACCGTCGGGGCGGGCTTCGACGGGATCGGAGAGGTGGTCGCGCCCCTGGTGGAGCGCGCCCACACCATGCTGGAGGAGGACTGAACATGGACTTCGCCCACGACAGGGAGACCGAGGAGCTGCGCGAACGGCTGCTCGCCTTCATGGACGAGCGCGTCTACCCGGCCGAGGCCGTGCTGGAGGAGCAACTGGCCGCGCGCCAGGACCGCTGGTCCACCGCGCCGGTGGTGCGCGAACTCCAGGCCGAGGCGCGCGAGCGCGGGCTGTGGAACCTGTTCCTGGCGGGCCACCCCGAGCACGGCGGCCTGCCCAACCTGCGGTACGCGCCGCTGGCGGAGATCACCGGGCGCAGTCCGCGACTGGCCCCGATCGCGCTCAACTGCGCCGCGCCCGACACCGGGAACATGGAGGTGCTGACGATGTTCGGCACCCCGGAGCAGCGTGAGCGCTGGTTGGAACCCCTGCTCGACGCCAGGATCCGGTCGGCGTTCGCGATGACCGAGCCCGCGGTGGCCTCCTCCGACGCCACCAACATCACCACCAGCATCGTCCGCGACGGCGACGATTACGTGGTCAACGGGCGCAAGTGGTACATCACCGGGGCCCTCAACCCCGAGTGCGCCGTGTTCATCGTGATGGGCAAGACGGACCCCGACGCCGAGCGGCACAGGCAGCAGAGCATGGTGCTGGTGCCGCGCGACACCCCCGGGCTGACGGTCAGGCGGGGCATGACGGTGTACGGCTACGACGACAGCGATCACGGCGGCCACGCCGAGGTGGTGTTCGAGGACGTGCGGGTGCCCGCCTCGAACCTGGTCGGCGACGAGGGCGAGGGGTTCGCCATCGCCCAGGCCCGGTTGGGGCCGGGCCGCATCCACCACTGCATGCGCGGTATCGGCATGGCCGAGCGGGCCCTGGAGCTCACCTGCCGCCGGGTGCTGGACCGCGTGGCCTTCGGGCGGCCGCTGGCCGAGCAGGGCGTGGTCCGCGAGTGGATCGCCGAGGCGCGCGTGGCCATCGAGCAGCTGCGGCTGCTGGTGCTCAAGACCGCCTACCTGATGGACACGGTGGGCAACAGGGGCGCGCACACCGAGATCCAGGCGATCAAGATCGCCACCCCGCGCACGGTGGAGTGGATCCTGGACAAGGCGATCCAGGCGCACGGCGCGGCCGGGGTCAGCCAGGACCTGCCCCTGGCCGGATGGCTGGCGGGGGTGCGGTCGCTGCGGCTGGCAGACGGTCCCGACGAGGTGCACCTGCGCTCGCTGGGCCGCGCGGAGCTGCGCAAGTACCGCTAGCGGCGCTCCGCGCGCCGCGGGAGAGCGTGAGGGGGCCGGACGCGGCGCGTCCGGCCCCCTCGCCGCCGGTTCCCCTCGCCGCCGGTTCCCCTCACCGCCGGTTCCCCTCGCTCAGGCCCCGGGGCGCAGCCCCGCCACGAGCAGGTCGGCGAAGTGGCGCCCCACGTCCTCGCCGCCGAGTGCGCCGCCCGGGTGGTACCAGGTGCTCAGGTGGTGCACCGAGCCGAAGAAGTAGTTCACCACCAGGTCGGCGGAGACGTCGGTGCGAAAGACCCCCTCGTCCTGCCCCTGGGCGACCATGTCCCGGAAGGTCTCGTGGTAGCGGCGGCGCTCGGCGCGCACGGCGCGCTGCTTGTCCTCGCTCAGCTGGTGCATGGAGCGGAAGAAGATGACGGTGTCGTCGAGGTTGGCGACGCTGGTGACGATGACGTCGGCCGCGGCGGCGTGCACGCGGTCGGCCACCGGCTCCTCCCGCGAGGCGATCCGCACCAGGTGCTCGGTCTGCATGCGCAGCACGCGCGCGTAGACCTCGTAGAGCAGGTCGTCCTTGGAGCCGAAGTAGTGGTACATGGCGCCCTTGGTGACGCCCGCGGCGGCCACGACCTCCTGTACGGAGGTGCCCTCGTAGCCGTTGGAGGCGAACAGGCGCGTCGCCGCCCCCAGGAGGCGCTCGGGTACCGACCCGGTCGGTGTGTCGGCCTCGGCCGTCCGCTGTCCTCGCGCCATGTGCTGCCCCACCTCGTGCCCCGTCAGTCCCGGAAATACCGGCCGGGACAGCATACCGACCGGCTGGTACCCGACGCCACGCACACGGGTGCCGCTGCTCACACCACCCGCAGGTCGACCTTGCGCCCGTCGGGATCGGTGAGCACGCGGCGCCCCGGCTCCAGCGGTGGGACGGCGCGGTCTCCGCGCACGGTGAACCCCAGGCGCGCCGCGCCCGTGGAGCGTTCGGCCGTGGCCGGGTAGATCTCGACGACCATGCCGTCGGCCAGTTCGGCCGCGTGGTGCTCGGGCCCCGAACCGTGCCGCTCGCGGACGAAGCGCAGACCGAGCCCGGTGTAGAAGGCGCGGCACTCCTCGACCCGGTCGGTGTAGAGGACCAGGAGCGTGGCGCGCGGGAGCGCCGCCCCGGGGAGCCCGTCCGCCTCCGGACCCTCCTCCAGGATCCGCCGGGCGCGGGCGTACTTGGCGCGCAGCCGCCGCGCCTGTTCGTCGGGCAGCAGGGCCAGGCGGCGCTCGTCGGAGTTGTGGGCGTTGTCGGCGAGCTTGACCAGCCTGCCCAGCGGGTCGGCGGCGGCGCGGCGCACCGCCTCCTCGTAGGGCTCCCCCGGGCGCCGGGTCACCGACTCCACCGCGCGCACGACCTCCTCCGGGCATCCCCGCGCGCGCAGGTCGTCGGCGGTGAGCGGGGTGTCCTCCAGCACGTCGTGCAGCACCCCGGCCGTCTGGGCGCGCTCGCCGTGCCCGGCGAGCAGGTCGCGCACCGCGAACATGTGCTCGGCGTAGGGCCGCCCGGCCCGGTCGGTCTGCCCGGCGTGGGCCTCCTCCGCCAGGCGCGAAGCCTGTTCCAGCGTCATCGCCACCGTCCTGCCACCCCTTCCCCGTCACGCCGACCGTACCGGGCGCGCGGGGACGGGGCAGGCCCTCAGTCCCCCACGAAGTTGTCCCCGTACTCCTCCGAGGGCGCCACGGGCGTGATGACGTCGACCAGCACCCCGCCGGGGTCGGCCACGATGAAGTGCCGCTGGCCGAACGGCTCGGTGCGGATCTCCAGTTCGGGACGCAGGCCGCCGCGCACCACCAGGCGCTCCCACTCGGCGTCCACGTCCTCCACCTCGAAGTTGAGCAGCAGGCCCTGGACGGGCCTGCGGTAACCCTCGGGGACGGTGGGGTGCCCGGGGTCGAGCAGGGCCAGCTCGTACTCGGGCGGGCCGGGCCTGCGCAGGCTCACGTACCAGTCGGCGGCGAAGGTCTCCTCGAAGCCGAACAGGCCGACGTAGAAGTCGCGGCACTCGGCCAGACGGGGCGTGCCGAGCACCGGATAGAAGCTGCTGAGCCGCATGGACTCCACCTTTCACGTACCTTCGGTATGTGAAGGTACGCTATTGGCATACCTTCGGTATGTCAACAAGGGGGGTCGGACATGGCCGCTGGACCGGGCAGCCGCGCGCGGCAGCGCGAACGCACCAGGCGCGTCCTGCTGGGCGAGGCCCGCAGGCTGTTCGCCGCGCACGGGTACGGCGGGGTGGGGCTGGCCCGGATCGTGGCGGACTCCGCGGTCACCAAGGGCGCCCTGTACCACCACTTCGAGGGCAAGCCGGACCTGTTCCGCGCGGTCCTGGAGGAGGTGCAGTCCGAGGTCGGCGACGCCGTGGCGCGGGCGGCGGACGCGCACGCCGACCCGTGGGACCGGCTGACCGCCGGGTGCCGGGCCTTCCTCACCGCCAGCACCGCGCCGGACGTGCGGCGGATCATGCTGGTGGACGGGCCCGCCGTGCTGGGCTGGAGCACCTGGCGGGCCCTGGACGAGGCCGCCTCGGCCCGCCACCTGGCCGAGGCGCTCTCCGCACTGGTCGGGGCGGGCGTCCTGGAGCCGCGGCCGGTCGCGCCCGTGGCCCACCTGCTCTCGGGGGCGATGAACGAGGCCGCGCTGTGGCTGGCCGACAGCGACGACCCCGAGGACCTGGAGCAGGTGTGGGAGGCGCTGTCGCGCATGTTGGAGTCCCTGCGCCGCATCTGAGCCGGGTCCGCCCCGGTCCGGTGCCGGGCGGGGCGGACGGGGGCGGGCGGAGCCCTCGGTCAGGACCCGGAACGCCCCGGTTCGGGCGCTATCGTGGCCCCCATGGCGGAGAGCACGCAGACGGACGAGGACACGCAGTTCCGCGACGACTTCGTCGGGCGCTTCTCCGAGTACTGGCAGTCGCAGGGCCGCCCCCGCGCCGAGGGCCGCATCGTGGGCTACCTGCTCGTGGCCGACCGCGAGGCGGTGAGCGCCGAGGAGATCGCCGACGGCGCCCGGGTCAGCCGGGGGACGGTGTCGCAGTCGGTGCGGCGCCTGCGCGAGATGGGCTTCGTGGAGCTGGTCCCCTCCCCCGGGAGCCGATCGCGGCTGGTCGCCATGGACGAGGACGTCTGGGGCGGGTTCCTGCGCAACGAGCGCTCCTACCTGCGGCGGCAGAGGGAGCTCGCGGCGTCGGCGCTGGAGCGCCTGCCCGGCCTGAGCCCGCCCGCGCGCACCCGGCTGCGCAACATGCACGACTACATGACCTGGCTGGACGACTACCACGACACCCTGCTCTCCTCCTGGGAGGAGTACAAGGCCCGGCGGGACTGACGGCTCAGTCCCGCCCGTCGCCCGCCACCGCCCGGGAGCCGCTCCGCGGAGGGCGGCACACCCTCAACCGACGGTTCCGGCGCGGGACTCCCTCTCGTGCGGGATGACCAGCGGCGTGCGGGTGCGCGGGTCGGGCACCACGTCGCAGGGCAGCCCGAACACCTCCTCCACCAGGCGGGCGGTCACGACCTCCTCCGGGGGGCCGTCGGCGACCACCCTGCCCGCGTCCATCAGCACCAGGCGGGTGGCGAACCGGGCGGCCTGGGCCAGGTCGTGCAGGACCGCGACCACCGTGCGCCCCCGGCGGTGCAGGTCGGCGAACAGCTCCAGCAGGTCGTACTGGTGGGCGATGTCCAGGTAGGTGGTGGGCTCGTCCAGCAGCAGGACGCCGGTGTCCTGCGCCAGGACCATCGCCACCCAGGCGCGCTGGCGCTGGCCGCCCGAGAGTGAGCCCACCTGGGTGTCGGCCAGGTCGGTCAGCCCGGTCAGCTCCAGCGCGCGGCCGATCGCCGTCTCGTCCTGGGGGCTCCACTGGCGCACCAGCGTGTGGTGCGGGAAGCGGCCGCGGGCGGCCAGGGCCCGCACGGTGATGCCCTCGGGGGCGGTCGGGCTCTGCGGCAGCAGCGCCATCTGGCGCGCGACCGCCTTGGCGCGCTGGCCGCGCACGTCCCTGCCGTGCAGCAGCACCCGCCCCGACATCGGCTTGTTCACCCGCCCCAAAGCCTTGAGCAGCGTGGACTTGCCGCAGCCGTTGGGGCCGACGATAACGGTGAACTCGCCCTCGGCCACACCCAGGTCGAGGTCGCGCACGACCGGTTCGGCCCCGTACCCCAGGGTCAGGCCCTCCGCGGACAGCACCAGACTCACAGCACACCCTTTCGCCATTCACGAATCAGCAGGTAGCCCAGGTAGACGCCGCCGAGGCCCATGGTGAAGACGCCGACCGGCAGCCCGTCTCCGACCGGGGACTGCTGGACGGCCAGGTCCGCCGCCACCAGCAGCAGGGCCCCGACCAGGGCCGACAGCACCATGTTGGGGCCCGGCACGGCGGAGAGGCGGCGCGCGATCTGCGGCGCGGTCAGCGACACGAACGCGATCGGACCGGCCACGCTCACCGCGGCCGCGGACAGCACCACCGACAGGCAGACGGCGGCGGTGCGGGTGCGGGCGGCCCGCGCACCGAGTGCGTCGGCGAGTTCGTCGCCCATCTCGTTGAGGGAGACCGGTCCGGCCAGCGCCGCCACGAACGGCAGCGCCAGCAGCAGGACCGCCCAGATGGTGGTGGCGTGCTCCCATGAGCGGGCGCCCAGGCTGCCGTTGACGTAGGCGGACAGGACGCTGGCCTGGTCGCGGGCCATCACGGACACCACGAAGTGGGTGAAGGCCTGCGCCATGGCGGCCACCCCGATGCCCGCCACGATCAGGCGGCCGGGATGGCGCAGCCCCGTCCCGGTCACCGAGGCCACGACGACCATGGCCAGGGCGGCACCGGCCAGGGCGCCCAGCGGCACGGGGAGCACACCGGGCAGGACCAGGGCGGCGAAGGCCGCGCCCGCCCCGGCTCCGGCGCCGAGTCCGATGACGTCGGGGCTGCCCAGGGGGTTGCGGGTGACGGACTGGAAGAGCGCGCCCGCCAGGCCCAGGGCCGCGCCCGTGCCCGCGGCCACCGCCAGGCGGGGACCGCGCAGCCGTTCGAGCACGAAGGTCTCGGTGGCCTCGCCCCCGCCCGCCAGGACGGTGGGCAGGCGGGTCAGGGGCACGCCGAGCCGGCCGAGGGCGAGCGTGGCGGCCGCGGCGGCGACCATCAGGAGCAGGAGTCCGGCCGCCCACAGCAGCGAGCGCCGGTGGACGGGCAGCGCGACCGGGCCCAGCCTCAGCACGGGAGGGGAGGCCCCCAGGGGTCGGGCGCTCCCGTGCTCCGGCCGGGCCGGGCTCACCGGAGGCGGGGACGTGCGGGTGGTGCGGGTCATGGGGTACTCCGCATCCTGCGGACCGCGTACAGCAGGACGGGCGCACCGACGAACGCGGTGACGACGCCGACCATGAGTTCGGTGGGACGCACGATGGTACGGCCGACGACGTCGGCGAGCAGCAGCAGGGTCGGGCCCACCAGCAGCGCGAAGGGAACCTGCGCGCGGAAGTCGACGCCGACCAGGGCGCGCACCACGTGCGGCACGGCCAGGCCGACGAAGGCGATGGGCCCGGCGGCCGCGGTGGCCCCGGCGGCGAGCAGGGTTCCCGCCACGAGCCCGGCCGAGCGGGTCCACACCGTGTTGGCGCCGGTGGCGATCGCGGCCTCCTCCCCCAGGGCCAGGGCGTTGAGGCCGCCGCAGACCACGAGGGCGAGCAGGACACCGACGCCGATGACCGGCAGCACGGACGCGATGACGTCGTAGCCGCGCCCGGCCAGGGAGCCGACCACCCAGTAGCGGTAGCTGTCGAAGGTCTCGGGCAGGCTCAGGGCCACCGCCTGGACGTAGGCGGTGAGCACGGCGGAGACCACCGCGCCCGCCAGGACCAGGCGGACCATGCCGCCGTCACCGCCGCGGCTGCCCACCGTGTAGGCGGCCAGCCCCGCGACCAGGGCCCCGGGCAGCGCCCACCAGACCGTCGCGGTGACCGAGGTGGGGCCGAACAGCGCGGTGGCCGTGACCACCGCGGCGGCGGCCCCGGCGTTGACGCCCAGCAGACCGGGGTCGGCGAGGGGGTTGCGGGTGACGCCCTGCATGAGGGTGCCCGCCAGGGCCAGGGCGGCCCCGGCCACCACCCCCAAAACAGTGCGCGGGTAGCGGCTCTCCACCACCGTGGTGGTGAAGGAGTCCGCCCCGCCGGTGATCGCCGCCCACACGTCGGCGACCGGTGTGGGCCTGCTGCCCATGACGAGGCTGAGCAGGACCGCACCCGCCAGCGCGGCGACGCCCGCACCGAGCATGAGCGCGGTGCGGGCGGGACGCGTGCGGGGCGCGGCCGCGGTTGTCTTCGCGCTGACCATGGAGAAGCTAGTTCCCGATGTTCTGGGCGGCCTCTTCGATCATGGGCACGTAGCGGTCGATGACCCAGGGGACGGTCAGCGGGTTGATGATCGAGGAGGCGGTGACGAAGGAGTTGTCCTCGGAGGCGACCACGGCGCCGCTCTCGACGGCGGGGATGGCCGCGTACAGCTCCTGGGCCTCGATCTCGGCGCGGGTCTCGGGGTCGCTGTAGAACGTGAAGAGCAGGTCGCTCTCGGAGAGCTGGTCGGCGTTCTCCAGGCCGATGAGGGCCGAGTCGGTGCCCTCGGTCTCGGGGAAGGTCTCCACGACCGGGTCGACGGTCAGGCCCATCCCGCGGACCATGGCCACGCGCTGCTCGTCGGGCAGGAACACGCCGAGGGTGCCGGGGCCGTCGGTGTAGACGTAGGAGAAGGTCAGGTCGGCGAACTGCTCGTTTGCCGCCGCGGCCTCGTCGAACTGCGTCTTGATGTCCTGGATGAGGCCCTGGGCCTCCTCGGGCTGGCCGAGTGCCTCCCCGACGATCTCGATCTGCTGGTCCCAGTCGGTGCTCCAGGGCAGCTCGGGGTAGGCGACCGTGGGGGCGATGTCGCTCAGGATGTCGTACTGCTCCTGGGTGACGCCGGACCAGGGGGCGAGGATGACGTCGGGCGCCAGCTCGATGATCGCCTCGAAGTCGATGTCGTCGGCGCCGGCGAACTGGGCGGGCAGTTCCTCTCCCGCCTCGGTGACCGCCTCGTGGATCCACGGCAGGTAGCCGGTGTCGTCGCTGCCCCACTCGTAGCTCTCGACGCCCACGGGCACGACGCCGAGGGCGATGGCGGTCTCGGCGGAGCCCTGGCCGAGGGTGACCACGCGCTCGGGCTGCTCGGGGATCTCGGCGGTGCCCAAGGCGCTGTCGATGCTGACCGGGAACTGGCCGCCGGCGGTGTCGCCGCCGCTCTCACCGGTGCTCTCCTCCGCGCTGCCGCACGAGGTGAGGCCGAGGGCGAGGAGGGCGGTGAAGGCGATGCCGCTGACACGGCGAAGGGTGGAGGCCATGCTCACACTGCTTTCTTCGTCATGGGGAGTGGCCGCGCCGTGTGCGGGCGGGCCGTTTCCGCGCATGGGGGCGTCCCGAGGGGGAAACACGGAGGACAGAACGGGAGGATCCCGGCGAAACCAAGGTTAGTCTAACCTCACTCGGTTTGGATTTCAAAAGTTCTGAACTCCGGGCACCGGCCCCGGCCGCCTCTCCCTGCCCCCGCCTGACACAGCCTTGACCTGCCATGGAGCTTGTCCGAGATCTCCTCGGGAAGTGCCTCTAGAGGCAACCACCAACGCGAGGAGCACCATGATCGCCAAACTGTCCGAGATGGGCGTCACGTCCGAGATGGCCTACGGGGCCGGTTTCGTCTCCGTGGGCCTCTCCTTCGCCGCCTGGGTCGCCTCCAAGAAGGGGGAGGATTCCGGGCTGGACCGCGCCGACCGGTGGGGAATCTTCATCGGTGAGTGGGCACCCACCTTCTTCGCGATCGGCGTCGCGCTTCGGCTGGAGGAGTCCACGAAGAAGTAGGTCCGCGCCGCGGCGTCCGGCACACGGGCGCGACGCGGACGGACGCACCCCGCGCCCGGTCGGAGCCGTTCCGGCCGGGCGCGACGCGTGTGCGGCGCCGACGGGAACCGCGAGCGCACCCGCGCCGGTGGGGACGGGCCGCCCGCAGCTCCCCCGTGCGGCGCGGCCGGGCCCGGCTCCGGCGCCCCGGAGGACTAGGCCGAGCGCCCGCCCCCGCTCAGCCGACCATTCCTCCCAGGTGGACGCGGGCCCCCGGGGCCGCAGCGGCGCGAAGGCGCCCTCGTCGGGGTGGTTGCCGCGTGACGCCGCTCAGGGTCGGCCGTGGTTACTCCGGTACAGGCTGCTCCACCCGCGGTCACCCATGCCGACGGTGTGCAGGTCCTCGACCCCCGTCACACCGAGCTGTTCGGCCAGGGCGTGCGTGACCTTGTGCTGCCGGTCCAAGGCGCGGCGCTCGACTTTCGCGCGGACCGCGGCCGCGGCGCGGAGCCGTCCACAGGGGGCCGGTGACAGGTTGGCGGGCGCCGTCGGCCGGGCATACGGGAAGCGACGCACACGACGAGGGAGAGCCTATGTGCCTGCACGGAACCGGTGAGACCGTCCGCTCGCGGAGCGGCGAGGCAGGGTCGGGACCCGCCGGACCACCCGGCTCGCCGGGCCGCCCGCGCCCGTGGCCCACGGGCTTTCGCAGGGTGGCCGACCTCAGCCACGTGCTCTCGCCGACGATGCCCTCGTGGGGGGAGGACAAGCCCCGGCGCGAGAGCCTGGGCGACCCGGTGCCCGAGGGCGGGTTCGGCTTCTACCTGCAGCAGTGGACCCTGACCGAGCACTCGGGCACGCACCTGGACGCGCCGGGGCACGTGATCGGCGGCGGGCGGCTGGTCCCCGACATCCGGCCGGACGAACTCCTCGCCCCGGCGGCGGTGATCGACATCCGCGCCCGGGCGGCCGAGGACCCCGACACCACGGTGACGGTGGACGACGTGCTGGCCTTCGAGCGCGCGCACGGACGGATCCCGGCGGGGGCGGCGGTGCTGATGCACTCGGGGTGGAGCACCCGGTGGGCGCTGGGCGACGAGGCGGTGCGCGGGGTGGCCGCGGACGGCTCCTGGCACTTCCCGGGGTTCGGTCCCGAGGCCTGCGAGTTCCTGATCGAGCGGCGCGGGGTGGTCGGGGTGGGCGTGGACACGCTGAGCACCGACCCGGGCGAGTCCACCGGCTTCCCCGCGCACGAGGTGGTGGGCAGAGCCGACCGCTGGGGGCTGGAGTCGCTGACCGGGCTGGAGCAGCTGCCGCCGAGCGGGGCGCTGATCAGCGTGGGGGTCATGCCCGGCCTGGACGCCTCCGGAGGACCCAGCCGGGTTCTGGCCATGTGGTGAGGCGGCGCTGTGGTGAGACGGCGCCTGTGGTGGGGCCGCGCTGTGGTGGGGCCGCGCTGTGGTGGGGCCGCGCTGTGGTGGGGCCGCGCTGTTCAGCAGCCCTCGACCCGGGGCATCGCCCCGCCGTCGGGGTGCCACTCCAGCAGCATGATGGTGGCGTCGTCGGTGAAGCTGCCGCGCTGGTGGTCGTGGATGGCGTGGACCAGGCGCCGCAGCGTCTCCGGGGCGGGTTCGTCGGCGGCGGTGGCGCGGATGATGAAGTCGGCGAACCGTTCGAGGCCGAACATCCGCCCCTGGCTGTCGTGCGCCTCGGTCACCCCGTCGGTGTAGAGCAGGATCCGGTCGCCGGGTTCGAGCTGGACCCGGTGCACGGCGCGCGGCTCCGCCTCGCCGAGCACGGCGCCGAGCCCGAGCGGCACCTCGGGGGTCCGCTCCAGGGCGTCGTCCAGCAGCACTCCGCGCCGCAGGAGCAGGGGCGCGGGGTGGGCGCAGTTGACCCAGGCGAACTCCCCGGTGGACAGGTTCAGGGAGGTGAAGACGGCGGTGCAGAAGCGGTCGGGGAGCCAGGAGGTGAGCGCGCCCTCCACGCTGTCGGTGAGTTCGGCCAGGTCGGCGCCGTTGCGCCGGGCGTTGCGGATCCCGGCCATGGCCACGGACGCGGTCAGCCCGGAGGCCAGGTCGTGCCCCATCGCGTCGAGGATGGCGGCGTGCAGTGTGTCCTTGGTGATCGAGTGGTCGAAGGCGTCGCCGCCCAGCTGGTAGGCGGGTTCGAGGACGGCGGTGGACACGCCCCGCGAGGTGCCCAGGGTGCGGGGCGGCAGGAAGGCCCGCAGCATCTCGGTGCGCAGGTCCATCGACTGGGTGCGGGTGTGGCGGACGTAGGTGTCGCTGTAGGCGCGTTTGGAGGTGATGACCAGGGCCAGCAGCGAGGCGAGCGCGTGGCAGCGGCGCAGGGTGGACTCGTCGAGCACGGGAGCGCTGATGTGCACGGCCCCCATGCGGTCGGCGCCGTCGCGCAGGGGCAGCCACAGGCTCAGCTCGCCGTCGCCGCCCTCGACCAGCCTCAGCGTCTCGGAGCGGTAGGCCTCCCCGGCCACGCTGGAGTCGATCTTGAGCGTCCGGCCGCCGAGCAGCGGGACGAGGAGGCGCTGTTGCAGGTCGACCAGGTACACACAGATGCCGCTGAGTCCGATCCGCTCGCCGTAGCGGCCCGCTGCTTCGAGGACCTCGATCGGGGCGCAACCGTGCACGGACCGGACCAGTTCCTCGAACAGCTGCGCGGCCTCGGCGGCCGGGGCGGTCGTGTCGTCCATGTGCCCACCTCCCCCAGCAGTCTCACACCGCGGGCTCGGACGCGGGGGTTGCGGAGGGCCGCGTGTCCCGCGGCGGGGCCGGTCTCCACCCGGGTTCAGGCCGAGCGGTCGCGGCGTTGGCCGTCCCGGTCGGAGCGGATGCGGGGGACGATGGTGGGGTTGACGTTGTCGATCACGGTCTCCCGCGTAATGATCACCTGACCCACATCCTCACGACTGGGCACCTCATACATCACCGACAACAACACCTCCTCAATAATCGCCCGCAACCCACGCGCACCCGTACCCCGAATAATCCCCTGCTCAGCAATCGCGTTCAAAGCATCCGGCGTGAACTCCAACTCCACACCATCCAACTCGAACAACCGCTGATACTGCTTCACCAACGCATTCCGCGGCTCCGTCAAAATCCGGATCAACGCCTCACGATCCAGATCATGCACACTCGTGATCACCGGCAACCGACCCACGAACTCCGGAATCATCCCGAACTTCAACAGATCCTCCGGCATCACCTCACCGAACAACGCCGAACCACCCAGCTCACCCTTGGGACGCAACACCGCGTTGAACCCCATCCCCTGCTGACCCGTCCGCGACTCGATCAACTTCTCCAACCCCGCGAACGCACCACCACAGATGAACAACACATTCGTCGTATCGATCTGAATGAACTCCTGATGCGGATGCTTCCGCCCACCCTGCGGAGGCACACTCGCCGTCGTCCCCTCCAAGATCTTCAACAACGCCTGCTGCACCCCCTCACCCGACACATCCCGAGTGATCGAGGGATTCTCACTCTTACGCGCGACCTTGTCGACCTCGTCGATGTAGATGATCCCCGTCTCGGCCTTCTTCACGTCATAGTCAGCCGCCTGGATCAACTTGAGCAGGATGTTCTCCACATCCTCGCCCACATACCCCGCCTCCGTCAGCGCCGTCGCGTCCGCGATCGCGAACGGCACGTTCAGAATCCGCGCCAACGTCTGCGCCAACAACGTCTTGCCCGACCCCGTCGGCCCCAACAGCAAGATGTTGGACTTGGCGATCTCCACATCCTCCTCGCCCGGACGGTCCCCCTCCGAGCGCACCCGCTTGTAGTGGTTGTACACCGCCACCGACAACGCCTTCTTGGCCTGCTCCTGACCGATCACATACGAGTCCAGGAACTCGTAGATCTCCCGGGGCTTGGGCAGAGAGCCCCAGTCGGCCTCCGAGGGGAGGACGCCCTCCTCCTCTTCCATGATCTCGTTGCACAGGCCGACGCACTCGTCACAGATACAGATGTGGCCGGGCCCGGCGATGAGGCGGCGGACCTGGCCCTGGTCCTTACCGCAGAACGAGCACTTGAGCAGGGGCCCACTGGCACCGGTGCGTGTCACTAGAAACGTTCTCCTCACGCGGGCAGCGCCCGGGCGGTTCGGCGGGGTCGCCCCCCGAAGCCAGATGATCTCAACATCCGGATTCTCACGGTAACCCCTGCCGGGACGGGCCGCAAAGCAGGACAGCTCGACATCCGCGCCCGCACCCGCAGCCGGGGGCGGACCGCGACCCTCCACCCCGCCCCGCCACCCACCCGTCAACCGCAATTGACTTTTTCCATGAGTCAACCTACGTTGACTTACGGAGGGAGCACACCCTCGCCGTCAGCGGGGACGCGCGCCACACGCCGCCGCACCCCGCCCGCACACCCCGGGAGGACCAGATGACATCCCACTCCGCCGTCCGCACGGCGCTCGCCCTCGCCGTCCGCGCCGACCTGCCCGTCCTGCTGTGGGGCGCGCCGGGGACCGGCAAGACCTCCGCGGTGACGGCGCTGGGACGCGCGCTGGAGCTGCCCGTGGAGGTGGTGGTGGGCTCCATCCGCGAGCCCAGCGACTTCTCCGGGCTGCCCGTCGTCCGCGACGACGGCACCTGGTTCGCTCCCCCGCGCTGGGCCGAGCGCCTGGCCGCGCGGGGTTCGGGCCTGCTCTTCCTCGACGAGCTGACCACCGCGCCCCCGGCCGTCCAGGCGGCCATGCTGCGCGTGGTGCTCGAACGCGCCGTGGGGGACCTCGCCCTGCCCGAGGGGGTGCGCGTGGTCGCCGCGGCCAACCCGCCCGGGCTGGCCGCCGACGGCTGGGAGCTGTCCGCTCCCCTGGCCAACCGGCTCGTCCACCTGGACTGGGAGGTCGGCGCCGCCGACGTGGCCGAGGGGTTCGTCCACGGCTTCGCCTCCGGGCCGCACCGACCCGAACCGCCCGGCCCCGCGCGGGTGGCCGCCGCCCGGGCGACCGTGGGCGCGTTCCTGCGGGTGCGCCCCGAACTCGTGCTGTCGGTCCCCGACTCCCCCGAGCGCTCCGGGCGCGGCTGGCCGAGCCCGCGCAGCTGGGAGATGGCGGCGGTGGCCCTCGCGGCGGGGCGGGCCAACCCCGGCATGCAGGAGGCCGTGGCCGCCCTGGTGACCGGGGCGGTGGGCGAGGCCGCGGGCTTCGAGGCGCTGTCGTGGCTGCGCACCCTGGACCTGCCCTCCCCCGAGGAACTGCTCGACGACCCCTCCGCCGCACTGCCCGACCGCGCGGACCGGCTGTACGCCCTGCTCGGCGCGCTGGCCGCGCACGTGGTCGCCGACGGGGGCACCGAGGTCTGGGAACGGTCCTGGGAGGTCGTGGCCCGGGTGGCGCGGACCGTCCCGGACGTGGCGGCGACCGCCGCGCGCACCCTGGCGGCCGGGCGGCCGGAGGGGGCGGCCACGCCCCGGGCCCTGCTCGACCTGGCCCCGGCCCTGCGTTCGGCGGGGATGCTGCCGTGAGCGCGCGGGATCGGCGGGACCCGACCCTGGACCGGTTCGCGTCGGCGCGGCTGTGGGCGGCGGCCCGCGCCCCGTACCTGGCGCACGCGCTGTTCGCGCTCACCCCGGTGGTCCTGGAGCCTCGTCTGGACGGGGCGGGCGGCGAGCCGGTGGCCGACCCGGACTTTCGGGCCCTGCCCGCCGACACCCGGTGGAACGTGCACCTGGACCCCGGCACGGTGGCCGCGACCCCGGTGGAGGAGTCGGGCTGGTGGCTGCTGCACGGGATCGGACACCTGGTCCGCCGCCACGCCGAGCGCTCACCGGATTCGGAGGGGACCGCGGGGACGGCCGGGCCGGGGCGGGACTCCGGTCCGGCTTCCGGCGGGGGCGGGGACCGCGACCGGGAAGCGCGCCTGTGGAACTGGGCCGCGGACGCCGAGGTCAACGACGACCTGGAGGCCGAGGGGCTGCCCGTCCCGGACGGGGTGCTCTCGCCACGCGCGCTGGGCCTGCCGGAGGGTCGGATGGCCGAGGAGTACGTGTCCCTGATCGAGGTGCTGGAGGAGGCCCACTCCCGGGGCGGGCGGAGCGTCGCCGACCCGGTGGACTGCGGCGGCGCCGTCCACGGGACGCGGGGGCCGGCGGCGTCGGCGGGGGCCTCCGGCGGCCTGGACCCCCTGGAGCGGGACCTGCTGGAGCTGGCGCTGGCCAGGGAGATCACCGCGCGGGCCGCCGCGCGGACCGGGGTTCCGGGCGGGTGGCTGCGGTGGGCGCGGGAGCGGCTGCGCCCGTCGGTGGACTGGCGGGCCAGGCTGGGCGCGGTCGTGCGGCGGGGCGCGCACCGGGCCGCGGGCCGGACGGACTTCTCCTACCGGCGCCCCTCGCGCCGTCCCGGTCCCCGGGTGCGCGGCGGGACGGCGGTGCTGCCGTCCATGGTCGCCCCGGCGCCGGAGGTGGCCGTGGTGGTGGACACCTCCGGCAGCATCCCGGACCCGGTGCTGGAGGTCTTCCTGGCCGAGACCGCCGCCGTGCTCGCCCGGGTCTGCGGGCCCGGCCGACGGCTGCGGGTGGTCTGCTGCGACCTGCGCGCCCACCCCGTGCAGACGGTGCGCCGGGCCGCGGAGATCCGGCTGGTCGGGGGCGGGGGCACCGATCTGCGCGAGGGGATCGCGGCGGCGGTGGCGACCCGCCCCCGCCCGGACCTGCTGCTGGTGCTCACCGACGGGCACACGCCCTGGCCGGACCGGCCTCCGGCGGTACCGGTGGCGGTCGGCCTGGTCGGCGGCCCGGCCGCGCCGCCGCCACCGCCGGACTGGGCGCACGTGGTGCCCCTGCCCGCCGACCCCCGACACGGACGGACGGGTGCCGGTGCCCACGGCACGGCGCCACCCGCGAACCCGGGTCCCGCCGAGGGCCCCGACGGACGGAGGAGACCATGAACGTCGCGTTCGACGACCACGAACCCGGCCCCGAGGACCTGCACCTGTGGACCGCGCGCGGTTTCACCGTGGCGGACGCCCGCCGCTGGATCGACGCAGGGTTCGTGCTGGACTCCGCCGAGCGCTGGCGCGGCAGCGGCGTGTACCGGCCCGGCCCCGCCCTGGAGTGGGGCGCGGCCGGGATGACCCCGTACACGGTCCGGCCCATGCTCCGCGCGGGGATGACCCCGGGGGACGCCGTGCGCTGGCACGAACTGGGCTACTCCCCCGCCGAGGCGGCCGAACGGCACCTGGCGGGCGAGCGCCCCCGGCCCCGTCGGCTGCTGCGGGCCCTGTTGCCGGTGCGGCGGGCCCCCGGGCTGGACCTGAGCGAGGGGCAGGCCCGAACCCTGGACGCCCTGCTGTCGGCGGGGGTGCCCGCGGCGACCGCGCGCGCCTACCTGGACACGGGCTGGGACGGCGCCGAAGCCGTTCCGTGGGCCCGCGCGGGGGCGGACCCCGCGCAGGCCCGGGTGTACCGGGCGATCGGGTTCTCCCCTCGGGAGGGTGCGGCGCTGGCCGGGGAGGGCCGCGACGCGCTGGCGCTCATGTGCGCGTGGTGGGACGCGGGCGTGCCCCGCGGGGAGGTCGCGGCCTGGGCTGTGGCGGGGTTCGGCTCGGCCGAGGCGGCGCGGGCCCGCGCCTCGGGCACGGGACCGGAGGGGGCGCGGGTGCTGCGCGCCCTGGGCGGTCGGCCCCCGGCAGCGGAACCGGGCACGGAGGAGGGGACGGGGACGGAGCCCTCCTGAAACGGTCGGCTGCCGCGGTTCCCGAGGGGGACCGGCGTCACCGGACAGGCCGGGACCGCCGGTCAGGCCTCTGTGGACGAGACCACGGGGCGGGCCTTCCGGTTCGCGGACCGCCTCTCGGGAAGGGCCGACCGGCCCCCTGCCCGGGGGACGTCTACCGGCGGCCCGCCCGCTCGCCGAGGAACGCGGAGACTGCGTGGCCCGCGCCGCGGGCGTCGGAGCGGGCGGTGATCCGTCCGCCGACGACGCGGACGGCGCTCTCGGTGGCGTCGCCGACCACGGGCACGCCCGCGGCCGCGGCGATCTCACCGGAGGGGTCGAACACCACGCGCAGGCGCGGCCAGGCCCGTTCGGGGAAGGCCTGGCGCAGGCAGCCGCACAGGTCGGCCACGGCCAACCGCGCGAGCGGGGTCAGCTCGTCGGGGTCCCCGGTGACCACCACGGCGGTCACCGGGGACCCCGCGGGCGCGGAGCGCAGTGCCTCCTCCGCCGCTTCGAGGCGGCGCGTGCCCAGGACCGCCACGATCCCGTCCCCGGCCAGGGACACGGCGCGCCTGCGGACCGCGTCGAAGGCCTGCGGCGGCGACCACTCCTCGTCGGCGGGCACCGCCCGGCGCACGTGCTCCAGGTGGGGCGGCGGCCAGGCGTCCTCCAGGTCCAGGTCTGCCAGGCGCTCGCAGGCGCGCACCACCGCGAAGGGATCAGCGAAGCCGGGCGCGACCCCGACCAGCTGGCCGGTCCCGTACAGGGTGGTGAGCACGGTCCCGGCCACGCGCACCCGGCGCCCGCCGGGGTCGGACGGGAGCGCCAACGCCTCCAGGGACAGGCCGAGCAGGAGCGCGTTCAACCGCATGAGCTGGGCGAAGGCGCTCCGGACCGGCTCGTCGGAGAGGACCTCGGGCGGAAGCGCGGTCCCGGTCAGCGGGGGCTCGCCGGTGGTGGGGAGCCGGGAGGCCCAGGCGCGGGCGAGCGCGCCCAGCGCCGCGCGGGCGGTGTGCCCGGGTTCGGGGCGGGCGGCGTCGGCGGAGCGCTCGGCGGCGTCGGCCAGCACCGACAGGTACAGGGCGCGCTTGCCGGGGAAGTTGGAGTAGACCGCGCCCCGGGTGAGGTCGACCCGTTCGGCGATACGGTCGACCTTGGCGTCGCGGAAACCGTGCTCGGCGAACTCGTCCCCGGCCGCGGACAGCACGCGCGCCCGGTTACGGGCCTGGCGCTGCGCCCTGGTGAGCCGGACCATCGTGCTTCCCCTCGCTTCGGCGTCCACCCATCCTAGGGTGGGATGCCCGGAGTACCCGGATACCCGGAAAATTCCGATGCCCGGCGTATCCGGACACGGGCGCGGGCCGCCCCGGGTGCTCGGACGGCCACCGCGGACCGGGCCCGCGCCGACCGGAGCCGGAAGGGCCCTCGACGACAGGGGCCCGGGTCAGGAGTGCTCCCGCAGCCACCGCGCGCGCCGCATCAGGTGCCGGGCGTCGGCGAGGGCGTGGTGCTGCCCCGACCTCTGGGGCGGAAGCCGCGGGTCGCCCAGCCGGACCGCCTCCTGCTTGAGGTCGTGGGTGAGGAAGGGCACCTCGCGCGGCATCTCCCGGGGCGTTCCCCACAGCTGGCACAGCAGCACGTGGTCGTACGAGCCGTACCACGCCCACAGCTGCGGTTCGGGGGTGTCGCGCAGGAACTCGTGCACCATGCGCGCGATCTCCCCGCGGGTGCGCACATGCGGGTGGCCGGTGTCCAGGACGGCGTCCTCCGGCCCGCCGCGCAGGGGCAGCTGCGGCCAGACGTGCTCGGACAGCCACGGGTGCGAGCGCACGAGGTCCTGGTCGAACTCGGAGCTGACCGCGTACAGCTCGCGGCCGTCCTCGGCCACCATGCCGATGCTGACCAGGACCAGGGGGTGGTCCGGTCCCCGTTCGACGAACTCGGTGTCGTAGTACACGCGCATGTGCGCTCCCCTCCGGGCGGCCAGACGGGCCGGTGCGCCCGTGCCGCGTGGAGTCCGGCCCGTCGGCCACGGTCGCACACGTGCGGGCCCCGCGTCAGCGGGTTCGCCGCCTCCGCCGGGCGAAGACGCACCCGTCGGCACGCGACGGCCGGTCCGTCCGAGCGAATCGGGCGGACCGGCCGAGTCGCCGTCGGCAGTCCGCGGAGGCAGCCGTCGGGAGCCCCGGTCCCCCCTCCGCCCCGTGCCGACGCCCGCTCAACGGGCGGCCCGGCGCGCCGCCTCCCGTTCGATTCCGTCCAGCATCGACCTCAGTCCCAGGGCGAAGGTCTCCTCCCAGTCCGTGTCGAGGGCGTCGTCGTCCATGGCCGCCATCGTGGGGAAGCCGCCGGACTCCATGGCCCTGACCAGTACCGAGAGCTGGTTGCCCCAGAACTCCTCGTCCGTCATGCCGCTCTCGGCCGTGGCGTTCTCGTACAGGATCCTCTGGCGCGCAGAACCGGTGACGTAGGAGTCCAGAGCGGAGATCACCATGAACTTCTCCCGGTCGCCGAAGGGCAGGTCCGCCAGGCCGGACATGGTCTCCTCCATCTCCGCGACGCTGTTGGGGCCCAGCACCGGCCGACTCCAGTTGACCTGGAGAAGCCACCGGTGCCTCAGGTACAGCTCCCGGCCCCGCCACGCGGCGGTGGTGAGCGTGTCACGCCAGCCGCCGTCCGGGTCGAGGCGGCCGAGCTGGGTGCCGCTGACGTGGTCGAGCATGAGGTTGAGCAGCTCGGACTTGTTCGGAACATAGCGGTACAGGGACATCGTGCCCATCCCGAGCGCAGCGGCCAGTTTGCGCATGGACAGGGCATCGATGCCCTCGGCATCGGCGATGGCGATACCGGCGTTCACGATCCGCTCCAGGGACAGGGTGGGCCTGGGACCCTTCCGGGACTCGGGGAGGCCCTCCCAGAGCAGTCGTTGGCTCCGGGCGAGCGGGTTCTCCTCGGTCATGCCCTCTCCCTCTGCGCGGAGGCGGTTGCGTACTGCGGACAGCGTACGCTACCGTGCTGCGTACAACGTACCCAGAACCGGGAGGCTCCCGTGAGGCCATCGGAACCAGCGGTCCTGACCAGTGGTCTGACCAAGCGGTACGGAGAGAGACCGGCCCTCGACGGAGTGGACCTCACGGTGCCCCGCGGTTCGGTCCACGGTCTGCTCGGTCCCAACGGCGCGGGGAAGACGACGGCGGTGCGCGTCCTCGCCACGCTCACCAGAGGCGACGCGGGGAAGGCGGCGGTCGCCGGTTACGACGTGCGCACCCAACCGCGGGAGGTCCGCGCGAGCATCGGCCTGGTCGGGCAGCGGACGGCCGTCGACGACCTCCTCAGCGCCCGGCAGAACCTCACCACCTTCGGACGGCTCTTCCGGCTGGACAAGGCGGCGGCCCGCCGCCGCGCCGACGAACTGCTGGACCTCTTCGGACTGGCGGAGGCCGCCAAGGACTCGCCCGGGACCTTCTCCGGCGGGATGCGTCGCAGACTGGACCTCGCCGCCGGCATGATCCTCGCCCCGGACGTGCTCTTCCTGGACGAGCCGACCACCGGTCTGGACCCGGCGGGGCGGCGCGAGGTCTGGCACGCGGTGCGCGGGCTCTCCGAACAGGGCACCACGGTGCTGCTGACCACCCACTACCTCGACGAGGCCGACCAGCTCTGCGACCGGATCAGCGTCATCCACGAGGGCAGGAACTTCGTCGACGACACCCCGGCCGGACTGAAGCGGCGGATCGGTGACGAGCGGCTGGATGTCGCCGTCGCGAACCCCGACGCGCTGCCCCGGGTCGCCGAGGTCGTCGGCCGGGTGGTCGGCGTCGACGTGGCGCTCACCGGGGGAAGCATCAGCGTCCCCGTGGCCGACGGCGTCCGCGCGCTGACCGAGGTCGCCGCCGAGGTCCGCCGACGGGGTCTGGAGATCGCGGACATAGGGCTGCGTCGGCCCACCCTGGACGAGGCCTTCCTCCACCTGACCGCACGGCTCGCCGAGGAGACCGCCCGATGAGCGCCCCCGACCGGACGCACCCTTCCCCCACGGCCTCCCGGGTCCTGCCCTCGGGCCCCGTCTCCCGCCTCGTCTGGGCGGTCAGGGACTGCTGGACGATCGTCGTGCAGGAGTTCACCCACCTGGCACGACAGCCCTCCACGTTCGCCTGGCAGCTCGGCATGCCGGTGGTGATGGTGCTCATGTTCGTCTACGTCTTCGGCTCGGCCATGGACGTCACCGGACAGGGCGCGGGCGAGGGGTACGTCGACTACGCCATGCCCGGCATGTTCGCGATGATCATGGCCTTCGGGTTCATGAACACGGCGTTCTCCGTGACCCTCAACAAGGAGAAGGGGTTCATGGACCGTTTCCGGTCCATGCCCATGTCCCCGTCGGCCGTGGTGACCGGCCGAGGGGTCGCCGACATCATCCAGGCGGCGATCGACCTCGCGGTCATCGCGGGGCTGGCGCTGGTCATCGGCTGGCGCGCGGGCGGGAGCCCGGTCGAGACACTGTCCGCTTTCGCACTGCTGCTGTGGCTGCGGCTCGCCCTGATCTTCGTGGGCGTCTACCTGGGCCTGGTGATCAGGAACACCGAGGTGGCGGGCTCCCTCTTCGCCGTCGCCTTCCCGCTCGGTTTCATCTCCTCGGTCTTCGCCCCGCCGGAGATGATGCCGGGCTGGCTCGGGGCCATCGCGGCGTGGAACCCGGTGTCCTCGACGGCGAACGCCATCCGCGAACTCTTCGCGACCCCAGGCGCGGGCACGGGCGGGGCGAGCTACTGGATCGACGGGCACGCGATCGGCGGTGCTCTCGTCTGGCCGGTCGTGATCATGCTGGTCTTCGTCCCGCTGGCAGTGCGGCGGTTCCGGAACCTGGGCGGGTAGTACCGCCGAGGCGGCACCCACGGCCCGGCCCCGGCGTCGACGCCGGAACGGCCGGTCCGTCCGAACGAATCGGGCGGACCGGCCGGTGTCCGGTCGGCTCAGGTGCTCCGGGCCGGATCGGTCACGGGTGAGCTGTTAGCCGGCGTAGGTCTCGAACTCGGCGACGCGCGGCGTGCCGTTCGAGCCGGTGATCTCGAAGTTGATCTTGCGCAGCGTCGTCGGGTCGATGTCGATGACGCCCGCTCCGCTTCCGGTGGCCAGGACGTCACCGCTGTCGTGGTCGACGACCCGCCAGGAGCCGATGTTGCCCTCGGCCCCGGCCGCCTCGCGGATGTTGACCGTGGACACCGTGACGTCGGAGTCCCACTTGACCGAGATGCGGCCGGTCGAGCCGCTCGGCGACCAGTAGGTGCCCATGTCGCCGTCGACGACGTTGCCGTAGCTGGTGCCGCTGGCCTTGCCGGAGCCGTCGGCTCCGGCGCCGCTGCTGAGGTTGGTCCCCTCGGGCGGGTCGGTGGGGTCAGGGTCCGGCGGGTCGGTCGGGTCCGGGTCCGGGGGGTCGGTCGGGTCGGGGTCCGGCGGGTTCTCCGCCTCGCAGTTGCCGTCCGAGACCTGGTTGCCCTTGTTCGCGCCCGAGATCTGGCCCAGCATCCCCGGCACGCACCCGGCGTCGTCGAGCTCGTAGGAGTAGGGGATGCTCACCGACGTGGTGGACTCGGGGTTGGGCCCGGCGGGGTAGTTCTCGTCGCCCTGGCTGGACCAGGTCACGTTGTCGAAGATGTTGCCGCCGACCTCCCAGGTGCCCCTCTCGTCGGTGTAGAAGGTGCCTAGGACGTCCTTGGAGTCCTCGAAGTAGTTGTTCTCCACCTTCGCTCTGGCGCCGGCCCGGGAGTTGATGCCGGACTCGTGCAGCTGCGTGTAGTGGTTGTTGTACATGTGGCCTATGCCGCCGCGCAGCAGGGGCGCGCGCGAGTCCAGGTTCTCGAACCGGTTGTGGTGGTACGTGACGTAGCCGTTCGAGCGGTCGCTCTCGCTGGACCCGACCAGGCCGCCGCGACCGGAGTTGCGCAGGATGCTGTAGGAGAGGGTGACGTACTGGGTGTTGTTCTTCATGTCGAAGAGGCCGTCGTAGCCCTCCGACTCACCGCCCGACGCCTCCAGGGTGACGTGGTCGACCCAGACGTTGCGGACACCGCTCTCCATGCCGATGGCGTCGCCGCCGTTGGACGTGGGCGAGCCGGACTTCTTGACGTTCCGGACGGTCACGTTCTGGATGATGATGTTGCTGGACTCACGGATGTGGATGCCCAGCTGGTCGAACACGGCTCCGCTGCCGGTGCCGACGATCGTGACGTTGCTGATGTTCTTGAGCTCGATCACGTCGTCGGCGGTGTCGCAGCTGTCGCCCGACACCTTGGAGGTGTTGCCGTGGTTGATGGTCCCCTGGACCTCGATGATGACCGGGGTGCTGGCGCTGGACCGGTTGCACAGGGCCTCGTGGATCTGGGTTCCGGTCGTGGCCCGCACCGTCTGCCCGCCCGCGCCGCCGGTGGTCCCGCCGTTCTGGGTCGCGTAACCCGTGGCGCTACCGGTCTGCGCGGCCGCCGAGGACATCGGCATGGCCAGACCGGCTGCCACCACCGCCGAGGCGGCCAACGTCGACAGGAGTCGACGCGTGGTTGTTCTTCTCACCGCTTGCCTTTCCAGTAGGGATGAGTACTGGGGTGTTCCAACTCACATTAGAGAAAGCGCTTTCCATGTCAAGAGGGTTAATGCAAACGCTTGCAAGAGGGACAAGTGTTGCGACAGTGTTGCATGCCCGTGAACTGCGCATTTACTGACGGCGGCGAAAAAACTGGGATCGAGTCCCTCAAAGTATGCAACCGGTTGATGCGCCCCACCGGCGACGCCACGGAACGGGGAGACCGTCTCCAGCCGACGCCGGACCGCCGCCCGGCGTTCAGAGACGACGAGCCGAAGAAACGGACACTCTCCGGCAATCCAGACACAGGCGAGCAGGCGGAGACGCGGAGCGCACAGGCCCCGCAAGCGCACACCCGGACGCGTCGCATCAGTGCTTCCACGGACCCGCCGGGAGCTTCGACGTGCGCCCAGTGGCGAACCCCGCAAATTCCGGAAGATTAATGAAATTTACGGCTTGACTTCCGGAGTGTTCTCGCTCAGATTCAACGGCAAGGCCAACGACGCCCCCTGGCTTTCCGGGCAGGCCTGCACACCGGATCCCGGTTCAAGCGTGCGCCAGGACACCCGAAAAAATGTTAACGCTAACATCACAGATGAAGGCCCAGGACTCGTGGTGTACCCCCCTCGTGCGGATAACGCGGCTCCAGGTCCTTGGAGGAAGAACGATGTCTACGTTGAGCAGGTCTTCGATCTCGCCGCCCCCACGACCGCGAGGGTGGTTACTGCGGGCCCTCGTCGTCGGCGTGATGGCCATGGTCGTCGGTGGTGCCGGTGCCGTGACGGTGCCGACGCCCGCCGCGGCGGCGACGGTGGACACCGACGCGTGGTACGTGCTGGTGAACCGCGACAGCGGCAAGGCGTTGGACGTGTACAACCAGGCCACCGGCGACGGCGCGCGGATCACCCAGTGGACACGTAACGACCAGCACCAGCAGCAGTGGCAGTTCGTCGACTCCGGCGACGGCTACTACCGGTTGCGGTCACGGCATTCGGGCAAGGTGCTGGACGTCCACAACTGGTCGACCGCCAATGGCGGCGGCATCGTCCAGTGGACCGACCACGACCAGGCCAACCAGCAGTTCCGGTTGGAGGACTCACCCGGCGGACACATCCGACTGGTCAACCGGCACAGCGCCAAGGTCGTGGAGGTCCAGGGCGCCTCGGCCGCGGACGGTGCCAGCATCGTGCAGTACGACGACTGGGGCGGCGGCAACCAGCAGTGGCGACTCGTCCGCGTCGACGGTTCGGGGCCCGGCGAAACGTGCGCCCTTCCGTCGAGTTACACCTGGACGTCGACCGGACCGCTGGCACAGCCGAGGCCGGGCTGGGCCTCGCTCAAGGACTTCACCCACGCCCCCTACAACGGTCAGCACCTCGTCTACGCGACGACCCATGACACCGGGACGTCATGGGGCTCGATGAACTTCGGCCTCTTCTCGGACTGGTCCCGGATGGGATCGGCCAACCAGAACCCGATGCCCTTCTCAGCCGTCGCGCCGACACTCCTCCACTTCGCCCCCAAAGACGTCTGGGTGCTCGCCTACCAGTGGGGCGGGCCCGCGTTCTCCTATCGGACGTCGACCGACCCCGCCGACGTGAACAGCTGGTCGGCTCCGCGGACGCTCTTCTCCGGAAGTATCGGTGACTCCCCCACGGGGCCCATCGACCAGGCGCTCATCGGCGACAGCACGGACATGTACCTGTTCTTCGCCGGGGACAACGGCCGCATCTACCGGGCGGACATGCCCATCGGCGACTTCCCGGGCAGCTTCGGCTCGACCTCGACGGTCGTCATGTCCGACAGCACCAACAACCTGTTCGAAGCGGTTCAGGTCTACAGGCTGGAAGGCGAGAACCGGTACCTCATGATCGTCGAGGCCATCGGCGCGCAGGGGCACCGCTACTTCCGCTCGTTCACGGCCACCAGTCTGGACGGCACGTGGACACCGCAGGCCGCGACCGAGGGCAACCCCTTCGCGGGCCGGGCCAACAGCGGCGCCACCTGGACCAACGACATCAGTCACGGCGAACTGATCCGGACCAACCCCGACCAGACCATGACCGTCGACGCCTGCGACATGCGGTTCCTCTACCAGGGGCGCTCCCCCGGTTCCGGCGGCGACTACGGCCTCCTGCCCTACCGGCCCGCGGTGCTGACGCTGCAGCGCTGAGCCCCCGGAGCAGGGCCGTCCCGAAGTCGAGTGGGCCCTGGGCAAACCAACTACAACCCGCCCCCGTGGGGCGAAGCCCCACACCGGGGGTTCGGGGGGTCTCCCCCCGGAAAACACGAAGGACGACCCGGCGAGGCGGCCGAAGGCCCCCGAGCAGGGTCGTCCTGAGTCCGTGGACCCTGGGCAAACCGACTACAGCCCCCGGGGCGAAGCCCCACGTCGCAAAAGAGCGCTCTGTCCACCCCGCCGACCACCGCGGCCCCGGCCGCAGGGGGGTTACCTCGGGGGGTTCGGGGGGTCTCCCCCCGGAAAACACGAAGGACGACCCGGCGAGGCGGCCGAAGGCCCCCGAGCAGGGTCGTCCTGAGTCCGTGGGCGCGAAGGGACTCGAACCCCTGACCTATTGCTTGTAAGGCAATTGCTCTAACCAACTGAGCTACGCGCCCGTGCGTCGGACGAGATCATACCGCTTCGCCGGAATCACCGCGTCCGGGTCTCAGACCAGCTCGCGCAGCTCCCGCAGGTACTCGTCCACGTCGCGCGGCTCGGAGAACCCCGTGAGGGTGGACCAGCGCACGACTCCCCCGGCGTCGATCAGGAAGGTCCCCCGCCGCGCGGTGCCCCGCCGGGGGTCGAACACCCCGTAGGCCCGGGCCACGCCGCCGTGCGGCCAGAAGTCCGACAGCAGGGGGAACGGGAAGCCCTCCCGGTCGGACCAGGTGCGCAGGGCGAAAACGGAGTCCACCGACACCGCCATGACCTCGGCGCCGAGGTCGGCGAACTCGGGGTGGCGCGCGCTCAGCTCGGCGAGCTCTCCCGAGCACACGCCTGAGAAGGCCAGCGGGTAGAAGACCAGCAGGACGGGGCGGCCCGGCACCGGGGAGGTGTCCTGGCCGTACTGGTCCTGGAGGGTGAAGTCGGGCGCGGGGGCGCCCACGGGGGCGGTCATGGATCCCTTTCGTCAGCGGGCACTCCTCAGCGCCGCGCGCCCGCCTCGGGGACGCGCGGCACCGGATGCCTCACCCTTGGCGGGTGACGTCCGTCACCGCTTGGGAACGACCAGACGCGTACCCGACCAGTCCGCGCCGATGCTGACCGCGCTGGTCTGGGAGAGGCCCGACGTCGTCGCGGCCTCGGCGACCTCGTTGGGCGACACGTGCAGGTCACGGCCCGCCTTGGGCGTGAGCACCAGGATGGTTCCGCCGTCGGCGATGGTGGTCACGGTGTCCATCAGCGCGTCGGTGAGGTCCTCCTCCTCGTCGGACCGCCACCACAGCAGTGCCGCGTCGACGTCGCCGTCGTAGTCCTCGTCGACCAGCTCCTCACCGGTGAGTTCGGTGATGGATGCGCGCAGGTTCTCGTCGACGTCGTCGTCGAAGCCGAATTCCTGCACCACCTGACCCGGCTTGAATCCGAGTCGGTCAGCCAAGCCGCGTTCGCTCTGTGCCTGGCCCGCGGTCGCGCTCACGAAAGTTCTCCTCCACAGATGGTTTTTCTCAATCTTGCCTGCACGAAGCAGTTGTCACAACGACGCCGGGCTGTTTGCGCGCCCGGCACGTGGGTCCGCTGACCATCGCTGATGGCCTAGTTCACACGCTAGCGGCATGTTCCGTCAACGCGCTGCCAAACCTTGCCCGTCAGGACGAGAGGTAGGACAGGCGCACCCGCCGGTCGGGGTTGTCCACGTTGAGGTCCACCACGGCGATGGACTGCCACGTGCCCAGTTCGAGTCTGCCGCCGACGACGGGGACGGTGGTCTGGGGTGCGACGAAGGCGGGCATCACGTGCGACCTGCCGTGACCCCGCGAGCCGTGCTTGTGCCGCCACCGGTCGTCGGCGGGCAGCAGGTCGGCCAGGGAGGCGAGGAGGTCGTCGTCGGACCCCGCCCCGAGCTCGATGATCGCCACACCCGCCGTGGCGTGCGGGACGAAGACGTTGAGCAGTCCGTCCCCTCCGGCCCCGGCGACGAAGTCGCCGCACTGGCGGGTGATGTCGGTGATGCTCTCCGATCCACCGGTGTGCAGCTCCAGGATCTGTGTCCTCATAGCGCCACCTTCGCGCAGGCGCGGCGCTCGTGCAACCATCCCGGTCCCGGCTGTGGATGGCGCTCGGCCCCGCGAGGGGCCATACTCGTCCCCCACATGTGCGAACCTGGTCGAAAGGAGGCGAAACGGTGACTGCTTCTTTACTTCTGGGGCCCCTGCTCAGGCACCCGGGGGAGACCACCGCCACGGTGTGGGTGGAGACGGACGCCCCCTGCGCGGTGCGCGTCGTGGTCGACGGCGCCGCCGAGGCGACCGCGCGGACCTTCACCGTGCACGGCCACCACTACGCCGTCTGCACGGTGGCGGGGCTGGCCCCGGGCGCCCGCCTGCCCTACGAGGTCTTCCTGGACGAGGACCGGGTCTGGCCGGAGCCGGACAGCCCCTTCCCGCCCAGCACGGTGCGCACCGTGGACCCGGAGGCGCCCACGCGGCTGCTGTACGGGTCCTGCCACACGCCCACCCACGACTCGCCCGAGGGCGTGGTCCGCTACGGTCCCGACATGCTGCGCGCCACGGCCAGGGGGCTGGCCCGCGAACCGGTCGAGGGCAACCTGGCGCTGCTGCTCATCGGCGACCAGGTCTACGCCGACGAGGTGCGGGAGTCGATGCTCGCGTTCCTGCGCGAGCGGCGCGCCCGCGGGGGCGCCCGCGACGACCCCGACGACGAGGTCGTGTACTACGACGAGTACGCCGAGCTGTACCGGCAGGCCTGGAGCGACCCGCAGGTGCGGTGGCTGCTGTCCACCGTGCCGACCCTGATGGTCTTCGACGACCACGACGTCCGCGACGACTGGAACACCTCCGCCGCCTGGCGGCGCGCCATGGACCGGCGACCCTGGTGGCGCAGGCGCATCACCAGCGGCCTGGGCTCCTACTGGGTGTACCAGCACCTGGGCAACCTCTCCGAGCAGGAGAGGGACCGCGACCGGCTGTGGAAGCGGGTGCGCGACGCCGACGGCGACGCCGAGGAGCTGGTCGACGCCTTCGCCTGGCAGGCCCACAGCGAGCCGTCGAGCTACCAGTGGGGGCACCACCACGACTTCGGCGGGGTGCGGCTCGTGATGGCCGACACCCGCTGCTCCCGCGCCCTGGGCGAGGGCGACCCCTCCGACGGGTCCAGGTCGATCCTGGGACCCCAGGGCCACGACTGGCTGGACGGGCACCTGACCGGCGGGCCGGACCACGTCGTGGTCGCCTCGACCGTCCCGGTGCTGCTGCCCCCGGCCGTGCACCGGCTGGAGGCGTGGAACGAGGCGGTGTGCGCGGGCGCCTGGGGGCGGTGGCTGACGGGGCCCGCCGAACGGCTGCGCCAGGACATCGACCTGGAGCACTGGGCGGCCTTCCAGTACTCCTTCCGCCGCCTGTCCGACGCCGTGGGCGAGCTGGCGCGGGGCGAACGGGGACCGGCACCGGCCACCGTGCTGTTCCTGGGCGGGGACGTGCACTTCTCCTACCTGGCGCGCGCCCGCCACCGCGGGGGCGGCGCGAGCCGGGTGACCCAGCTGGTCTCCTCCCCGCTGTGCAACCAGGCCCCGACGAGCATGCGCCGCATGGTCCGGCTGTCGGTGAGCCGCCCGCTGCGCGCGATCGGGTGGCTGCTGACGCGGCTGGCGGGGGTCCCCGAGCCCGATCTGAGCTGGGACCTGGGGTCGGCCCCCTACTTCGGCAACACCCTGGGCCAGGTGGACTTCGCCGGGCGCGGGGCCCGGGCCTCCTGGTACCACTGCGCCCGGGGCGGGGGCGACGCGCTGCCCGACGTGCGCATGACCGCGGACCTCTGACGGTCGCCGCACCGGCGCGCGGCCCCCGCCCGCGGAGCGGGCGCGAAACGCCGCCGGGGGCGCCGCGGGCCGGGACCGGCCGACGGCGCCCCCGGACAGGGCAGGGCTTGTCAGGTCAGGGCTTGTTGGGCGTGGGGCGCCGACTGGACTGGGCGCCGCGCCGCGGCTTGCGCACCGAGAGCCCGAGGGCGCCGCTGCCCTGCTCCAGGATGTGCCGGGCCCGGTTCACCGTGCCGCGGGGCGTGCGGGCGGGGGCGGTCTCCGCCCCGGCGCCGTCCTCCGCGTCGTCCCCGGCCTCGGCGTCCCCGTCCAGGTGGGGCATCGCCCGGGTCGGCCGGACCTCCCCGCCGGGCTCCCCGTCCCCCGACGCGGCGCCCAGATGCGGCAGGACCTCGGTCGGCTTCTCCTCGTCGGCGGCCGGGGACGCCTTCGGGCGGCCGGGCTCCAGGTGCGGGAGCACGTCGGTGGCCTCCTGGTCCACCGGCCGGATGGGCCGGGTGCGCTCCGCGGCGGCCGGGTCGGCGGCGGTGTCGCCCACCTGCTCGCTCTCCTCGCGCACGGCCTCCTTCCAGGCCTTCTCCTCCTCCGACTTGCGCCGGTCCTGCCGGGCGTTCTCGGCCCGCCAGGCGCGCCAGCCGCGCACCGCGGGGGTGATGACCGGCCAGGTCACCTTCGCCGGGCGCGACAGCGCGTGCCACAGGTAGGCGGTGGTGCCCCACGCCTCCATGGCCCGGCGCGCCCTGGTGATGGTGAAGAAGGTGGGCAGGGCCAGCAGCAGCTGCGGCCAGGCCAGCGCCAGCGCGGCGAACAGCGGGTACAGGCCCCCGCCGATCACCGACGCGGCCGCGCCGATCACCACCGGCACCAGGGCAAGCGTGATGCGCAGCCCGGTGAACTGGCGGAAGCGGTGCAGCGAGCGGCGCGCGGAGACCTGCGGCACCAGCCCCTCGGGGAGGGGCGTGGGCTGCACGACCAGCGCGAGCAGCATCGTTCCGACGCCCACGCTGGCGGCCAGCAGTATCGTCCACCCCGCGGCGGCCAGTCCGCCGCCGACCAGCAGGTAGACCACGCCCAGCACGGGCAGCGGCGCGGGGAGCCAGAACAGCGCCCGTCTGCGCAGCTCACCCTCCTGAGTGGGCGCGAGAACGTAATCGATCATCGGACGGAAGAGCCGGGACCCTATCCTCGGTCGCTCGACCACAGCGTTGACCCCCCAAGAACGTCGTGACGGGGCGGTGCGGGGACCTTCGCCCGAGGATGACGCAGCCTCAACGGTCCCGTCGGCAACCCGCCCACCACAAAGCTATCCCTTTTCATGTGGTCCCCGGGCATACACAACCAGTTACCGACATACCCGGCTCTGGTGAAACTTCCATAAGGGGACGGACATGACAGGCAACGATCAGGTTACGCGGCGGGTTCCCCTCCGCGGGGCCGCGGCCGGAACCGGCCGACCCCGGAGGCGCCGGAGGCTGCCGACCCCGGAGGTCAGGCGTCGTCGGTCCGCACGAGCCGCCCGAGGGCGACCGCCACCCGCAGGACGAAGGAGCCGCGCCCGTCCGACGGCGTGCGCCCGGTGAGCTCGGCGATACGGCTGAGCCGGTAGCGGACCGTGTTGGGGTGCACGAACAGCATCCGCGCGGTGGCCTCCAGCGACGAGGCGTGCTCCAGGTACACCGAGAGCGTGTCCAGCAGGGGCGACCCCGCGCCCAGCAGGGGCACGTACACCTCCTCGACCAGCTGCCCGCGCGCCTCGGCCTCGCCCTGGAGCGCGCGCTCGGGCAGCAGGTCGTCGGCGAGCACCGGGCGCGGCGCGTCCGGCCAGGCCACGGCGGCCCGCAGCCCGTTGACCGCGGCGCGCAGCGAGGCCCCCGCGGACCGCAGGTCGGGGACGGCGGGCCCCACCACCACCGGGCCGGAGCCGAAGAGCCCGGCCAGCGGCTCGGCGGCGGCCGCGGGCAGGTCCTCCGCCGGGTAGCGGTCCCCCACGCCGATGACCACGACCACGCGGCGGCCCTGCATCCCGGCCAGCACGTCGTGGCCGAGGCGGCGCGCGGCCGAGCGCAGGTCGTCCAGGACCTTGCCGCCGTCGTCGTCGCCGACCTCCCCGGCCACCGCGACGACCGGGGTGTGCGACCAGCTCAGCGCCGAACCCCAGGTCTGGAGGCCGTCCTCATGGTCGCCGTGCAGCAGGGCGTCCACGATCAGGGCCTCCAGGCGCGCGTCCCACGCGCCCCGCGCCTCCGCGGCGCGCGCGTAGACCTTCGCGGAGCTGAAGGCCACCTCGCGCGTGTAGCGCAGCACGGCCTCGCGCAGCTGCTGGGCTCCGCCGGGGGCGGCCAGCTCCTCCACCTGGCCCTCGACCACGTCGATGACCACGCGGATCATGTCGACGGTCTGCTGGAGGGAGACCGAGCGCGTGAGCTCGCGCGGCGCGGTGCCGAAGACCTCGACGGTGATGGCCGGGCGTCCGCGCACCGGGTTGCGGAACCAGTCGACGAAGGCGGCCACCCCGGACTGGGCGACCAGGCCGATCCACGAGCGGTCCTCGGCCGACATCCGGCGGAACCAGCCCAGGCGCTGTTCCATGCGGGCCACGGCGGCCGTGCCGAGCGCGCCCATGGAGCGCTCCAGGCGGCGCACGGTCTCGGCGCGCACGCGTTCCTGCTCCGTGGGGACGGAGGTGTGCGCGCCCTCCGGGGCCGCCGTGGCGCCCTGGTCGTCCGGGGTCTGGTGGGGTTCGGTGTTCACCTCTCCAGGTTCGCATCCCGCGGCACCCGGCCGGCGGGCCGCCCCGTGTCCCCGGCGGGCGCGAACCGCTGGCGTGACCGGGCGCGCGCGCAGCGTACCGTCGGAGGGTGACCTCTCCCACCGGTTCCGGGTCCGAGGGAGCACGTTCAGCACCGTTTTGTGGAGTCCCAACAAACGGTGTCGAGTAAGTTCGTGCTCCTCCCCCTCTGACCGGTGATCTCCTACAGGGCAAGGTTGATGTCGTGCTTGTAATCGTTGCTCCCGGCCAAGGCGCCCAGGTTCCCGGCTTCCTCTCCCCGTGGCTCGAACTGCCCGGTGTCTCCGCGCAGGTCGAGGCGTGGTCCGAGGTCGCCGGGCTGGACCTGGTGCGCTACGGCACCACCGCGGACGCGGACGAGATCCGCGACACAGCGGTCGCCCAGCCCCTGCTGGTCGGGGCCGGCCTCGTCGCGGCCTCCGCCGTGCTCGGCCCCCTGGCCGCCCCCTCCCCCGCGCTGCCCGCCGAGGGCGCCCTGCTGGACGCCGTCGCGGGTCACAGCGTCGGTGAGTTCACGGCCGCCGCCATCGCCGGCGTCCTGTCCCCCAAGGACGCGATGGCCCTGGTGGCCGAGCGCGGCCGGGGCATGGCCGACGCCGCGGCGCGGACCGAGACCGGCATGACCGCCGTGCTCGGCGGCGACCGCGAGCAGGTGCTGGCGGCGATCGCCGCCGCCGGGCTGACCGCGGCCAACGACAACGGTTCCGGCCAGATCGTGGCCGCCGGTACCACCGCGCAGCTCGCGGCCTTCGCCGAGAACCCGCCCGAGCGGGCGCGGCTGCGCTCCCTGTCGGTCGCGGGCGCCTTCCACACCGAGCACATGGCCCCGGCCGTGGAGCGGGTGCGGGCGGCAGCGGCCCCCCTGTCCCCCTCCGACCCCACGGTGCGCCTGCTCTCCAACGCCGACGGCGCCGTGGTCGAGAGCGGACCCGAGTACCTGGAGCGCCTCATCACCCAGGTCTCCTCCCCGGTCCGCTGGGACGCGTGCACGCAGACCCTGGCCGACCTGGGCGTGACCGCGATGATCGAACTCACACCGGCGGGCACGCTCACCGGCCTGGCCAAGCGCGCCCTGCGCGGGGTCGAACTCCTCGCGGTCAAGACCCCCGACGACCTCGACCGCGCCGGCGCCCTCGTCAAGGAGCACGCCGGGAACCCCGCGGCCACCGACCAGGAAGGCTAACCATGTTCAGCTCCCCGAGAGCTCCCGGAGGCGCGGCGATCACCGCCTTCGGCGAGTACCAGCCCTCCCGGGTCGTGACCAACGCCGACCTCGAAGAGCGCGTCGACACCAGCGACGAGTGGATCCAGAGCCGGGTGGGCATCCGGGAGCGGCGCATCGCGGGCCCCGAGGACACCGTGACCAGCATGGCCGTGGCGGCGGGCGGCAAGGCACTGGCCGCCGGCGGCCTGTCCCCCGAGGACATCGACCTGGTGATCGTGGCCACCTGCACCGTGCAGGACCAGATCCCCAACACCGCCGCCACCGTCGCCGCCAAGCTGGGCATCACCGCCCCGGGCGCCTTCGACCTCAACGCCGCCTGCGCGGGCTTCTGCTACGCCCTGGGCGTGGCCTCGGACATGGTCCGCGGCGGCAGCTCCCGCAACGTGCTGGTGATCGGCTCGGAGAAGCTCAGCGACTGGGTGGACTGGGACGACCGCGGCACCTGTGTGATCTTCGCCGACGGCGCCGGGGCCGCGGTCGTCACCGCCTCCGAGGAGCAGGGCATCGGTCCGGTGGTGTGGGGCTCCTCCGGAGAGCGGGCCGCCAAGATCCACCTGCGCGAGGGCAAGTACCTTTGGCAGGAGGGCCAGGCGGTCTTCCGCTGGACCACCACCGAGCTGTACAAGGTCGCCCTGGAGGCGATGGAGAGGGCGGGTGTGGAGCCCTCGGAGCTGACCGCCTTCGTCCCCCACCAGGCCAACCTGCGCATCGTGGAGGCCATCGCCAAGAAGCTGGGCGCGCCCCAGGCACTCGTGGCCCGCGATATCGTCACCGCTGGCAACACCTCCTCCGCGTCCATCCCTCTCGCTCTCTCGCGAATGATCGGACGCGGGGAGCTGCCGTCGGGGAGCACCGTACTCACCCTGGGCTTCGGGGCGGGGCTGGTCTACGCCGCCCAGGTGATCCGCATCCCCTGAGCACCCGCCCGAACCCGCGGTCACACCACGCCGGCAGGGTCCGCGAGCCCGCGGCTCACGTGGTGTCCCCGAGCCGACACGAATCACCGAGCAAGGAGAAAGACGACATGTCCCAGCAGAGCCAGTCCCAGCAGAGCGAGCAGGAGATCCTCAAGGGCCTCGGCGAGATCATCGAGGAGATCGTCGGGACCGAGCCCTCCGAGGTCACCCCGGACAAGAGCTTCGTCGACGACCTGGACATCGACTCGCTGTCCATGGTGGAGATCGCCGTCGCCGCCCAGGACAAGTTCGGCGTGGAGATCCCGGACGACCAGCTCAAGGACCTCAAGACGGTCCAGGACGTCATCAACTTCATCCAGAAGTAGGCCGTTCGGGGCGGCGGGACCCACCCCGTCCCGCCGCCCGACCGCCGCCACGACCGGCTTTCCCACATCCGCCAACGCCCCCGGCCCCGCAGCCGGGAACGACCCACGAGAAGGGCGATCGGATCATGTCCAAGACCGATGTCGTCGTCACCGGCCTCGGCGCCACCACCCCCCTCGGGGGTGACGTCGCGACCACATGGTCCGCGCTCCTCGACGGCCGCTCCGGCATCAGCATGCTGCCGGAGGAGTGGCACGAGAAGCTCCCGGTGCACTTCGCCGGACAGATCGCGCAGGAACCCTCCGAGAAGATCCCCAGGCCGCGCATGCGCCGCCTGGACCGCACCCAGCAGTTCGCACTGATCGCCGCGCAGGAGGCCTGGCAGGACGCCGGTTCCCCCGAGGTGGACCCGATCCGCCTGGGCGTGGTGGTCTCCAGCGGGATCGGCGGCATCCTCACCGTCCTGGAGCAGTACGACACCTTCCGTGAGAAGGGCTGGAAGCGGGTCTCCCCCTTCACCGTGCCCATGCTCATGCCCAACAGCCCCGCCGCCGCGATCAGCCTGGAGTACACCGCCCGGGCCGGTTCGCACGTGCCGGTGAGCGCCTGCGCCTCCAGCGCCGAGGCCGTCGCCAACGGTGTGGACATGATCCGCTCCGGGCGCGCCGACGTGGTGATCGCGGGCGGCACCGAGGCCGCGATCCACCCGCTCAACATCGCCTCGTTCGCGTCCATGCGCGCGCTGTCCACGCGCAACGACGACCCGCAGCACGCCTCCCGCCCCTGGGACAAGGACCGCGACGGCTTCGTCATGGGCGAGGGCGCGGGCATCCTCATCCTGGAGTCGGCCGAGCACGCCGCCCGCCGGGGGGCCCGCGTGTACGCGCACGCCTCGGGCGTGGGCTACACCAACGACGCCTACGACATCGTCCAGCCCGAGCCGGAGGGCACCGGCCAGGCCCGTGCCATCACCCAGGCCCTGGCCGACGCCGACCTCACCCCCGAGGACATCGTGCACGTCAACGCGCACGCCACCTCCACCCCGGCCGGGGACGTGGGCGAGACGCGGGCGATCCGCACCGCGCTGGGCGACTCCGTCGCCGACCGCGTCGCGGTGACCTCCACCAAGTCCATGACCGGCCACCTGCTGGGCGGCGCGGGCGCCGTGGAGTCGATCGCGACCATCCTGGCGCTGCACGACGGGCGCATCCCGCCGACCATCAACATCGAGGAGCTCGACCCGGGCGTGACCGTGGACATCGTCCGCGACAAGCCCCGGGACATGCCCGCGGGCGACGTGGCGGCGATCAACGAGTCCTTCGGGTTCGGCGGCCACAACATCGCGGTGGTCTTCCGCCGCGCCTGACCCCCGCCGGACGCGGCCTTTCCGCGTCCGCGCGCACGACACCGCCCGCCGGGACGAACCCGGCGGGCGGTGTCGTGCGCGCCCCGGGCGGCGCCGCGGACGCGGGGGCCGGGACGGCGGGAAGGGCCACGGGCGGACCCGCACACGTCCGGGAGGGCGCCCCTCACCGTCGGTACGCGATTGCCTCCGGACGTGAACGCCGTCGAACCGCCCTCCCCACACCCCGGTGAAGGTGAGGGGAACAGCCGGGGACAAGTCTTCAGGTGGGACCGTTTCGGGGTCACCATGAGAACTGTGACTGCGCTGCATCCCCAACACACTCCCACGGCGCATCCGGACGGGCCGGGTGCGGTGGCCCGCCGCGCCCCGGGCGCTCCCGGCTACCAGCCCGTCGTCGACCTGGACTCGGGGACCGTGGTGGCCGTCGAGGTCACCGCCTCACCGCCGCCCTCCGCGCGGGGCTCCTACGCGGAGGTGACACCCCAGGAGGAGGCGGCCGTCGCCGAGTGGCTCCTGGCCCTGGTCCGCGAGACCTCCGTGTCCGAGAGCCTGCTGCCGATGGTCCTGCCGCTGCCCGCGCGGATCCTGGCCGGGGAGGGGTTCGCCCCCCTGGTGGAGAGCCTGTTGCGCCGTGCGGGCCGCCGACCGCGCGACATCACCTTCATGCTCAGCCCGGACATGGCCGAGCTGGCGCGCAGGACCGTGGTGTCGGGGGTCTCCCGGCTGCGCGCGGCGGGTTTCCGGTGCGGGTTCGGGACGGCGATGGTGCGCCCGGACCTGGTGGTGGAGGCCGCGCCGTTCCTGATGCGGATCGACCCGGCGATCGTCTCCGGTGTGGCCGGGGACCAGCGGCACGCCACCGTGGTGGAGGGCTTGGCGCGGATCGGCCGGGGCAGCGGCGTGTACGCGCTGGCCTCGGGCGTGGGCAGCGCCGAGGACGTGGTGCGGCTGCGCCGCTGCGGGATACGCGTGGGCACGGGGCCGTTCTTCGCCGACAGCGCGTGGCGGCCCGGCGAGCGGGTGACCCCCGTTCCCGAGCCGAGCGCCGGGCAGGGCGGGGAGGAGGACTCCGGCCCCCGGGTCACCGAGTTCATGGTGCCGCCCGTGGGACTGGACTCCGACGCCACCGCGGAGCAGGTGCTGGAGTCCTTCACCGGGGACCCGGCGCTGAACAGCGTCATCCTCATCGACCACCGGGACCGCCCGGTCGGGGTCGTGGACCGGACGCGGTTCCTGCTGTCGGTGACGGGCCGCTACGGGCACGCACTGCACGCCAAGCGTCCGGCGCTGCGGCTGGCCGAGTCCCCGCGCACGGTCCCGGCGTGGATGTCGGCGCTGGCGGCGCTGCGGGTGGCGGGCCAGGACAACGAGCGGGTCTACGACGACCTGATCGCCACCAACTCCTACGGCCAGTGCCTGGGCGTGGTGCACATCAGCGACCTTATCCAGTCCCTGTCGCGCAGCTGAGCGCCGGATCGGACGGCGCCCGCACCGGGTCCGGCACGGGCGCCGCCGCGCGCGGGCGGAGCGCTCAGTCCACGGGGTCGGGTCCCTTGGTGCCCGAGGGGCTGCTGGTGGGGGAGCTCTCGGCGGGGTCGAAGCCGTTGTAGGTGCCCTCCCAGGCCTTGCCCTCCTCGATGCTCCCGGCGATCCGGGACCGGGTGTCCTCGTCGTGCAGGTAGTCCAGCTCGGGGCGCTTGGGCAGGCGGCCGTCCCCGGAGGAGCGGCCCATGGCGCGGCGGCGCAGCCACGGCACCAGGTACTGGCGGGCCCAGCGGCGGTTCTCGCGGCGGCGCAGGATGCGGGGCAGCTGGCGGGGCGGGGTGGTCCACGGGTCGGTCCAGGACTCGGGCGGGCCCATGGGGAAGCCGAGCAGGTCGGCGACGCGCGCGGCGACGATCTGGTGGCCCGCGCCGTTGAGGTGCAGGCGGTCCTCGCTCCAGGCGCGGGAGTCGGTCAGCGCGTTGAGCGCCCACAGGTCGACGATCTCGGTGCCGGTGCGCTCGGCGACGGCGCGCATGTGCATGCTGAACACGGCGATGCGGCCGCGGTAGTAGCGCAGGACCGGGATCCACCCAGTGTCGTGGCCGGACAGGATCACCACGCGGATTCCGGCGTCGCGCAGCTGACGGATGCCCCACTCGAAGTGCTCGGCCAGCCGGTCCAGGTCCCCTCCCGGACGCAGGACGTCGTTGCCCCCGGCCAGGACGGTGACCAGGTCGGGCTTCCAGGCCAGCGTCTGGTCGAGCTGCTCGCCGAAGATGTGGCGCATCCGACGCCCGCGCACGCCCAGGTTGGCGTAGCGGAAGTCGGGGGTTACCGTGGCCAGGTGCTCCGCCAGTCGGTCGGCGAAGCCCCGGTACTCGCCGTCGGGGCCGCTGTCGTCTTCCATCCCCTCGGTGATGCTGTCGCCGATCGCCACGTAGGACCGGATGGGAACCGGTCTGTGGGGGCGAGCGGCCGCTGGGGGATTCGTCTCAAGGTCTGTCACATCAACCAATCATCCGGCTCGACCGTCCCACGCCTGCGCGCGCCGAGGGTGCGCGGGTACGGCAATCGTGGTGTCGGGTCGCGGTCCGGCCACCACCCGTGTCCGAACACCGTCGACCCCTGTCGGCCACCGGGCGCGGCCGTCCGGCCGGAAAGGTCGCCCGGGCGAAGGACAGTGCCCTTCCAGCATACCCGCGGCCGACGACGGAGTGCCTGGGACGGAGTGTGTCGGCACACCCCGCCGGGCTCCATGCTTCCCGGACCGGTCGTGCGCGCCCGTTGCGCGCGGGGGGCGCCCGTGTGAAGGCGCCGTGAACACCAACGAGCGGCCGCCCCGGGAGGAACCCGGGATCGGCTATGAGGTAGCTCACACGTCCGTGCAGGCCCGGGGGCCGGAACGCCCTTGTCACGGTCATCACACAACGCAGTCACGGTCCGGTCGCGGCGGACCCGGCACGCCCGGGGGTACCCATGCGGCGTCAGGGGACGTACGATCTCGGGGGAGTGCTCACGGCACCCCTGTCCCCCGGCTCGCCGTGCCCGCCCTTGGCGCACGGACCGGCCTCCCGTCCGGTCCGCCCCGCGGGCGAGGGACGCGTACTGTGGTGCATCGAACCGAAGGCCCGTGCGGTTCCTCCCCAATTCACGTGCAGACACCAGGAGGTCGAGGTCCCCAGCGGATGAACGCCGTCTCTCCGATCTGCCTCGTCGACCTCGCACCCGCACTGCGGTGGTCGAGGTCGCCGGACGTGGCTCCCCTGCTCCACCACGACCGTCTGATCGACGGCTGGTGGCACTCGCTGCCCGTCGCACGCGTCCTGGACATCGCGGGACCGCCCTGGCTCGCGCACGGCATCGCCCGTCTGGCGCTGGAGCAGTGGGCGCACCTGCCGCTGGCCGAGTTCCTGCCGAGCCTGCGCACCCAGCTGGTGGACTGCTCCGACCTCTCCGAGCCCGTGCGCGGCGCGGTCGTGGCCACCGCCGGGGACTGGGAACGCCTCATCTCCACGAGCCCGCAGGAGATCGGCGCGTGGGCGCTCGCCGACTGCGACCCCATGGACATCCTGAGCACGGTGGCCTGGCGGGCGCTACAGCCCTGCTGTGAGCTTCCCGGGGGCCCCACCCCCTCCCCCGCCCTGATGATGGAGGCCGTGCGCACCATCGCCCACTGGCTGCCCGACTCCGCGCCCGAGCACGTGCACAGCGCGCTGGAGTACCTCACCGCCGCCACGGGTTCCGGGACGGGGGCCGAGGGCCCCGGGCACGCGGCCCCGCCGCAGACCCCGGCGACGCGCGCGATCCGCACCCTGCGGGCCCTGCGCGCCCAGCGCGGCGAGGAGGCCGAGTCCTCCGGCGCCGCGGTTCCGGAGCAGGCGGCCACGGCCATGGTCAGCTCGGCCGCGATGATCCCCGGTTCAGCCCTGCGCACCGAGGCCGTGGACGCCGACGGCGCCCGCGGCGAGGGCGCGGGCGACCTGCGCTCGCAGTTCCGCAGCTCCCTGCTGGGCCCCGGGCGCACCCTGCGCCGCCCCAGCTTCGGTCCGCCCAAGGCCATGCGGCCCGACCACGCCCAGGAGCGCCCCCCGGCCCCGGCGCTGGGCCAGCACCCCCTGGTGGACCTGGTCGAGGAGATGTTCCGCTCCTGGCCCGAACTGGAGCGCACGGTGGCCGCCGAGCGCCTGTTCGCCACCGACCCCATCAGCATCCGCGTGCTCTCGGAGCAGATCGCGGTGGACGTCACCGAGATCCGCTCCGCCCAGCGCAAGGTGGAGGAGCGCCTGCTGCGCTGGCTCAACGCACCCGAGGGCGCCGCGATCACCAAGCACCTGCGCGAGCTGTCCGAGCAGCTGGGCGCGGCGACCACCATCGACCGCCTGATCAACGCCCACCCCGACCACCCGGTGGACGTGCCCACCCTCAACACGCCGCTGTGGCGGGTGATCATCACCCTGTTCACCGACCGGCGCATGCACAACGGCTGGCTGATCGCCGACGACCCCAACCGGCTGCGCTGGCAGACCCGGGAACTGCTGGGCGACGCCCCCAGCATGACCGAGGCCGGGATCCGGCTCAGCCGCATCGGCATCCGCCAGCAGGAGCTGCGCGCCTGGCTGCTGAGCACCCCCGGGGTGAGCCTGCGGGACGGGCACGTGTTCACGGACCCGTCGGTGCCCATGGAGATGCCCGCCAACCACCCGGGCCACACCGCCCCGGAGGACTCGGGGGCCACCACCGAGAACGGGCTGCCCATACGGCGGCGCGTGGACGCGCAGCCGTCCGCGGCCCCGGCCGAGCCCGCCCCCTCCCAACAGCACGGAACCGGCCCCGAACGGGCTCCCGCGGCCTTCGGCGCCGCCGCCCTGGACCCGCACCGCGTCGTGCCGCTGGGCCCGGCCCCCGGACAGGCCCACGGCCTGCCGCCCACGTCCCCGGTCGCGCAGCCCGCACCGCCCTCGCGGCCGGGTGCGAGCGACCCGGCCATGGCGGCCCGCTGCTTCCGCGCCCCGGACGGGCGCTGGTGGCACCGCATCGACATCACCGCCGACCACCTCAACGGCGCCCCCGTGGCCGTGCCCACCGGGTACGCCACCCACCTGGGCCTCCAGCCCGGGAGGCTGCTGTGCCTGACCGCTCCGGGCGCGGACCTGCTGGTGCTGGTCTGGCGCGACCAGCCGGCGTTCGACTCCCTGCGCCCCCTGCTGCGCCGCCAGGCCGCCCAGCCCGGCGACCGCGTGTTCATCACCGTGGCAGGGGACCGGCTGGACGCGCGCAAGCTGCCCGCCACCGACCTGAGCGGTTACTCCCCCACGGCCCGGGCGCTGCACCTGAGCGGCTACACCGCGCCCGCCTCCACCGAGGACGCCCTGAAGATCCTCTCCCGCCGGATCACCGACAGCGACGACGAGGCGTTCGCCGACCCCCAGTCGCTGGTGGACCTGCTGTCCCTGCGCGGTGACAACGACATCGCCGCGGAGCTGCGCGCGGGCATGTTCGCCGCGCACTAGCACGTCGCCACGAGCGCCCGTCGCCCCCGGCGGCGGGCGCTCTTCGTGTGCCCGGGGCCGCCGAGAGGTCCGGCGGCCCCAGCGAACGGGGCGTTACGACCCGCTGAAGACACACGAAGTCCGCATGAACGCACACAAAGACAGGAACAAAAACACACAAACCCTAGAAGTGGCCTTGCGCGTGTGGTTGACTACTCAGCGCCCCCTTCCGGGTGGGGTCCCCCCTGATCCACGACCACAATGAGGAGTTCCATGTCCGCCGTGCTCTCACGAGGCAAGTCGCTCGCCCTCACCATGGCCCTGGGCCTACTGCTGTCCCTGGGCCTGGCGGTGGGCACCGCCGCCCCCGCCGCGGCCGCGGGCACCTTCCGCCTGTGCAACGTGTCCTCCAACTACACGGCCTACGCCGACTTCGGCAACTTCACCACCTTCGTGGTCAACCCCGGCCAGTGCACCAGCACCGGCATCAGCTCCTCCGGCGTCTCCTACTCCGTGACGATCCGGGGCACCTGGGCCAACTCCCCGTCCAAGACCACCACCCAGTACCGGGTCCCCGCCGGTCGCAGCGTCGACTTCCACGCCGGCGGCACCTTCGCCGCTCCCCAGTTCAACCCCCTCGTCTACTGACGGACCCGGGCGCCCGCGCCCGAAGGCCCTGACACCGCACGGCCCCCGCGCACGACCGCGCGGGGGCCGCTCCGTCCCCGCGACGCGGACCGCCACCGACCGCCGCGGCACCGGAAGGGACCCCGGAGCCCCGCGGCGGCGGCCCCGGGCGCGCGAAACGGGCCGGCCCCCGAGGGGACCGGCCCGTTTCGCGCGTGCGGCGCGTGTCAGACGTTGAAGCCCAGCATGCGCAGCTGGTCGCGCCCGTCGTCAGTGATCTTGTCCGGACCCCACGGCGGCATCCAGACCCAATTAATTTTGACTTCGCGCTCGAACTCGTCCAGGGCGCTGGTGGCCTGGTCCTCGATCACGTCGGTCAGGGGGCACGCCGCGCTGGTCAGGGTCATGTCCAGCGTGATGGTGCTGTCGTCGGCGTTCACCCCGTACAGCAGGCCCAGGTCGACGACGTTCACGCCCAGCTCGGGGTCGATCACGTCCTTGAGCGCCTCGCTGATCTCCTCGACCAGCGCCTCCGCCTCCGGGGAGAGGGGGGCGCCCTCGGCGGCCTCGGTCGTTGTCGTCTCGTTCTCGCTCATCAGACGGCTTCCTTCTCCAGGGACTGCGACACGGCGTCCTTCCAGGCCATCCACCCCAGCAGGGCACACTTGATCCGCGCGGGGTACTTGGACACGCCGACGAACGCCACGGCGTCCTCCAGCACGTCCTCGTCGGGCTCGCCCTTGCCCTTGGACTGCATCAGCTCGGTGAAGGCGTCCAGGGTGGTCATGCCCTCGGCGACGGTGCGGCCGATGAGCAGGTCGGTCAGCACCGAGGTGCTGGCCTGGCTGATCGAGCAGCCCATCCCCTCGTAGGAGACGTCGCTGACCACGGCCTCGCGGTCGAGGCCGCCGGAGCCCTCGGCGGGGGTCAGCGCCACCCGGAGCGTCACCTCGTCCCCGCAGGTGGGGTTGATGTGGTGCGCCTCCGCGTTGTGCGGATCGCGCAGACCCTTGTGGTGCGGGTTGCGGTAGTGGTCCAGGATGATCTCCTGGTACATCGCGTCCAACTGCATGGTCAGGCTGTTCCTCGCTCTAGGGCCGGGTTCCGAAGAACTTCTGCGCGGCCCTGATGGCCTCCACGAGCGCGTCCACGTCCTCCGGCGTGTTGTAGAGGTAGAAGGACGCGCGCGTGGTCGCGACGACGCCGAGCCTGCGGTGCAGCGGCCAGGCGCAGTGGTGGCCCACCCGGACCTCCACGCCCAGGTCGTCCAGGACCTGGCCCACGTCGTGCGGGTGGATGTCGTCCACGGCGAAGGACACTGCGCCGCCGCGGTCCACCGCATCGGTGGGGCCGACGATCCGCACGCCCTCCAGGGCGCCGATCCGCTCCAGCGCGTACTCGGTGAGCGCGTGCTCGTGCTCGGCGACCCTCTCCATGCCCACGCGGGACAGGTAGTCGCAGGCCGCGGCCAGGCCGACGGCCTGCGGGGCCATCGGCACACCGGCCTCGAAGCGCTGGGGCGGGTCGGCCCAGGTGGAGTACTCCATGTGGACCACGCCGATCATGGAGCCGCCGGTGATGAACGGCGGGATGGCCTCCAGCAGCTCCCGGCGCCCCCACAGCACCCCGATCCCGTTGGGACCGAGCATCTTGTGCCCGGAGAAGACCAGGAAGTCCACGCCCAGCGCGGCCACGTCGACCGGCATGTGCGGAACCGACTGGCAGGCGTCCAGCACGGTCAGCGCGCCGACCTCGCGGGCCCGGGCGACGATCTCCCCGACCGGGTTGACGGTGCCCAGCACGTTGGACTGGTGGCTGAACGCCACCACCTTGGTGCGCTCGTTGACCAGGTCGGCGATCCCCGACAGGTCCAGGCGCCCCTCGTCGGTCACCGGGAACCAGCGCAGCGTCGCCCCGGTGCGCTGGCACAGCTGCTGCCAGGGCACCAGGTTGGCGTGGTGCTCCATCTCGGTCACCACGACCTCGTCGCCGGGCCCCACCTGGAAGCGGCGCAGCTCCTCGTCGGCGGTCGCGGAGTTGCTCAGCGCGTAGGCCACCAGGTTGACGCCCTCGGTGGCGTTCTTGGTGAACACCACCTCCCCGGCGTCGGCCCCGATGAACCGGGCGATGGTCTCCCGGGCCGCCTCGTAGGCGTCGGTCGCCTCCTCCGCGAGCTGGTGCGCGCCACGGTGCACCGCCGCGTTGTGGCGTTCGTAGAACTCACGTTCGGCGTCGAGCACCTGACGGGGCTTCTGCGAGGTCGCCCCGGAGTCGAGGTACACCAGCGGCCGCCCGTCGCGGACGGTCCGGGAGAGGATCGGGAAGTCCTCCCGGATCGCCGCGACGTCGAGCGGGGCCGCCCCGGCCCGACCGGACTCGCGGACTGTGGTCATCGGTTACGCGCCCGCCTTCACGAAACGCTCGTAGCCCTCGGCCTCCAGCACGTCGGCCAGCTCCGGGCCGCCGGACTCGGCGACGCGGCCGCCCGCGAAGACGTGCACGAAGTCGGGCTTCACGTAGTTGAGGATCCGGGTGTAGTGCGTGATGAGCATGACGCCCATCTCACCGCTCGCCTTGGCGCGGTTGACGCCCTCGGAGACGACCTTGAGCGCGTCGACGTCCAGGCCGGAATCGGTCTCGTCCAGGATGGCGACCTTGGGCTTGAGCAGCTCCAGCTGGAGGATCTCGTGGCGCTTCTTCTCACCGCCGGAGAAACCCTCGTTGACGCCGCGGGCGGCGAAGGCCGGGTCGATGGACAGGTCCTTCATCGCTCCCTGGAGCTCCTTGGAGAACTGGCGGAGCTTGGGGGCCTCGCCGCGCACCGCGGTGACGGAGCTGCGCAGGAAGTTGGACATGGACACGCCGGGGACCTCGACCGGGTACTGCATGGCCAGGAACACGCCGGCGCGGGCGCGCTCGTCGACGCTCATCTCCAGGATGTTCTCGCCGTCGACGAGGACCTCGCCCTCGGTGATCTCGTAGCGCGGGTGGCCCGCGATCGCGTAGGCGAGGGTGGACTTGCCCGAGCCGTTGGGGCCCATGATGGCGTGGGTCTCACCGGAGTTGACGGTCAGGTCAACGCCCTTGAGGATCTCCTGCCGCTCGTCCTCGCCGATGAGGACGTCGGCGCGCAGGCCGCGGATTTCGAACTTGGTCATTTCAGGCCTCAGGAATTCTTCTCATCCAGCGAGACGAGCACGTCTTCGCCGTCGATCTTCACGTCGTAGGTGGGGACCGCCTGGGTCGCGGGCGGGTTGATCGGCGCCCCCGAGCGCAGGTCGAAGCAGGAGCCGTGCAGCCAGCACTCGATGGTGCCGTCCTCGACCTCGCCCTCGGACAGGCGGACCTCGGCGTGCGAGCACACGTCCCGCACGGCGTACACCTCGCCCTCGCTGCGGACCAGGGCGATGGGTGTCTCGTCGTCGGTCTCGACCCCGAGGGCCCCCTCATCGGGGATCTCGGAGAGCTCGGCGACCTTCACCCAGCGTCCGGCCTCACTCATGGGCGGCCAGCTTGCGCTCGACCTTGGCCATGATCTCCTCGCGCAGCTCCTCGACCGGGATCCGGTTGATGAGCTCCAGGAAGTAGCCGCGGATGACCAGGCGCCGGGCCTCGTCCTCCGGGATGCCCCGGGAGCGCAGGTAGAACAGGTGGATGTCGTCGAGGCGGCCGCTGGCGGCGGCGTGCCCGGCGCCCTCCACCTCACCGGTGAAGATCTCCAGGTTGGGCACCGAGTCCACGCGGGTGTCGTCGGTGAGCTGGAGGTTGCGGTTGTGCTCGTAGGAGTCGGTGCCGGTGGTGCCCTCACCGATGATCACGTCGCCGATCCACACACCATGGGCGTCCTTGCCGCTCAGCGCGCCCTTGTACTCCACCCGCGAGCGGGTGTTGGACATGTTGTGGTCGATGAGCGAGCGGTGCTCGTGGTGCTGGCCGTCGCCGGTGAAGTACAGCCCGTGGAGCTCGGCGTTGGCGCCGCGCCCCTTGTAGGCCACCTTCGGGGAGAGCCGGACCAGGTCGCCGCCCAGGGTGATCACGATCGACTTGAACGTGGCGTCCTTTGCCACCTGGGCGTTGTGCTGCGAGACGTCGACGGCGTCGCCGTCCCAGTCCTGGAGGCTGATCAGCGTCAGGCGCGCGCCCTCGCCGACGTGGATGTCCACGCTGCCCGCGCGCACGCCCGTGCCGGTCTGGTTGAGGACCACGACCGCCTCGGCCAGCGGCTTGACGTCCAGGACGAACTGGTCGTAGCGCGTGCCGCCCTGGGCCTGGCGGTTGACGGTGATCGGCCGCTCCAGGGCCGCGCCCTGCGCGACCGTGATGACCGTGGCCTCCTCGAAGGAGGTGTAGGCCTGGGCGGTGACGCGGTCGGCGGGGAACCCGGCGGTGCCGAGCCGCGCGTCGCCGCGGCCGACCGTCTCGACGGTGGCGCCCTCGGGGGCGTCCACGTCGAGCTTGTCGGTGCCGTCGGCGACGGCGCTGCCGTCGTGCAGGCCCTTGAGGCGGCGGATCGGAGTGAAGCGCCACTCCTCCTCGCGGCCGCCAGGGACGGGGAAGTCGTTCACGTCGAAGGACCCGTGGGTGGCCAACTTGGAGAACGGGATCTCCCCCAGGCCGTGGCTGTGGGCCTTGGGTTCGGTGCTCGGGCTGGTCAACTTAACCAACCGCTCCTTCCATCTGAAGCTCGATCAGCCGGTTCAGTTCCAGCGCGTACTCCATGGGCAGCTCGCGCGCGATGGGCTCGACGAACCCGCGCACGATCATGGCCATGGCCTCGTCCTCGTCCATGCCCCGGCTCATCAGGTAGAAGAGCTGGTCCTCGCTGACCTTGGAGACGGTCGCCTCGTGCGCGAGCTCGGCGTCGTCCTCGCGCAGGTCGTTGTAGGGGTAGGTGTCGGAACGGCTGATGGTGTCGATCAGCAGCGCGTCGCACTTGACCGAGGACTTGGCGTGGTCGGCGCCCTCCTGCACCTGCACCAGACCCCGGTAGGAGGCGCGGCCCCCGCCGCGTGCCACCGACTTGGAGATGATGGTGGAGGAGGTGTTGGGCGCGCAGTGCACCATCTTGGACCCGGTGTCCTGGTGCTGGCCCTCGCCCGCGAAGGCGATCGACAGGGTCTCGCCCTTGGCGTGCTCGCCCATCAGGTAGACGGCCGGGTACTTCATGGTGACCTGGGAGCCGATGTTGCCGTCGATCCACTCCATGGTCGCGCCCTCTTCGGCCACGGCGCGCTTGGTGACCAGGTTGAAGACGTTGTTGGACCAGTTCTGGATGGTCGTGTAACGGCAGCGGGCGTTCTTCTTGACGATGATCTCCACGACCGCGGAGTGCAGCGAGTCCGACTTGTAGATCGGCGCGGTGCAGCCCTCGACGTAGTGGACGTAGGCGCCCTCGTCGACGATGATCAGCGTCCGCTCGAACTGGCCCATGTTCTCGGTGTTGATCCGGAAGTAGGCCTGGAGCGGGATCTCCACGTGCACGTTCTTGGGCACGTAGATGAACGACCCGCCGCTCCACACGGCGGTGTTGAGCGCGGCGAACTTGTTGTCGCCGGCCGGGATCACGGAGCCGAAGTACTCCTCGAAGATCTCCGGGTGCTCCTTGAGGGCGGTGTCGGTGTCCAGGAAGATGACACCCTGCTCCTCCAGGTCCTCGCGGATCTGGTGGTAGACGACCTCGGACTCGTACTGCGCGGCGACACCGGCGACCAGGCGCTGCTTCTCCGCCTCGGGGATGCCCAGCCTGTCGTAGGTGTTCTTGATGTCCTCGGGCAGGTCCTCCCAGGAGGTGGCCTGCTTCTCCGTGGACCGCACGAAGTACTTGATGTTGTCGAAGTCGATCTTGGACAGGTCCGCGCCCCAGTTGGGCATGGGCTTCTTGTCGAAGAGCCGCAGGGACTTGAGGCGGAGCTTGGTCATCCACTCCGGCTCGTCCTTCTTGGCGGAGATGTCGCGGACGACCTCTTCGTTCAGACCGCGGCGGGCCGAGGCCCCGGCCGCGTCGGAGTCGGCCCAGCCGTACTCGTATGTTCCGATCCCCTCGAGCTCGGGATGCGCGATAGACGTCATGCGCGGACTCCTCCTGGACTCAGACGTCCTTGTGGTGAACTGAGCCGTCCGCCGCCTGGCGGATGGCCTTGGACGCGGGGGTGCCGTCCTCCCCGCTCTCCGCGTCGCCCCGGGGGGTGACGTGGGTGGTGCACACACCGTCGCCGTGGGCGATGGTGGCCAGCCTGCGCACCGGGGTGCCCAGCAGCCGCGCGAAGGCCTCGATCTCGGCCTCACAGAGTTGCGGGAACTCGGCGGCCACGTGCGCGACGGGGCAGTGGTGCTGGCACAACTGGTCGCCGCCGCCGGGTGCGGGCGCCTGGCCCGCGGTGGCGGCGTAGCCGTCGTTGGAGAGGGCCTCGGCCAGCAGCCGGACGCGTTGCTCGGCGGGAACCGCGTCCAGCAGGGGCCTGTAGCGCCGCTCCAGGTCGGCGACCTGACTGCGGGCGAACTCGCCGACGGCTCCGGGACCGGCCGTGTCGGCCAGGAAGCGGAGCGCGCTGGTGGCGAGGTCGTCGTAGGCGTGGACGAAGGCGTCGCGTCCGGCCTCGGTGATGGCGAAGACGCGCGCCGGGCGGCCCCGGCGGCGTCGCCCGCCGTGGGGCCGGGCGTCGCGGGCCTCGACCATGCCCTCGCTGGTCAGGTTGTCGAGGTGGCGGCGGATGGCCGCCGGGGTGAGCCCGAGCCGCTCCCCCAGCGCGGAGGCGGTGATCGGGCCCTTCTCCAGGATGAGCCGCGCGACCCGTGCGCGGGTGCCGGTCTCGGCCCCGCGCTCCGTTCCAGCGAGGGGACGGGACACACTGGACGTCTCGGACACGGTCTTCCCCTCCCTCTCTGACGCGGCTCCTGGTTTTGACAACATCAGTGTGGCGTAAATAAGTCCGCCGAGGCAAACCCGACCCCATGGACTTGATCACCAAGGACAGGCTTGCCTAACAGGGGGTTCACGCACCGGCAACCCAGTGGACACGAACGGGAACGGGCCCGAGATCCTTCCCGACGACCATATGCCGAGACCGCCGTATCGGGATGCGGACAGGAGTGTTCGGCGCGCCGCCGGTCCCCGGGCGCCCCGGCCGGGGCGGTGAAGCCCTCCGCCGGGCCGCACGTAGACTCAGGCCCCATGGACACAGCCGCGGTCGAGGTCGTCGACCTGGTCAAGCGCTACGGCGCCACCACCGCAGTCACCGGCCTCACCTTCAGCGCGCGCCGGGGCGCGGTGACGGCGCTGCTCGGTCCCAACGGAGCGGGCAAGACCAGCACCATCGAGATCTGCGAGGGCTTCCGCCGCGCCGACGGCGGGCGGGTGCGGGTGCTGGGCCTGGACCCCGTGGCCGACTCCGGCGCCCTCAAACCCCGTGTCGGGGTGATGCCCCAGTCCGGGGGCGTGCCCACCGGCGCCCGCGCCGCCGAGTGGCTGCGGCTGATGGCCTCCTTCCACGCCCGGCCGATCGAGCCCCGCCTGCTGCTGGAGCGGCTGGGCCTGACCTCGGTGGCCGCGACGCCCTTCCGCCGCCTGTCCGGCGGCCAGCAGCAGCGCCTGTCCCTGGCCTGCGCCGTGGTCGGCCGCCCCGAACTGGTCTTCCTGGACGAGCCGACCGCGGGCCTGGACCCGCAGGCGCGCATGGCCACCTGGGACCTGGTGGCGGCCCTGCGCGAGGCGGGTGTGGCGGTGATCCTGACCACGCACTACATGGAGGAGGCCGAGCGGCTGGCCGACCACGTGGTCATCATCGACCGCGGCGCCGTGGTCGCCGAGGGCACCCCCGCCGAGCTGACCGGGGAGCGCCGCGAGGTCTGCTTCTCCGCGGAGGCCCCGCTGGACACGGCCCTGCTGGAGGCCGCCCTGCCCGAGGGCAGCCGGGTGGAGGCCCACGGCCCCGCCGACGGCCGCCGCGAGTACGCGGTCGTCCCCGGCGGCGCGGGGGCTCCCGGCCCGGAGTTCCTGGCCACGGTCACCGCCTGGTGCGCCTCGGCCGGAGTCCTGGCCGAGGACCTGCGCGTGCGGCGGCGTACCCTCGAAGACGTCTTCCTCGAACTCACCGGCAGGGAACTGCGCGACTGATGCACGAGCACACCTCCACCGCCTCCGCACGGGCGGCCGCCGACGCTCCCGCCCACGGAGGCGGCGACGCCTCGCTGTTCACCCCCGCGCCCGGGGCCGCGCCGATGTGGCGGATGGTCGCCGCGCAGGCCGGGATGGAGCTGCGGGTCATGCTGCGCCACGGCGAGCAGTTCCTGCTCACCATGGTGATCCCCGTGCTGCTGCTGGTGGGCTTCAGCCTCACCTCGGTGCTGGACGTGGGCGAGGGGGCGCGGGTGGACGCGCTCACGCCCGGCGTGCTGGCGCTGGCGGTGATGTCCACGTCGTTCACGGGCCTGGCCATCGGCACCGGCTTCGAACGCCGCTACGGGGTGCTCAAGCGGCTGGGGGCGACCCCGCTGTCGCGCTTCGGCCTGCTGGCCGCCAAGACCCTGGCCGTTCTGGGCGTGCAGGCGATCCAGACGGTGGTGCTGTGCGCGGTGGCGCTGGCGCTGGGCTGGTCGCCCGCGGCGAGCCCGGCGGGCGTGCTGGCGGCCGTGGCCCTGGTGCTGCTGGCCACCGCCGCGTTCAGCTCGCTGGCCCTGCTGATGGCGGGCACGCTGCGGGCCGAGGCGACCCTGGCCGGGGCCAACCTGGTGTACGTGCTGCTGCTGGGCCTGGGCGGGGTGCTCTTCCCGGTCAGCAGCTTCCCCGGCCCCCTGGAGCAGGCGGCGTCGGCGCTGCCGATCACCGCGCTCAGCTCGGGGCTGCGGACGGTCCTGGCCGACGGCTCCCTGCCCGGCCCGGGCGCGTTCGCGGTGCTGGCCGTGTGGGCGCTGGTCTGCGGCGTGCTGGCCAGCCGCCTCTTCCGCTGGGAGTAGCCCGGGCCCCGGGCCGGGTCAGCTCAGGGGCAGCAGGCGCCACTGCTGGTGGGCGTGGCCGCCGTCGGGCGCCTGGGCGACCCTGGTGCCGTTGTCGGGGGCGCCGCCCTGCGCCTCCAGCGCCTGGCCGGTGGCCCGGTTGACCAGGCGGACCACACCCGGCCCCACCTCGACGAGCGACCAGTGCTGGTTGGGCGAGCCGGTGCGGGTGAGCAGCGCCGCGCCGGGCTGCGCGGCCGGGTCGGCGGGGATCTCCAGGAGCTTGCCGCTGCCCACGCCCTCGATCTCGTAGAAGCCCCCGTCCACGGGGATGAAGCGCCACTGCTGGTTGGTCTGGTCGTGGCGGTCCCACAGGTGGACGGGCGCGCCGTTGGCGGTGGACGTGCCCGCGACGTCCATGACGCGGCCGCCGTGGACGCTCTGGACCGCGTAGACGAGCGCGGGGTCCAGGCCTGCCGGGTGGACGACCTCCTCCTCCGACGGCTCCTCGCTGGGCTCCTCGGCCTCGGGGGCGCCGGGCGGCTGGACCAGGATGCCCGAGGCCGTGGTCATCTCCGGCTCCTCGGGCCGGTCCCCGCCGGACACGAGCAGGCCCCCGGTGTAGCCGCCGACGAGGGCCACCAGCAGCAGCGCCAGGGCTCCGGCCAGGAGCGGCCAGTGGGGGACGTACCGTTCGTGGTCGCGGGGGGAACGGGCGCGGCGTCGGGACATTGAGGACACTCCAGCGGGGTGCGGGCGGGGGCCGCGTCGTTCCACGGCCCGGACCATTTCACACCACTTCGCCGGTTTGATGCACGTTCGCCCTTCAGTGGTGGGGACTCGATAGGGTCCGGGCATGGAAGCGCTCGGAGTCCCCTGGTTCATCGCGGTCCGCTACCTCGGCCCGCCGTTGCTCCTGCTCTCCGCGGGCGGCGCGCTGACGCTGTGGCGGCGGCCCGCCCGGCCCGGACTGGTGTGGGCCGCGCTGCTGGTGAACCTGCTCGCGGCGGCGCTGCCGTTCCTGTGGATCGGGGTGCAGCTCCTGACCGGCCGGGCGGACCAGACGGTGCACGGGCTGGTCATGACGCTGGCGCAGCCCGCGGTGGCCACGGCGGCCTGGGGACTGCTGCTGGCCGCGGTCGTGGCCCGGCCCCGAGGGCCGGACCCCGCCGGATCCGCCCGGGCCGCGAGGGACCGGGACCGGGCGGACCGGGCCCGGACGCGGACCGGGGACGGCGGGGAGACGGAGAGGACCCCCGAAAACGTAGGATGACTTGCCATGAGCACTCCGTCCCGGCCCCAGGCAGCGTTCTCCCCGCTCCGAGCCGTGGAGGCGGTGCCCCCGGTCTGGCTGGTGACGGTCGGCATCGTCTCGGTGCAGACCGGCGCCGGGGTGGCCAAGAACCTCTTCGACGTGCTGCCCCCGGCCGCGGTCGTGTGGCTGCGGCTGCTGACCTCGGCGGTGCTCCTGGTCCTGGTGGCGCGGCCGGTGCTCAGGGCGCGCTCGCGCGGGGACTGGTGGGTGGTGATCGGCTACGGCGTCGCGCTGGCGATGATGAACTTCCTCATCTACCAGGCCTTCGCGCGCATCCCGCTGGGGATCGCGGTCACCATCGAGTACCTGGGGCCGCTGGCCATCGCGATCCTGGGGTCGCGCCGCCGGATCGACCTGGTGTGGGCGGGCCTGGCCGGGCTGGGCGTGGTCGCGCTGGGGCTGGAGGCGGGCTCGATGGACCCGCTGGGCATCCTGTTCGCCGTGCTGGCGGCGGTGGCCTGGGCGGGCTACATCCTGCTCAGCGCGTCGACGGGCCAGCGGTTCAGCGGCGCGTCCGGCCTGGCGATCGCCAGCGTGGTCGGCGTGGTCGTCATGGCACCGATCGGGGTGTACGAGGGGGGTGCGGCCCTGCTCGACTGGCGCCTGCTGCTGTTCGGCCTGGTGGTCGGCGTGCTGTCCTCGGTGGTGCCCTACACGCTGGAGCTGACCGCGCTCCGCCGGATGCCGCCGCGCGTGTTCGGGGTGCTGATGAGCCTCCAGCCCGCCGCCGCGGCGCTGGTGGGCCTGGTGGTGCTGGGCGAGCTGCTGACCGTGTGGCAGTGGTTCGCGGTGGCCTGCGTGATCGTGGCCAGCGCGGGTTCCACGCGCACCTCGGCCCGCGACGCCGGGGACCGCGGCCCCGAGGCCGACGGCGCGTCCGCCCGGTCGTCCCGGGAGGGCCCTGGAGAGCGGTAGGCGGGCCCGGTCCGCGGCCGCCGTGTCCGCGGCTCGCCCGTCGGGGCGGCCAGTCCGGGAAGACGGGGACAGGAGTTTTGCTACTCAGTGTTTCCGAATGGACACAAATGGTTATCTGTCCTGGTGGGTCGGCCAAACGGCACGATCACACGCAGTCGAAGGGAAAGCCATGCGCACCAGCGCCAAGATGATGATGACCGCCCTGTTCACCGCCGGCCTGCTCGGCATGGGGTTCGGGACCGCCTCCGCGGGCGAGAACGACACCGACGTCTACCAGGCGTGCGTGCAGGAACAGGGCTTCCTCGGCCTGATCAACCTGGACCTGGACCTGCTCAACCAGTGCATCTCCAACCACGTCGGCTAGGAACGCGCTGACCGGTCGAGGGCGGCGGGCCCTCCCGAACGAACCGACGAGCCCCCGGAACGGGTCCGATCGGGCGGTACGGACCCCGCCGTCGCGGAGGGGGCGTCCACACGCGGGCGCCCCCTCCCCCTGTGTCGGACGACGGCGTCGGCGCAGGTGGGAGACTGCGCGGGGGGCGGACACCGGCCCCCGCGACGATGTACTACAGTCTGTCGTATGTCTGATTCCCCGGCCTCCGCGGTGCTGGCCGCGAACTCGGTCCCCCCGCTCGCGGCGGAGGACATCTCCCTTCTCGGATTCCCCCTGTGGGGCTGGCAGATCGCCGTCGCGACCGCCGGAGTGCTCGCTCTGGTACTGCTCGCGCGCACGATCTGGACGCCCACGCAGCGGTCGCTGCGGGCCTGGGCGCTGGGCAACATCGTCGTCAACGCGGGGATCGCCGTCACCGGCGCCACCGTGCGCGTCACCTCCTCGGGCCTGGGCTGCTCGGAGTGGCCCAAGTGCACGCCGGAGAGCTTCGTGCCCATCGACACCGGGCACGCCGCGCTCAACGCCGCCATCGAGTTCGGCAACCGGACGCTCACCTTCGTCGTGCTCGCGGTCGCCGTCATCACCTTCGTCGCGGTCATGCGGATGAGCCCGCGCCGCCCCGACCTGGTCCGGCTGGCCGTCATCGTGCCGTTCGGCGTCCTGGGCCAGGGCGTGGTCGGCGGCATCACCGTGTGGACCGACCTGCACCCCGCCTCGGTGGCGGCGCACTTCCTGCTGTCCATGGTGATGGTCTTCATCACGGTCGCCCTGTACGTGCGCTGTCAGGAGCCCGAGGGCAAGCCCCAGGTGTCCGTGGGACCCATGCTGCACGCCCTGAGCATCGGCCTGGTCGTGGTCGGCTTCGTCCTGCTGGTCGCCGGGACCATCGTCACCGGCACCGGCCCGCACGGCGGCGACGCCGCGGCCCCCCGGTGGGGGTTCGACCTGGCGGCGGTCACCCGCCTGCACTCCGCGCTGGCCTGGCTCACCACGGCCGGGGCCGTGCTGGCCACCGTCATCGCCTTCCGCGGCGGCGCCCGGCGGCCGGTCCGCGTGAGCAGCGTGTTCCTGCTGGTCACCGTCGTCCTCCAGGGCGTCGTGGGCTACACCCAGTACGCCCTGGAACTGCCCGAGGCCCTGGTGGTCCTGCACGTCCTGGGCTCGGCCCTGACCTGGGTCGCGATCTGCCGCCTGTACTTCTCCACCACGCGCCTGGTCCCGCCGGGCCAGGAGCTCAGCGAGGACCCTGCTGACCGTGACGGGGAACGTAGTCCTGTTGCGCCCGCGCCTGGGCGATGACGTGCGCGAAGTCGGCCCGGCGCAGGAAGCCGGAGTCGGTGGGGCTCTCCGCCCAGCCCGGGGCGACCGGCTGGGGCATCCGCCCCAGGAAGGTGTCCCGGGCCACGTGCATCAGCGCCAGGAACGAGTCCCGGTGGACCTTCCAGTCGGGCGCGGGGAGCCCGGCGTCCAGCCTGCGGTGCAGCAGCGCGAGCTCGGTGGCGGCGAGCTGGTACTCGCGCATCGCCTCGCGGCCCCTGCGGCCGGCGTTGCGCGCCGCCCACTCCCGGGCCCGGCGGCGCCCCTGCAGTGAGCTGAGCATGGCGATGTCGGCCGGGCTGACCAGGCCGGTGGAGACGTAGGGCGGCAGGTACCGGGCGATCGCGCCGATCTGCCGGTGGCGGTCGCGGGCGGCCAGCGCCAGGATCGCCATGAGCACGCCGAAGAGCACCATGTAGGCGACGGCCAGTCCGGACCAGCCGAAGTAGGTGGACCCGTTCCACATGCCGTGCAGCAGCACCGCCGCGGCCCACCCGGCGACGGGGGCCAGCAGGCGCAGGGCTCCGGAGCGCATGGCGGCGTAGGCCACGCCGATGCCGATCATCGCGGTGTAGACCGGGTGCCCGAACGGGGCGATCAGCCCCCGGATGGCGAAGGTGGCCACCAGGGTGCCGTCGAAGAACGCGCTGAGGAAGTACAGGATGTTCTCGGTGAAGGCGAAGCCGGTGGCGACCATCCCCGCGTAGATCACCCCGTCGGTGAAGGTGTCCAGCTCGTGGCGGCGCCGCCAGAGCAGGATCAGCAGCACCACGCCCTTGGCGCTCTCCTCCACCAGCGGCGCCACCGCCGACGTGCCCAGGAAGTCGCCCAGGTCTCGGCCGAACAGCGGCACCGTGACGTGGGCCAGGCCCCAGCTGTTGAGCAGCAGGGATACCACCACGGCCACGCCCGCGCCCCAGGCGAAGGCGAAGAACAGCACCCATCCGGGCTCGGGCTCGATCCGGTCCAGCATGAGGATGAGCGGCACGAGGATGCACACGGGGATGACCGCGGCGACGAGGCTGACGGCGAAGCCGAGCCCTCCGTCGATCCCGGCGGCCGCTCCCCCGGCCAGGGCGAGCAGCCACAGGTAGACCAGCATCCCGATCATGCAGACCACGCTGACGGTGGTGCCCAGGATGAGGGTCATCGAGTAGCGCGAGCGTCGGCCCTGGAGGATGGCCTTGCTGTCGAGACGGGGCATGGGCACCGATCGTAGCGGGAACCGGGCCGACCACGGCTTTCGCCCCCGGCCGACCGCGGGGAGGGGCGCACGGGCCCCGACCGGCGGCGGCCCGGACGCCCGTGGGCGGCACCCGCGCTGGGGTGCCGCCCACGGAAGGCCGGCGGCCTCAGCCCAGGACGCCCGCGATCAGGGGGTCGACGGTGACCGCCACGAACAGCAGCGCCAGGTAGGCGTTGGACAGGTGGAAGAAGCCCATCGTCTTGAGCTGCGCGCCGGTCACGCCCGCGCGGGAGCGGTTGAGCAGGCGGTGCGCCTGGACGATCAGCAGCGCGCCCAGGGCGACGGCGACCGCGCCGTAGAACCAGGTGGTGCCCGCCACCGGCCAGAACAGCACCGACACGACCGCGGTGGCCCAGCTGTAGAGCACGCACTCCAGCAGCACCCGGCGGTCGGTGGCGACCACGGGCAGCATCGGCACCTTGGCCTGCGCGTAGTCCTCCTTGTAGCGCATGGCCAGCGTCCAGGTGTGCGGCGGCGTCCAGAAGAACACCACCAGGAACAGCACGAACGGGGCCCAGTCCAGGCTGTTGGTCACCGCGGCCCAGCCGATGAGCACCGGCATGCACCCGGCGATGCCGCCCCACACCACGTTCTGCGCGGTGCGCCGCTTGAGCAGCAGCGTGTACACGAAGATGTAGAACAGGATCGCGAAGACCGACAGCACGGCCGAGAGCACGTTCACCAGGAGGGCGAACCCGACGGTGGAGCCGACGGCCAGCACCAGGCCGTAGACGAGGGCTCCGCGCGGGGTGACCAGGTCCATCGCGCCGGGGCGCTGGCGGGTGCGACGCATCTCACGGTCGATGTCGCGGTCGATGTAGCAGTTCATCGCGTTCGCGCTGGCCGCCGACATGGTGCCGAACACCAGGGTGGCGACCGCGGTCCACAGCGGCGGCACTCCCCCGGCCGCGACGAACATCACCGGGATGGTGGTGATGAGCAGCAGCTCGATGACGCGGGGCTTGGAAAGGGCGACGTAGGCGCGGACGTGGGCGCCCAGCGAGGCCCCGCCGGGGGCCTGGGGCTGGTCGCCGTGCGGGTTCGTCCGCGGGGCGCGGTTGGTGAGGGCCATCAGTACCCGGTCCTCACGGCCGGACGGTTCTCTCGCGTCCCCCCGGGGGCCACCGGCTCGGTTTCAGACACGCGGATACCTCGACAACTCTAGGGGTTTCGACACTGCTCGCCACGCGGGGGCCGGCGGACCGACAAAGCGTCTGGATCGGCGGAAACCCCGTCAACGACATACTGTAGTACTTCCTCGCGCGCGCCTGAGACCAGCCCCCTCACAAGGAAAACCGCTGGTCCTCGGGCCCGGATGCGCGCGGTGGTCCGCCGGGTGTACTGAAGGGTCGCACAGGCTCCGACGCGCTTCCAGCCCGCCACGCACCGCCCGCGGCCCCCGCCACGCGGCCCGGCCGCCGGTGGCCGCGCCGCCCGGGAGGCGGTTCCCACACCCCTACCAGCCGGTAATCAGAGGTGTCGGGCAACGACATCCCGGGTAGCGGACGATAGGCTCGATCGTGGCCGAATCCGTCGTGGTCTCCAGCCCGCGGCGACCGTCGCCCGGGGACGCCGCGTCCGCGCCCTGAACAGCAGCGGGTGCGCGTTCCCGCCGTACTCGGCCCCGCCCGCACGGCGGGCCGCCCCGGTTCCGGCGGCGGTTCGAGAACGAACGCAACCGACACACCCCGCGCTCCGGCCGCCGGGCGCGGGGGGTGCCCGAGAAGGAGAACGAAAGTCCGTGAACGCCCACACCCCGCAAACCCTGGAGTGGTCGGACCTCGACCTCCGCGCCGTCAACACGGTCCGGGCCCTGGCGATGGACGCGGTCGAGAAGTCGGGTAACGGACACCCCGGCACCGCGATGAGCCTGGCGCCAGCCGCCTACCTGCTCTTCCAGAAGATCATGCGCCACGACCCCTCGGACCCGGAGTGGACGGGCCGGGACCGCTTCGTGCTGTCGATCGGCCACTCCAGCCTCACCCTGTACATCCAGCTCTACCTGGCCGGATACGGGCTCGAACTGGACGACCTCAAGAGCCTGCGCCAGTGGGGCAGCCGCACGCCCGGCCACCCCGAGTTCAGCCACACGCCGGGGGTGGAGACCACCACCGGTCCGCTGGGCCAGGGCGTGGGCAACGCGGTCGGCATGGCCATGGCCGCCCGCCGCGAGCGCGGCCTGTTCAACCCCGAGGCCGGTCCGGGCGCCAGCCCCTTCGACCACCACATCTACGCGTTCTGCTCGGACGGCGACGTCCAGGAGGGCGTGAGCCACGAGGCCAGCGCCCTGGCCGGGACCCAGCAGCTGGGCAACCTCATCATGATCTGGGACGACAACCGGATCTCCATCGAGGACGACACCCGCATCGCGCACTCCGAGGACGTGGCCGAGCGCTACCGCGCCTACGGCTGGCACGTGGAGGAGGTCGACTGGAGCGCGACCGGCGAGTACGTCGAGGACGTCGAGGCCCTGTACCAGGCGATCGTGCGCGGCAAGGCCGAGACCGAGCGCCCGACCTTCATCCGCCTGCGCACCGTCATCGGGTGGCCCGCGCCCAACAAGCAGAACACCGGCGCCATCCACGGCGCGGCCATCGGCGCCGACGAGATCTCCGCCACCAAGGCGATCCTCGGCCTGCCCGACGAGCCCTTCGGCGTCGAGGACGCGGTGATCGAGCACACCCGCCGCGCCGTGGACCGGGGCCGCGAGGCCCGCGCCGCCTGGGAGGTGGAGTTCAGGGCCTGGCACGACAGCGCCGGGGAGCACGCCGAACTGTTCGACCGCCTGGTCGAGAAGAGGCTGCCCGAGGGCTGGAAGAAGGCCCTGCCGACCTTCGAGGCCAGCGAGAAGGGCGTGGCCACCCGCAAGGCCAGCGGCGAGGTGCTCTCGGCCCTGGCGCCGCTGCTGCCCGAGCTGTGGGGCGGCTCGGCCGACCTGGCCGGGTCCAACAACACCACGCCCAAGGGCGAGCCGTCCTTCCTGCCATTCGACCGCGCCAGCGAGATGTTCCCGGGCAGCCCCTACGGGCGCGTGCTGCACTTCGGCGTGCGCGAGCACGGCATGGGCTCCATCCTCAACGGCATGGCCCTGCACGGCCCGACCCGGCCCTACGGCGGCACCTTCCTCGTCTTCAGCGACTACATGCGCCCCGCGGTCCGGCTGGCCGCCATCATGCAGCTGCCGGTCACCTACGTGTGGACGCACGACTCCATCGGCCTGGGCGAGGACGGCCCCACCCACCAGCCGGTCGAGCACCTGTGGGCGCTGCGCGCCATCTACGGCCTGGACGTGATCCGCCCAGCCGACGCCAACGAGACCGCCGTGGTGTGGCGCGAGGTCGTCGAGCGGGGCGACCGCCCGTCCGCGCTGGCGCTGACCCGCCAGAACCTGCCCGTCCTGGACCGCGAGGAGTACGCCTCGGCCGAGGGCGCGGCCAAGGGCGGCTACGTGCTGGCCGAGGCCGACGGGGACGCCCCCGAGGTGATCATCATGGCCACCGGCAGCGAGGTGCAGATCGCCCTGGACGCCCGCAAGGCGCTCCAGGAGGCCGGCACGCCCACCCGCGTGGTGTCCATGACGTGCGTGGAGTGGTTCGAGCGCCAGAGCGGGGAGTACCGCGAGCAGGTGCTGCCCTCCTCCGTGCGCGCCCGCGTGTCGGTGGAGGCCGGGATCGCCCTGGGCTGGCGCGAGTACGTCGGCGACGCCGGCGAGTCGGTGAGCCTGGAGCACTACGGCGCCTCCGCCCCGTACCAGGTCCTGTACGAGAAGTTCGGCTTCACGACCGAGGCGGTCGTCGAGGCGGCCCGCAAGAGCATCGCCAAGGCCGGCAGCTGACCCCGGCGGGCCCCGCCGGAGGATCCCGGCGGGGCCCGCCCTCCTCTGACGTGTGTGACCGGGGGCGGTGCTCCGTCCCCAGGAAGGCGGAAGAACCCATGAGCAACGCACTCCGCGACCTGTCCCAGGCGGGCGTGGCCGTCTGGATCGACGACATCAGCCGTGAGCGGCTGCGCTCGGGCAACCTGTCCGAGCTGATGTCGACCCGCCACGTGGTCGGCGTCACCTCCAACCCCACCATCTTCGACAAGGCGCTCGCCGAGGGCGACGCCTACGACCAGCAGGTCCACGAGCTGGCCGTGCGGGGCGTGTCGGTGGAGGAGGCGGTGCGCATGATCACCACCTACGACATCCGCTGGGCCGCGGACACCCTGCGCCCGGTCTACGACTCCACCGACCGCGTGGACGGGCGCGTCTCCCTGGAGGTGGACCCGCGCCTGGCCAACGACACCGAGCGCACGGCCGCCGAGGCCAAGGCGCTGTGGTGGATGGTGGACCGGCCCAACCTGATGGTCAAGATCCCGGCCACGGCCGCGGGCCTGCCCGCGATCACGCGGGTGCTGGGCGAGGGCATCAGCGTCAACGTCACGCTGATCTTCTCCCTGGAGCGCTACCGCCAGGTGATGGACGCCTTCCTGGAGGGCATGGAGCTGGCCCGCGCCAACGGCCACGACCTGTCCCGCATCCAGTCGGTGGCCTCGTTCTTCGTCAGCCGCGTGGACACCGAGGTGGACAAGCGCCTGAAGGAGATCGGCACCGACGAGGCGCTGTCCCTGCTGGGCCGCGCCGCCCTGGCCAACGCCCGCCTGGCCTACGAGGCCCACCAGGAGGTCTTCTCCTCCCCCGAGTGGAAGGCCCTGGAGGAGCACGGCGCCACGCCGCAGCGGCCGCTGTGGGCCTCCACCGGCGTGAAGGACCCCTCCTACGAGGACACCCTCTACGTCGCGCAGCTGGTGGCGCGCGACACCGTCAACACGATGCCGGAGGCCACGCTGGAGGCCACCGCCGACCACGGCGAGATCACCGGCAACACCGTGCTGGGCACCTACGAGCAGGCCCGCGCCGACTTCGCGGCGCTGGAGAACGCCGGGGTCAACCTGACCGACGTGTTCGCCGTGCTGGAGGACGAGGGCGTGGACAAGTTCGTCAAGTCCTGGGAGAGCCTGCTGAGCGCGCTCTCGGCCAAGCTCGACAAGCTGTCCTGAGCCGCGCGGCCGTCCCGGCGACGGGACGGCCGCGCCTTTCGCGCCCGTCCCCACCCGCCTGCCCCCGGCGGGGGCGGCGCCCAGCGTCCCACCGGCCACTCTCGACAGGAAGACGGGAACTTGAAAGAACCGGTGATGCCGGGAGCGGTACCCAACCCGCTCCGCAACGCCCTGGACCGCAGACTGCCCCGTATCGCCGGACCCAGCGTGCTGGTGCTCTTCGGCGTCACGGGCGACCTGGCCCGCAAGAAGCTCCTGCCGGCCATCTACGACCTGGCCAACCGGGGGCTGCTGCCGCCGGGCTTCGGCCTGGTGGGGTTCGCCCGCCGGGACTGGGAGGACCAGGACTTCGCCGACGAGGCCTACCAGGCGGTGCGCGAGCACGCGCGCACCCCGTTCCGCGAGGACGTGTGGCGCCAGCTCAGCGAGGGCGTCCGGTTCGTCCAGGGCGAGCTGAACGACGACGACGCGTTCGACCGCCTGGCCGACTGCGTGCGCACCCTGGACTCCGAGCGCGGCACCGGCGGCAACTACGCGTTCTACCTGTCGCTGCCGCCCAAGCTGTTCCCCACCGTGGTCAAGCAGCTCAAGCGGAGCGGCCTGGCCGAACCCGAGGAGGACCAGGTCTCCGAGGGCGGGGTCCGCCCGTGGCGGCGGGTGGTGATCGAGAAGCCCTTCGGCCACGACCTGGAGAGCGCCCGGGACCTCAACGCGGTGGTGGACGACGTGTTCCCGCCCTCGTCGGTGTTCCGCATCGACCACTACCTGGGCAAGGAGACGGTCCAGAACATCCTGGCCCTGCGCTTCGCCAACACCCTCTTCGAGCCGCTGTGGAACCGCAGCTACGTGGACCACGTGCAGATCACCATGGCCGAGGACATCGGCGTGGGCGGCCGGGCGGGCTACTACGACGGGATCGGCGCGGCCCGCGACGTCATCCAGAACCACCTCCTCCAGCTGCTGGCCCTGGTAGCGATGGAGGAGCCCATCTCCTACAGCGCGGACGCGCTGCGCGCGGAGAAGGAGAAGGTGCTGGCGTCGGTGTCGCTGCCAGAGGACCTGTCCACGGGCACCGCGCGCGGCCAGTACGCGGCGGGCTGGCAGGGCGGCGCGGCGGTGCGCGGCTACCTGGAGGAGGAGGGCATCCCCTCCGACTCGGTGACCGAGACCTACGCGGCGCTGAAGCTGTCGGTGGACACCCGGCGCTGGTCGGGCGTGCCCTTCTACCTGCGCACCGGCAAGCGGCTGGGCCGCAGGGTGACGGAGGTCGCGCTGGTGTTCCAGGCCGCTCCGCAGCAGCTGTTCCCGCGCACCGACGTCAGCGAGGTGGGGCAGAACGCCCTGGTGCTGCGCATCCAGCCGGACGAGGGCGTGACGCTGCGCTTCGGCTCCAAGGTGCCCGGGGCCAGCATGGAGGTCCGCGACGTGAGCATGGACTTCGCCTACGGGCAGTCCTTCACCGAGGCCAGCCCCGAGGCCTACGAGCGGCTCATCCTGGACGTGCTCATCGGCGACCCGCCGCTGTTCCCGCGCCAGGAGGAGGTCGAGCTGTCCTGGCGGATCCTGGACCCGGTCGAGGAGTACTGGGCCAAGGCGGGCCAGCCGGAGCAGTACGGCTCGGGCACCTGGGGCCCGGAGTCGGCCGAGCAGCTGCTCTCCAGGGACGGACGCCAGTGGCGGCGCCCGTGACCAGCCACGACCCCGCCGGGAGGAACCGATGACGCTCTACCTGCCGCGCACCACGACCTCGAAGATCGCCGAGGCGCTCATGGCCGAGCGGCTCAGCGTGGGCGGCGGTGCCATGAACATGGTCCTGACCCTGGTCATCGTCACCGACGAGGCCGACCACTACGACGCGGTGCGCGCCGCGACCGAGGCGGGCCGCGAGCACCCCTCGCGCGTGGTGGCGCTGGTGCGGCGCGACCCCGACGCCGAACCGGCCATCGACGCCGAGATCCGCCGCCCCGGCACCTCGGGCCCCGGCGAGGCGGTGCTGCTGCGGCTGTACGGTCCGCTGGGCGAGCACGCGGACTCGGTGGTCACCCCGCTGCTGGTGCCCGAGGCGCCGGTGGTGGTGTGGTGGCCGGGCGTGGGCCCGGCCGACCCGGCGGCCGACCCCGTCGGCCGCCTGGCCCAGCGCCGGATCACCGACGCGCTGCGCGCACCGGACCCGGTGAGCGACCTGCTGGAGCGGGTGTCCCACTACAGCCCGGGCGACACCGACCTGACCTGGACCCGGCTGACGCCGTGGCGCTCGCTGCTGGCCAGCGCCATGGACCAGCCCTGCGGGTGGGTGACCTCGGCCAGTGTGACGGCCGAGTCGCACTACCCGAGCGCCGAACTGCTGGCCGCGTGGCTGTCGGACCGGCTGGACGTGCCGGTGGCCCGCGAGACCTCGCACGGCCCCGGCCTGACCGAGGTCCGCCTGACCACCGACCAGGGGGACATCACGCTCTCCCGGGTGGACGGCCGGGTGGCCACGCTGTCGCGGTTCGGCCAGCCCGACCAGACGGTGGCCCTGTCGCGGCGCGCCGCCTCCGGGGCCTTGGCCGAGGAGCTGCGCCGTCTGGACCCCGACGAGATCTACGAGAGCGCGGCCCGGCACCTGGAGCCGCTGCTCTCCGGAAGCGGAGCACGAGGATGAGCGAACCGGAGATCGTCCGCCACTCCGACGCGGGGGCGCTGGCCGACAGCGTCGCGTTGAAGCTGGTGAACATGATCGTCCAGGCCGAGGCGGACAAGCGCGACTTCCACCTGGTGCTGACCGGCGGCGGGATCGGCATCCGCACCCTGGAGGCGGTGCGCGACCACGCCCTGGAGGCCGGGATCAGCTGGTCGCACGTGCACCTGTGGTGGGGTGACGAGCGCTTCCTGCCGGACAAGGACCCCGAGCGCAACGAGACCCAGGCGTGCGCGGCGCTGATCGACGCGGTTCCGGTGCCCGCGCACAACGTGCACCCGATGCCCGCCTCCGACGGGATGGACGGCGACCACGTCGAGCACGCCGCCACCCGCTACGGCCGGGAGCTGGCGGTGGCCGCGCGGGCCCGGGGGCCGGTACCCGTGTTCGACGTGTGCCTGCTGGGCGTGGGCCCGGACGCGCACGTGGCCTCGCTCTTCCCGGGTCTGCCGGGGGTGCGCGAGGACGAGGCGTCGGTGGCCGCGGTGCACGACTCGCCCAAGCCCCCGCCGCAGCGGATCACCCTGACGCTGCCGTCGATCCGCACGGCACGAGAGGTGTGGGTGCTGGCCTCGGGCGAGGGCAAGGCCGGGGCCGTGCGGCTGGGCCTGGCCGGGGGCAGCGTGGACGAGGCCCCCGTGGCCGGTGCGCGCGGCGCGGAGCGGACCGTGTTCTGGGTGGACGAGGCGGCGGCCGCCGAGCTCTGACCGGGACGGACGGGCGTACGGGCCCCGGGGGACGCGTCGTCCCCCGGGGCCCTCGCGTGTTCTCGGGTGCGCGGCGGGGTCGCGGACGGGGCGCGGGCCGGGCCCGGGTCCGCGCGCCTCAGTCCGGGGGGCCGGGGCAGGTGAGCCCGGGTTCGGGGACCCGGCCGGTGAGCAGGTAGGCGTCCACCGCCTCGTCCACGCACGGGCTGCGGCCCGTGCCGTAGACGGTGTGTCCGGCCCCCTCGTAGGTGACCAGGGTGGCGGTCTCCATCCGTTCGGCCAGGTCCTCGGCCCAGGCGTAGGGGGTGGCGGGGTCGCCGACGGCGCCCACGACCACGATCGGGGGCGCGTCCGGGGCGGTCGCCGCGGGGGCCTCTTCCGTCTCGGGCCAGTATGCGCAGGGCAGGTGGTCCCACACCGGGTCGGGGCCGAAGAGCGGGGCGCGGTCGGCCGCCTCGGCGGCGGCGTCGCGGTAGGCCTCCACGGTCACCGGGTCGGCGCGGTCGGCGCAGTTCACGGCGGTGAACACCGCGCCGGGGTCCTGGTGCTCCGTTCCCGGTACGGCCTCGCCGGAGCCCGCCCGCGCGTACGCGCCGAAGGTGCGGTCGTAGAGCCGCCCGAGGTGGAGTCCGGTCCCCTCGGCGTCGTCCCAGGCGAGGGCGGTGAACACGTCGGCGAGCAGGTCCCAGCCGTCCTCGCGGTACAGCTCCATGACGACCATGGCCGTCAGTGTGCGCCCGTCCACCGGGATCCCCTCGGCCTCGGCGGGGACGCGGTCGAGGCCGCGCAGGAGCGCGGCCGCCCGGACGTCGGCCTCGCTGAGGGCTCCGGAACCGCCGGAGCCGGGCGCGCGGTCCGCTCCGGCGAACGGGCAGGCCGCGTCGCGGGCGCAGTGGGCCACGAACGCGTTCCAGGTGTTCTGGAGGGCGGCGACCTGCTCGACGGCGGCCCGCGCGTTGGAGGTGCCCGGCGCCGCGGCGCCGTCCAGGACCGCCGCCCGGACGCGGTCGGGGTACAGGTGGGCGTAGAGGGCGCCGAGGTGGGCGCCGTAGGAGCGGCCGACGAAGTTGAGCCGTTCCTCGCCCAGGGCGTCGCGGACGATGTCGAGGTCGCGGGCGACGTGGACGGTGCCGAGGCGGGCCAGGAACTCCTCCCCCACTGTCCGCGCGCAGTCCTGGGCGTACCTGCGGGCGGCGTCCTCCATGGGTTGGAGTTCGGCGGCGCCCAGGTCTCCGGGGTCGGTCCCGGCCACGTCCTGGCGCGCCTCGACCAGGGCGTACCGGTCCCCGCAGGCGAAGCCGCCGCTGTCCCCGACGCCGCGCGGGTCGAAGGAGACGATGTCGAAGGCGGCGCGGACGTCGTCGCCGAACAGGGGCGAGTCCAGGGCCCGGACCCCGGAGGCGCCGGGGCCGCCCGGGTTGACGACCAGGGAGCCCAGGCGCTCCTGCGGCGGGCCGCTGGCGGGCGCGCGGACCAGGGCGATGTCGAGGGTCCCGCCGCCGGGCTCGTCGTGGTCCAGGGGGACCGTGACCGTGCCGCACTCCAGGCTCTCCAGCCACTCCGCTTCGGTGTCGCGGTCGGCGGGGCCGGTGGCGCGTGCGGTGGGCGCGGTTCGCCGCTCGGAGGGTTCGGTGGTCCGCCCGCTCTCGTGGCAGGGCCGCCAGGCGACGTCCTGGCCGGGGAAGGGGTCGTGGGCGGCAGGAGAGCAGGCCGCGGCCAGCACCACCGCCATGAGCCCACCGAGCCCGGGGGCACCCACCCCGCACCGCACCGCCGACTCCGTTCCCGCGTCCCGGTCCGCCTGCCCTCCCATCCTGCCCGGCGAGGGTGCGCGCAACCTCCGGTACGGGTCCGCCGACGTGCAAAAAGACGGTCAGGACGAGTGGCCGGGACGGTGTCCGGGGCGGGTCAGAGCAGGCTGACGTCGGTGTCGAGCAGCGCGGGCAGGGCGTCGGGGGAGGCGACCGCCACGAGGGGGCGCAGGGGGTCGCCGAAGGCGATCCGCCCGGGCCCGCCGTGCGGTGACGGGTCGGCGTGGGTGATCCAGTCCACGAGTTCGACCGCGCGGCTGACGTCGCCTCCCGGCCGGGTCAGGGCGACCACCGTTCCGGCCACGTCGCAGCGGGTGCCGAGGTGGGCGGTGGCGGCGAACACGCTCTGCGCCCACGCGCCCCGGCCCACCTCGCGCGCCTGCCCGCCGGGGCCGCGTCGCCGCAGCCAGCCGGGCGCGGTCAGGCCCACCGCGCGGTCGTCGAAGGTGAGCACCAGGCTGGGCCGCTCCTGGGCGGTCAGGCACTCCTCGGGGTCGGTGAGGGAGGCGTCCATCCACACCCGGACCGGGCCGCTGGCCGCGCGCACGAGGGCGGCGCGGGCGGCGTCGAGCAGGACGGTGTCCACCTGGGTGCGGGCCGCCCGGCAGGCGTTCCCGGTCAGGGAGCCGTCCCCGTCCTCCGCGCCGGGCAGCGGCGTGTACCCGGGCAGGACCAGGTGCCAGTCGACGCTGGCGCGGCCCCGCAGTGGCAGTTCGCCGTGGGTCAGGCAGACCACGGTCCGCCTGCGCGCCAGCTGGTAGGCGGCGCAGGCGCCCGTGCGGCGGGCGGCCAGGGCCAGTCCCAGGCTCATCGCCTTGGTTCCGGTCGTGATGTCGGCGACGACCGGGGGCGGCGGGTCGGCCCGCTGTTCGCGGACGATCCAGTCCTGGGCGACGGCGGCGACCGCGTCGGCGTCGGAACCGTCCACGGGGTCGGAGGTGAAGCGGACCCGGTCGCGGTACCCGGCCTCCCTGAGCAGGGCGGCGTCTGCGGGCGGGGCCCCGGGGTGCTCGACGGCGTGCAGGGTCCGGGCGGCGGAGTCGCGCATCCGGTCGCGCACGCTCTGCCTGGAGGGCAGGACCAGGGTGCGGGCGGGGCGGTGGGCGTGCACCGCGGTGAGGGTGCCCAGGCGGCTGCCGCCCAGGGAGGTGACCAGGACGGGTCCGTCCTTCGGCCCGGGGTGGGACCCGGGCGGCGGGGGCCCGGGGGCCTCCGGCGGCGCGGGGCGGCGGCCGGGGCCCGGGGCTCGGTTCGGACCGGCTCCCGGCGTCGGGCCGGTTCCCCGGTCCGGGTCGGACGCGCGGACCGGCCTCGGGGCCGCGTCCGTGTCGGAGGAGGCCAGCCCCGGGAAGAACGCGCCGCGGATGTCCTCGAACGACGTCAGCCGGGACAGCAGGTCCTCCAGGCTCCACACGTGCACGCTGCGGGCGGCCAGGGCGGGGTTGTAGGCGGTGACGCGTTCGCGCAGCCCGGGGACCGCGGGCCCGGAGTGGACGAACAGCACCTGGACAGCGGTGCCGAAGACCCGGCGGGCCTTGGCCACCGTCCACCCGGCCCGGGCGACGACGTCCTCGGGGCGGGTCTTGGCCTCCACGCACAGCACGCGGTGGCGGTGGCGCAGGACGGCGTCGAAGTCGGCGACCGAACCCCCGGGGTGGCGGGGGTCGGCGACCTGGCGGGCCCCGACGACCTCGGTGTCGGACCGGCGGCGCGTGTGGCGCAGCAGGTGGGACAGGACCCGGCCCTCGGCGACGACGCCGCGCCGCACGGCCGGGGACAAGTCGGGGAAGCGCGCCTGGAGGGCCTGGCGTCCGCCCTGGACGAAGAGGCGCACGGGTTCGGGGTCGCGGTCCTCCAGCCAGTGGGCGCCGTGGATCGCGGCGAGGGTGCGCAGGTCGACGCCGTCGCTGACCAGCGGGCGCCCCGGGTGGGAGCCGTCGGCGGTGCGCAGCCGGTCGTTGACCGCGTCCAGGTAGTGGCGCCAGCGGCGGGAGCCGGGGTGCCGGTCCGTCGGCAGGACCCGCTCGTGCAGCAGGGCCGCGGCCACGCTCATCACCTTGGTGCCGCCGGTGTAGTCCAGGTACCAGGGCTGGCCGCCGTTGGCGCGGTGCAGGGCGGCCAGGGTGTCGGTGACCGGGCCGAAGTCGTGCGGGTCGGGCCCCACGCTCACCACGCTCACCGACTCGGGGCGGGCCAGGCGCTCCACGGCGGCGGCGACGCGCCGGGCCAGCGGCCGGGTCCCGTCGCTGGCGACCAGGGCCAGGTGGTCGGCGCGCAGGGTGAGCGAGGACAGCAGCGCGGGGGTGGGGTTCTGTCCGACGAGCACGACGGCGGCACGGGGGCTGTCCACGGCGTCCTGTTTTCCGGAAGGGGGCGTCGGACGACCACGCTATGCGGTGGGACTCCGTTTCTCCAGCGCCCGGGGCCGGCGGCGCCGCTTCGCGCCGGTCGCGGGTCAGGGGCCCTCGCGTCACACCGGTGACGCTCCTAGGCGCCCACCGCCTCCTCGGGCACCGCCCCCGTGTCCCGTGGACGGGGGCCGAGCCGCACCGGGGCGCCGCTGACGACGAAGGACCGGCAGGCGGTGACCACGCCGCTGCCGTCGCGCACGAGGTCGGAGGGGACCAGAAGGTCGCGGCGTTCGGGGTGCGCGGAGACGACCACGGAGGAGACGATGAACCACACGCCCTCCTGCGGTTCGGGGAGGTCGGCCCGGGTGCGCTCCTCGGCCATCAGCGGGACCCCGGCGACCTCCAGGCCCACGGGGACGCGGACCGCCTCCACCCGGGCCGGTCGGGCGCACCTGGGCCAGCGCCGGATGACGCGCGACCTCTCGTCCACGACTGTCACCACATGCGGCGTCAGGTTGACCACCCGCATCCGGCGACCTCCGTTCCTCTCGCTTCCCCGTCGGCCGGACTGACCGCCGGGTCCGGCGGCGCCGCGCCCTCACCGCAGTCTCTCGGACACAGCGCGGACCCTCCGGAGAAGGCTCCGGACCGAAAAACCCGTGAATACTGAGCCCATTGTTACTGGTATCCATTTTGTACACGTTTATAGGAATTCACACTGCTTGGCACAGGGGTCCGACAATTGACATTTCCCTCTCGGCGGGCCTAATTTGGTAGGTGACCTCCCGTTGACGCGGGGGTGTCACCTGAGGTCTCGCGTTCTCTCACGCGCTTTCCCGGAGGGCTGGGGAAGCGTCCCGGCCCCGGACCACCGGGGAGAAGAGTTCGTGAGCACGCACCACTGCTCCGCCTGGGAGTTGTTCGGCTCCGCCGCCTTCCTGCGCGCCTTCACGCGCGTCCTGGGGTGCGGGCCGTGCTCCGCGGACGGAACCGCGCAGGGCTGCTCGGGTCACTCCGAACAGTTCGGCGACTATGTCGACCTGTGCGCCGAGCACTGCCCGTGCCCGGTGCACGGAGGCGACCCCGAGGGCGTCGTCGCCGTGCGCATGCGCCGCGCCGTGCCCGACGGCACCGCCGTCGACCGCACCGCCGCGCACCGGCTGCGCGACGCCCTGGACGACGTGCGCCGCGACCGCTCCTACAAGAACCTGCGCCGCGTATACCCGCAGGCCTCCTCCGACGGCCGGGTGCGCTGCGCGTTCTCCGAGCGCCCGCGCCGCTGGGCGCAGCGCCGCGACGTGGCCCGGGTCGCCGCGGACGTGGTCGACCAGGAGGCGTTGGCCATGCTGGTGCTCACCGCGGGCTGGGGCAACCCCGCCGCCGACCTGCCCGAGGACGTGCACCCGGGCGAGGCGGTCTCCTTCACCGAGGACGGCAGCGCCGTGCCCGTCGCCGACCTGCGCGGACGCGCGCTGACCGCGTCCGGGGAACCGCCCATGGTCTCCACCGGCACCGGCGACTACCTGCTGCGCAAGCTGGCCGAACTGGCCTCCGGGCGCGACGCGGACGCGGGACGCACCCCCGACCAGCGGCGCCGCCTGCTGCTGCGCGGCCTGCTGCCCGGCATGAGCGGCGAGGACGTCGCCCGCAGGCTCACCGGCGTGCTGGGCCGGATGGCGGTGGACATGCCCCTCCACTTCCGGCTGGTGCAGCGGGCGCGGGGGCGGGCGCGCAGCGCGCCCTACTCCCCCGTCCCCGACGCCCCCGAACCCGAGGGGGACGCCTCGTGCCGCCGCGAGGTGCTGGACGCGTCGGAGCGCGCCTGGCTGGAGCGCACCGCCCGGGAGCTGACGGCGCGGGCCCAGGAGGCACGGGAGGAGTTCGAGGCCGACCCCCCGGGCGCGCTCGACGCCCTGCTGTGCGCGCTGCTGGAGCAGGAGCCCGCCCCGGCGCTGTGGTCGGGGGCCCAGGAGGACCCCGACCTGCGCGCGGACCTGCTGGAGGCGCTGGCCGACGCCGTCGACGGACGCCCGTGAGGGGACGCGCTCACCCGGCGGCCCCCGCGAAGAGGACGGACGGGGCGGCCACGGGCGCGCCTCCGCGCGGTGCCTCACCCGGCTCCGGGCCTTTCTGCGCCGCGGAACCGCCGGGTGAGCGGGGGCAGCACCGGGTACTCGGCGAACTCGCGCAGCGACATCACCGCGGTCGCCTCCCAGGGCAGGCGGCCGCGCCACCGGCTGGCCAGGCACACGTCCACCGCCTGGTCCACCTCCCGCCAGCGCCCGGGCGCCGGCTCGCCCGGCAGGCGCCTGGCCGCCAGGGCGGCGCCGAACGCGTCCAGGAACCCCCGGACCCGCTCCCGCCCGGCGCGCACGACCCCGGCGCCCGGGTCCAGGGACAGCGCGCGGGCGCGCCGGTCCACCAGGTACAGCTCCGGGCGCAGGTGGACGCTGCCCATGCCCAGCGACTTGCCCATGCCGATCTTGTGCGCGTGCTCGGGGTCGGCGGGGTCGCCCCCGTCCACGGGGTTGTCCAGCAGCAGGGCGCGCAGTAGCGCACCGAGTTCGCCGTCGGTGAGGTTGGTGAAGGTGATGCGTGAACGAAAGGTGAGACCGTCGCGGAGGGGGACGACGTCGCGCTGGGTGTCGCGGGGCGGTTCGGGCCGGGACCCCGGCGCCAGCACCGTCAGCCCCAGCTCCTCCTGGGTTCGGGCGTCGTAGCGCACCGGTCCACCCGGGGCGGCGCGGTGCCGGTGCAGGTACACCTTGTACCCGCCCAGCCGCACCAGGCCCTCGTGCGACCACGTGATGATGTCGGGCCGGTCCCCCGAGGCGGCGTCGGGCCCCTGGAGCAGGTAGTTGGCGAAGCAGCCGCGCTGGGGCGAGAGCAGTTGCACGCGCAGGGCCGCGCCGTCGGGGTAGTCCGGGTCGGGGTCGGTGCTCAGCGCGCTGCCGAAGGACACCCGGCCCTTGGACGCCCCCGCCTCGCCCGCGAAGGTGTCGGTGTCGCCGAACAGGGCCCGGCACACGTCCACCGTGCGTCCCGCCCGGGCGGCCCTCTCCGGGTCGCCGTGCTGGGGGCCCAGGACGGGCGCGGGCAGGGCCCGGCGGACCGGGTTGTCGTCGCTGACGGCGATGCGGTAGCCGCCGGAGCGGCCGAAGGAGACCACCGCCCCGGACGCGTCGAGGTCGAACCAGACCGGTTCGAGCCCGCGCCGGGGCAGGCCCCCTCCGCCGGTCCCGGCGACCGGTTCGCGCACGGGGTCGGCCGCGCCCGTGCCCAGGGTGTCGGGGAAGGCGGCGCGCTGGTAGCCGGTGACCTGCTCGGCCGACTCGAACAGCTCCACCATGGCGTCCGGGACGGGCAGTCGTGCGCCCAGGTCGGCGGGCCGGGGGAAGAGGTAGGCGTTGCGGCGCTCGCCCGCGGCGACCCCGGTCAGGACCACCAGGGCCCGTACCACCCCTCCCCCGCCCGGGCCGCGGGTGCCCCCGGCGCGGGCGTCCAGGTAGGCGCGGGCCTCCTCCCCGGTGGGTGCGACGGCGGCCACGCGCCGTTCCCCGGGCAGGTGGACGGCGTGCACCCACCGGTACTGGAGGCGTCCGTGCTGTTCGTGGGTGGTGGGGACGTAGGCGGTGCTCCTGGGCGGGTCGGGGAAGTCGTCCACGCCGAAGTCCCAGGTGCGCAGGCTCTCGCGCAGGACCGTGAAGGGCACCTTGAGCGCCTGGCCGGGCTCGCCCGACAGGGCGGTGGCGGGGACCTCGACCACGTACCAGCGCCCGTCGGGCGGCGAGTGGAACAGGAACCCCTGCTTGGTGCGCAGCCCGGACCGGCGCCTGCGGTACTGGGAGTGCTGGTGGGCCATGACCCTGCGGGCGCGCGCGGACAGGGCGCTGTCGGCGCTGTCGGGGTCGATGCGCACGGGCGCGCGGAAGAACAGCATCGGGGTGTTGACCGGGCCGGTCTCGCCGCTGGTGAGCATGCGCACGGTGTTGCGGACCAGGCCGCGCAGGGTCGAGCCGGGAACGGCGGGCAGGTGGCGGTCGCCGTGCGGGAAGCGGGTGGAGGCGTTCACGCGTCCGCGTTCGAGGGTCTGGCCCACGAAGGTGGGGGTGAGCGTGGTCAGGGTCAGGTCGATCCACCCCGAGTGGGTGCCCGCCACGGTGCGGTCGTGGCTGCGCAGCAGATCGTCGGTGGGGAGACCGCCGTGCAGGTCGGCGGCGGGCACGGGGGTGTCGGCGATCCTGACCAGGCCGTAGGGCGCGGTGGCGTGGAACCGTCCCGCCCGCGGGCGCGGTGCGCCGCCGCACGCACCGGGGCTCACCACGGCCGTCCCCCGCGCCGGATCTCGTCGCCGGTGCCCGCGTCGAACTCGGGTCCGGTCGGCTTGACCCCCGACCGCATCCCGGTGAGCCGGTGGAAGGCCACGCCCACCGCGCCGGTGGCGGGGTCCTGCGCCCAGTACTCGCGCACCGTCAGCCAGGTGCCCGTGCTCTCCAGGGCGGTCCCGGCGCCGGGCACGGGGCGCAGGCGGCCGGAGAAGTCGGTCCACGCCACCGGGAGCACCGCCTGTGTGCCGGAGGGCTCCCGCGTCACCGACAGGGGACCCGCGCTGTCCGGGACGCGGCTGGAGGAGGGGCCGTTCCAGCCCTGGAGGAGGAGGGAGCGCTCACGCGGGCGCAGCTCCTCGGGGAGGTCGCCGGGGGCGTCCGCGCTGATCCACCCGGCCTCGGCGCCCTCCCCGAGCCGGATCTGCGCGTGCGCACCGAACACCAGGACCTCCAGGACGCGCCAGCGGTCGGCGGGGCCCGGGGGCGCGGCCGACAGGTGGGCGGTGGGCGGCTGGTCCGAGCGGTGCCACCGCGCTCCCGGGCAGGCGCCGGTGACGCGGCCGTCGCCGAGTTCGGCGAGCAGCCACTGCGGCCGGTCCGGTGCGCCGGGCACGCCCGGAACGCCGGTGTCGAGCAGGCGGCAGCGGAGACCGCGGACGAAGACGTCGTCGAGGACTCCGTCGACCTGCGCGGCGGTCAGGCGGCGCACGGCCAGGCCGTGCGGGCGCGGGGGCTCGTGGTTCACCGGGGCTCCTCCGTCGTGGGCGCGGGGGCGAGCGCGGCGCGCAGGGCGGCCAGCCAGCCGCGGGCGGTGGCCGCGTCGTCGCTGTCGGGTGTGAACAGGGCGGTGATCAGGTCCACCGTGTCCGGCGGCCCCCCGCCCGGGGGGTGGGTGGTCAGGAGGGCGCGGGTGGCGGTCAGGCGCCCGTTCCCGGTTCCGGCGCCCGCGCCGAGGGTGTCGAAGGGTACCGTGGCCAGCTCCCGCACGAGGAGGGCGAGCAGGCCGCGGACGGCGTCGTCGGGCTCGCGCACGTCCAGGACCGCCTCGGCGCTGCCGCCGCAGTGCAGGTCGGTGGTGAACAGGCGGCCGTCCACGGCGTCGCCGAAGAGGGAGTCCACGGTCAGCCGGGTGGCGGTCAGGGGTGCTCCGCCGGTGAGCACGGGGACGGTGCGCAGCCGGATCCGGGCGGGGCGCGGGAGGCCGCGCCGGTCGGTGTCGGCGCCCCACCAGTGGTCGTGCCAGTCGCGCCACCGGTCCGGCCCGGCGCCCAGGTGTTCGGCCGCGTCCCGGACCAGTCGGCCGCCGACCCTCTTGAACAGGGCGAACAGCGCGGTGTCGCCCAGGACCGGGGCGGGCTGGACGGCGGCCTTGTCCGGATCGGTGACGGCGGGGCGGTGGCGGTGCGCCCGGTCCGCCTCGCCCAGGCGTTCGGGGGCGGGGACGTCGCCGACCATGAGCAGGCCGGGCCTGGGTTCGCGCGGCGGCGGGGCGGTGGGGTCGGGCTGCTCGGCGACGGCCAGGGTCAGGTGGAGTTCGGTGCGGTGGCGGCGGTCGGGCCGGTGCGCACGGGCGAGCGCGTGCGCGGCGGTGGCCCCGCGCCCGCAGGCGCGCAGGGCCTCGGTCAGGGCGGTGGCCAGGTCGGCGGGGGCGTCGGCGAGCGCGTCGGCGCCCTCCTCCCAGCGCCGGGCCCAGGAGCGCGCGTGGTAGGCGAACCAGCCGCGCTCGTCGGTGAGGTCGTGGCGGCGCGCCGACCAGTGGGTGGCGCGGACAGCGCCGTAGCCGCGGCCGGTGCGCGCGCCCACGCGGACGCCGGGCCCGGACCCGTCGGGGCCGGAGAGCCCGTCGCAGGCCAGGAGCAGCAGGGTGAGCAGGCGGGCCTCGTCGGCCGGCGCGGGGACGTGCAGGCGCAGGTGGGCGGTGAAAACGGTGCCCGCGGGCAGGATCTCCCATCGCCATGTTCGGCCCGGCCGGACGGTGCTTGCGGCCGGGTCCACCCGGGTGCCGGTGCGGACCGCGACGGCGGTGTCCTCGGGGAGTTCGGCGCGGGCGTCGTCCACGTCCAGCGCGCTCGCGGCGGCCCCCTCCCCGCCCGGCGCGGCCTCGGACTCCGCCGATCCGGTGAGGGCGCGGACGTCGTCGGGGTCGCCCGTGCGGGCCGCGAGTTCGTGGCGCAGCAGCCCGGCCAGGGTGGTGGCGCGCAGGCGGGGCGCGCCGGTGAGCGGATCGCGGTCCACGTGCAGGTCCACGTCGTTTCCGGTGGCGTGGCGGGGCCTGGCCCGGGCCGCCCCGACGTGGGTGTCGGAGAGCAGGCACAGCCGCAGGGTGACCTCCCACAGCAGCCCGGGCGGGGCTGGCTCGCCGCTCACCCGGGGCCTCCCCCGCCGGGTCGTCCCCCGTCCTGCTCGGCGCGCGGCGGGCGGGCGGCCTCGGCCAGCCAGGAGGAGACCAGGACCAGGGAGAGGCGTGCGGCGGCGCGGCGCTCCCAGTCACGGGCGCGGGCGGACAGGCCTTGGCCGCCGGGGGGCAGGCCGTCGGGCAGGGAGAGGTCCACGGCGGAGACGGCCCGGGTGTAGGCGGGGCTGTGCACGGGGTGGGGCCGGTTGTCCCTCCACCATGCCTCGGCTCCGCCGGACAGGTCCGCCAGCCAGGACCGGACGCTGACGGGGTGGTCGTGGCCCGGACGGACCAGGCGGGCCCGGTCCAAGGCGCGGGCGGCCCGGTCGTGCAGGACCTTGTGGGCGCCCGCCGTGCCCGTGTGGCCGGGGGCGCGGCCGCGGACGGTGCGTTCGAGGGCGGCCAGGGCGTCCTCGGGGGTGGAGTGGGGGTAGGCGGCGACCTCGCGCAGGCGGCCCGACAGGCCGGGGGTGAGCGGGGCTAGCAGGCGGGCGGAGCCGCGGGCCAGGGCACGGGCGTGGTCGCGGACGGGCTGGACGGCGGCGTTCCACAGGAGCGCGTCGTACAGGGCGCGCAGCTGGTCGTCCTCCTCGGGGAGGGGCGCCGCGGCGGGGACGGCGCGGCCGTCGGGGAGGGCGACGGTGCCCGGCGGGCGGCACGCGAGGGGTTCGGCCAGCGGGGCGAGGGGTTCGGGGCCGGGAGGGGGCGGGTGGAGCAGGGTGAACTGGCCGTGGCCGTCCACGACCCGTTCGCCCAGGGGGTGCGCCTCCAGGTCGCGGACCCGCTCGGTGTCCAGGTCGCGGTCCAGGACCAGGCGGACCACAGCACCGGGGCGGGCGGCCCAGCGCTGGGCCATGGGGCCGTGGTAGCCGCGGTGGTAGGCGCCGACGAGCCCGGCCTCGGCGTGGTCGGCGAGGACGCGCGCCCGGGCGCCGGGCAGGCGCCGGGCCAGGAGGTCGAGCACGGCGGGCACCAGGTGCGCCGGGCGGTACTGGCCGTCGTCGCCCACCAGCAGCGCCGGGGAGAGCAGGAGCAGGTCGAAGGGGGACCCGGCGGCCCAGGAGCGGGGGCCCGAGGGTTCGACGCGGTCGGGTGACAGGAGGCGGTCGGGGTCGGCGGGTGCCACGCGGACGCCGCCGTGGGCCCGGGTGCCCCCGGAGCCGAGGGTGAGGGTGCCGTCGGCCCGGGCCAGGAAGGCGACGAGGCGTTCGGCGAGCTCGCGCAGGGCGGCGCGGTCGGGGGCGCGCAGCTGCCAGCGGGCCTCGAAGACCTGGCCGGGGTCGATGCTGGTGGTGAGGAAGGGCACGCCCCGGGGCGCGTCGCCGGTGCGGGGGCGGCCGAGGTACTGCTCGGCGGTGGTGCGTACGGCGGCGCGCAGGGAGCGGTCCGGGGTGAGGGGGTCGCGGACCGCGCGGTAGGGCGTGGCCGGGTCGGTGGGGCCGAAGGCGTCGACGGTGGTGTCGCCGTCCTTGCCCGGCGTGTACAGGTGGGCGGGGGCGGGGTGGGCGGCCCCGGTTTCCAGAAGGGGGTGGGCGGGGGCGAAGCGGACCTGTTCGCCGCGGACCACCCAGTCGTGGAGTTCGCGGTCGAGGCCGGCGCGCCGCAGCGCGGCGGCGAGCATGCCGCGCTGGGCGCGGCCGCTGACGGAGTGCTCGGAGTCCACGCGCAGCGGGTCGAAGGAGGTGCGCACGGCGAGGGTGCCGGTCAGGACGTAGCGCAGCGGAAGGTAGCCGCTCACCGCGAGCCCGCTCACGTGCCCGCCTCCGTGTCCCGGTGCGGTCCGGTGCCGCGCCGTGGCGTCCGCGCCGGCACCGGATCCGCGCCCGCGACGGTGTTCCCCGCCGGAGGGGCGGTGGGGCCGGGCGTCGCCGTGCCGGGGGAACGGAGTCTCATGGGGGTGTACCTTCCCGTTCCCGGCCGCCGTTCACGGGCGCGGCCAGGCCCAGGGTCACCTCGTGCGGGTCGCCTCCCCCGGCCCCGGCCAGGCGCACGTCCACCCGGCCCCGGCCGCGCGTGCCCCTGGACCCGATGCGGGTGGTGGCCAGGCAGGAGCGGGCCAGCAGCCGCCAGTGCTCCTCCCCCGGCGGGGAGGCCCAGGTCAGCGCGGCGGTGAGGGTCAGGCCCGGCAGGAGCGCCCGGTGCGTGCGCAGGCGGCCCGGCTCGGGCGCGCCGTCCGGACCCACCGCGATGCCCGACTCCAGGGTCGTGTAGGCGTCGGTGACCGCGCGGCGCAGGGTGGAGCGCAACGGCTCGGCCCGACCGGCGAGCGCGCGGGCGACCGCGGCGCGCACCCCGTCGCCCAGGACGGCGTGTCCCAGCCGCAGCATCCGGTCCGCGCCGTGCGAACCCCCGCGGCCGAAGACCTCGTCGCAGGCCCCGGCCAGGCCGGGCGCCACCGCCAGGGCGCTGACCGCGCCGGCGCGCAGCCGCGCGGCGAGGCGGTGGCGGGGCAGGTAGGGCAGGCCGTGCTCGTCGGTGACCACGTCGGTGTCGGCGCCCGTGCCGTCCGCGCTGGCGCCGGCGAACAGGGCGGGGGAGGCCAGGTGCACGGTGAGGCGGTCCGGGAGGCTCACCGGAACGCGCCCCGCGGACGGGCCGCCCCGGTACGCGGGCCCTGGCTCCCCGCCCGCCGCTGGGGGCGGTGGGGGTCGAGGGCCGCCGCCAGCCCGGGGTCCAGGTGCAGGTCCATCACCTCGACCGCGTCGAGCAGGCCGCCGGGCGTCCAGTCGCGGGGCAGGTCGACGGGCCCGCCCGTCGCGTGGGCGCGGCGGGCGAGTTCGGGCCCCGGGTCGGCGCCCGACTCCAGCAGGGGGGCCAGCGAGGAGACCAGCCAGCCCCGCTGTCGGGTGTCCCCGTCGGCGAGCAGGCTGCCCGGGGCGGTCGCGGACAGGTACCGGTCCAGGAAGCGGGCGAACCCGGTTCCGGTCAGGGGCTGGGCGGTGCGCGGCACGGGCGCCCCGCGGGCCCGGTCCAGGCGGCGCAGCACCCGTCCGACGCCGTCGAGGCGCGTCGTCCAGGCCACGGCGTGCTCGTCGCCCGCTCCGGGGTCGGCTTCTGCGGCCTGGAGGCGGTGCTGTTTGGCGCGGCGGCACATCGCCTCGCACAGGTCGTAGCCCAGCGACAGCGGGGCGCCCACCGGCTGCACGGCCACGCCCACCCCGACCGTGGGCACGAACGTGGTGTGCGCCGCGCCGCCCGGCGCGACCACGGTGCGTCCGCCGCCGGGGCGGTCGCCGTGGGCCTCGGCGAGCGCGCGGTGCAGTCCCACCCGGGGGTCGCGGTCGTCGCCGACGCGCTCGGGGTCGGCGTCCAGCCAGTCGAGGGCGTAGCGCACCAGGCTGAGGGCGAGCCGGGCGTCGCACAGCACGGTCAGGTCGTCTCCGGCGACCACGACGGGGCGGACCGGCAGGGACACGGGTCCGGGCGGCTCGTGGTGCAGGGTGATCGGCGCGGCGGCGCCGGTGCCCGGGATGAGGGGGCGCCGGCCGGGTCCGGCGTGGACGGTGGCCGCCACCGCGCGCACCAGGACGCGGGCCAGCCCCTCGGTGAGTCCGGCGATGCGGGTGGACAGGCGGCGCTGGGCGAAGGCGCCCGAACCGGGCACGGCAGGGTCACCCGCGCGTTCGCGGTACTCGCCCAGGAGCGCGCCCAGGCCGTTGACGTCGATGTGGACGACCGCGACGCGGCTGAGGCCGCCGTGGTCGCGGCCCAGGCGGTCCACCTCCATCGGCAGCGTCAGGGCGGGGGCTCCGTCGGCGGTGACGGCGTCGGCCAGCCAGTCGCGGCTGTGGGCGCGGTGCCAGCGGCGGCCGATCCCCCGGGCCCGGGCGACGTCGGCGGCCACCCTCTCGTGCACGTCGGGGTGGTCGTCCTGGGCGCGGCTGCTGTCCACCGACTCGGCGGGGCCGCCGCTGACCGAGCACACGGCGGTGATCCCGTACCCGTGGGCGGGGGTGTGCAGGGCCGACATGTGCCGCCGCGCCTCCCGCAGCCGTGCCGGGAGCAGGGCCAGCGCCTCGTCCACCCCGGCGGCCGCCGCCGTGTCGGCGTCCGGCGCGCGGTCGGCCCCCGGGGCCCCGGTCGCGCCCGTGCGCTCCGGCGCGGCACCGCCCGGGCCCCCGGCCCCGGGACCGTAGGCCACGTGCGCCACCACGGGGGTCAGTTCACCGGCGCGGTCGCGCAGCCTGCGGGTGTAGCGGGCGGTGAACCCGCGCGCCGAGGCCGTGTCGGGGAAGACCGCGGTGAGCGCCCCTCCGGCGTCGCGCAGCACCGCGCAGTCCGGCGGCACGAGGTCGGCGATCCCGTGCTCGGTGTCGGAGGTGTCGGTCAGCTCCGCGACGAGGGCGGCGCGCCCCACCGCGTCCAGGATGCGCCGACCGCTGTAGACGTAGGCCTGGATGCCGCGCAGGTCGACACCGACCACCACACCGCTGGACGGCGTTCCCCCCGGGCGCGTCGGGGCACCGGGGGGCCGGTGCTGCTCGGGGGCGAAGGTCACCGTGTCGGGCTCCTCCATCGGCGGGACGTGCGGGAACGCGGCGCCGCCGTGCGGCGCCTGCTCACCTCTCTCGGACGGTGCCGCACGACGCACCGGATACCAAGCGATACCAGTCCGGGTCCGCGGGGCCGCGCCCCGCCCCGGCACGACGCACCCGCTCCCGGGACGCCGCGCCGTCCGGCCCGGGCCCGGGGGCCTCCTCCCGCGGGTCCCTCCGCCCGGGCGCGCGGCGCTGTCCGAGAGAGCACCCCGGGAACGCGGCGCTGTCCGAGAGAGCTGAGTGCACACCGCCCCGGTACGGAAGGTTCCCCGATGGCACCGCACACGTCCGAGACGATCGCGCCGCCAGGGCGCGACGCGTCCGTCCCCGCCGCCGCGAGCGGCGCGCCGCTCACCCCCCAGGACCTCGTGCCGCACCTGCGCGGCCTGGCCCGCGCCCTGCGCGACCGGGGCGCGGACCGGGCCGGGCGGGAGCGCGCCCCCTCGCCGTGAGCGCACGCCGCCGGCTCCCGCCCCCGTCCACGGGGCGGGAGCCGGCGACCGGACCGGGCGCCGGTGCGGTCACCGGCCCCGACCGGCGGGGATGCTCCTGTGGACGTCAGTCGAACAGGGCGCCCCCGAACTCCTCCTCGGCGACGGCGTGCGCCCGGGGCTCACCCAGGCGGGCGCGCCTGGGCACCCGGTGCGGGGTCCGCCGGGGGCGCTGGGCGGGCACCCGGGCGGACGGCTGGTCGCTGGTCACCGTGTCCACCCGCACGGAGCCGAAGCCCTGGGCGGTGTACTTGCCCGCTCCGGTCAGCTCCAGCAGTTCCAGGAGGGTGGCGAAGGCGTCGGCGTGGCGGCGCTCGCCCCCGGCCAGGTCCAGCCGCAGCCCTCCGTGCCAGCCGAGCACGGTGCGGTTGTCGGCGTGCTGGTGCTCGGCCAGCCGCACCTCCTCGCCGGGCAGGGGCTCGCGGCGCACCCGGGCCAGCCCGCCGAACACCAGCTCCAGCCAGGGCTCGGCCAGGGCGGGCGGCGCGAACCGGGCCACCGCGCCCACGGCCCCGCTGCCGCCGACGATCCCGCCTCCCGAACGGTGCACCGCGCCGAAGAGGCGCCGCGGGGTGGGCCAGATGTGCGGAATACGCTCACCGGCGGCGTCGCGCGTGGTCATGACGACGGGGGTGCGGCTGCGCACCTCGGCCGAGCGCACCGCGGACGGGCCGCGCGGCTCGGTGAGCATCTGGCCGTAGGTGCGGTCGAAGGTGCGGGTGACCGAGAGGGGCACCAGCAGGTGGTCGCCGATGCGCTGGGGGTCGCCGACCAGCTCCTCCGGTGCGAGCGGGGGCGGGATGTCGTCGTCCAGCCAGGTGAGCGTCCAGTGGTGCAGACGGTCGCCCAGGGGCGAGGGCCACCCGTTCATGGCCCACCGCTTGGCGGCGGCGTGCTCCTCCGGGGACTGGGGCCACCAGCGGTTGAGCAGTCCGTGGCAGTCCTCGGGCCGGATCGGCCGCGCCGTGTCCGCCAGATCTCGCAGGATCACGGTCCACCGCATCGGCACGGGCACCACCCCTTCACTCGGTCGCGGCGGCGGGCACACGCCGCCGAGGACTCCTCTCGGACAGTGCCGGGCCCTGTCCACGGCCTCGCGTTCCCACGGGCACCGCCCTCCGTACCGGGACCGGGGCCGCCCGTGGACAACCGCTTCCGACCACCGGACGCGTACACGGTCCCCGCGGACGGGGTCACGGCCCTGCGTGCGGGCGCCGAGTGCGCCGGGTCTTCGGACGCGCACGGCCGTGGGTCCCCGGTTCAGCCCTCGGCCATCTCCAGCAGGCGCAGCACCGTGCGCCAGTTGCGGCCCGTCACCGTCCCGTCGACGTGCCGGGCCACGAGGTCGGGGAGTCTGGCGTGTCTGAGCCCCAGCTCGTGGTGGGTGTAGACCTGCTCGCCCACCACCGCCAGGCGCTCGCGCGGGTGGGCGGACGGGTCGAGCGCGGCCAGTGCGGCGGCGTCCACGGCGCCGGAGCAGAACAGGACGAGGAACTTGGCGGGGTCGGGGACGGGGAGGGGATTGGCCTGCACCGCGGCGCGCATCTGCCCGGCGGTGCGCACCACGGTCGGCACGTCGAGCCCGAGTTCGGCGTCGACGGCCTCCCGCACCCGCCGGGCCACGGCGTCGGGTCGCGTCCCCTCGGCGCTGAACACCGCGTTGCCGCTCCGGAGGTGGGTGGCCACGTCGCCGTAGCCGAGCCCGGCGAGCAGGGAGCGCAGGTCGGCCATGGCGACGCGGCGGTGCGCGCCGAGATTGATTCCGCGCAGCAGCGCGACGTACCTGGTCATGCCCGCCATTGTGCCGAGACGGCGAAGGGGCGCACAAGCGTTCGATCGCGGTTGTGGACAACCCGCGGCGACGCGTCCGACGACCGGTCTCCGCTCCGGGGAGCCGGCGCGCGGGCCCCGCGGCCTTCCGGACCGGTCCGCGGGCCCCGGCGGGCGCCGCGGGTGCGTACGCTGGCACGCGTAGGCGCGGCTCCCTGGCCGCCGCGCAGACGTGAACCGCACCACGACCCCGGAGACGCCGTGCCGCGCCTGAGCCACACCTTCGACATCACCGCAGTGGACAGGGAGGTGGTCGAGCGCATCGTCGCCGCCCTGCACGAGGTCGCGCGCAGCTGCCGTTTCGACGGCCGGGGCTGGCTGCTGGCCCCCGACGCGCCGACCCGGGCCCGCCTGGACCGGCGGGCCGACGAACTCGGGCTGCTCGACGGCGAGGAGGCCGAGCGGTTGCGCGAGGAGCAGCGCCGCGCCGCCGAGGAGCTGCGCGGGGGCGGCGCCGACACACCGGCCGAGGCCGACGAGCTGGCCGTGGCCGCCAGCGAACCCTCCCTCCAGCTGCAGCGGGGGCGCCACCTCGCCCCCCGCAGCCACTACCTCATCGCCGAACTGTCCCCCGAGGGCGTCCCCGTGGACCCCGCCGACGACGAGGAGAAGGGCTGGAGCGGCACGGGCGTGACCCTCACCTCCTGGGACGAGGCGGGCACCACCTCGGCCGAGTTCGCGATGCCCGACACCGTCGGCACGCAGGAGGCCCCCGTGACGTGGGGGACCGTCACCCACGACGCCCCCGCCGGGCTGCTCACCTGGAACGCGCGGGTGCGGCTGCCCGGACGCGGCGCCTGGCTGCGGTCGGCCGAGGGCACCCTGGAGGTGGACACGGGCGCCTGGTACGAGGCCCTCGCGCGGGGCCGGGACACCCCTCCCGCCCGGGTGCGGGCCACCCACTCCCTGGCCCGGGTCAGCGCCTGGCTGTCCCCTTCGGTCTCCGCCGACGGCCGCTGGGCGGTGGAGGCCGTGCTCGACGTGCGCGGCCGGGGCGTGTTCCGCCCGGTGGTGGCGGCGGCCTTCTGGGCGGTCACCGCCTCCTTCCGCAGGGAGGACCGGCGCACGGCCCGTCAGGGAGGCGGCGAGCCGACCACGCGGGAGCGCCTGGACCAGACCGCCCGCGCCTGGGACCGCGTCGCCCGCAACGCGCCCCGAATCCCGGAGCTGCTGCGCGAGGTGGCCCGGGCCATGGCCGAGGCGCCCGCCAGAGACTGACTCCCCGCCCTCCCCCGGCGCTCCCGGCCCCGGCCCGCTGGTCAGTCCCGCTCGGCGCCCCACCCGGTCAGGGAGCGCACCCGCAGCTCGGTGAAGCGCGCGGTGTCGCGCTCCGGCGAGAGCAGGCTGCCCACGACCGCGCACGCGAAGCCGAACGGCACCGCCAGCAGCGCCGGGTTCTCCATCGGGAAGAGCTGGATGTCGATCCAGGCGGGCAGCACCGACAGGTTCTCCCCCGTGACGGGGTCGGTCCTGCCCGACATCACCGGCGACAGCAGCATGAGCAGCAGGGTGGCGGACAGCCCGCCGTAGACGCCCCACTCCACGCCCCTGGTGTTGAAGCGGCGCCAGAACATGGTGAGCACGATGACCGGCAGGTTGGCCGCGGCCGCGATGGCGAAGGCCAGCCCCACCAGGAAGGCCACGTTCATGTCCTGGGCCCGCACGGCCAGCACGATGGCCACGGCGCCGACCAGGCAGGCGGAGAGGCGCGCCACACCCACCTCCTGCGACTCCCGGGGCCTGCCCCACATGAGGATGTGGCCGAACAGGTCGTGCGCGATCGAGGAGGACGAGGCCAGGGTGAGACTGGCGATGACTGCGAGGATGGTGGCCAGCGCGACCGCGGAGATCAGCGCGAGCAGCACGGCCGCGCCCGCCGGACCGGCGGTCAGCCGCCCCACCTCCTCGGCGAGCATCGGCACCGCGGTGTTGCCCGAGGGGTCCGCGGCCGCGATGCGCTCGGAGCCGACCAGCGCCGCGGCGCCGAAGCCCAGGGCCAGCGTCATGAGGTAGAAGGCCCCGACCATGACGATCGTGCGGTTGACCGACGAGCGCGCCGCCCGACCGTCGGGCACGGTGTAGAAGCGGACGAGGATGTGCGGCAGCGCGACCGTGCCCAGCACCAGGGCCAGCCCGAGGCTGATGAGGTCGAGTTTGTTGAACAGGGTCCGGGCGGGGTCGCCGGAGATCTCCACCCCGAAGCGCAGCCCCGGTTCGAGGAAGGCCTGCCCGTGCCCGCTGGCCTCGGCGGCCCCGTCGAGCAGGGCGCGCGGGTCGAAGGCGAACAGGGCCAGCACCAGGGCGGTGAGCAGTCCGGTGGCGGCCAGCAGCGCGACCGCCTTGATGATCTGGAGCCAGGTGGCCGCCTTCATGCCGCCGTACATGACGTAGACGATCATGAGCACGCCCACGAGCACGATCACGCCCGTGCGGGCCTGCTCGGCGCCCATCCCCAGGAAGGTCCCGCCGTCGTGCAGGCCCAGCAGGACCGCGACCAGGGCTCCGGCGCCGACCATCTGCGCGACCAGGTAGAACACGCACACGGTGACGGTGGAGACGGTGCAGGCCAGGCGCACCCGCATCCGGCGCATGCGGAAGGCGGGCAGGTCGGCCATGGTGAAGCGACCGGTGTTGCGCACCAGCTGGGCCATCGGCAGCACCAGCAGCCAGGCGACCAGGAAGCCGATGGAGTACAGGAAGCCGTCGTAGCCCTGGAGGGAGATCATCCCGGCGATGCCCAGGAAGGAGGCCGCGGACAGGTAGTCGCCGGTCAGGGCGAGCCCGTTCTGGGTGCTGGAGAAGCCGCGCCCGCCCGCGTAGAAGTCGACCGCGCCGCGGGTGGTGCGCCCGGCGCGGAAGGTGACGGCGAGGGTGACCAGGACGAACAGGGCGCACAGGCCCACCGTCCAGGCGTGCGCGACGCCGAACTCGCCCCCCAGCGCGCCGCCCAGGGCGTCCAGGGGGTCGGCGGCCACGGACGGCCCGGTGGACGCGGACAGTGCTTCGGCGGCGGGCGTTTCGGTGACCGCTGCCACTCCTGCGGCCACCGCGGCGGTGCCGTTCCCCGTGACGGCACCGCCCGCGGCCGCTGCGGCGGCGCTCATCGGCCCGCCGCCGTCCCGTCGGCGGCCTCCCCGCCGCGGGCCTCCTCGCGGATCTCCTGCGTGAGGGGGTCGATGGAGCACTCGGAGAAACGGCCGAACGCCCAGGCGAGGGCGAACACCCACAGGAACTGTCCGATTCCCATGGCCAGTGCCACGTTCACCGAATCCGTGAGCGGCCTGCTCATGAAATCGCGCGCGTAGGCGGAGAGCAGAAGATAGGACAGGTAACCGAGCAGGAATGCCGATACCAGCAGCCCCGACTGGAGCGCGAACCGCCTTCGGAGTTTCACGAAACGCGGATCGACCGACACGCGTTCGCAGGTACGCGTGCGTTCGGCCCTCGCGCGCCGCCGCTCCGCCGCGGACGCGGTTCCCCCCGGTCGCGGCGCCTGCCCCCGGACACCGACACGCCCTCTGTGGACACCCTCCATGTACTCGACCACGGCCCTCCCCCTGCTCCCTCTCTCCGGACGCCGCTCCCCCACGGCGTCCGCCGTTCCCCGTGTACGCGACGCGGGCGCCGCCACGGGTCCGCCCGGAGGGAACGGCCGAACACGGCGCTTTCCCCCGGATGGGGCAATACCCTAGCGATGCGCCCGGCGCCGTGTTCGCCAAACGCACAAATCGGTTTCCGGCAATGGCGCGAAAGCGTTTCGAGAAACGGACAAAGAGCTGGAAGACAAACACGCGGTGCCATAACGTCCGCCCCGCCGCGGCCTCCGCTCCGCCGCGCGCACGGCGGAGGGCACGCCCGCGGACGCCGCGCCCGCCCGCGCGGACCCCCTGGTCACCCCGGGCACGCCCGCCGGACACGGGCGCACGCGCCCCCGAATCTTCGCTAGGCTTCGGGGCGACCCCGAACCCGTGACGGCACATCCGGCGTGCAGCCGGCTTGCGCTTTCGTACAGGTGTATGATTAATGGGTCCGCTCTGTTCACGCGATACCGAAGGGAAATCCCCGCCGTGGTCACCGAGGTCTTCACGCTCAAGTACTGCGATCCCCACGCCGTCAGCGAGGAGAAGGTCGAGGCGACTGAGGTCATCCAGTTCGCCTGGGAGGGTGTCGTCCGCGAGGTCGACGCGTGCGCCGACTGCTTCAAGGAGCACGAGGCCCGTCTGGAGCCCCTCGTCGACTACTCGCGTCCGGTGAAGAAGCGCCGCGTCACCAAGAAGGCCGCGTCCTCCTCCTCCGCGCCCGCCGAGGGCTCCGACGACTCCGCGGACGACGAGTCGAACTAGCCAGCGTCCCCGGGCGCGGGTCCGCGCCCTCGGGAACGGCCTCATCGCGTCAACCGCGAGCGGGGGCCGACGACACCCCCCAGTGATCGTCGGCCCCCGCGTTCTGTGTGCGGCCCCGGGAGGGAGCCGCGTGCCCGGTCCCGGCCCGTGGGCCGCCCCGGCACGCCCCGGGTTCACCGCGGACTTCCTCGAAGGGAGCGTGGGCCGGTGCCCCACCGCCGCGGAACGACGCTGTACCGCGGCGGCGGACACGCACCGACGTGCATCCAGGTTCGGCGCCGCGGGTTTCGGGCAGGTTAGCCGTTCGTTGAGTTCGCAAAGACGTTGGATGACCCGCTCGTCACACCGTGCACTTCACTCTCAGGGGCGGCCCGAGACCAGCTCCCCGTCCTTCCAGACCGCCGCGACCTGGGGGACCCCCGGCCGGTAGGCGAGGTAGAGGTGGTTGGGCGCGTCCAGCAGCACCAGGTCGGCGCGCGCGCCGGGGGCCAGGTGGCCGACGTCGGTGCGGCGCAGCGCCCGCGCCCCTCCCGCGGTGGCCGCCCACACCGCCTCGTCGGGGGTCATGCCCATGTCGCGGACGGCGACCGCGACGCAGAAGGCCAGGCTGGAGGTGAAGCACGAACCCGGGTTGCAGTCGCTGGCCAGGGCGACCATGGCCCCGGCGTCGATGAGCGCGCGGGCGTCCGGGTAGGGCTGGCGGGTGGAGAAGTCCACCCCGGGCAGCAGGGTGGCGACCGTGGGCTCGGGGCGCGCGGCCGCCTGGACCAGGGCGTCCACGTCCCCGGGCTCCAGGTGGGTGCAGTGGTCGACCGAGGCGGCGCCCAGTTCGACCGCCAGGCGCACGCCCGGCCCCGGCCCGAGCTGGTTGCCGTGCACGCGGGGCAGCAGCCCGCGCTCCATCCCGGCGGTCAGGACCCGGCGGGAGGCGTCCTCGTCGAAGGCACCGCGCTCGCAGAAGACGTCGATCCACCGGGCGTGCGGCGCGCAGGCGTCCAGCATGGGGCCCGTGACCAGGTCGACGTAGCCCCGGGGATCGTCGGCGTACTCGGGGGCGACCACGTGCGCGCCCAGGAAGGTGACCTCGTCGGTGACGCGGGCGGCCGCGGCCAGGCAGCGTTCCTCGTCGGCGACGGTGAGCCCGTACCCGGACTTGACCTCCAGGGTGGTGGTGCCCTGGTCACGGGCTTCGCGGAGCAGGCGCCGGGCGCCCGCGAGCAGGTCGGCGTCGGAGGCCTCGCGCGTGGCGGCCACGGTGGTGCGGATGCCGCCCGCCGAGTAGGGCCGACCGCTCATCCGGGCGGCGAACTCGCGGCTGCGGTCGCCCGCGAAGACGATGTGGGAGTGGCTGTCGACGAACCCGGGGATGACGCAGCGCCCGGCGGCGTCGATCCGCGCGTCGGCGGCGGGCGCCTGGGCGCGCGGGCCCGACCAGGCCACCCGGCCGTCCTCGACGACCAGGGCGGCGTCGGTGACCTCCCCCACGGCGCCTCTGCCGCGGGAGGGGTCGTTGGTGACGAGGGTGGCGATGCCGTCGATGACGATGCTGCGGGGCACGTCGCTCACGTGAGGACCTCCTTGATGACGGTGTCGAGTTCGCGCGCGGTGTCGGGGACCAGAGTGTGGACGCCGTCGCGGACGGTCCAGCGCCCGTCGGCCATCACGTGCCGCACGTCGGCGGCGGTGGCGGCGAAGACGACGGCGTCGGCGGCCCGGGCGGGGTCGGCCCCGGCCAGGCGGGTCCCGTCCAGGGGGACGTTGACCAGGTCGGCCCGCGCCCCCGGGGCCAGGACACCGGCGTCGGGCGCCTCCCGCTGGGGTTCCTGTGGTCGGCCTCCGCGAAGTACAGGATCTTCGGAACCGCCCGGGGTCGCTGAACCGGACATCATGGAGGGGACGACGGCCCCGAGTTCGCGGGTCCAGCCGAGGCTGGCGTGTCCGTGCGCGGTGGCGGCGCGCAGCAGCGCCCCGGCGCCCAGGGTGCCCCGGCGGTGGGTGCGCAGGCGCTCGTGGAGTTCGACCGCCCGGGCCTCCTCGAACACGTCCGTCATCACGTGCTGGTCGGTGCCCAGGCTGAGCGGGGCGGGCAGCAGGTCGCCGGTGCGCGGCAGGCCGTCGGCCAGGTCGCGTTCGGTCGTGGGACACAGGCACACCGTGGACCCGGCCGCGCGGACGGCCGCCACGTCGGCGTCGTCCAGGTGGGTGGCGTGCACCAGGCTCGTGCGCGCGGTGAGCGCGCCCGCGTCGGCGAGCACCGCCGTGGGGGTGCGGCCGTAGGCGGCCAGACAGGCGGCGTTCTCGGCGGGCTGCTCGGAGACGTGGACGTGCAGCACGGCGTCGCGCCTGGCGGCGAACGCGGCGACCCCGGACAGCTGCGCGGCGGGGACGGCGCGCACCGAGTGGGCGGCCGCTCCCGTGCGCGCGTGCCCGCTCCCGGGGCGGAACGCGGCGGCGCGCTCGGCCCACCCGTCCGCGTCCCCGTCGCCGAAGCGCAACTGGGGGCCGGTGAGCGGCTGGTGGACGCCGTTCCCGTCCAGCCCGCCGGACAGGTAGCACACGTCCAACAGGGTGATCCGGATCCCCGCGTCGGCCGCGGCGGCGGCCAGGGCGTGGCCCATGGCGTTGGGGTCGGCGTAACGGACCCCGCCGGGTGCGTGGTGCAGGTAGTGGAACTCGCCCACGCAGGTGATCCCGGCCAGGGCCATCTCGGCGTAGACCGCCCGGGCGAGGCGGTGATAGGTGTCGGGGTCCAGCCGCTGCGCCACGCGGTACATCGTCTCGCGCCAGGTCCAGAAGGAGCCGCCACCGGCGTGGGTGCGCCCCCGCAGCGCCCGGTGGAAGGCGTGCGAGTGGGCGTTGGCGAGCCCGGGCAGGGTGAGGCCGGTGAGGGTCTTGGCGTCCCCGGGGCGCGGCGTCGCGGCCGTCACCGAGGTGATCCGGCCGTCGGCCACCTCCACGAGCACGCCGTGCTCGGGGGCGCCGTCCTCGGCGCCGGTCCACGCCCACTCGCACCACAGGCGGTGGTCGCGCGGCGGCCTCACCGCTCCCCTTCCCGGACGGGGCGGGCGAGCAGGTCCTGGAGCACGTCGGCCAGGGCGAGCACCCCGGCGTGGCAGTCCTCGGGGCGGACCCACTCCTCGGGTGAGTGCGACACCCCGGTCGGGTTGCGCACGTACAGCATCGCGGTGGGCACGTGCGCGGCGAGCACCCCGGCGTCGTGCCCGGCCCCGGTCGGCAGCACCGGGACCCGGGGGTCGGGGGCGCGGTCGGCGACCACCGCGGCCAGGCGGTCGCGCAGGCCGTGCGCGAACGACACCAGCGGGGTCAGCGACTCGTTGGCGGTCGCGCAGTCCACCCCGTGCTCGCGCGAGGCCCGCTCGGCGGCCCCGCGCACCCCGGCCACGACCGCGCCGAGCGCGGCCTCGTCGGCGGCGCGGGCGTCCAGCCAGGCGCTGACCCGGGACGGGATCGCGTTCGTGCCGTTGGGGTCGACCAGGGCCCTGGCCACGGTGGCGCGGGCGTCGTGCTCCTCGGCCAGCGCGCGGGCCGCCAGGATCGTGTGCGCGAAGGGAAGCATGGGGTCGCTGCGGTCGTCCAGGCGGGTGGTGCCCGCGTGGTCGGCGCGGCCGGTGAAGTCCATCCGCCAGCGTCCGTGCGGCCAGATCGCGCTTGCCACGCCCACCGGGTGGGCGGTCTGCTCCAGGGCGCGGCCCTGCTCCACGTGCAGTTCCACGAACACGTCCAGGTCCGCCAGGGCCCCGGGGTCGGCGCCGATCGCGTCGGGGTCGTGCCCGGCGGCCTCCATGGCCCGGGCCCAGGTGGTCCCGGAGGCGTCGGTGAGGCCGCGCGCCCGCTCGGGGGAGATCTCCCCGGCCGTCAGGCGGCTGCCCAGGCAGGGGACGCCGAACCGGCCGCCCTCCTCCTCGGCGAACACCGTGACGGCCAGCGGGCGGGCCGGGGCCAGTCCGCGCTCGCGCAGCACGTCCACGGCGGCCAGGGCGCTGGCCACGCCGAGGGGCCCGTCGAAGGCCCCGCCGTCGGGGACCGAGTCCAGGTGGGAGCCGGTGGCCACCGCGCCCGGGCCGGGCTCGCCCCACCAGGCCCACAGGTTGCCGTTGCGGTCGGTGCGCACGTCCAGGTTCCGGGCTGCGGCGGCCTCGGTGAACCAGGCGCGGGCGTCGGCGTCGGCGCCGTTCCAGGCGTGGCGGCGGTAGCCGCCGCTGCCCGGGTCGCGGCCCACGGATACCAGGTCGGCCCAAAGGAGGTCGAAGGCCCCGGGGTCGGGGTCGGGGTCGGGGTCGGGGTCGGTGGAATGGTCGCTCACAGGGCGTTTCCCCACGTCGGAACGGATGGTCGTGCGCGCGGCCGGGGCGCCCTCGGCGGGCGCCCCGGCGCGGTTCAGTCCCCTTCGCGCATCGGAACGCGGATGCCGTGCTCACGGGCGACGCGCCCGGCCTCGTCGTACCCGGCGTCCACGTGGCGGATGACGCCCGTGGCGGGGTCGTTGGTGAGCACCCGTTCCAGCTTGGCGGCGGCCAGGTCGGTGCCGTCGGCGACGCTGACCTGCCCGGCGTGCAGCGAGCGGCCCATGCCCACTCCCCCGCCGTGGTGGATGGACACCCACGAGGCGCCGGAGGAGGTGTTGACCAGGGCGTTGAGCAGCGGCCAGTCGGCGATGGCGTCGGAGCCGTCCAGCATCCCCTCGGTCTCGCGGTAGGGGGAGGCCACCGAGCCGGTGTCCAGGTGGTCGCGGCCGATGGCCAGCGGCGCGCGGACCTCGCCGGAGGACACCAGTTCGTTGAAGCGCGCCCCTGCGGCGGCCCGCTCGCCCTGGCCGAGCCAGCAGATGCGGGCGGGCAGCCCCTGGAAGGCGACCCGCTCCCCCGCCATGCGGATCCACCGGGCCAGGTGCTCGTTGTCGGGGAACAGGTCCAGGACGGCCCGGTCGGTGCGGGCGATGTCGGCGGGGTCGCCCGACAGCGCCGCCCATCGGAACGGCCCCTTCCCCTCGCAGAACAGGGGCCGGATGTAGGCGGGGACGAACCCGGGGAAGTCGAAGGCGCGGGCGAAGCCGCCGCTGCGGGCCTCGTCGCGGATGGAGTTGCCGTAGTCGAAGACCTCGGCGCCCGCGTCCTGGAAGCCCACCATGGCCTCCACGTGCGCGGCCATGGACTCGCGGGCCCGGTCGGTGAACTCCTCGGGCCCGGCGGCGGCCAGGTCCCTCCAGTCCTCGAAGGCCACCCCGGCGGGCAGGTAGGCGAGGGGGTCGTGGGCGGAGGTCTGGTCGGTGACCACGTCGATCGGGGCGCCGCGCGAGAGCAGTTCGGGCAAGACCTCGGCGGCGTTGCCGAGCACCCCGACCGACAGCGGGCGGCGCTCGTCGCGCGCCCGCACGGCCAGTTCCAGGGCGTGGTCGAGGCTGTCGGCGCGCACGTCCAGGTAGCGGTGCCTGATGCGGCGTTCGATGCGTCCGGGGTCGCACTCGACCACGATCGCGACGCCGTCGTTCATGGTCACGGCCAGCGGCTGGGCGCCGCCCATGCCGCCGAGTCCGGCGGTGAGGGTGATGGTTCCGGCCAGGGTTCCGCCACTGTGCCTGCCCGAACCGCTCAGCTTGGCGGCCACGGCGGCGAAGGTCTCGTAGGTGCCCTGGAGGATGCCCTGGGTGCCGATGTAGATCCACGAACCGGCGGTCATCTGCCCGTACATGGTCAGGCCCTGCGCCTCCAGGCGGCGGAACTCGGGCCAGTTCGCCCAGTCCCCCACCAGGTTGCTGTTGGCGATGAGCACGCGGGGCGCCCACTCGTGGGTGCGCATGACGCCGACCGGACGGCCGGACTGCACGAGCAGGGTCTCGTCGCCCTCCAGGTCGCGCAGGGCGGCGGTGATGCGGTCGAAGCTGCGCCAGTCGCGCGCCGCCCTGCCCGTGCCGCCGTAGACCACCAGCTCCTCGGGGCGTTCGGCGACCTCGGGGTCGAGGTTGTTGTGGAACATGCGCAGGGCGGCCTCCTGCTGCCACCCCTTCGCGGACAGGGTGGTGCCGCGCGCGGCACGGACGGTACGTGGACTGCTCACACGGTCTCCTCGCGGTGTTCGGGTCGGTTCAGGCCAGGGGGACGACGGACTCGGCGGCCCCGACCACGGAGCCGTCGGTGATCAGGTCGGCGACGGCGGCGATCTCGGGGGCCAGGTGGCGGTCGGGGCCGGGGCCGGAGACCCTCTCCCGTACGGTGCGCAGCACGGCGCCGGTGGCGGGGCCGGGCTCCAGCGGCGAGCGCAGGTCCAGGGCGCGGGCGGCGGTGAGCAGCTCCACCGCGAGCACGCTGGTCAGCCCGTCCACGGCGCGGCGCAGCTTGCGGGCGGCCGACCAGCCCATGGACACGTGGTCCTCCTGCATGGCCGAACTGGGGATGGAGTCGACGCTGGCGGGCACGGCCAGGCGCTTGAGTTCGGAGACGACGGCCGCCTGCGTGTACTGGGCGATCATGTGCCCGGAGTCCACGCCGGGGTCGTCGGCCAGGAAGGCGGGCAGACCGTGCGAGCGGGACACGTCGAGCATGCGGTCGGTGCGCCGCTCGGCGATGGAGGCGGTGTCGGCGACGGCGATGGCCAGGAAGTCGAGCACGTAGGCCACGGGTGCGCCGTGGAAGTTGCCGTTGGACTCCACCCGCCCGTCGTCCAGGACCACGGGGTTGTCGATGACGCTGTCGAGTTCGCGCTCGGCCACCAGCAGCGCGTGGGCCAGGGTGTCGCGGGCGGCGCCGGCCACCTGCGGCGCGCAGCGCAGCGAGTAGGCGTCCTGGACCCGGCTGCAGTCGGGTCCGCGGTGGGAGGCGACGATGGGCGAGGAGTCGAGCAGGGCGCGCAGGTTGGCCGCGGAGGCGGCCTGGCCGGGGTGGGGGCGCAGGCGCTGGAGCTCCTCGGCGAAGACGCGGTCGGTGCCCAGCAGCGCCTCGACGCTCATGGCGGCGGTGATGTCGGCGACCTTGAGCAGGCGCTCCAGGTCCATGCAGGCCAGCACGAGCATGCCGAGCATGCCGTCGGTGCCGTTGATCAGCGCCAGGCCCTCCTTGGCGCCCAGTTCGACCGGCCGGATCCCGGCCCCGTGCAGGGCGGTGTAGGCGGACACGTCCCGCCCGGCGGCGTCGCGGACCCGGCCCTCGCCCATCAGGGCCAGCGCCACGTGCGACAGGGGCGCCAGGTCCCCTGAGCAGCCCAGGCTGCCGTACTCGTGCACGACCGGGGTGATGCGGGCGTTGAGCAGCGCTGCGAGGGTCTCGGCGGTGGCGACCTCCACGCCGGTGTTGCCCGAGGCCAGGGTGCGCAGGCGCAGCAGCATGAGGGCGCGCACGACCTCGTCCTCCACCTCGGGCCCGGTCCCGGCGGCGTGCGAGCGGATGAGTGAGCGCTGGAGGCGGGCCCGCAGGTCGGGGGCGATGTGGCGGGTGGCGAGAGCGCCGAAGCCGGTGCTGACCCCGTAGGCGGGCACCTCGCCGCGGGCGAGCGACTCGACCCGTTCGCGGCCGTGGTGGAGGGCCTTGCGGGCCTGCTCGGACAGGGTGACACGGGCGCCGTGGCGGGCCACGTCGAGGATCTGGGCCGGGGTGAGCGGCGCATCGCCGACGACGACGGAAGGAACTGCTGTGGACATGCTCCCCATTTGACCCCCCGCGTGCCCCTTGGCGAAGGGCTGACACGAGGGTTCCGTCTGGGATATCAGACAGCATGCCCCTGTCCTCCGAACCCTCCGTCTGGTTAACGGATGACCCGCACTTCACACCGCAGCCCCGGAGCGGAAACCAGCCGGACATCCCCTGTCACAAGGGCACAGTCCAACGCCTCCGCCACAGCAACGTAAGCCGCGTCATACGCGGTGAGGTTGGAACGGAGTTCCCAGATCCTGTCCGCCACACCTCCGACGGGCTCCACGTGCGCGATGGCCTGCAAGCTGTAGAGCTTGCGTGCTGCTTCGGCGTCACTGACCGACACCTTCTTCCCGAGCACGAGTCCTCGCAGGGCGTTGAGGAACTCCACCCGTTGGTGGTTGGGGGCGTACCACTCGCTGTCAGCACCCAGAACACGCCGCGCCATGGCCGTGGAACGCCCCGGCGCTCCAAGGTAGAGATCGATCAGGACGGACGTGTCGACAACGATCACACGGCACCGCTCTCACCATGGGCGTCCAACGCCTCGTCTCCACGAGCGGCTCGTACCGCCATGACGATCTCGTCCATGCTCAGGTTGGCCCCTGGCAAAGGGGTCTGCTCGACGATCTCCCGGTTACGGACGAAACGCGCCTCGCGCTCCAGCAGGGTCAGCAGATAGGCCTGGAGCGACTTGCCCGACCGCTTGGCCTCAACGGTCAGAATCTCTCTGACCTCGTCCGGAACATCCTTGACCTGAATAGCTCCCATGGAGCCATAGTAGCGCCAAAACCAACTCGATGAGCGAAGAAATATCGCTTCTTTGGCGCCAGGCAGTCGTCTTGTTGGAGTTTTCCGGTCAACACGTCATGCGAGACAATCAGAGCATGAGCCTCGTTCCGGCGGCCACCCGCGCGCTGCGGCTGCTGCGCTTCCTGGCGACCCGCCCCGGGCCGGTGTCGGCCTCGGCGATCGCCGCCGAGCTGGACATGCCCCGTTCCAGCGTGTACCAGCTGCTGGAGGCCATGGCGCGGGAGGGCTTCGTGACCCACCTGCCCGAGGAGCGCCGCTGGGGCCTGGGCGTGGCGGCCTTCGAGATCGGCTCGGCCTACCTGCGCCACGACGGCGTCGAACGCCTGGCCCGTCCGCTGCTGCACCAGCTCACCGAGGCCACCGGCGCCACCGCGCACCTGGGCGTTCTGCACGGGGCCGACACCCTGTACCTGCTCAAGGAGCAGCCGCCGCACGCCCCGTCGCTGATCACCGGGGTGGGGGTGCGCCTGCCCGCGCACCTGACCGCGTCGGGGCGGGCCATGCTGGCCCGGCTGCCGCGCGCCCAGGTGCGCGCCCTGTACCCGGACGCGGCGGCCTTCACCACCCGCACCGGCCGGGGCCCGGCCTCGCCCGGCGAGCTGCGCCGGGTGTTGGCCGAGGAGCGGCGCCAGGGCTGGTCCATCGAGGATGGGCAGGTCACCGAGGGCTTCGTGTCGGTGGCCGCGGCCGCCTGCGACCACAACGGCCGCCCCGCCGCGGCGATCAGCCTGACGGTGCCCAGCGCACGGCCGGTCACCCCGCAGGCGCTGGCCGGGCGGGTCCGCGACGCGGCGGCCGACCTGACCCGGCGCCTGGACGGCCGCGCCTCACCGTAGCGGCGGGGTCCGCTCCACGACCGAGGGCAGCGGGGCCGTGCGCTCCACCATCCGCAGGATCTTCTCCTTGAGGTCGGCGGGCACCTGCACGTAGAACTGCGTCGGCGCGTCCACCGCCTCCAGGTCCAGGCTCTCGGCGGTCTCGGCCCAGCCGGGCAGCTCGGCGTCGGTGCGGTGGGTGTCCAGCACGAACTCGATGAAGTAGGTGAGCCGGCGTCCGCCGGTGTGCACCTCGCGGATGCGCCGGATCTCCGTCCAGGCGATGAACGTGCCCTCGCCGGGGAACCACCACTTGCGCTCCTGCAGGACCGTGACGCCGTCGCTGTCGGCGCTGATGCCCTGCCGGGTGATGCGCTGGGGCAGACCCCGCAGCACGAACACGCTGCTCCCCGGGCCGACGAAGAGCATGACCAGGCCCGCGAAGGCCCACAGCGTCACCGAGCCGACGGTGGTCTCCTGCCGCAGCACGTGCCAGAGCATCGACCCCAGCACCAACACGAACCCCGCGGTGAGGGCGGCGGAGAAGTAGGCCACGGCCATCCACATGCGCGTGTTGGGACCGCGCAGGCTGACGTACCTGCGCAGGTGGGAGACGCTCTCGGGCGTCCGGGTCAGGTCTGAGGGAACACCTCGGGGGGCGGCGGGGGCGTCCGCGGGTTCGGGGGAGGCCATACCCACCATTGTCCCCACTCCGGCGGGTGCTCCGTGCGCCGGACACCGCGCGGCCGCGGGGATGATGGGCCAAAGCACGGGTGGACGCGGCCTGGGAGCGCTAGAGTCCGGTCCATGAGGCCGAACACGAGCGAGTACGACACCGAGCTGAGGCTGAACGGCGAGGTGATCGTCCTGGAGGGGGTGTCCTACCAGGGGCGCACCGTGCTTCCGGAGGGGCCGGACAGGTTCGCCTGCCTGGAGCGCTGGGCCAAGGGGGTGGCCGAGACCCTGGGGGAACCGGTCACCTGGCGCGCCGAGGAGAACGGGCGGCTGGCCGGGCGCGGGACGGTCCAGCCCGGTCCCGGGGCTCAGAACCGCCGGGCGCTCTGAGCTCCGCACTTGGCGCACTGGAACTTGCGGTCGTCGCCGAGTATCCAGTCGTGGTCCCCGCCGGTGGGGCACGTAGACATCGACACCATCTCCTCACAGGGGCTGTCGGGGTGCGTGCCGATCACTCTATTTCCCAAGAACCACATCAGTCCCGTGAATGAGAAGTTCGCCCTCGTATTCACGTATGGACGGGACATCGTCCCCGGTCACCGGGCACGGACACACGCGTGGGGCCCGCCGCGGTCGCGACGGGCCCCACCGAAAGCCTGTGGGGGAGGGAGCGGCTAGTTCTGCCTGGCCCTCATGTGGGCCTCGACGGCGGCGCGGTCGGCGCGCAGCTTGGCAAGGGCCTCGTCGAGGATGAGCTTGCCCTCCTCCTCGCTGCGGCGCTCCTTCACGTACGCCAGGTGGGTCTTGTACGGCTCGGTGCGCGGCGGCGACGGGGGGTTCGCCTTGTCCTTGCCCGCGGGGAAGCCGCAGCGCGGGCAGTCCCACTCGTCGGGGACCAGTGCCTCGCTCGCGAAGCTGGGCACGACCTCGTGCAGGTTCGCGCAGTAGAACGGAACCCGGACGCGCGGGGCGGCCTCGCCCCGCTCGGCCTCGCCCATGGGACCGGCTCCGACACGGCTGCCACGAATGGCACTGCCACTACCCACGAAAAACTCCTTCGGCGAACTCGCTCACCGGTTCTCGGGCGAGCTTGACGGTGGACGGGGTGTGCCCGCGGGTCGCGGGCTACATGCCCCGGTTGATCAGCAGGCCGAGGATGACGATGGCGATGATCCACACGACCCCGATCGCGATGGTCATCCGGTCGAGGTTGCGCTCGACCACCGACGATCCGCCGAGCGAGGACGTGACGCCACCGCCGAACATGTCGGAGAGACCGCCGCCCTTGCCCTTGTGCATGAGCACCAGGAGGACCAGCAGCACGCTGAGAAGCATCACGAGGATGGACAGACCGAGGATCACACGCTCACCCGTAGCTCGACCCCGAAGCGGGGGGTTATGGACCGACCCCGTTTCCCGTGCGCACCAGCGGTGACACCGGACCGGCGCGGACACCCGGGAAGCAGGGGACCGGGGACAATTTCGGATTTTACCGTGCCCTTGGCAGCACGGGCGGGGAAACCGCGAGGCACGGAGAACCCCACAGCGAAGTCTAGCCCGACCCGGCGACCTGTCGGGCACCCCGCCCGTCACCATCGGGCATCGAAGCGTGACGGGCGGGGGTTCGCGCGGCGGCTAGTTCTCGCCGAAGCGGATGATCTTCACGAACTCGTCGGCCTTGAGGCAGGCGCCGCCGACCAGGGCCCCGTCCACGTCGTCCTTGGCCATGATGCCGGGGGCGTTGTCGCCCTTGACCGAACCGCCGTAGAGGACGCGCACCGCGCCCGCGACCTCGGGCGAGTACAGCTCCGCCAGGCGCGCGCGGACGGCCGAGCACACCTCCTGGGCGTCCTCGGGGGTGGCGACCTCGCCGGTGCCGATGGCCCACACGGGCTCGTAGGCCACCACGATCCTCTCGGCCTGCTCGGCCGGGACCTCCTTGAGGGCGCCGTCCAGCTGGGCCAGGACGTGCTCGACCTGCTGGCCCGCCTTGCGGACCTCCAGGCCCTCGCCCACGCACAGGATCGGGACGATGCCGTTGGCGAACGCCGCCTTGACCTTGGTGTTGACCAGGGCGTCGTCCTCGCGGTGGTACTCGCGGCGCTCGGAGTGGCCCACCAGGACGTAGGAGCAGTCCAGCTTGGCCAGCATGGACCCGGAGATCTCGCCGGTGTAGGCGCCCTTCTCGTGCGCGGAGACGTCCTGGGCGCCGTAGACGATCTTGAGCTTGTCGCCGTCGACCAGGGTCTGGACGCTGCGCAGGTCGGTGAACGGCGGCAGGACGACGACCTCGGCGTTGTCGTAGTCCTTGTCGTTGAGCGCGAACGCCAGCTTCTGGACGAGCGCGATCGCCTCCAGGTGGTTGTTGTTCATCTTCCAGTTGCCCGCGATGAGCGGCAGGCGCTGGGACATGTCGGCACTTCCTTACGCAGTGGACTGATGATGTGTTCGGGCGCCGCCGGGGTTCTGGAGGTGGCGGAGGTGGGACCGCGAGGAACGAGCCGTCACACCGAAGGCACCGAAGGTTCCCGGCTTCCGGGCGCCTGAACAGGGGGCGAAGCGGAGCGGAGCCCCAAGGGGGCACGGGCTTAGTTCAGGGCGTCGATACCGGGCAGGTCCTTGCCCTCCAGGTACTCCAGGCTGGCGCCGCCACCGGTGGAGATGTGGCCGAAGGCCGCCTCGTCGAAGCCCAGCGCGCGCACGGCCGCGGCGGAGTCGCCGCCGCCGACCACGGTGAAGGCGTCGGAGTCGACCAGGGCCCGGGCCAGCGCGCGGGTGCCCCCGGCGTAGGGCTCCATCTCGAACACGCCCATCGGGCCGTTCCAGAACACGGTCCGGGCGTCGGCCAGCTTCCGCGCGAAGAGCTCCTGGCTGCGGGGGCCGATGTCCAGGCCCATCCGGTCGGCCGGGATCGACTCGACGCCGACCGCGTCGTGCGCGGCGTCGGCGGAGAACTTCTCGGCGGCCACCACGTCCACCGGCAGGACGATCTCCACGCCCTCGCGCTCGGCGCGCTCCAGGTAGCCCTTGACGGTGTCGATCTGGTCGGCCTCCAGCAGGCTGGAGCCGACCTCGTGGCCCTGGGCCTTGAGGAAGGTGAAGACCATGCCGCCGCCGATGAGCAGGCGGTCGGCGGTCCCCAGCAGGTTGTCGATGACGCCGAGCTTGTCGGAGACCTTGGAGCCGCCCAGGACCACGACGTAGGGCCGCTGGGGGTCGCCGGTGAGCCTGCGCAGCACCTCGACCTCGTTGAGCACCAGGCCGCCGACGGCGTGCGGCAGCCTGCCGGGCAGGTCGTAGACGCTGGCGTGCTTGCGGTGCACGGCGCCGAAGGCGTCGCCCACGTACAGGTCGGCGAGCCGGGCGAAGCGGTCGGCGAGCTCCCCGCGCTCGGCGTCGTCCTTGCTGGTCTCCCCCGGCTCGAAGCGCACGTTCTCCAGCAGGGCGACCTGGCCGTCGGTGAGGGCCTCGGAGGTGGCGCGGGCCGACTCCCCGGCGGTGTCGGAGGCGAAGGCCACCTCGGTGCCGAGCAGTTCGCCCAGGCGTGCGGCGACCGGGCGCAGCGAGTAGCGGGGGTCCGGGGCGCCCTTGGGACGGCCCAGGTGGGCGGCGACGATGACGCGGGCGCCGCGCTCGCGCAGCGCGGAGATGGTGGGCACGGCCGCGCGGATGCGCCCGTCGTCGGTGATCCGGTCGCCGTCCAGTGGCACGTTCAGGTCGGCCCGGACGAACACGCGCCTGCCGGAGACGTCGAGGTCGTCGATCGTCCGCATGCTGGGTCTCCTCTTGGAATGTGGGATGTGGCGGTCCCGGGCGGTGGGGCCGGGAGGTGCGCGCACGACGGCACCCCTCCGCGCGCACTGCGGGCGAAGGGGTGCCGTCTCACGCGCCGGTGGCCATAGGGGCCGTGGACGCTACAGGCCGGAGCCGACCAGCTTGGCCAGGTCGACCAGGCGGTTGGAGTAGCCCCACTCGTTGTCGTACCAGCCGACGATCTTGACCTGGTTGCCGAAGGCCATGGTCAGCTTGGAGTCGAAGGTGCACGAGGGCGAGGTGCCGACGATGTCGGAGGAGACGATCTCGTCCTCGGTGTAGACGAGCACGTCCTTGAGCGGGCCCTCGGCGGCGGCCTTGAACGCGGCGTTGACCTCGTCCTTGGTGACCTCGCGCTCCAGGGTGACGACCAGGTCGGTCACGGAGCCGTCGGGCACGGGGACGCGCATGGCCATGCCGTCCAGCTTGCCCTGGAGCTCGGGGATGACCAGCGCGGTGGCCTTGGCGGCACCGGTGGTGGTCGGGATGATGTTCTGCGCGGCCGCGCGGGCGCGACGCAGGTCCTTGTGCGGGAAGTCCAGGATGACCTGGTCGTTGGTGTAGGCGTGGACCGTGGTCATCAGGCCCTGCTTGACGCCGAAGTTGTCCAGGAGGACCTTGGCCATCGGCGCGACGCAGTTGGTGGTGCAGGAGGCGTTGGAGATGACGTGGTGGTTGGCCGCGTCGTACTTGTCGTCGTTGACGCCCATGACGACGGTGATGTCCTCGCCCTTGGCCGGGGCGGAGATGATGACCTTCTTGGCGCCGGCCTCGATGTGCTTCTTGGCGTCCTCGGCCTTGGTGAAGATGCCGGTGGACTCGACCACCACGTCCACGTTCAGGTCCGACCAGGGCAGCTGGGCCGGGTCGCGCTGGGCCAGGACCTTGATGGTCTTGTCGCCCACGCGGATGAAGTCGTCGCCGACCTCGACGTCGCCCTCCAGGGTGCCGAGCACGGTGTCGTACTTGAGCAGGTGCGCGAGCGTCTTGGTGTCGGTGAGGTCGTTGACCGCGACGATTTCGATGTCGCTGCCACCAGCGGCGACCGCGCGCCAGAAATTGCGGCCGATCCTGCCGAAGCCGTTGACGCCTACACGGATGGTCACGGAACCAATCTCCTCATATATCGCACATCATTTCCACCCGGGCATCAGCCCCCGCCCCGAACGCCGTGTTCCGGGGTCAACCGGTCGACCGCCATGAGCAGGTTCAACGCACACAGGGTGTTCACCACGAGCCTAGCGGAGCACCGGCGAAGAGCCGCTGCTGGGCCACGGCCGAGCCTGCGGGCCCGGTGGATTCGCGACCATCCTGGCACTGCGAGCCGGAGAGGTCTATACCATTTTCCGAAGTTATCCCGGAGTTTTCGCAGTTAACAAAGCCGAACATCGGTGTTACGGCGCAAGCGCCCGGGGACCGCGGCGGGCTCCGGGTCAGGGCACCAGCATGTCCGGGGTCAGGTTGGCCTCGGTGCCCTCGATGCCCAGGTCGCTCGCGCGCTTGTCGGCCATCGCCAGCAGCCTGCGGATACGCCCGGCGATGGCGTCCTTGGTCAGCGGCGGGACGGACAGCTGCCCCAGCTCCTCCAGGGAGGCCTGCTTGTGCGCCAGGCGCAGCTGGCCCGCGGCCACCAGGTGCTTGGGCGCGTCCTCGCCCAGGATCTCCAGGGCCCGCTCCACGCGCGCGCCCGCCGCCACCGCCGCCCGCGCGCTGCGCCGCAGGTTCGCGTCGTCGAAGTTGGCCAGCCGGTTGGCGGTGGCGCGCACCTCCCGGCGCATCCGCCGCTCCTCCCACGCCAGCACGCTCTGGTGGGCGCCCAGCAGGGTCAGCAGCGCACCGATGGAGTCGCCGTCGCGGACCACCACCCGGTCCACGCCGCGCACCTCGCGCGCCTTGGCGTGCACCTTGAGCCGGCGCGCGGAGCCCACCAGCGCCAGCGCGGCCTCCGGCCCGGGGCAGGTCACCTCCAGCGACATCGACCGGCCCGGCTCGGTCAGGGAGCCGTGCGCGATGAACGCGCCCCGCCAGGCCGACTCGGCGTCGCAGGCCCCGCCGGCCACCACGTGCCGGGGCAGGCCGCGCACCGGGCGGCCGTTGTTGTCCACCAGCCCCGTCTGCCGGGCCAGCGACTCGCCGTCCTTGATCACCCGGACCACGTACCGGTTGCCCTTGCGCAGGCCGCTCGGGGACAGCACGACCACCTCGGACTCGTGCCCGAAGACCTCGGAGATGTCCTTGCGCAGGCGGCGCGCGGCCGCGCCCGTGTCGAGCTCGGCCTCGATCACGATGCGCCCGCCCACCAGGTGCAGGCCCCCGGTGAACCGCAGGATGGTGGACACCTCGGCCTTGCGGCAGCATGGCTTGAGAATGGTCAGCCGGCTCAACTCATCCTTCACCACGCCGGTCATCGCCATCGCTGAGGTCCTCCCCGTCACACAACCCGACCCGGCGCCACGCGCTCGGCACCGGGGATGCGCCGCCGCGGCCCTGCCACGAGCGGCTTACTCCGTGGCAGACTACGTGACCGGGCGCTGGCTGCCGACCCCCGCACGGCGTGTTGCCCATCCGCCGACCAGCGGCGCCGCGCACCCTGGGGGCCTTCGTTCCGGTGTGCGGCCAATTGCCCCCGACCTGCGGGGACCGCGGACCGCCACCGGCCCCTCAGCCCTCCAGGATCCTCTCGAAGGCCGCCGCGAGCCGGTCGGGGTCGTGGCGCGGTGTGCCGTCGTCGCGGGACAGCTCCTCGAGCTCCAGACGCCCGCCCAACTCGCCAACCACCCGCACCAGGGGCTCGGGCTCCTCCACGGTCCCCCGGTCGGCGAGCACCACGTCCACCCCCAGCTTGGGCGCGTGCTCGCGCAGCACCTCCAGGTAGGTCTCGGGGCGGAAGCCGTCGGTCTCGCCCAGCTGCGGGGACAGGTTCAGCGCCACCATGCGCTTGGCGCGGGTGGTGACCAGGGCGTGCGCCAGGTCCGGGACCAGCAGGTGGGGCAGCACGCTGGTGAACCACGACCCGGGGCCGAACACCACCCAGTCGGCCTCGCGCACCGCCTTGACCGCCTGCGGGCTGGCGGGCGGGTCCTCGGGGATCAGTGAGATGGAGCGCACCTTGCCGCTGGTGCTGGCGCACGCCACCTGGCCGCGCACCGTGGTCAGCTCCTCGGGCCGCGCCGGGTCGATCCCCGACACCTCGGCGGCGATGTCCAGCGGCACCGACGACATCGGCAGCACCCTGCCGTGCGCGCCCAGCAGCTGGCCCACCCAGTCCAGGCCCGCCACGGAGTCGCCGAGCAGCTCCCACAGGGCCACGATCAGCAGGTTGCCGACCGCGTGGCCGTGCAGTTCGCCCTCGGAGCGGAAGCGGTGCTGGATCACCTCGCTCCAGGTGTGGCCCCACTCGTCGTCGCCGCACAGCGCGGCCAGCGCCATGCGCAGGTCGCCGGGGGGCAGGACGCCCAGCTCCCGGCGCAGGCGGCCGCTGGAGCCGCCGTCGTCGGCGACGGTGACGACCGCCGTCACGTCGGTGGTCACCCTGCGCAGGGCCGACAGGGAGGCGTGCAGGCCGTGCCCGCCCCCCAGCGCGACCACCCGGGGCGGACGCCGCCCGTCACCGTCGGGTGCTGTGCTCTTCGCCATGGCTGTGGTCTGCCCCTCGTCCCATGTCCACCGGACGAATCGGACCGTACCACCGAGAACGGTGCACCGCGGGCAGGGCGCGTGTCGTGCGCCCGCGGGTCACTCCCGTCCGACGTCCCGGTGGACCACGTGCACGTCCACACCCTGGCCGCGCAGCCGGTCGGCGAACTGCTCGGCCATGGCCACGCTGCGGTGCTTGCCCCCGGTGCAGCCCACCGCCAGCGTCATGTAGTGCTTGCCCTCGCGCTGGTAACCGGCGATGGTCAGCTTGAGGACGTCGGAGTAGGCCTCCAGCATCTCCTTGGCCCCGTCCTGGGCCAGGACGTAGTCGCGCACCGCCTCGTCACGGCCGTTCATCGGCCGCAGCTCGGGCACCCAGTGGGGGTTGGGCAGGAAACGGCAGTCCAGCACCAGGTCCGCGTCCACCGGCAGGCCGTGCTTGAACCCGAAGGAGACCACGTTGGCGCGGGGGCGCGCCTCGTCGCTCTCCCCGAAGAAGCCGATCACCCGGGCCTTGAGCTGGTGCACGTTGAGCTGGGAGGTGTCGATGACCAGGTCGGCCTCGCCGCGCACCGCCCGCAGCGTCTCGCGCTCGCGGTCGATGCCGTCGGTCAGGCGCCCGTCGCCCTGGAGGGGGTGGGGCCTGCGCACGCCCTCGAACCGGCGGACCAGGGCGTCGTCGCCGGCCTCCAGGTAGAGCACGCGCGCGGTGATGTCGCGCTTGCGCAGCTCCTCCACCGTGGACAGCAGGTCCTCGGTGAAAGCCAGCGAGCGCACGTCCACGACCACGGCGACCCGCGGCACCGCCCCGTGCGTGCGGCCGGCCAGCTCGATCATCGTCGGCAGCAGGCCGGGCGGCAGGTTGTCCACCACGAACCAGTCCAGGTCCTCCAGGGCCCTGGCCGCCGTGCTGCGGCCCGCACCGGACATGCCGGTGACGATGACCACCTCGGGTGGCAGTTCCCCACCCAGTTCGACCGTCATACGTCTCCTCCCCCGTCAGTGATGTGCTGTGCTGGTGCCCCGTCGCCCCGCCCCTCCGTCGCGGCGGGTCCGCCGGAAAGGTGCGCGTGCACGGCCTCGGCCAGCTTGGGGCCGATCCCGGGCACCGCCGCGATCTCCTCGGCCGTGGCCGAGGCGAGCCTGCGCACCGAGCCGAACGCCTTGATCAGGGCCGTCCTGCGGGACGGCCCCAGACCGGGCAGCTCGTCCAGGCTGCTGCCGGTCAGCGCCTTGGCGCGCTTGTGCCTGTGGTACTGGATGGCGAAGCGGTGGGCCTCATCGCGCACCCGTTGGAGCAGGTAGAGCCCCTCGCCCGCGCGGGGCAGGATCACCGGGTCCTCGTCGCCGGGCAACCACACCTCCTCCAGGCGCTTGGCCAGACCGCACACCGCGACGTCCTCGATCCCGAGTTCGTCCAGGGCGCGGCGCGCCGCCTCGGCCTGGGGCCGGGCGCCGTCCACCACCACCAGGTTAGGCGGATAGGCGAACTTCCCGGGTGACGGCTCGTCGTCGCTTTGGTGACCACCGTGGTCGCCGGTCTCGCCCATACGGGCGACCTCGCCGCTGCGGGCGCTCTCCTCCAGGTAGCGGCGGAAGCGACGGTGGACGACCTCGTACATGGCCGCGACGTCGTGCTGCTCCCGGCCGCCCTCGCCGCTGCCGCGGACGGAGAAGCGGCGGTACTCGGACTTGCGGGCCAGGCCGTCCTCGAAGACGACCATGGACGCCACCACGTGCTCGCCCTGGAGGTTGGAGATGTCGAAGCACTCGATGCGCAGCGGCGCCTCGGGCAGCTCCAAAGCCTCCTGGATCTCCTGGAGGGCGCGGCCGCGGGTGCTCAGGTCACCGGCGCGGTGGGTCTTGTGCCGGGCCAGCGACTCGGCCGCGTTCTTGGCGACGGTCTCCATGAGGGACTTCTTGTCGCCGCGCTGCGGCACCCGCAGATCGACCGAGGAGCCGCGGTGCTCCGACAGCCAGGCGGCCATGGCGTCGGGGTCGGCGGGCTCGTGGGAGACCAGGACCTCGCGGGGGACGGCGGTGCCGGTTCCCCCGCTCTCGTCCTCGCCCCGGGTGGGGCCGTAGATCTGGCCGAGGAAGGTCGCGATCAGCTCGCCGGGGCCGTCGTCGGCCATCTTGTCCACCACGTAGCCGCGCTGGCCGCGGATGCGCCCGCCGCGCACGTGGAAGATCTGCACGGCCGCCTCCAACTGGTCGTCGGCCACGGCGATGACGTCGCAGTCGGTGGAGTCGGGCAGGACGACGGCCTGCTTCTCCAGGGCGGCGCGCAGGGCCTCGATGTCGTCGCGGATGCGGGCGGCCCGCTCGTACTCCATCTCCCCGGCGGCCTCGCGCATCCGCCCCTCCAGCTCGCGCAGGAACCGGCCGGTGTCGCCCGCCAGGAAGGAGCAGAAGTCCTCGGCCAGGGCCCGGTGCTCCTCGGGTGAGGCCTTGCCCACGCAGGGGGCCACGCACTTGCCGATGTAGCCGAGCAGGCAGGGGCGGCCGCTGTTGCGGGCGCCGCGGAACACCCCCGGGGAGCAGGTGCGCACGGGGAAGACCCGCAGCAGCAGGTCCACGGTCTCGCGGATGGCCCAGGCGTGGGAGTAGGGGCCGAAGTAGCGCACCCCCCTGCGCTTGGCGCCGCGCATGACCTGCACCCGGGGGAACTCCTCGTTGAGGGTGACCGCCAGGTAGGGATAGCTCTTGTCGTCGCGGTACTTGACGTTGAACCGGGGGTCGTACTGCTTGATCCAGGAGTACTCCAGCTGGAGGGCCTCCACCTCGGTGCCCACGATCGTCCAGTCGACGTCGGCGGCGGTGGAGACCATCTGCTGCGTGCGCGGGTGCAGTCCGGCGAAGTCGCGGAAGTAGGAGGAGAGCCGGGACCGCAGGTTCTTGGCCTTGCCCACGTAGATGACGCGTCCGGAGGAGTCCCGGAACCGGTACACGCCCGGGTCGGTGGGGATCGATCCGGGCGCGGGGCGCAGGTGAGGAGTCGCAGCCATGGTCCCATTGTGGTAGGTCGGGGGGACATACGGCCAACCGAGCCCCGTACCCTCCGCGCGTGGCGCGTCTCACTCCCGCGGGCCCCTCCCCCGCGCCGCACCCGTCCTGCCCGGCGACGCACGCGCCCGCGTCCCTCGGGCGCGGGTAAGCGAAACGTCACGATTGGGTATCCGCATGCTCTAGGTTGGGCGGGTACACAGGAACTTCCCGACATCGACGACAAGAGGGGGCCCTTCGTCGTGAGCCTGCCCCAATGGATCACGGTCGGCGTCACCGTCATGGTCGCGGTGCTGCTCGTCTTCGCCGTGCGCTGGGTGCTCAAGCACAAGCTGGGCAAAGCCTGGCGGGTGTCCCAGCACGTGGTCCACCGCACGACCTACACCAGTTACGGCGCGGCCGCGGTGGTCGGCGCGAACCTGTCACTGCCCAGCCCCGCCAACGTGGACTGGGGCACGTACCAGGCCATCGACCACGCGATGAGCATCCTCATGATCGCGACCCTGACGGGCCTGGGCGTCAGCCTGGCCTACGCGGTCACGGACATGGTGCTGGCCCGGCTGTCGGTCGCCAACGGCGACGCCGACCGCAAGGCGCGGCGCATCCAGACCCAGGTGCGGCTGCTGCGCCGGGTGATCACCTCGATCATCGTGGTGCTGGCGGTCGCCGCCATCCTGTTCACCTTCGACGAGGTCCGCGCGCTCGGCGCCGGGCTGCTGGCCTCCGCGGGCATCATCGGCATCGTGGCCGGTGTTGCGGCCCAGTCCACACTGGCCAACCTGTTCGCCGGGCTCCAGCTGGCCTTCAGCGACGCCCTGCGCATCGGCGACGTGGTCGTGGTCGAGGGCGAGTGGGGCCGGGTCGAGGAGCTGAGCCTGGTCAACGTCACCATCAAGATCTGGGACGAGCGCCGCCTGGTGGTCCCGGTCGCCAACTTCACCACGACCAGCTTCGAGAACTGGACCAAGCAGGGCACGGCGATCACCGCCAAGGTGGTGTTCCCGCTGGACTGGGAGGTGCCGATCGAGGAGATGCGCGAGGAGACCGGGCGCCTGATCACCCGCAGCGACCACTGGGACGGGCGCAGCTGGTCCTGCCAGGTCGTGGACATCGCCCCGAGCGGCGAGGTGCTGGTGCGGGTGGTGGCCACCGCCGCCGACACCGGGCACCAGTGGGACATCGCCTGCGAGATCCGCGAGCACCTCATCGGCTGGCTGGTCGCGAACTACCCCGAGTCCCTGCCGCGCCACCGCGCCCAGTTCCTGGCCTCCGAGGACGCGGACGAGGCCGCCTACGCCGCCCAGTTCCCCACCTCGGCGTTCCGGCGCCAGGAGCCCAACGGCGTCAGCGGCCCGCCCGGGGGCGACCCCGGCGAGGCCTGAGCCCGACCGGGTCACACACGTGACGGCGCCCGGAGCGGATCTCCGCTCCGGGCGCCGTGGTGTCCTGGGGGGCGGGTCCGCGGGGCCCCCGCTCCGGCCCGCCCTCGGTTCCCCTCAGGAGGAGGGGCCCTGGAGGATGATGTCGGTGCCCTCGACGGTGACCTCGAACGGCTCCAGCGGCTCCTGGGCCGGGCCCGTCAGCGCCTCCCCGGTGGAGATGTCGAACTCGCTGCCGTGGCACAGGCACCGGATGACCTCGTCCACCTCCTGGACGGTGCAGCCCGCGTGCGTGCACGAGGCGCCGAAGGCCCGGTACCGGCCCGCCTCGGGCTGGGTCACGACCAGTTTGCTGTTGCTGAAGACCGCTCCCGCGCCCTCGGGGACGTCGGTGGTCTGGCCGACCACCTGGCCGTAACGGACCTCCTGCGGCTTGGGCTCCTGTCCGCCGCAGGCGCTCACGGCCGTGACGGCCGCGGCCGTCCCCGCCGTCCCGAGCAGTCGGCGCCTGCTCATCCCGCATCCGCACGTCCTCTTACCGGCCACGACGAAACGCTCCTCACCTGCGCCGAAATATCACTACACAATGTAGTAGGTACGGCGGGGTGCCCGGGTTCCGGGGTGTGCGCGAGAGCCGTCAGGCCCGCGGCGGATACGGGGGCGCCGCCGGGGTCCGCGGGTCCGCCGCGGCCACGTCCAGCACCACGGTGCCGGCGATCCGGTCGTGCAGCCCCTGCCGGTTGGGCCGGTTCCAGGCAGCCATCCCGCCGGTGAGCAGCGCCGTCACGGCCACCACGAACCACCAGAACCAGACGGCGCTGAAGAACAGGAAGAACAGCAGGAAGGGCAGGGCCAGCAGCGCGGCGCGCACCGTCAGGGCGGCCAGCGGCGGCGCGCCCAGACCGCCGTTCCCGGCCTGGGGGGCGACCCTGAGCCCGACGCGGCGCTTGCCCAGTGTCTGCTGCCAGCGGGAGAGGGCGAGGGTCTCGTAGCCCGCGTGGAGCAGGAAGAAGGTCACCGACAGGAAGAGCGGGTACCGGTCGCCGATACCGGTGGTGTCGCCGGAGCCGACCGCCTGGACGCCCACCCAGGCCAGGGAGAGCACGAGGGCCAGCAGCAGCGCGGGCAGGGCGACCAGGAGCAGGTCGATGCCGCGCGCGTACACCCGCGTCCGCCAGGCGGCCAGCGGGTAGAGCCGCTCCACGGGTTCGGGGCCCGGGGCGGCGCCCGGTGCGCCGGAGCGGTCGCCGTCGTGGAAACCGGGGGGCTCCCCGTGCCCGGGGACGGATGGGGGCTGCTGGACGCCCTGAGGCGTCGGCCCGCCGCGGTCCGGTCGGGGAGGGACGTTCATGGGCGGGCCAACCTCCAGGGCGGTTCGTCGGAGTCGCGCGGGGGCCGGGCGCGGACACGTTCGACTCTACTGAGGTGGGACATGCGTCGCGAACCGCCGACCCGCTGCGGCAGCGGGCGGCGCCGCGCCCCGTCCCGCGAGGACCGGGACGGGGCGCGGCGCAGGCGCGGAGCGCGGGCTCAGAGCATCTTGGCCAGGAAGCGCCCGGTGTAGGACTCGGCCACCGCGGCGACCTCCTCCGGGGTCCCCTGCGCGACCACGGTGCCGCCGCCGGAGCCGCCCTCCGGGCCCATGTCGATGACGTGGTCGGCCGTCTTGATCACGTCGAGGTTGTGCTCGATGACGATCACCGTGTTGCCGGTGTCGGCCAGCCGGTTGAGCACGCCCAGCAGCTTGCGGATGTCCTCGAAGTGCAGGCCGGTCGTGGGCTCGTCGAGCACGTACACCGTCCGTCCGGTGGAGCGGCGCTGGAGCTCGGCGGCGAGCTTGACCCGCTGCGCCTCGCCGCCCGACAGCGTCGTGGCGGGCTGGCCCAGCCGCACGTAACCCAGGCCGACGTCGGCCAGGGTCTGCAGGTGGCGGCGGATGGCGTTGATCGGCTCGAAGAACTCCAGGGCCTCCGAGATCGGCATGTTGAGGACCTCGGAGATGTTCTTGCCCTTGTAGCGGACCTGGAGGGTCTCCCGGTTGTACCGGGCGCCGTGGCACACCTCGCAGGGCACGTAGACGTCGGGCAGGAACTGCATCTCGATCTTGAGCGTGCCGTCGCCGGAGCAGGCCTCGCAGCGGCCGCCCTTGACGTTGAAGGAGAACCGGCCCGGCTGGTAGCCGCGCGTCTTGGCGTCGGTGGTCTGCGCGAACAGCTTGCGGATGTGGTCGAAGACCCCCGAGTAGGTGGCCGGGTTGGAGCGCGGGGTCCGCCCGATGGGGCTCTGGTCCACGTGCACGACCTTGTCGACCTTGTTCGTGCCGTTGACCCGCAGGTGGCGGCCGGGCACGTCGCGCGCCCCGTTGAGCTCCTTGGCCAGGGCCTTGTAGAGGATCTCGTTGACCAGGGTGGACTTGCCCGAGCCGGACACGCCGGTGACGGCGGTGAACACGCCCAGCGGGAAGGCGACGTCGATGCCGTGGAGGTTGTTCTCGCGCGCCCCCCGGACCACCAGCTCGTGCCCCCGGGTGAGGGGGCGGCGCTCCACGGGCACCTCGATGCCGCGCTTGCCGGACAGGTACTCGCCGGTGAGCGAGTCCTGCGAGGTGAGCAGCTCGTCCACGATCCCCGAGACCACGACGTGGCCGCCGTGCTCGCCCGCGCCGGGGCCGATGTCCACGACCCAGTCGGCGGCGCGGATGGTGTCCTCGTCGTGTTCGACGACGATGAGCGTGTTGCCGATGTCGCGCAGGCGCTGGAGGGTCTCCAGCAGGCGCGCGTTGTCGCGCTGGTGCAGGCCGATGGAGGGCTCGTCCAGCACGTACAGCACGCCCACCAGGCCGGAGCCGATCTGGGTGGCCAGGCGGATACGCTGGGCCTCCCCGCCCGAGAGCGAGCCCGAGGAGCGCGCCAGGCTCAGGTAGTCCAGGCCGACGTCGAGCAGGAAGCCGAGCCGGGCGTTGATCTCCTTGAGCACCTGGGCGGCGATGACCGCGTCGCGCTCGGAGAGCGTGAGCCCGGCCAGGAAGGCCGCGCTGTCGCTGAGCGGCATCTGGGCGACCTCGGCGATGGACCTGCCGCCCACGGTCACCGCGAGCACGACCGGCTTGAGGCGCGTGCCCTCGCAGGTCGGGCAGGGCACGGTGCGCATGTACCCCTCCAGCCGTTCGCGGCCGTAGTCGCTCTCGGTCTCGGAGTGGCGGCGCTTGACCCAGGGGATGACGCCCTCGAACTCGGTGTAGTAGGAGCGGTTGCGCCCGTACCTGTTGCGGTAGCTGACGTGGACCTGGGTGTCGTGCCCCTCCAGCAGGGCCTTGCGCGCGCGGCGCGGCAGCCGCTCCCAGGGGGTGTCCAGGTCGAAGCCGATCGCCTCGCCCACCGCCTTGAGGATGCGCTCCCAGTAACCGCTGTTGGGCCCGCCCGACCAGGGGCCGATGGCGCCCTCGGCCAGCGTCTTCTCGGGGTCGGGGACCAGGAGTTCGGGGTCGACCTCCATGCGGGTGCCCAGGCCCGAGCACTCGGCGCAGGCGCCGTAGGGGGCGTTGAAGGAGAAGGAGCGCGGTTCGAGCTGTTCGAAGGACAGGTCGTCGTAGGGGCAGTACAGGTGCTCGGAGAAGACCTTCTCGCGGTCGGGGTCCCCGGCCTCCACGTCCACGAAGTCCAGGACGATGGTGCCCCCGGCCAGCTTGAGCGCCGTCTCCACCGAGTCGGTCAGCCGCCCGCGGGAGGAGGGCTTGACGCTGAGGCGGTCCACGACCACGGCGATGTCGTGCTTGTCGTAGCGGCCCAGCTTGGGCGCCTCGTCCAGGCGTACGGCCTGCCCGTCCACCACCGCGCGGGTGTAGCCCTTGGACTGCAGGTCCTTGAACAGCTCGACGTACTCGCCCTTGCGTCCACGCACGACGGGGGCGAGCACCTGGAAGCGGGTGCCCTCCTCCATCTCCAGGACGCGGTCCACGATCTGCTGCGGGGTCTGGCGGGCGATCTCGCGGTGGCACTCGGGGCAGTGCGGGACGCCGATGCGCGCCCACAGCAGCCGCAGGTAGTCGTAGACCTCGGTGATGGTGCCGACGGTGGAGCGGGGGTTGCGGCTGGTGGACTTCTGGTCGATGGACACCGCCGGGGACAGGCCCTCGATGAAGTCCACGTCCGGCTTGTCCATCTGCCCCAGGAACTGGCGGGCGTAGGCCGACAGCGACTCCACGTAGCGCCGCTGGCCCTCGGCGAAGATCGTGTCGAAGGCCAGCGACGACTTGCCCGAACCGGACAGGCCGGTGAACACGATCATGGAGTCGCGCGGCAGGTCCAGCGAGACGTCCTTGAGGTTGTGCTCCCGGGCTCCCCGGACTACCAGTTGTTCGACCATCGAGTGAGACATCCTTCGGCTCTGGCGCACAGGACGCGGACCCCGTCGCGTGACGTCGGCTGACCCGTGTGGAACTTCGCGTGCGGCGGTCGGGATCTCCCGGAGACCGCCCGGGCCCCGGAGACGGGCCGCTGAGGAGAGGGGGGAGGACGCTCGCCTCTCCCGCCCGTCCAGCCTAACGACCGCCGACGACGGTTTCTTCCACCTCGCAAAACAAGGCGGCACCCCGGCGCCGGAGCGCTCAGGGTGCCACCACTATAGACGAACGGCTGTTCGAATCCGGCCGTTTCCCGGAATGTCCTCGGCGCGCCCGCGGGCCCGCCGTCCGCTCAGGAGCGGTCCGCCGGGGAGTCGACCGAGGGGTCGCGCTCGGTCTTGAGCTCGGGGTTCTTGCGCTCGTCGGCGCGGGACTTGACCAGGCTGCCGACGATGGTGATGGTCATGATGCCCAGGATGACGGTCAGGGACAGGCCGATGCCGACCTCGGGCACGTGCACGCCGTTCTCGTGCAGGGCGTGCAGGATCATCTTGACGCCGATGAAGACCATGATCGCCGACAGGCCCCAGCTGATGTAGGCCAGGCGGTCCATCAGACCGGCCAGCAGGAAGTACAGCTGGCGCAGGCCCAGCAGGGCGAAGGCGTTGGCGGTGAAGACGATGTAGGCGTCCTGGGTCAGACCGAAGATCGCCGGGATGGAGTCGACGGCGAAGACCAGGTCGATCATGCCGATCGCGACGATGACCATCAGCATCGGCGTGATGTGGCGGCGGCCGTCGAGCTTCACGGTGAGCTTGGCGCCGTGGTAGTCGTCGGTCACCGGCCAGAAGCGCTTGAGGAGGCGGACCACCGGGGTCTGGGTGAAGTCCTTCTCCTCCTCGTCGCCCTTCATGTGGTCGCGGACGATCTTGTAACCGGTGTAGATCAGGAAGGCGCCGAAGAGGTAGAAGACCTCACTCCAGGCGTTGATGACCTGGGCGCCCAGGACGATGAAGATACCGCGCATGACCAGCGCGATGACGATGCCGACGAGCAGGACCTCGTGCTGGTACTTCTTGGGCACCGCGAAGGAGCCCATCAGAAGGTAGAACACGAAGAGGTTGTCGATGCTCAGGCTCTTCTCGGTGACGAACCCGGCGAAGTACTCGGCGCCCGCGGCGCCTCCGCCGAAGTACCAGACGCCGAAGCCGAAGATGATGGCGATGCCGATGTAGAAGGCCGCCCACCAGGCGGCCTGCTTCATGCCGAACTCCTGGGGGCCCTTCGTCTTGCTCCAGGGATGGTCGACGATGATGAGGTCGATCACCAGGATGGCGACCATGGCGCCGATCGTGGCAGCCCACAACCACAAGGGAACGTTCACGGACGGTCTCTCCTCCGGTCAGTGCGCGCGAGCGGTGTGCACGCACGTCGAACCACCGGAGGTCTCTCCCGCTCGCAGCGAAGCGCTGCGAACCGGCGGCACCGGGAGGACGACATTGTCCGCCGTGATGACGACACCGCCGCGACAGGGATACTCCCCTCACGTGTCAGGCCAGGATACCGGTACCGCACAGTGGGCGGCACACACCGGACCGTAGTCCAGGATGACATCTACACCCCCGCGAGGTGAAGCCCCGGCGAAGGTGGCATCGACCGCACCCCGGGGACAGGTCCACCCGACCCCGGGGCCACCCCGCCCCCGTATTCACACGCGTCCCGCCTCACCTGCGCAGCACCGCCTTGTACACGCCCGCGGCGGCCTCCACCGCGTCCTCCTCGCTCGGCAGCGCCTTGGCCGCCTCGCGCGAGCGCGCCCGCAGGTCCTCGGCCAGCGCCGGATCGTCCAGCACCCGGCCCACGGCGGCGGCGAAGGCCGCGGGATCCCCCGGCGGCACCATCAGCACCGTCCCCGAGTACAGGTCCGGGATGCCGCCGACCCGGGTGGAGACCACCGGCAGCCCCGCGCGCAGCGCCTCCATGATCACCAGCGAGGGCCCCTCCCACTGGCTGGTCAGGCAGAACACGTCCGCCGCCGCCAACAGGTCGGCCACGTCCGCGCGGTGCCCCAGCATGCGCACGTCCGCGCGCATCTCCGCGGCCGTGTCGTGCAGCTCCCCCCACAGGGGACCGTCCCCGGCGATCGCCACCACCGGTTCGGGGCGGCGGTCGGCGATGGCCGGCGCCGCCGCCAGGAGCATGTCCAGCCCCTTCTGCTCGGCCAGGCGGGCGACGGTCAGCAGCAGCGGCCGCTCCGGCAGCACCGCCAGATCGTCCCGGGTGGCCTCGCGCCCGTTCACCGGAGCGCCGGTCTCGGGAGCGGCCACCACCGCCAGCCGCGCGTCGCGCGCCCCGACCGAGCGCAGCCTGCGCACCAGGTCGCCCGACACCCCCAGCACCACGTCCGCGCGGTGCGCCACGATCCGCTCCAGCACCGGGTAGGCCGCCGACAGCGCCCCCCGCACCAGCGGCGGCGCGTTGTGCGCGGTCACCACCAGCGGAGAGGCGCCGGCCAGCGCGCACAGGGCCCCGGCCCGCAGCCCGTGCGCGTGCACCACGTCCGCGCCCCGGGTCAGGGCGCGCAGGCGCAGCACGGCGCCGGGATCGCCCGCTGAGGGCGCCGCTCCGATGCCGACCGGGGAGAAGCGCATGCCCTCCGAGGTGAAGCTGAACTCGCGCTCGGCGGAGGCCGGGCCCAGCACCGCCACCCGGTGGCCGCGCGCGGCCAGGCCCGCGCCCAGCGAGCGCACGTGGCGGCCCACCCCTCCACTGCTGGTACCGATGACCAGCGCGATCCTGGCGTTCAACGCCTCTCCCTCCTGCGTTCGAGTACGGTCCCGACCCGGTCGGCGACGGCGCGCACCGCCGGACGGTCCACCACCGCCGCGACGGCCGCGTAGGCGGCCAGCGCCGCCGTCGCCGACACCGCGGCCGCCGCCACCGTCTGCCACACGCCGTCCGCGGGCAGGGCCGCGGCCACCGCGCGCCCCGCGCTCCACCCGACCACACCGCCCAGCGCCGCGGCCAGTACCGAGCGCGCCAGTCCCGTCAGGGTCTGCCGACCGTGCGTGCGCGCCACCGCAGCGCACAACAGGGCCGCGGCCAGGCTCAGCCCGACCGTGCTGGCCGCGCCCAGACCGGCGATGGACCAGTCCGGCGGCAACGTCCACACCAACACCACAGCACACAACATCACCACCAGCCACCCCACCACCTGGGCCGTGGCGGCAAGACGCCCGTGGTGCGAGGCGTACAGGGCCCGGCTGAGCAGGGCCACCAGCCCGAAGCCCACCACCCCGGGTGCGTAGGCGAGCAGGGCGCGCTCCAGGGTGACGGGGTCGTGCTGGGCGAAGACCAGGGCCACCGGGGCCGCGGCGGCGGCCAGGGCGGCGCCCACCCCGGCGGTGACCACCACGCAGGCGCGGGCGCCGCCCGCCACCAGGGAGGCGTACCCCCGCCGGTCGTGTTCGGCGTGCGCGACCGCCAGGGCGGTGAACGCGCTGGTGGCGATGGGCACCGCGATCACCCCGTAGGGCAGGGTGAACAGGGCCCAGGCGTAGGTGTGGAGCACGGCCGCGCCCGCGCCGCCGCCCCGGTTGGCCAGGGCCACGAACAGCAGCAGGCACAGCTGCATGGCCGCCAGCGGCAGCAGGGAGGCCAGTGCCAGGGAGCGCACGCGCCCGCCCACCCCGGGCGGGAAGGTCAGACGCGGCCGGGGCCGCACCCGCAGCCGCCGGGCGGGCCCCACGACCGTGAGGAAGAGCGCCGCCGCCCCGGCGGTGGTGCCCAGGGACAGGGCCAGCTCGGCCGCCAGCGGCAGGCCCGCCACGTCCTGGCGGTGGTCAGCTCCCAGCGGCACGAAGGCCACGTAGGCGGCGATGACCACCAGGCTGGACACCAGCGGGGCCAGGGCCGGGGCCAGGAAGCGGCGGTGGGACTGCAGGACGCCGTAGAGCACCGAGGCCAGGCCGTAGAGGACGATCTGCGGGGCGAAGACCGCGAGCATACGGGCGGCCAGCCCGAGCAGCGCGCCCCGGTCGCAGCCCTCGCCCGCGCCCAGCATGAGCGACATCGCCGGGACCGAGACCAGGGCGAGCAGCGCCGACAGCGGCACGGCCAGCAGCAGGACCCAGGTGATGAGCGCCGAGGCGGTGTGGCGCACCTGCTCGCGGTCGCCGCGCTCGGCGGCGGCGGCCAGCACCGGGACGACCACCGCGGTGAGCGCCCCGCCGATGACGATCTCGAACAGGACGGCGGGCAGCTGGTTGGCGGTGACGTAGGCGGTGCCCAGACAGGTGTCGCCGACGGTCTGGGAGAAGACCACGGTGCGCCCGAACCCCGCCAGTCTGGCCCCCACCGTGACCACCGCGATGAGCGCCGCCGCCGTGCCTACTCCGCGCGTCACCCCCTGGATGGTACGGGACACCGTGGCCGTCTCACTCGTGCCTGCCCCAGCGGTCGAGGCGGCGCAGGGCCGGGACGCGGTCGATGACGCGGGAGAAGCTGACGCGCTCGCTGGCCAGGGTCAGGGCGGCGACCCCCGCGAGCAGCGCCACGCGCACGGGGCGGGGCGCCCGGGCCGCGGCGGCCGCGCCCAGGGCGGCGCCCAGGGCGTTGGCCCCGGCGTCGCCGAGCATGGACCGCTCTGCCAGCTCGTCGGGCAGCAGCGCGGCCGAGGCGCCCACGACGGGTCCCAGCAGCGGCGCGGCCGGGGAGGCCAGGGCGGGGGCGGCGGCGAACAGCGCGACCTTGGCCGCGCGTCCGGGGCGCAGGTCGAACAGGTTGAGCAGGTTGGCGCTGGCGGCGATGAGCGCCCCGTCGAGCACGGTGTCCAGCGGCGAGCGGCGCAGCAGGCGGGCGGCGGCGACCCCGGTGGCCCCGATGCCCGCCATCTTGACCATGCCGGTGGTGACCCGGCCGCCCGCCAGGGCGCCCAGGTGCCCGCGCAGGCCGCGGGCCCGGGACGAGCCCGCCAGGTCGTCGTAGACCCCGAAGGCGGCGGCGCCCGCCGCGGCCAGCACGGAGGCGGCGCGCACGCGCGGGCCGGGGCCGGGCACGAGCAGGACGGCCGCGCACACGCCGCAGGCCAGCGCGGGCCCCTGGCGCAGGGTGACGCGGCGGCCGCGGAAGTTGGTGCGCAGCCAGACGTTCGGCACTTCGGGTGTGCCGGACGAGCCCGGTGCGCCGTGTGCGTACGGTGCGCCCGACGGGCCCGGTGCGGCCGGTGTACGCGGTACCGGCACGGCAGGCGCACCGGCGGTGGCCGCCGTGCGCGCCGCCCCTGCGGTGACCGGCGTCGCGGAGGCGTCGGACGGACTCGGCGTGCCGCACGCGTCGGGTGCGCCGGGGACGACCACACGGACGGCTCCGGGCCGGGCGCGGCGGCCCCGGGTGAGCACGGAGTAGGCCGTGGAGGCCGCGGCGGCTCCGAGCAGGGCACCGGTCAGGCCCTGGGCCAGGAACCGCGCGGCTGCGGACCCGGGGTCCGCGAGGGGGACGGGGGCGGTCAACGGTGTCACTCCCCGTCCCGGACCGTGCGGCGGGCCTCTTCGGTGCCGCCGCCCGCGTCGCGGGCGGCCTCGCTCCCGGTGGGCTCCGCGGAGGCCTCGGAGGAGTCCTCGGAGACCTCGCGCGGCTCGGGCAGCGGGTCGGGGAGGAAGCCCGCCACCCCCTCGCCTATGCCGTAGGCTCCCCCGGCCTCCTCCAGGTTCTCGGCCAGGGCCAGGACCGTGATGACCTCGCCCATCGGACGGCTGGCCACGTCCACGGTGGCGAAGGCCGCCTCCGCTGCGCGCGCCTGCGCGAGCATCCCCTCGCCCCGGGCGGAGGGACCGTCACCGGCCACGACGGTGGCGCCGACCTCCTGGTGCAGGGCCGTGGTGATCGTGTTCAGCACCGCGTTGGCGGTCTGCGGGTCCTGACCCTCGGGAGAGGACCCGCCCGAGGGCGCGAGGACGACCACGGCGTCGGAGGACTCGGCGGGGTCCCCCTCCACCGTGATCAGCCCGCCCTCGGTGAAGGCCTCCAGGACGGCCGACGGGTCGTAGCCGCCGTCACCGCCCTCCCCCTCCCGGGCGGACGGGTCGTCGGACGGGGAGGCCTCCTCGTCACCGGGGTCCCCCTCCCCGGAGGGCTCCTCCTCCGCGGCGGCCAGGGCGCGGCCGATCTCGGCGCCCGCCTTCTCGTGGGGGCTGCCGGACAGGTCCTGGGGGTCCTGGGTGATCTGCAGGGCCAACTCGTCGACGAAGGTGGCGTTGCCGCCGTCCAGGAACGCGTCGCTGATCTGGACCCGGCCGACGATCTCCCCGCCCGCCTGCTCCACGCGCCCGGCCAGGGCGTCGGCCGTCTCGGTGTCGGCTCCGGGAGCGCTCACGACCACCACGCCCAGGTCGGTGAGCAGACCGGCGAGCGTGTCGTCGGACACGGCCTCGGCCATCCGGTCGGCCCCGGCGTTGACCTGGTCGGCGGCGTCGCGCTCGGCGCGCAGTTCCTCGCTCTGGCTGCGCAGGTCGGCAGTCTCGGACTGGAGCGTGTTGAGCAGCGGGTCCTGGAGCATGGTGGTCCCCAGGACGAGCCCCACGGTGAGCGCGAGGAACACCGCGACGATGGACACCAGGTGGTAGCGGAAATCGATCACGTCAACAGCCCTGTCAACCAGTAGGAGAACGCGTCCCAGCGCGCCGCGAGAAAGGTGAGGTAGACCTGGCCCGCCGGTGAGCTGTAGGCGGCGACCACGATGGTGAGCAGGCAGGCCGCGACCAGCCCGAGCAGGGCCCAGGGGGAGATGCGCGAGCGGTACAGGCGGCTGACGCCCTTGGCGTCGACGAGCTTGCCGCCCACCCGCAGCCGGGTCAGGAAGGTGCTGGCCATCCCCGCCCTGCCCTTGTCGAGGAACTCCTCCAGGGTGGCGTGGGTGCCCACGGCGACGATGAGCGCGGCGCCCGCGCCGTCGGCGAGCATCATCGCCACGTCCTCGCTGGTGCCCGTGGCGGGGAAGACCACCGCGCCGTGCCCCAGGTCGGTGAGCCTGGGCAGGCCCGGGGCCCTGCCGTCGCGGTAGGCGTGCACGACCAGCTCGGCCCCGCTGGCCAGCGCCCGGTCCGAGACCGAGTCGAAGTCGCCGACGATGATGTCGGGCTTGTACCCCGCCTCCATGACCGCGTCCGCCCCGCCGTCCACGGCGATGATGACCGGCCGGAACTCGCGGATGTAGGGCCGCAGCGCCGCGATGTCCTCCCGGTAGTGGTAACCGCGGACCACGATGAGGACGTGGCGGCCCTCGATGTCGGTCTCGATGGTGGGGATGCCGATGCCGTCCAGAAGCAGGTCGCGCTCGTGCTGGAGGTAGGCCATGGTGTTGGCCGCGAAGGCTTCCAGCTGTGTGGCCAGGCCCGCGCGGGCCTCCTCCATCGCCGCGCTGACGGTCCCCTGGTCCTGGAGGGTGCCGCGCGCGACGACCTCGTCGCCGCGGTACAGGGTGGCGCCCTCCAGGCGGAGCCGCTCACCGTCGCGGACGCGGGTGAACACCTCGGGGTCGACGTCGTCGACCAGGGGGATCCCCGCGTCCACGATCATCTCCGGCCCCTGGTTGGGGTAGCGGCCGCTGATGCTCGTGGCGACGTTGAGGACCGCCGACACACCGCAGCCCACCAGGGCCTCGGCACTGACGCGGTCCAGGTCGACGTGGTCGATGACCGCGATGTCGCCCGGTCGCAGACGTTTGGTCAGGTTCTTGGTGCGCCGGTCCGAGCGGACGGGCGCGATCAGCCCTGTGGGAGCGTCCGCCCGGGTGCGGCGGAACCGCATGACTGTGGCGCTGAGCGCATCCGATACCTTCATCGCTGGCATACTGTCAGAACTCACCTACGGAGAGTCATCACAGCTGTGAGATCGGCGTGTTCTGGTCGAGACCGCCGACCCCACCCCGTTCCGGGACGACCGCGGCGACCTGCCCGCCCACTACCCCGAAACGCCGGAAGGTCACACATCCGTTCCGAACGTGTACACAACGCCCAGGTCAGGCCGCCGGATAGGCACGCTCCGGATCGGCGTTGGTGAGCAGCTCCTCGGCGTGAGCACGGCCCAGCTCGGAGTCCTCCAGCCCCGCCAGCATCCGCGACAGCTCCCGGACCCGGCCCCCGCGGTCCAGCCGCACCACACCACTCTCGGTGACCAGGCCCTCGGTGGACTTCTCCACCACCAGGTGGGCGTCGGCGAACGCCGCGACCTGCGGCAGGTGCGTGACCACGATGACCTGGGCGCGCCGGGCCAGCCGGGCCAGCCGGCGGCCGATCTCCACCGCGGCCTTGCCGCCCACACCCGCGTCCACCTCGTCGAAGACGAACGTGGGCACCGGGTCGGCGCCGGCGAAGACCACCTCGATGGCCAGCATCACGCGCGAGAGCTCACCGCCCGAGGCGCCCTTGTGCAGGGCCAGGGGCGGGGAACTGGGGTGCGGGGCCAGCAGGACCTCGACCTCGTCGCGCCCGTGCTGGCCGAACTCCTCACCCGTGGTGATGCGCACGCTCACGCGGGCGTGCGGCATGGCCAGCGCGGTCAGCTCCTCGGTCACGGCCTCCCCGAACCGGTCGGCGGCCTCGGTGCGCACACGGGTCAGCTCGGCCGCGAACCGGTCCATGCGCTCGTGCAGCTCGTCGGCCTCGGCGCGCAGCGCGTCGATGCGCTCGTCGTCGCCCTCCAGGTCGGCCAGGCGCTTGGCCGCGTTCTCGGCCCAGGCCAGCACCTCGTCCGTGGTCGCGCCGTACTTGCGCGAGAGCGAGGTGAGCAGCGCGCGGCGCTCCTGCACCAGGGCCAGACGTGCGGGGTCGGCGTCCACCGACTCGGCGTAGGAGGCCAGCTCGGTGGCGGCGTCGGTGAGGATGTAGGAGGCCTCGTCCAACCGCTCGCCGATCGCGGCCAGCTCGGCGTCGTGCTCACGCACCGCCGTCACGGCCTGCCGGGCCGCTGAGAGCAGCGCGGCCACGTCCACCTCCACGTCGGAGGCCGGGTCCCCGGCCAGCGCCTCGTGGGCGGTGGTGGCCGCCACGCGCAGGCTGTCGGCGTGCGCCAGCCGCGTCTCCTCCGCGAGCAGCTCGGCGTCCTCACCGGCCTGGGGCTCGGCGGCGGCGATCTCCTCCGCGCCGAAGCGGAGCATGTCGGCCTCCTGGGCGCGCTCGCGCGCCTGCTCCACCAGCTCCTCCAGCTCCGCCGTCACCTCCCGGTGGCGCCGGTAGGCCATGGTGTACTGCTTGAGCGCCTTGGTCAGCGGCTCGCCCGCGAAGCGGTCCAGGGAGGAGCGCTGCCGGTCCGAGCGCAGCAGGCGCTGCTGGTCGGACTGGCCGTGCACGGCGACCAGGTCGTCGGCGAGGTAGGCGAGCAGGCTCACCGGGGCGGACCGGCCGCCCATGGTGGCGCGGGAGCGGCCCTCGGCCGACACCGCGCGGGTGAGGATGAGGACGTCGTCGTCGATGTCGCCCCCCGCCTCCAGCACCCGGGCGGCCACCCGGCCGCCCGAGGGGACGGTCAGGCGCCCCTCCACCACGGCCCGGTCCGCACCCGGACGTACGCGCTGGGGGTCGGCCCGCCCGCCGAAGAGCAGCCCGAGCCCGGTGACGACCATGGTCTTTCCCGCACCGGTCTCGCCGGTGACGACGGTCAGCCCCGGTGACAACTCCAAAACGGCGTCGTCAATGACTCCGAGTCCCTGGATACGGACTTCTTCGAGCACCGATCCCTCTCCTGTAGTTGACGCCACTGCCCACACACGCGCACCGAGCACCGGGCCGCGCGGCCCGGTCAGCGACCGTGCTCGCTACGGCCCCGCCATCCGGCGACCGACAGTCCGAACTTGGCCACCAGCCGGTCGGTGAACGGCGCCCGGTGCAGCCGGGCCAGCCGAACCGGCGTGTCGGCACGGGTGATCTCGATTCGTGCCCCCGCGGGCAATTCGACCATACGCCGTCCGTCGCACCAGAGCACGCCCGGCGCCGTGGCCGGAACCACCTCCAGGGCCACCGTCGCGTTGGGCCCCACCACCAGCGGCCGCGCGAACAGGGCGTGCGCGCTGAGCGGCACGACCATCAGGGCGTCCACGTCCGGCCACACCACCGGGCCGCCCGCGGAGAAGGCGTGCGCGGTGGAACCCGTGGGGGTGGCGCACACCACACCGTCGCAGGCCCAGCGCGAGAGCGGACGGCCGTCGATCTCCAGGACGGTCTCCAGGATGCGGCGCGCCTCGCCCTTCTCCAGGGTCGCGTCGTTGAGCGCCCAGTTGCGCACGGGCGGGCTCCCGTCACCCCGGCCCCCGTTGAAGACCGCCACGTCCAGGGTCATGCGCTCCTCGACGTCGTAGTCGCGGTTGACGACACTGCGCACGGTCGCGCCCAGGTCCTCGCGCTCGGCCTCGGCCAGGAACCCCACGTGGCCCAGGTTCACCCCCAACAGGGGCGCCCCGGCCGGGCGGGCGATCTCCGCGGCGCGCAGCAGGGTGCCGTCGCCGCCGAGCACCATGACCAGCTCGACGCCCCGGGCCGCCTCCCCCGGCTCCACGACCTCGACCGGGGAGAGCACGCAGTCCTCCGCGGCCAGTTCCTCGATCTCGTTCTTGAGCATGCGCACGGTCAGCCCGGCCCTGCTCAGGCTCTCGTGGACCAGTTGGGCGCTGCGTACCGCGGCGGGCCGACCGGTGTGGGCCAGCAGGAGAACACTGCGTCCGCTGGTCATCGCCGTCCCCTTACGTTCACTCCCCCGCGGGGAGCCTGAAGTGCTGGCCGGGGTGTTCGCCGACCCGGCCGGGTCACGTTACCGGACTCCTGAGACACGCTCACCACGGTCGCTAACGCGGCCCCTCCTCCACGGCCCGGGCCAACGCGTCCGGGTCCAGGGGCGCGGCCCCCGCGCGCATCCACAGGAAGTACTCGACGTTGCCGGAGGGGCCCGGCAGGGGGCTGGCGGTGACGCCGACGGTGCCCAGCCCCAGGGTGAGGGCGTGCGCGGCCACGTCGGAGACGGCCTCGGCGCGCAGCTCCGGCTCGCGGACCACTCCCCCGGCGCCGACCTTGTCCTTGCCCACCTCGAACTGGGGCTTGACCATGAGCACGAAGTCGGCGTCGGCGGCCGCGCAGTCCCGCAGCGCCCCCAGCACCAGGCGCAACGAGATGAACGACAGGTCGCCCACGACCAGGTCGGGGCGGGGCTCACCGATCTGCCCGGGGGTGAGCTCGCGGACGTTGACCCGCTCCATCACGCGCACGCGGTCGTTGCTGCGCAGCGACCAGGCCAACTGGCCGTAGCCCACGTCCACGGCGGTGACGTGGGCCGCCCTGCGGCGCAGCAGCACGTCGGTGAACCCGCCGGTGGAGGCGCCCGCGTCCAGGGCCCGGCGGTCGGTGACGTCGAACTCGAAGGCGTCGAGGGCCCCGATGAGCTTGTGGGCGCCGCGGGAGACGTAGGGGGGTTCGTCGGAGGGCGGGCGAACCACGATGGGCTGGTCCTGGCCGACCTGGGTCGCGGCCTTGGAGGCCACGATCCCCGCGACCTTGACGAATCCGCCCTCGATGATCTCGGCGGCGTGTCCACGGGACCGTGCGTGCCCGCGGCGGACCAGTTCCGCGTCGAGCCGGGTGCGTTTTGCCATGGTTACCGAGGATACCGGGGCTGTTCGGGGGCGCCGACGCCCTGGTCGAGCGCGCCGAGCACCCCGGACAGCTCCTGGTGCAGGGTGTCGAAGACCGCGACGTGCTCGGCGGTGGGCAGGGACTCCAGCGACTCCAGCCGCTCCCTGGTACTGCGCAGGGTCTGCTCGGCCAGTGCCTGGGCCTGCTCGTTGGGGTCCATGCCTCTCCCGGTGTTCGCGCTGGTCCGACTCTACTTCTTCGTGGTGCCCCTGCTCTTGGTGGTGCGCTTGGCGGCGGTGCGCGCGCGGGCCGTCTTGGCCGCGGTACGGGGCTTCCTGGCCGCGGGCTTGTCGGCGTCCCGGGCCTCGGCCCCCTCGTCGGCCGCGGCACCGGCCCCGTCCGCGGAGGCGTCCGCGCCGTCGTCGTCGGCCTCCCGCGCGTCCCGGACCCCGGCGTCCTTCGCGGCGCCTTCGGTCGCGACCGCGCCGGACTCGGCACCCGCCCCGGCACCGTCCTCGTCGGACCCGGCCGCGGCACCGTCCCCGGCGGGCACCCCGGTTCCGGAACCGTCGGCCTCCGCGGCGGCCGCGGGGCGCACCGGCGAGGACGCGCCCGCCTCGACGGGGGCCAGAACGCGCTCGACCGCGTGGCGGGCGGCCAGACGGCGTTCGAGTTCGGCGACCCGGCGCACCAGCCGCTCGTGGTCGGCGCGCGGCACCACGTCCATCCGCTCCAGTTGGCGCCCGACCTCGGAGCGGACCAGGTCGGCGATGGCCGCGCGGTTGGCCTGGCTGGTCTCGATGAGCTCCCCGGCCAGGTTCTGGATGCTCTGCCCCACCCGCGGCGGCAGGCTCTCCCCCTCCGCCGCGGCCGGCGCGGCGGGACCGTCCGCCCTGAGCAGGGCCTTGGCCGCGGCGACGGCCTGCTTGCGCGAGAGTTCGGTGAGGCCACTGGCGGCATCGAGGTAGGTGCGTACCGCGTCGACGACCATGATGACAAGTGCTCCTTGGTGGGACCGCGAAAGGGGAAGGGGCGCGGGCAGGGCGAGCCGCTGCGCGACGGGGGGCCGTGGCCAACGCTACCGGGACCGAACCGCCGTTGACACGCGAACTCCCAAGACCGCCCCATTCGTCCCGATGGCACCACAAGGACGCGAACGCCCGGCGCCTGGGGCATGATGTGGCCATGAGCAGCATCGACACGTGTCTCGCCGGCATCGAGAAGGTGAACCAGCGCATCCTCGCCCAACCCGACGAGAAGCGCCGCAAGTACATCCGCGAACGCTCCCTGAGCGTGGAGGTCCCCGACCTGGAGGCCGTCTTCGACATGCGTCTCACCCTTGACGGCCTGGTCGACGTCACCCACCGCCCCGCGGACCGGCCCGCGCCCCGGGCACAGGTGCGGATCACCGTGAGCAGCGAGGACCTCGTGGCCCTGGCCGAGGACCGCCTGGACGTGGCCAAGGCCGTGCTCGGCCGCCGGGTCAGGATCGACGCCAGCGTCGGCGACATGCTGCGCGTGCGAAAACTCCTCTGAACCGGCCGCACGGCGAGCGGTGACGGGTACCGTGCTGGGATGCCTCGCCAACCTCTCGAACTGGCGCCCTTCCGCGGTCTGCGCTACACCGACCCCGACGCGGACCGCTTCGTCGACGGGGAGTTCGACCTCGCACGGCTCCTGGCCCCTCCCTACGACATCCCCGACGCCGACGAGGCGCGTGCGCTCCAGCGCTCCGACCCGCACAACGCGGCGCGGGTCACCCTGCCCTTCGAACTGAGCCGCCAGAGCCCCGCCGGGACGGGGACGGCCGTGCCGCGCCGCTACCGCACGGCCGCCGACCTGCTGCGCAGCTGGATCGACGACGGGGTGCTCGCGCTGGATCCGCGACCGGCGCTGTACGTGTACGAGCAGGTCACGGCCGACGGGCGGCGCCAGCGCGGACTGGTGGGCAACCTGCGCCTGCCCGAGGAGGGCGCCGAACCCGCTGTGCGCCCGCACGAGGACGTGGCAGACCCGCCGGTGCGCGACCGGTTCCACCTGATGGGCCTGGCCCGGGCCAACCTCGAACCGATCTTCCTGGTCTACCGGGGCGGCGACGGGTACGCGTCGGCCGCCACCGAGGCGGTCGCGGGCACCCCGCTGACGCACGCGCGCACCCGCGACGGAGCCGAGCACCGGCTGTGGGCGGTCACCGACCCCGCCGTGCTGCGACGCGTCGGCGCCGACCTGGCGGGCCGGTCCGCGCTGATCGCCGACGGACACCACCGCTACGCCGCCTACCGGCGCCTGCGCGCCGCCCACGACGACCCGGGCTGGCGCTACGGGCTGGCCCTGCTCGTGGACAGCGACACCCACCCGCCCCGGCTGGGCGCCATCCACCGGGTGCTGCCCGGCCTGGACACCGACGCCGCGGTCGAGGCCGCCCGCGCGGTGGCCTCCGTGGAAAGGATCGCGGACCCCCGCGCACACGCCCTGGACCGGGTGGAGGCGCCCGCCCTGCTGCTGGTCTCCGCCGAGGGCGACGCCCACCTGGTGCACAGCTTCGACGAGCGGGCGCTGGAGCGGGCCATGCCCGACCGCTCCCCGCAGTGGCGGCACCTGTCCACGGCCGCCCTGCACCAGGTGCTGCTTCCGCTGTGGGAGGTACCGGAGGAGCGGGTGCGGATGGTGCACGACGACCCGGCCGAGGCGGTCGCCGCCGCCCGCGACGAGAAGGGCACCGCCGTCATCGTGCCCCCGCTGCGCGTGGAACAGGTGTACGCGGTGGCCGACCGCGGGGAGCTGACCCCCCGCAAGTCCACCTCGTTCGGCCCCAAACCGCGCACGGGTCTGGTCATGCGCCTCCTGGACTGAGGGAGCGGCCCCGGGCCGACCGCCGCGCTCCGACGAGGCGGGCGGCCCGGGCCGCGTACACCACGGCGAAGGCGAGCGCGGCGGCCACCAGCAGGACCAGGGGGGCGGGGGCCAGGTAGAAGGTCTGCCCCCAGGTCATGTCGCGGCCCTGGGCCAGCAGCGCCGCCAACCGGTTCGGGAACACGGCCGCGACCATGACGGCCAGCCCCGGCAGCAGGCGCACCGCGCCGCGCCACCGGGGACGCACACGGACGGCCTCCGCCCAGACGCCGGCGCGCCGCACACCCCGCTGGGCGAGGTAGCCGGTCAGCCCGACCAGGGCGACCGACACCAGGTCGAGCGCCAACAGCGCCGGAGCGCTCGACGCGGCGGGCTCCCCGCCCTCGGCCAGGGCCACCAGCCCGTGCAGCAGCGCGGAGGCGTCGGCGCTGCCCAGCCCGGTGTTGGCCATCACCGCGATGCCGTACCCGCTCGCGGGCAGCAGCGCCTGGTGCGCGGTGTAGGTGAACTGGATGCCCCCGTGCGAGACCATCGGATCGCCCGCCGGGCTCTCCCCGGCGTTCCAGCCCAGCGCGGTGTCGCCGCCCGCGCCGCCGACCGGGGTGCGGGTGGCGGTGATCCCCTCCTCCGACAGGACGCGGGCGCCGTCGGCTCCCCGTCCCCCGTTGTTCTGCGCGACCAGCCAGCGGGCCATGTCGTGCGCGGTGGTGACCATGCCGCCCGCGCCGTTGAAGTAGCTCTGCGGCTCGGGCGCCGCGACGGCCCCGCCCAGGACGGCGACGTGCCCGGGCGCCACCCCCGCCGCGAAAACCTCCTCCGCGGTGTCGACGGTGACCGTGTCGTCCATGCCCAGCGGCGTGAACACGCGCTCGTCCATGTACTCGCCGAAGGCGCGGCCGCCGAGGACCTCCACCAGCCGGGCCGCGACGTGGTAGTTGGGGTTGTGGTAGTGGAACTCGGTGCCCGGGTCGGCGGCCAGCCCGGCGTCGGCCATCCTGGCGAGCGCCTCCTCCAGCTCCTCGGCGGCGGGGGCGCTCTTCTCCCGGAAGGCGGTGTCGGACATCCCCGAGGTGTGGGTGAGCAGTTGGCGGACGGTGACGCGGTCGGCGCGCGGGTCGTCGAGGGCGAACCCCGGCAGGTGCCGCGCCACCCGGTCGTCGAGCATGAGCGCGCCGTCCTCCACGAGCTGCATGACGGCAAGGGCGGTGAAGGCCTTGCTGACCGAGGCCACACCCATGGGGGTGTCGGCGGTGATCGCCCCGCCCTCGGAGTCGGTGCCGTAACCCGCCGCGCGCACCACCTCGGTGCCCCGGGTCACGGCGACGGCGGCCCCCGGAAGGGGTGAGGCGTCCAGGTAGTCGGACACGTAGGCGTCCACGGCCTCGGGAGTCAGCGCGTCCGGGGCCGTGTCGGGGACCTCGGCCCGGGCGGGTGCGGCGGTGAGCAGCAGGAGGGCGGCGGCCAGGCCCGCCGCCGCGATTCTGGTCAGGGACATGCGGACCATCGTGCTCGGCTCGGCCCGTCCGCGACCACGGTGCCGACCGCACGAGCGTCCTGGGGTTCTCCCCACCCCCCGCCCCCGGCGCGCCTCCCCCGGCCCCGACCGCCCGATATCCACTGGCCCGGCACCGACCGCCTGCTGTACCCATGGTGATCTGCTCCGTTCCCTTCCAGCCGAGGAGTGCCCAGCGTGCCCGCCCGAGCGCAGAACCCCGGCCGACCGCAGACCCGGGCCTCCCTGGCCCTCGACCTGACCGCGCTGGGGGTAGCGCCCGCCGACACCCTCCTGGTGCACTCCTCCCTCAGCGCGCTGGGCTGGGTGTGCGGTGGTGAGCAGGCCCTCGTGCAGGCCCTCATGGACGCCGTCGGCTCCGGGGGAACGCTCGTCGTGCCCACCCAGACCATGGACAACACCGACCCCGCCGGGTGGCGCGGCCCCCCGGTCACCGAGGACTGGTGGCCGGTCATCCGCGCGCAGGCGCCCGGGTTCGACCCGCGCCTGACACCGAGCAGGTACGTGGGCCGCGTCCCGGAGATGGTGCGCACCTGGCCGGGAGCGGTTCGCAGCGCGAACCCGCAGACCTCCTTCGCCGCCCTGGGCCCCCTCGCCCGCGACCTCATGGCGCACCACCCGGTCGGCTGCCGCCTGGGCGAGGACTCCCCGCTCGCCGCACTGGAACGCGTCCGGGCCAAGGTCCTGCTGCTGGGCACGGGGTTCGACTCCTGCACCGCCTTCCACCTGGCCGAGTACCGCGTCCCGCGGCCCCGCCCGGAGCGCTCCGGATGCGCGGTCCTGACCCCGGACGGCGGCCGGGAGTGGGTGGCCTTCACCGACGTGCTCCTGGACGAGGGGGACTTCGCACGGCTGGGCGCCGACTTCGAGAGCACCGGGGCCGTGACCTCGGGCCGCGTGGGCGAGGCCACCGCGCGGCTGTTCTCCCTCCCCGGGGCGGTGGCCTTCGCGTCCAGCTGGATGACCGTGAACCGGGACAGGTGATCCCCGTCCCGGGGCGCCCGGCGCCCGCGGCCGTACCGGCGGGCCAGCGACGCAGCGCACACCCCGGCCCCGGGCGGACGGTCCCGGCCGAGCGGGCCCGCGCCATAGCCTGGGAGACGACCACCGCCATCACACGGAACGGGTTCTCCGCCATGTCCCTGCTCGCCGCAGCCCGCCCCCTGAACGAGATCCACGACGCGATGCTCCTGGACCTGGACGGGGTGGTCTACATCGGCCCGCGGGCCGTACCGGCGGCACCGGAGGCGGTGGGCAAGGCGCGGGCCGCCGGAGCCCGGGTGGCGTTCGTGACCAACAACGCCGGGCGCACCCCGGCGCGCATCGCCGAGCACCTGACCGAACTGGGCGTGGGCGCCGCCCCCGAGGACGTGGTGACCTCCGCCGAGGCCGCCGCCCGCCTGGTGGGCGAACGCCACCCCGCGGGCTCGGACGTACTGGTGGTGGGCGACACCGCGCTGCGCCAGGCGGTGCGCAGGATGGGGCTGCGCCCGGTGTCGGTGGACAGCCCCTCGGTGGTGGCCGTGGTGCAGGGCTACTCCCGGCACATGACCCGCGACCTGCTCGACCAGGGCACGGTCGCGGTCCGGCGCGGCGCGTTCTACGTGGCCAGCAACAACGACGCCACCGCGCCCAGCGAGTGGGGTCTGACGCCCGGCAACGGGTCCTTCGTCCGGGTCATCGCCAACGCCACCGGGGTCGAACCCGTCGTCGCCGGAAAGCCCATGCGTCCGCTGCACGAGGAGGGCATCCTGCGCACCGGAGCGCGCAACCCCCTCATCGTGGGCGACCGGCTGGACACCGACATCGAGGGCGCGACCGCGCACGGCGCGGCCGGGATGCTCGTGCTGACGGGGGTGGCCACCCCGATGGACGCCCTCGCCGCACCCGAGCACCAGCGCCCCAGCTACCTGGCGTGGGACCTGTCGGGCATGAACCACACGCACCCGGCCGTCGTCCGCGAGGGCGACCGCACCCGCTGCGCGGGGTGGACGGTGACCGTCACCGGCGGCGCACCGCGTATCGAGGGGGCAGGGGACCGGCTGGACGGGCTGCGCGCACTGTGCGCGGCGGTCTGGGCGGACCGTGCGGCGGACCCGTCCGGCCCCGCCGCACGCGAGGCGCTGTCCCGCCTGGGCTGGTGAGCCCACGCGGCGGGCCCTCACCGCCGCACCGCCCCGGGCTCGGGGCCGTCGGCGGCCCGGACCAGGGTGGCGGCCCTGACCTCCACCTCGCACACGCTGCGTACGCCCTCCCGGCCCCTCCAGGTGCGGCGGCGCAGCTCCCCGGTCATCCGGACCACGTCGCCCAGCCGCCAGGCGCGGATCCCCTCGTGCAGGTCGCGGTCGAAACTGGTGCAGGTGATCGAGTCGGACCGGCGTCCGCGGTAGCGGCTGTCGTGGGTGCGGGCCACACAGACCCGCCACGTGGCCAACCGGTCGCCGCTGGGCAGCTCGCGGATGAGGGGACGGGCGGTGATCCGCCCGGCCACGAGGATCTCGTTGCGGTGCTCGGACTCACACGGGTCCTGCCGCGGGGACGGGGTGTCGGGGGCGGTCCGGCTCGGGGCGACCGCGGACTCCTGCTGCATGTGGACGTCCTCCCATGGGTGGAGAGTGAGGAGACGGGCGCGACGCGAAGCAGGGTCGCGGGGCCGGGAACCGACGGTCCGGCCATCCGCGTGCGGTGGGGGCGTGCGCTCTCCCACCAGGATCCCCCGGCGAAGGTCCCGGCGAAAGGCCCGCTGTGAGGCTGTGGACAACCCGCCCCGGCGCCGGCCGCGCGCCGCGCCCCCTCCGGCGGGGACCGGGCCGGCCCCGCCCCGACCAGCCGTGACACCCTTGTCCTAGAGTCGGATCCTGTCCGGTTCGGCCCCGCCGAACCCCACGACGACCGAGGAACAGGGGTGCTTGCAGTGCACGACGACGTGGACGTGAGCGGTCTGCCCGAGGGGATCACCCCGCTGGGCGACGACATCTTCGCCATCGACACGATGCTCGCCGGATACCCGGGGATCGTGTCGAGCTACCTCATCCGCTCCCAACGGCCCTGCGTCGTCGAGGTCGGCACCGCCGGTTCCGCGCGGGTCCTGCACGAGGCCGTCACCCGCCTCGGACTGGCCCCCGCGGACCTGGCCACCATCGTGGTCACCCACATCCACCTCGACCACGCGGGCGGTACCGGCGACATGGCCGCCCTGTTCCCCAACGCCGAGATCGTCGTGCACGAGCGCGGCGCCCGCCACCTGGCCGACCCGAGCAGGCTGATGCGCAGCGCCGAGATGGTGTGGGGCGACCGTCTGGACAGCCTGTTCGGACGGATGAACCCCACCGAGGCGTCCCGTATCCGTTCGGTGGCCGAGACGGGGGAGATCGACCTGGGCGGCGGACGCCGACTGGTGACCCACTACGCCCCCGGCCACGCCAAGCACCACATGGGCCTGGTCGACACCCTCACCGGCGACCTGTACGTCGGCGACGCACTGGGCGTGTACAAGCCCCTCACCGGAGAGGTCAGCCCGGCCACGCCACCGCCGGACTTCGACATGGAGGCGTGCCTGCGCACCCTGCGGCTGTTCGGGGACATCGACGCCCAGCGGCTGATGTTCTCCCACTTCGGCGCGGTCACCTCGGTCCCCGAGACCCTCGACCGGGCCGAGTCCGAGCTGCGGCTGTGGGTGGAGACGGTGCGCGAGTCCCACGGCAGCACCGGCGACCTGGACCACGCGATCGCCATGGTGCGCGACAAGGTGGTCTCGCGCTACGCGCCGATGCCGCCGGAGGTGCCCGCGGAGTCAGCCGCGATCCTGGACACCCTCAGCGGCGCGGAGGCCAACGTGTCCGGCATCGTGCACTGGCTGGACCGGCTCGCCCGGGAGCAGGCCGAGGCCCGGACGGAGGAGGAGCGCTCCTGAACGGTCCCGGACGGCCCTCGCGGTCCCCGGCGTCGGAGCGCGGACGTCCGCGCTCCGACGCCGAGGCGCGGAGCGGACTCGCGGCCGCCGGACGCGGCGCTCGGCCCGCGGGAAAACCGGGTGCACCCGCCGGACCCCGGACCTAGTCTCACCCCATGACGACTCAGATCCGCCCCATGGAGCGGGCCGACATCCCCCTGGTCCTCGCCCTCCTGCGCGCCGTCCACCCCTGCCGCGTGCTGACCGCGGAAGCGATGCGCTGGCGGGCGGAGAACCCCCGGCCCGGCATGCGCGAGACCACTCTGCTGGCGGTGGAGGACGGGGTCCCGGTGGGCTTCCTGCGCTCCGCGCTGCGCCGCGACGGCGAGGGCCCCCGCAGCGGTCGGTCCCTCCTCGCCACGGTCGCCGCCTCCCACCGGGACACGGACGTGGGCGCGCGCCTGCTGGACGCCTCGGAGCGCCACCTCGTCGAGGGCGGGGCCGAGGTGCTGCGGGCCGAGGCCGCCGAGGAGGACGTCCAGGCCGGAGGTGAGGCCTTCCGGCGGACGGTGCTGGAACGGGGATACACCCCGGAGGACACCAACCTCGTCCTGGGCCTGGACCTGGCCGCGCTCACCGACCCGCCGAGAGCACCCGAGGGCGTCGAACTGCGGCCGTTCAGCGACTACGCCGACGACCCGCGCGAGATCTACGAGGTCGACAGGCTGGCCAGCCTGGACGAGCCGGGCGCGGACTCCTGGTTCCCCTCCTACGAGGGGTGGCGCAAGGACGTGTGGCAGCATCCGCTCCGCGCACCGGACCTGTCCCTGTTGGCGCTGGTCGAGGGCGTACCGGCCGCCATCACCTGCTACGTCAGCGACGGGGAGACCCGGATGGAGTCGTCCATGACCGGCGCCCTGCGCGAGTTCCGGGGGCGCGGTCTGGCCGGGTACGCCAAGGCCGCGGCACTGCACCGGGCGCGTGAACGGGGCATGCGCTACGCCTACACCGGCAACCACGAGGACAACGCGCCGATGCTGGCCGCGAACCGGCGGCTCGGCTACGCCCCGGTCGGTTCCGAGACCGTCTACGTCCGGCGGCTCAGGGGTTAGCGGAGAGCCTCGGCGGCGCTCCGGGCAGCCCCAGCTCCCGGAGCAGGTGGGCGTAGAGTCCGTCCGCCCAGGAGAGTTCGTCGTCGGAGGGCAGGACGTCGAAGGCCCGCACCTCCACGGTCTCGAACTCCCCGGTCAGCGGGGCCAGCGCGGTCACCCGCGCGTGGGTGACCACCGTGACGTGACCGCCGGAGAGCACGTAGTGACCGACGGCGCTGATGTCGCCGAGGGTGGCGCCGGCCTCCTCCCGGGCCTCACGGCGCGCGGTGTCCTGGAGGGTCTCCCCCGGTTCGGCGTGCCCGCCGGGAAACTCCCAGGCCCGGCGCCGGTTGCGCACCAGCAGGGGCCGGTCACCGGTGTAGGTCAGGCACACCACGGAGTCGTGGGCCTCGGGGAGGGCCCCCAGGCGCACGACGGCACCGCCGAGCGGAGCGTCTCCGCCCGGCGGTGCGGTACCGCCGGCTCCGTGGAAGGGGCTCAGTCCCGGTCCTCACGGCCGCGGTACCGTTCGCCGCGGTCGCGGTCGCGGTCGCGCGGGGACGCGTCCTCCTCCGGCTCCTCCAGGAGTTCCTGCTCCTCGGCGTCGGTCCAGACGATGCCGTCCTCGGCGTCGTAGTCGACCAGCTCCATACCCTCCAGGGCGGCCAGCCGCTCGTCGGCGTCGGTGACGCCGTCGCTGTCCACGGCCGAGGCGCGCGAGAAGTACTCGCGGGCGTCGTCCTCGCGGCCCAGTTCCTCCAGGACGTCGGCGTAGGCGTAGAAGAGGCGGGCGACCCACGGACGGGCGCGCCGCTCCTTGAGCTCGGGCACCTGGAGTTCGGCCAGGGCTGCCTTGGCGTCGCCCATGTCCCGGCGGGCCCCGGAGGCGACGATGCGCAACTCGATACGCTCGGCGGAGTCCAGGTCCTTGGCGGCCGGGTCGTTGGTGATCTCCAGCGCCCGCTCGGGACGGCCCAGACCGCGCTCGCTGTCGGCCATGATCGCGAGGAAGTTGTCGCGTCCGCTCATCCGGCGTGCGGCGCGCAGGTCGGACAGGGCCTCCTGCCACTTGCCCACGGTGTAGGCCGCCACGCCGGAGGCCTCGCGGACGCCGGGAACCCGCGACGCCTTGCGGCGCGCGTAGGCCGCGTGGGCGTAGGCCCGCTCGGGGTCCTCGTCCAGGAGCATGCCGGCGGCGACGATGTGCTTGCCGACGAGTTCGGCCAGCGACTTGGGCAGCGAGTGCAGGTCACGCCTGGTCTCGGGGTCCAGCTGGGAGTAGCTGACCTCCTCCGGGAGCTGGGGCGCGATGTCGGCCGGGTCGCGGTCCTCACGAGGCGGACGGCGGTCGTCGCGCCGGTCGTCACGGCCGCGGAACCCGCCACCCCTGTTGTCGTCACGACCGCGGAACCCGCCGCCACGGCGGTCGTCCCTGCGCCCGCCGTCCCGGAAGCCGCCGCCCCGACGGTCGTCACGGCGCTCTCCGCCGCGGAAACCACCACGGTCGTCACGGCGGTCGTCACGGCCCCGGGAACCAGCGCGGTCGCGGTCGCCGCCACGGAAGCCGCCCCGATCATCCGGCCGGTCGTCGCGGCGGTCATCCCTGCGGTCGTCCCGGCCGCGGTAGCCGCCCCTGTCGTCGCGGCGGTCCCCACCACGGAACCCGCCACGGTCGTCACGGCGGTCCCCACCACGGAAACCACCACGGTCGTCACGGCGGTCCCCACCACGGAAACCACCACGGTCATCACGGCGGTCGCGGCGCTCTCCGCCGCCTTCACCACGGAAGCCGCCGCGGTCGTCCCGACGGTCCCCGCCGCGGAAACCGCCACCGCCGCGACGCTCGTCGCGACCCTGGTAACCCCCGCGGTCACGGTCGTCCCGGCGGTATCCTCCGCGCCGGTCGTCACGACCTCTGTCATCTCTGGAACCGCTGTAGCCGGACCGGGCGCGGGGTCCGTCACCGCGTCCCCGACCACCAGGTCCACCGGAGCGATAACCGCCGCGCTCGTTGGCTCCGGAGTCCTCGCGGTCTCCCGATCGGCTGTCCTCAGTCATCCAACCCGTCCGTCAACAATCAAAAGCGCTGCCACCTTGAGCAGTAGCAGCGCGTCATAGTACTCGTGCCTTCCAGCTTACGACATGGTGTCGCCGCTCATCACCAGAGCGCAGGTGCCCAAGGTCCTACTTTCCCAGCAGCGTCTGCGCACACCGGATCGGGTTGTCCACAGCACGCAACAGGCCCTGGCACCGACACGCCCGCATCCGGTTGACTGGAAACAAGGGGGCCCACCCAGGCACCCACACCCCCGCACACCCACCCCAACGTTCACAAACGCACAAACCCCCACACAAAAAAAAGGGGCGGACCCGCCCTAACAGGCACCCCACCCCCACAAAAAAAGAGAGGCAGGGCCACCCCTAACAGGCAACCCCACCCCTCCTTCAAGAAAAACCGTGGCAGCGACCTACTCTCCCACCCCACCACAGGGCAGTACCATCAGCGCAAAGAGACTTAACGACCGGGTTCGGAAAGAGACCGGGTGTGACCCTCCAGCAATAACCACCACGGAAACCACACACCACCCACCCAACTCCACCCACCCCCACAGGGCAGGGAATCACAGTGAGCAGTAAACTCCGTGAAAAGTGTGCGCGAACATCCAATTATCTGCAGCGGACAAGCCCTCGGCCTATTAGTACCGGTCAGCTCCACCCCTCACAAGGCTTCCACACCCGGCCTATCAACCCCATCGTCTATAGGGAGCCTTACCCCCTCAAGGAGGCAGGAGACCTCATCTCGAAGCAAGCTTCCCGCTTAGATGCTTTCAGCGGTTATCCCTCCCGAACGTAGCCAACCAGCCATGCCCTTGGCAGGACAACTGGCACACCAGAGGTTCGTCCGTCCCGGTCCTCTCGTACTAGGGACAGCCCTTCTCAAGTCTCCAACGCGCACAGCGGATAGGGACCGAACTGTCTCACGACGTTCTAAACCCAGCTCGCGTGCCGCTTTAATGGGCGAACAGCCCAACCCTTGGGACCAACTCCAGCCCCAGGATGCGACGAGCCGACATCGAGGTGCCAAACCATCCCGTCGATATGGACTCTTGGGGAAGATCAGCCTGTTATCCCCGGGGTACCTTTTAGCCGTTGAGCGACACCGCTTCCACACGCCGGTGCCGGATCACTAGTCCCAGCTTTCGCTCCTGCTCGACACGTCCGTCTCACAGTCAAGCTCCCTTGTGCACTTACACTCAACACCTGATTACCAACCAGGCTGAGGGAACCTTTGGGCGCCTCCGTTACTCTTTGGGAGGCAACCGCCCCAGTTAAACTACCCACCAGACACTGTCCCCGAACCGGATCACGGTCCAAAGTTAGATGCCCGAAACAGTCAGAGTGGTATTTCACCAACGCCTCCACCGCCACTAGCGTGACAGCTTCACCGGCTCCCACCTATCCTACACAAACCATCCCAAACACCAATGTCAAGCTATAGTGAAGGTCCCGGGGTCTTTCCGTCCTGCTGCGCGAAACGAGCATCTTTACTCGTAGTGCAATTTCACCGGGCCCATGGTTGAGACAGTGGGGAAGTCGTTACGCCATTCGTGCAGGTCGGAACTTACCCGACAAGGAATTTCGCTACCTTAGGATGGTTATAGTTACCACCGCCGTTTACTGGCGCTTAGATTCCCAGCTTCGCAGGGGCGAACCCCCACTAACCAGTCCTCTTAACGTTCCAGCACCGGGCAGGCGTCAGTCCGTATACAGCGTCTTACGACTTCGCACGGACCTGTGTTTTTAATAAACAGTCGCTTCCCCCCGCTATCTGCGACCCCACCCAGCTCAGGATGCAAGATCCGTCACCAGACAGGGCTCCCCTTCTCCCAAAGTTACGGGGACAATTTGCCGAGTTCCTTAACCATGGTTCACCCGAACGCCTCGGTATTCTCTACCTGACCACCTGCGTCGGTTTAGGGTACTGGCCACACACGAACTCGCTAGAGGCTTTTCTCGACAGCATGGGATCACTCACTTCACCAAAAACGGCTCGGCATCACGTCTCAGCTCACATGAGAGGCGGATTTGCCAACCTCTCAGCCTACACGCTTACCCCCGGACAACCACCGCCGGGTAGAGCTACCCTCCTGCGTCACCCCATCACTTACCTACTACAAGCTCGGTTCCCAGACCAGTAAGTCAAAGCTCCCCGAAGGGACCCAAGACCACCAGCGTGGTTAGCATCACCTGATTCAGTACTGGACGCTCGTGCACGGGTACGGGAATATCAACCCGTTATCCATCGACTACGCCTGTCGGCCTCGCCTTAGGTCCAGACTCACCCTGGGCGGATTAACCTGCCCCAGGAACCCTTAGTCAATCGGCGGCAACGTTTCTCACGTTGCTTTCGCTACTCATGCCTGCATTCTCACTCGCACGCCCTCCACCACACGATCACTCGGCAGCTTCACCGGACGCACGACGCTCCCCTACCAACCCAAGAAACTAGTCTTGAGCTTCACAGCTTCGGCGGTGTGCTTTAGCCCCGCTACATTATCGGCGCAGAACCACTTGACCAGTGAGCTATTACGCACTCTTTAAAGGATGGCTGCTTCTAAGCCAACCTCCTGGTTGTCTCAGCAACTCCACAACCTTTCCCACTTAGCACACGCTTAGGGGCCTTAGCTGATGATCTGGGCTGTTTCCCTCTCGACTACGAAGCTTATCCCCCGCAGTCTCACTGCCACGCTTCACTTAACCGGCATTCGGAGTTTGTCTGACGTCAGTAACCTTGTCGGGCCCATCAGCCAAACAGTAGCTCTACCTCCAGCAAGAAACACGCGACGCTGCACCTAAATGCATTTCGGGGAGAACCAGCTATCACGGAGTTTGATTGGCCTTTCACCCCTACCCACACCTCATCCCCCAGGTTTTCAACCCTGGTGGGTTCGGGCCTCCACGAGGTCTTACCCCCGCTTCACCCTGGACATGGGTAGATCACTCCGCTTCGGGTCCACAGCATGCGACTCAAATCGCCCTATTCAGACTCGGTTTCCCTACGGCTACCCCACCCGGGTTAACCTCGCCACACACCATGACTCGCAGGCTCATTCTTCAAAAGGCACGCCATCACCAAACACGAAGTTCAGCTCTGACGGCTTGACAGCACACGGTTTCAGGTACTATTTCACGACCCCTCACCGGGGCACTTTTCACCTTTCCCTCACGGTACTAGTGCACTATCGGTCACCAGGACGTATTTTGGCTTAGCAGGTGGTCCTGCCAGATTCACACGGACTTTCACGGGCTCCGCGCTACTCGGGAATACATCCAACACCTAGGTTCTTCCTACACCTACGGGACTCTCACCCACTCCGGTACCGCTTCCCAACGGCTTCAGCTACAAGAACCACTCAGCGCTCCAGGTCGGCAGACCCAGACAGACGCATCCCACAACCCCGCAAACGCAACGACTGCCGTCTATCACACGCCTACGGTTTAGCCTCTTCCCCGTTCGCTCACCACTACTAGGAGAATCACTGTTGTTTACTCTTCCTACGGGTACTGAGATGTTTCACTTCCCCGCGTCACCACCAACCACCCTATACATTCAGATGGCGGCAACCCGACACAACTCGGGCTAGGTTTCCCCATTCGGACACCCACGGATCACAGCTCGGTTGACAGCTCCCCGTGGCCTATCGCGGCCTCCCACGTCCTTCATCGGCGCCTGGTGCCAAGGCATCCACCGTGTGCCACTATCACTTGGCCACTACAGATAATAAGATGCTCGCGCACACTATTCACAAATCAAAACACCAACCGCATACCCCAACACCACTCACATCCTCAGCCACAACGGCAAGGAACCGAGAGTTCTCAGAGGCGGTCCGCGGGAACCAACACCCGACCAGGCCCAAAGGCCACCAGCCGGAGGTTGTTTCCTCAGACACCCAACAGCGCGCCCCCGGACGCTTCTAGTCGCCCGAGGTCAAGTTCGATTCATCTTCAGCCACTCCCGAACAGCCCACACCCGAAGATGTGTCATGCTGCCGGGTCCACTTTCGAGTCCGGCCGGCTGTAGAAGTAATGCCGGCCTGTAAAGACTCCTTAGAAAGGAGGTGATCCAGCCGCACCTTCCGGTACGGCTACCTTGTTACGACTTCGTCCCAATCGCCAGCCCCACCTTCACTCACTCCCTCCCACAAGGGGTTAGGCCGCAAGTTTCGGGTGTTGCCGACTTTCATGACGTGACGGGCGGTGTGTACAAGGCCCGGGAACGTATTCACCGCGGCGTTGCTGATCCGCGATTACTAGCGACTCCACCTTCATGGGGTCGAGTTGCAGACCCCAATCCGAACTGAGACCGGCTTTTAGGGATTCGCTCCACCTTACGGTATCGCACGCCCATTGTACCGGCCATTGTAGCATGTTTGCAGCCCAAGACATAAGGGGCATGATGACTTGACGTCATCCCCACCTTCCTCCGAGTTGACCCCGGCAGTCTCCCATGAGTCCCCACCATTACGTGCTGGCAACATGGAACAAGGGTTGCGCTCGTTGCGGGACTTAACCCAACATCTCACGACACGAGCTGACGACAGCCATGCACCACCTGTCACCCGCCAACTAAATGACCTCACATCTCTGCGAGTCCACGGGTGATGTCAAACCTTGGTAAGGTTCTTCGCGTTGCGTCGAATTAAGCAACATGCTCCGCCGCTTGTGCGGGCCCCCGTCAATTCCTTTGAGTTTTAGCCTTGCGGCCGTACTCCCCAGGCGGGGCGCTTAATGCGTTAGCTACGGCGCGGAAACCGTGGAAAGTCCCCACACCTAGCGCCCAACGTTTACGGCATGGACTACCAGGGTATCTAATCCTGTTCGCTCCCCATGCTTTCGCTCCTCAGCGTCAGGTAAGGCCCAGAGACCCGCCTTCGCCACCGGTGTTCCTCCTGATATCTGCGCATTTCACCGCTACACCAGGAATTCCAGTCTCCCCTACCTACCTCTAGCATGCCCGTATCCACTGCAGAACCGGAGTTAAGCCCCGGTCTTTCACAGCAGACGCGACACGCCGCCTACGAGCTCTTTACGCCCAATAATTCCGGACAACGCTCGGACCCTACGTATTACCGCGGCTGCTGGCACGTAGTTAGCCGGTCCTTATTCCCCACCTACCGTCAACCCGAAGAGAACTTCGAGCCTGCGTTGGTGGTAAAAGAGGTTTACAACCCGAAGGCCGTCATCCCCCACGCGGCGTCGCTGCGTCAGGCTTTCGCCCATTGCGCAATATTCCCCACTGCTGCCTCCCGCAGGAGTCTGGGCCGTGTCTCAGTCCCAGTGTGGCCGGTCGCCCTCTCAGGCCGGCTACCCGTAATCGCCTTGGTAGGCCGTTACCCCACCAACAAGCTGATAGGCCGCGAGCCCATCCCTGACCGAAAAACTTTCCACCCTCCACCATGAGGTGGCGGGTCGTATCCGGTATTAGACGGCGTTTCCACCGCTTATCCCGGAGTCAGGGGCAGGTTGCTCACGTGTTACTCACCCGTTCGCCGCTCGTGTACCCCGAAGGGCCTTACCGCTCGACTTGCATGTGTTAAGCACGCCGCCAGCGTTCGTCCTGAGCCAGGATCAAACTCTCCATAAAGGTCACTCAACCCGACCCGGCCGTGAGGCCTGGGCGGGTAAACCTAGAAGTAATCCTGACCAACCGGGTTACCCCGGCTAATCAAAGGAACCTCCGCACACGAACCGGAATGGTTCTGTGTGACGGGGCCAAAACAAACATGGCTTAAAGAAAATCAAACACGCGCTGTTGAGTTCTCAAGAAACAACCGCTCTTCGTGTACAAGCTGCTGTGAGCTTTTCCGCCGAAGGCGTTGTGCGTTTCCGCTTTGTTGTGTCTTTACTTTATCAGGTGTTCCGCGCCCCGCCAAATCGGCGGTTTGTGGTTTTTCTGATCGGGGTAAAGCCCGTTTCCTGTTTCGCTTCCGTGTTTCCTTGGAAGCGCCTCCCGAAGCCTAGCCGATGAAGAGCAGTGCTCGAACCGGTTCGGTTGAGAGGAGGAGGGGTGTCGCCGGACCCGGTCCGGTTCCGAGTCGGCCCGAAGGCCTCTCACCGTCCCGCAGCGACTTGTTCGAGTATAGGGAGGGCGGGGGCAGACGTCAAGCCGGAGCCCGGTACGCGCATCAACCGCGCGCTCCGGGGCTCTGTCGCCCCTGTCGGACGGCTTGTTCAGGCCCCTGTGACGTGCGCGGTGCTCACACCGGGTCCGCGCTGTTACGTCGGCTTTTGTTCAGACAACGGGCATCCTGCCCGGAAGATTCCCGCTCGAAACCCGTCGGTGCCCGTCGGACTCCGGCTGCTCCGCGGGCCGGTGGCGGACACCGGCCCGCGGAGCGGCACGTCAGCCGTTGAGGACCAGGCCGCCGATGTTGCGCTTGCCCTTGCGCAGCACGACGAAGCGTCCCTGGAGCACGTCCTCGGGGCGGAGCACGGCCTCCACGTCGGTGACCTTGACGTTGTTCACGTAGGCCCCGCCCTCCTGGATAGCGCGGCGGGCCGCGGACTTGCTCGGCGTCAGGCCGCTCTGCGCGAACGCGTCGGTCACGAGCAGCCCGTCGACGGGACCGTCGACCTCGGCCCGGGGCACCTCGGCCAGGGCGGCGTCGAGCGTGCGGGAGTCCAGGTCGGACAGGTCCGCGCGGCCGAACAGCGCCAGGCTGGCCTCCTTGACCTTGCGGCACTCCTCCTCGCCGTGCACGAGGACGGTGAGGTCCTCGGCAAGGACGCGCTGGGCGGCGCGGGCCTGCGGACGCTCCTCGGTCTGGCGCTCCAGTTCCTCGATCTCGTCGCGGTCGCGGAAGCTGAAGGTCTTCAGGTAGCGGACCACGTCGCGGTCGTCGGCGTTGAACCAGAACTGGTAGAAGGCGTACGGCGAGGTCAGCTCGGGGTCGAGCCAGACACTGCCGGACTCCGTCTTGCCGAACTTGGTGCCGTCGGCCTTGGTGAGCAGGTTGGTGGTCAGCCCGTGCGCCTGGCCGTGCGGCTCGTTTCCGTCCATCCTGCGGACCAGGTCCAGGCCCGCGGTGATGTTGCCCCACTGGTCGGAACCGCCGGTCTGCAACGTGCAGCCGAAGCGGCGGTAGAGCTGGACGTAGTCGTAGGACTGAAGGAGCACGTAGCTGAACTCGGTGTAGCTCATGCCCTCGCCGTCGAGCCGGCTCCGCACCGTCTCCCTGGCGAGCATCTGGTTGACGCTGAAGTGCTTGCCGACGTCGCGCAGCAGCTCGATGGCGTTGATCTCCCCGAGCCAGTCGGCGTTGTTGGCCAGGACGGCGTCGGTCGGCTCCGGCTGCTCGCCCTCGGGGGTGAAGCGCAGGAACGCGGACAGCTGCCCGCCCAGGTTGTCGACCCAGCCCCGCACGGTCTCCAGCGAGTTGAGCTGGCGCTCGGCGTTGGGCTTGGGGTCGCCGATGAGACCGGTGCCGCCGCCGACCAGCGCGATCGGGCGGTGCCCCGCCTGCTGGAAGCGGGCCAGGGTCAGGATCTGGGTGAGGTGGCCCACGTGCAGGCTGCCCGCCGTCGGGTCGAATCCGCAATACAGGGTGATCGGACCATCGGCGAGCGCCTTGCGCAGTGCGTCAAGGTCGGTCGTCTGCGCGAGCAGGCCGCGCCACTGGAGTTCGTCGATGATGTCGGTCACTGTGTTGCTCTCTGTTGTGTAGGCAGGCCCCACGGGGCTCGATCTGCCTTGGAGTGTAGGTCGGACGTGGTGGAAAGCCATCCGGTTTTCCGGCCTTCCCACGCTATCGGCTGTGGTGAGGGCATAGATCGCGCGGCCTCGGCCCGCCGCGGCCACCGCCTCCTCCGAAGAACCCGGCCCGGGCCCCTTGACCTGTTTGGCTAATGACATTAGCTTTCTGGTTATCAGGGAAAGCCAATCGGCAGGGAGAACACGATGCACCACCTCACACGTCCACAGGGACGGATCGCCTACGACCTCTACGGAACCGACAACACCGGCCCGCTCGTAGTCTGCGTACCCGGCATGTTCGACCACCGCCACTCCTTCCGCTTCGTCGGCGCGGGCCTGGCCGAGGGCGGGTACCGGGTCGCCGCCATGGACCTGCGCGGCCACGGCGACAGCGACACCACCTTCGACGACCACACCAGCCGCGCGGCGGCCACCGACGCCCTCGCCCTCGCCGAGGAGCTGGGCGGAGAAGACGTGGTCATCGTGGGCAACTCCCTCGGCGCGGGTGCCGCCGCCATCGCGGCCAAGGAGCGGCCCGACCTGGTGGCCGGCGTCGCCCTGCTCGGCCCGGCCCTGGGCCCGCCCTCCCTCGGCCCGTTCGCCCGTCTCGGCCTGCGACTCCTTCTGCTGCGTCCCTGGGGTCCCCGCGCCCTGACCGCCGTCTACGACCGCTTGCACACCGGCCGCAGGCCCGAGGGGCACCGGCGCCAGCTGGAACTCGTCCTGGGAATGCTGCGTCCGGCCGACCGCTACCACGCCGTGTACCGGACGATCCACGCGCCCAACGAGACCGTCGCCGACACCGAGGGGGTGCGGGCCCGGGCCGTGGTGGTCATGGGTGAGCAGGACCCCGATTGGAAGGACCCGCGCGCCCATGCCGACCACGTGGCCTCCGTGGTCGGGGGCTCGGTGCTGATGGTGCCCGAGTGCGGCCACTACGCCCAGGCGCAGCGGCCCGACGTGGTCGTGCCCGCCGTTCAGGCACTGCTCCGGGAGGTGGTGGCCGGTGCCTAGGGCGGGGCTGTCCCCGGCGGTGGTGGCGGAGGAGGCGGCGCGGTTCTGCGACGAGGAGGGGTTCGACTCCCTGTCCCTGGCCGCGGTCGCCAAACGGCTCGGAGTGGCCACGCCCAGTCTGTACAAGCACGTCGACGGACTGGTGGGGCTGCGCCGGGAAGTGGCGCTGCTGGGCGCGAACGGGATCGGTGAGCAGGTGCAGCGCGCCGCCGTGGGCCGTTCCGGTCCAGAGGCGCTGCGCGCGACGGCCGACGCCTACCGCCGCTACGCGCACGCCCATCCGGGACGCTACGCGGCCCTGCAGCAGCTGCCGGTGCTGGCCGGGGCCGAGGCCGAGCTGGTCACCGACCCGGTACGGGTCCTGGCCGCCGTCCTGCGCGGGTTCGGCATCGCCGATGAGCAGGCCGTGCACGCGATCCGGGCGCTGCGCAGTTCGCTGCACGGGTTCGTGGACCTGGAGACGCGCGGCGGCTTCGGCCTGCCCGAGGACGTGGACCAGTCCTACGGGCTGCTGGTGGAGGGGTTCGTGCGCGCCTTCCAGGAGTGGCCGGACACGGTGCCCGGCGCGGCTGCGGCGCACGGGGACACGGGGAAGGGGTAGGCGGTGCCGGGCCCGGGGTTGTGGGAGACGCCGGTGGCGGCGGCCGTGGTGGAGGGCGCGCCGGTGTCGGCGGGCACGGTCCTGTACGCCTGGCGAACGCTCAGGGTCCAGCCGGACCGCGTGCGGGCACGGCACCACAGCGCGGTTGGAGGACTGCTGCTGGTGGGCTCCTTCGTGTCCGACCTCCTCGCGTCCTGATGTTTCCCTCTCCCCTCTCGGTTGCTCCTCCCCTCTCGGTGCGGCTCCTGGTGAGCAACACCTGGCTCGGAGCGGTGTTACGGCCCTGCCCGGCATGGGCCAAGCTGGTGGGGACGACCGCGCGCCGTCCGCGCGTGGCGCCCGACCCGTTGTGGAGCCCCTGATGCCCAAGAAGGCCGCGTCGAAGATCGGTGGTCTGGTGACCGCCGTTGTCGGCGTCCTCGCCGTCGCCGCGTTCGTGCTGTACCAGCTGGGAGTGATCGAACCGGACCCCGAGCGCACCGCCGAACCCCGGGACGACGGTTCGTCCGCGCCCGGGGACGGCGGCGCCTCCTCGTCGGTGGAGCAGGCCCGGCAGTGGATGGAGGAGTTGCGGGTGGAGGAGGAGAGCGACCCGCCGGGGTACGACAGGGCGCTCTTCCCCCACTGGGACAGCGGTGTACAGGACAACTGCACCACCCGTCAGGTGGTCCTGCTGCGCGACGGAGAGGACGTGCGGGTCGACGACGACTGCCAACCGGTGTCGGGTTCCTGGTACAGCCCCTATGACGGGGAGACCCTGACCGAGGCGGAGGACCTGGACATCGACCACATGGTGGCCCTGAAGGAGGGCTGGCGCTCGGGCGCCCACGCGTGGACGACCGAGGAGCGCGGGCACTTCGCCAACGACCTGGACTCCTCCCAGCTGTGGGCGGTGAGCGCTTCGACCAACCGGTCCAAGGGCGACGCCGATCCGGCGGACTGGCTGCCGCCGTTGGAGTCCTCGCACTGCGACTACGTGGTCTCGTGGATCGAGGTCAAGCACGTGTGGGACCTGACCGTGGACCCGGACGAGGAGGCGGCGCTGCGCGAGGTGCTCTCGGGCTGCTGAGGCCGGTTCAGGCGGGGTTGGCGGCTCTGACGCCCCGTGCGGTGGTCAGGAGTTCCTTCTGGCCGACGAGGCCGAAGGCGTCGCGGACCTCCACCGCCACCCCCCTGAAGGGCGTCCAGAACGCCTCGGTCTCGCCGTGCAGGGCGGTGTGGCCGTTGTTGTCGAACTCGGTGAGCTCCCAGTCGGGTGAGCGCTCGTGGTACTCGGTCAGGAAGCCGCGGACGGCGGACAGGTCGGTGAGCCTGTCGCCGCGCATGACCAGGACCTGGAGGACCACCCTGGCCCCTCCCCCCTCCAGGGTCGTCTCCCACACCCGGCTGGAGAAGGACACGCCGCCCCACTCGTAGTCGAAGTCGGAGACCGAGGTCTGGTCGTCGATCTGGTCGGGCAGGTGCCCGATGGTGAATCCGTCCAACTCTCCCCCTCGTGGGCTGGCTGCGGCCGGGGCCGCGACGAGTGCGAGCGCGGCGGCGAGGACCGCCGCGACCCACCGGAGAACACGCATGGTCACCTCCGGCGGCGGTAGCGGGACCCTCCCGCACCGCCGCCACTTCTTATGGTGGGACGCCGCGGAGGCCCCTACCAGAGTGTCCTCGAACCTGTGGAAAACCCCCGTCGACACGCGCGGGGGCCGCGTCGGAGCCCCCTACCCCGGCGGTCAGGGGACGAACGTGTCGGTGAGGAACTCCGCGATCGCCAGGGAAGACGTGGCCGCGGGCGAGGGCGCGTTGCGCACGCACACCACCCGCCCGTGGGTGTCCACGTGGAAGTCGTCAAGCAGGGAGCCGTCCCGGGCCAGTGCCTGGGCGCGCACCCCGGACGGGGCCGGGCGCAGGTCGGCGGCGGCCAGTTCGGGCAGCAGCCGCCGGGCCTGGGCGGCGAACGCGGCCCGCGAGGCGGACACGAGGGTCTCCCGGGCGCCCACGGTCCAGTGGCGGCGGGCCAGGCGCCAGAACCCGGGCCAGGACAGGGTCCGCGCGAGTTCGCGGGTGCGCACGTCGCGTGCCCGGTAGCCCTCCAGAGCGGTGGCGAGGATGGCGTTGGGCCCGGCCATGACCTCGCCGTGAACGTGGCGGGTCAGGTGCACCCCGAGGAAGGGGTAACGCGGGTCGGGGACGGGGTAGAGCAGGCCGTTCACCAGGTGTCGGCGCTCGGGGACGAGTTCGTGGTACTGGCCGCGGAAGGGCACCACCCGGGGGTCCTCCGCGGCGCCCGCCATGCGGGCGAGGCGGTCGCTGTGCAGGCCGCCGCAGACCACCAGCCGGTCGAAGCGGTGGACGAGCCGCTCGCCCCGGGGGTCGCCGGTGAGGACGCGGACGCCGTCGTGCTCCTGGCGCAGGTCCAGCACGGGTGTGTTGAGCAGGACCCGGCCGCCGGACCGGCGCACGTCGTCGGCGAACTGCTCTGCGACGGCGACGAAGTCGGTGACGGCGGTGGTCGGTGAGTGCAGGGCGGCGACGCCCGCCGCGTGGGGTTCGATCTCGCGCAGGCCCTCGGGGCCCAGCCGGGTGACGCCGGGGACGCCGTTCTCCCGCGCACGGCGTTCGACGTCGTCCAGGCGTGCCTCGTCCTCGGCGTCGGCGGCCACGAGGACCTTGCCGACCTCGTGGTAGGGCAGCCCGTGTTCGGCGCAGTAGTCCCTGAGCAGGCCGACGCCGCGCCGGCACAGCGTGGCCTTGAGGGATCCGGGCCTGTAGTAGAGCCCGGCGTGGACGACGCCGCTGTTGTGGCCCGTCTGGTGCGCGGCGACCCGGTCCTCCTTCTCCAGGACGGTGACGCGGGTGCCGGGGCGGTGGAGGGTGAGGCGGCGGGCGAGGGCCAGGCCGACGATGCCCGCTCCGATGACGCCGATGTGTTCGGTGCTGCGCATGAGCGGCACGCTAGCAATCCGGGTCCGGGCGGGAGGAGGGCGGACCGGTCACAGCGCGCGCAGGCCGACGAGGACGGCGTGCAGCAGGTCCTCCCGGCCCAGCGGGCGTGAGGGGCCGCAGCGCTGGAGCGAGCCGTCGGCGACCATGTCGGAGACGATGGCCCTGACCTGGCCGACCGGCAGGCGCACCTCGGCGGCGAGCTCGACGACGGTACGCGCGCGCAGTGCGTGGCGGAGGAGGGCCTCGCGTTCGGGCCGCAGCAGTTCGTGGCGGCCCGGGACGCGGGCGGCGACGACGAGGCTGAGCAGGTCGGGCTCGTCCGGGCCGCTGCGGGGGACACCGAAGGCGTGGGCGTCGGGATCTCCCGCGGCCACGGCGAAGGGGCGCAGGAAGCGCTCCTGGCCGGGTTCCTCCTCGGGGACGGGGAGGGCCGGAGGCGGGTCGGAGTGGGTTCTGGGAGCGTGCGCGGCCGCTCTGCGACCGGGGCTGCCGTCAGCTCTCACCGTTCCCCCTCGGCTGCGTGGGGGCGGGTGCGCGCACCGCGCCGTCGGGCCACGGTCCGGGGACGGTTTCCTGTCCGAGCGGGTGTCCGTACGAGTCCGGGAGGGGGTGTTCCCCCGTCTCCCCCGGCGCAGCGGGGCCGCCGGACGCGGGAACGGAACCCTGCGGTCCGGTGTGTGCGAGGACGACGCCGTACGGGCCGGTCGGGTCCGGCTGCGGGGCGAAGGGCTGAGGGCCCGTCTGCCCGGAAGGCGGCACGGGGACCTGCGGACCGCTCTGTCCGGCGGGGGCGGCGGAAGGCCGCGGACCTGTCTGTCCTCCGCGCGCGGGAACCTGCGGGCCGGTCCGGTCCGGCCTCGGTACCGAGGGCTGCGGACCGCTCTGTCCGAGAGGCGGCACGGGGACCCGCGGTCCGGTCGGGTCCGGTCGCGGCACGAAGAGCTGTGGGCCGGTCTGTCCCGGAGGCGTGGCGGGAGCCTGCGGGCCGGTTCGGTACTGCGTCGCCAGGGGCTGAGGACCGCTCTGCGCCGAGGGCGGCGCGGGAGTCTGCGGGCCGGTACGCCCGTGGACGGCGCCGTCCGCGCCGCCCGCACCGTGGCCGCGCGTGGTGAGGGCCGCCCGCGCGGGGGGCGCACCCCACCCGGCCGCAACGCGCGCCTCCCGTCCGTGCGCCGCCGGGCGGCCCGTGGGCGTGCCCGCGACCGTCAGGAGGTTGTCGACCGGTTCCAGCAGCGAGGCGGGGATGAGCACGGTGGCCCGGGTGCCTCCGTAGGGCGAGGGCCGCAGCCAGACCCGGACCCCGTGCCGACCGGCCAGGCGGGACACCACGAACAGTCCCAGCCGGGGGTCCTCGGGCAGGGCCATGACGTCGAACTCGGGAGGCTGGGTGAGCGTGCGCTCGGCCTCCGCGTAGCCGCGCTCGGACATGCCCAACCCCCGGTCCTCGATCTCCACCACCAGCCCCTCCGCGGCCGGGGTGCAGCCGACGTCCACGGGCGTGCCCGCAGGGGAGAACTGCGTGGCGTTCTCGACGAGCTCGGCGAGCAGGTGCACCACGTCGGCGACCACCTGCCCGTGCATGAGCACGCGGGGCGCCGAGGTCAGGCGGACGCGCTCGAAGTCCTCGGTCTCGGCGATGGCGGCGCGCAGCACGTCCACGAGCGGGCGGGGCTGGCGCCAGCGGCGGGCCGACTGCCCCCCGCCGAGGATGATGAGATTGTCGGAGTAGCGGCGCGCGCGGGTGGCCAGGTGGTCCAGGCGGAAGAGGCGGCGCAGCGCCTCGGGGTCCTGTTCGTGGTACTCGATCTCGTCGAGCAGGCGGAGCTGGCGCTGGACCAGGGCCTGGTTGCGGAAGGCGATGCCCAGGAAGGCGCGGTTGGCCCCCCGGCGGATCTCGGCCTGGAGCACGGCCGACTCCACTGCGGTGAGCTGGGCGGCGTCGAAGGCCTCGGCGACCTGGCCGATCTCGTCGTCGCCCCACTCGTCCAGCGGAGGCAGCTCCTCCTGGACGTCGACCTTCTCGCCGCGCTGGGCGCGGTCGACGATGTCGGGCAGGTCGCCGTCGCGGTCCAGGATCTGTTCGCGCAGGTGGGTCAGGCGATCGGTGAGGCGGCGCGAGGAGCGGCCGACCACGGCGATGGCCACCGCGCCGCCCGCCAGGGTGAGCGCGGCCGCCGCCACGCCCAGGAAGACGCGCAGCAGCGCGGCGCTCCAGGCCAGGTCGATGGTGCGCCTGGCCTGGTCCCCCGCCAGGTCCTGTAGCGCCAGGGCCGCCTCGGCGGAGGAGCCGTCCCAGGCCTGCGCCCTGATGTCGACGTCGGCGTTCCAGCCCGAGCCCGTGGCCCCCTGGACGGATTCGTCCGTTGCAGATGGTTCGTCAGGTTCTGCGAGCGGCTGCCGGGTGACCACCCGGCGGCTCAGCTCCTCCGCCCGGGACCAGGCGGGCAGCGAGACCATCTCCTCGTAGCGGGCGGCCACGCTCGGGTGCATGGCGGTGCTGGCCGGCTCCAGGGTGTCGCGGTAGGAGGCGGTGAGGTAGGTGAAGTGCGCCGTCTCCTCGTAGCTCATCTCACCCCGGGCGATGGCTCCCGCGAGCAGCGCGTCGGCGGTGGAGTAGGCGGAGGACGCGCTCATGAGTTCGCTGGTCAGGACGGCGTCGGTGAGGTTCTCCCCGCCGTCGGTGGTGTGCACGAGCGCGGTGATGGCGCCGGTGGTGCCCGCCAGGGCCTCGCCGTAGCGCAGGATGGTCTCCTCCTGCCCGGCGTCGTGCGCGTCCACGTCCGCGCGGACCTCGTCGAGGACCCCGGCGCTGTCCACCAGGTCGGTCGCGCTGCGTTCGACCTCGTCGTCGCGGGTCCCGCGCAGCCGCTCGGCGAACGCGACGGCCTCGGCCACGGCGGTGTCTGTGCGCTCGCGCTGCTCGTCGAGGGCCGCGCCGACCCCGTCGTCGCGGGCGCCGGTGCTCTCGAAGCGGCCCAGGTGGACCAGGGAGAGGCGGCGTTCGGCCTTCACCTCCTCCGCCGCGGCGGAGAAGACCTGTGTTCCCTCACGGGCCTGGACGACGGCTCCCATGAACTGGACGGCGCGGATGGTGCCGATGGCGGCCACGACGAGCCAGAGCGCGAGGAAGCACAGGCTCGGGATCAGCACGATGCGGGTGAGCTGTCTCCGGATCGTGGGCGCGTTGTCGCGGATTCTGCGCATGGCCCCCTCCGGCCTGTGCGGTTGCCGGGCGGCGAGAGGGCGCCCCGGCGGCTTTCGGTCAAGCCGAGGCTATCGAAGAATCCTTGCTTTATGCTGTCAAACGATCACTATCAGTTGCCTTTTCTTGGGGCGGTTCCCGCCCGTGGATGTGTTAACGGCCGCTCTCGGGGCGAGAAACCGCAGGTCCGGAGGCCGGGCGCACGCGACGGGGGCCGCCCGCTGTGCGGACGGCCCCCGGGAGGCACACCGTCGTGTGCCGGGTTACGGCGTGTCGCGCCCTCGGGGCGCTGTCGGAAAGGTCGCGTTCGTGGCGGCCGCGCCGTCAGGATTCCGGACGGTGCCGGGATCCCACCGGGGCGGGCAGTTCCTCGACCGTGGGCGGCTGCTCCACGCCCAGGGAGTTGAGGACCTCGGCGTAGCGCAGGGCGGCGATCTTGCCCAGCAGGCTGTCCGCGCCCAGGGGCGCGCCGAGCCTGGCTCCGAAGCGCGCGGCGAGCGCCTCCAGCTCCTCGCGGGGCAACTCCGGCCCCAGGGCGCTGGGCGCGATCACCGGGCGCTTGCAGCCGCCCTGTCTCAGCTGGCCCACGACCTGCTCGACCGCGGCCTCGTTCTCCAGGTCGGCGGGGAGCACGGTCAGGCCCAGGCGCGCGGCGAGCAGCACGGCGCTCACCCCCGCGGCCCCGGCCGCGGCCTCGCCGCCCACGGCGCCCACGATGATGCCGTCCGCCATGGTGGTGTCACGGGCGACGACGCTGATCAGGCGCATGCGGTCCGCGCGGACGTATCCGGACTCGGCCAGGCGCAGGTGCAGCACCTCGGCGAGCATGGGGTGCGGCCCCAGGCCCTCGGTGATGCGCGCCTCGGCGCCCGTCCGGGCGACGGCCGCCTCGATCGCCGCGGACGTGTCCGCGTGCGGTGCCGTGACCAGCGGGACGACGACGGCGGACAGGGGGCTGCCCTGGTCGTCCTTGAGATCGGTGAGGGCCTCGGTGAGGCTCTGTTCGTCGCCCTCGGTGTGGCCGTAGCGGATGGTGACCTCGGGGCGGTAGGCGCGCACGAGGTCGGCCATCCGGGCACCGATCGACCCACCGTCGGCGCCCCTGGCCCGGTCGGCCGTGCCCGGGACCGCCATGATCAGGGCGGGGGTGCCGAACCAGTTGTCGAAGGACAGCGGGTTGCGGTGGCGGCCGGAGCGCCGCTTGGGCAGTTCGCGTGGGGGAAGTCGGTCAGAGTTTCGCATACCAGGATTCAGATGAGAGGCGGATGGGGTGCCCGGTGGGGCCGGTGGTCACTGCCGCGACATTGTAGCGTTCGGCACCTTGTTGCACGGGCGTGTCCTCCGAACGTATACCGGATCGAATCCACAGGGATTGTCCGGGTCCGCGACCCGGACGTGTCACCCGCTCATGACGGGGCTCCGGCCCCGGATCACGTGGGTGACCAGCTCCACCAGCACCTCCTTGCAGGACTCGCGCTCGCGGGCGTCGGCCATGATGACCGGCACCTCGGCGGAGATGTCCAGCGCCTCGCGGACCTCCTCACGCCGGTAGGTGGTGGAGCCCTCGAAGCGGTTCACCGCGACCACGAAGGGCAGTCCGCGGCGCTCGAAGAAGTCCACGGCGTGGAAACAGGTGTTCAGGCGGCGGGTGTCGGCCAGCACGACCGCGCCCAGCGCCCCCTGGGAGAGTTCGTTCCACATGAACCAGAACCTGTCCTGTCCGGGGGTGCCGAACATGTACAGGACGATGTCGGGGTTGATGGTGATGCGGCCGAAGTCCAGGGCGACCGTGGTGGTGGTCTTGTCCTCCACTCCCCCGAGGTCGTCTACGCCGTAGCTGGCCTCGGTCATCACCTCCTCCGTGCTGAGCGGGGTGATCTCGCTGACGGAGCCGACCAGTGTGGTCTTGCCCGCGCCGAAACCGCCCGCGACGATGATCTTGACCGCCTGGGGGATCGCTTCCTGCGGCCTGGTGTCAGAGTCTGCGGATGCCATCGAGTACCGCCTGAAGTACTTTCTTCTCGGGAAGCTGGGTCATGGGCGCCCGGGTGCGCACGTCGCCGTCGGCGAGGAGGTCTCCCAGGAGCACCCTGACGACGGTCAGGGGGATGTCGAGCCGGGCGGAGATCTCGGCCACCGATATGGGTCTGCGGCACAGGCTCAGGATGGCCTGCTGTTCGGGCTCTCCCTCCCGGTCCCCGCGGTCTGCGGCGGCGACGACGATGGTGACCAGGTCCAGGCGCGGACCGGTCCGGGGCCGGGTGCGGCCCCCGGTCATGGTGTACGGGCGCACGAGCTGACCCGAGGGGGCGTCGCCGAGCACGACACCCGCCGCGGGCCCCTCCGAGGTCGGGTGCCCCCTGCCCCTGTACCAGGCCAGTGCCTGGCTGCCGGACAGCGGCTGCGCCGCCTCGTCCGGAGCCGGTGGCACGGCCGGCGGCGCTCCGCGCCGCTCTCCGGGCGTGCTCATGAACCGGCGCTCCCGGTGACGGTGAGGTGGTCCGGCCTGCGCGGCGCGGCGGTGAGGAACTGGCCCACCCGTTTGACCCGCAGGTTCATCTCGTAGGCGACCAGGCCGACGTCGGCGTCCTCGCTGGCCAGCACCGCCAGGCACGCTCCGGCGCCAGCGGCGGTGACGAAGAGGTAGGAGTGCTCCATCTCCACCACGGTCTGGCGGACGTCGCCGCCGCCGAAGTGTCGGCCCGTCCCGCGTGCCAGGCTCTGGAACGCCGACGCCAGGGCCGACAGGTGCTCGGCGTCCTCGGAGGCCAGTCCCCGCGAGCCTCCGAGCAGCAGTCCGTCGGCCGACAGCACGATCGCGTTCTCGGCACCGACGACGCGGTCGACCAGGTCGTCCAGGAGCCAGTCCAGGTTGTCAGCGGCCTTGCTCTTGCCCACCATGTCAGTCGCTTTCTCCCGTGTGATCGTCGGCGCTCGCACCGACCTGACCGTCACTGCTGTGTTCACGTTCGTCGGCGTCGGCCCCGATGTCCGCGGCCCGACCCCGCCGGGTCCCGGCGCTGAAGGCGTCCATCATCCGCCGTGCCTGTTCGGGGGTGCGCCGGGAGGAGCCCGGAGGGTCGGCTTCGTCCCACTCCGGCGGGTCCGCGGCTCTGAGCTGGGGTGCGAGGCTGGCCTGGCGCCTGCGCCGGGGAAGCCCGGGGCGGCCGGGTGCGGCCCCGACCCGGCCGGGCCCGTGTTCGGTCCCGGGAGCCGCGTCCGCGTTCCCGGGGTCGGAGGCGGGCGCGGGTACCCGGCGCAGCAGGGGCGTGCCCCGGGCCGGGCGCGCGCCGTCGCCGTCGCCGTCGCCGTCGCGGGGGACCGGGCGCAGCAGGGGCCGGGTCCGGTGGGGGGCGTCCTGCGCGGTGAGCGTGTCGCCGTGCTGCCCCGACGGCTCGCTCAGTACCGAGTGGGCGCCCTGGCGGATGGCCGCGCGGGGCAGGTCCGGGGCGTTGGAGGAGGAGGCGACCAGGGCGCCGGGGATGAGCACCACCGCCCGGGTGCCTCCGTAGGGCGAGTGCCGCAGCTGCACCCGGATGTCGTGTTTGGCGGCGAGGCGGGCGACGACGAACAGGCCCAGGCGCGAGTCCCCGCCGGAGGTCATGACGTCGAACTCGGGCGCCTCGCTGAGGGTGCGGTTGGAGCTGGTCAGGACCTCCTCGGTCATGCCGAGGCCCCGGTCCTCGATCTCCACGGCCACGCCCTTGGGCACGGACTCGGTGGCGATGGTGACCTGGGTGTGCGGCGGCGAGTAGGCGGTGGCGTTCTCGACCAGCTCGGCGAGCATGTGGATGACGTCGGCCACCGCGGCGCCGGCCAGCGACAGGTCGGGGACGGAGGTCAGGCGGACCCTGGTGTACTCCTCGGTCTCGGAGATCGCGCCGCGCAGGATGTCCACGAGCGGGACGGGGTGGCGCCAGCGGCGTCCGGGCTGGGCGCCGCCCAGGATGATGAGGTTCTCGGCGTGGCGGCGGCCCCGGGTGGCCAGGTGGTCGAGTTGGAAGAGGCTCTCCAGCAGGTCGGGGTCCTCCTCCTCGCGCTCGACGCGGTCCAGCAGCTGGAGCTGGCGCTGGAGGAGGGACTGGTGGCGGTGGGCGATGCCGAGGAAGACCCGGTTGACGCCCGCGCGGATGTCGGCCTGTTTGACGGCGGCGGCGACGGCGGTGCGCTGGGCGATGTTGAAGGCGTCGGCGACCTGTCCGACCTCGTCGTCGCCGTGGTCGAGCTGTTTCATCTCGGTGTCGAGGTCGACCTGCTCCCCCGACTCCAGGCGGCGGACAATGCGGGGCAGGTCGCTGCGCGCGCTGCCCAGGGTGTCGGCGCGCAGCTGGGCGAGCCGGTGGGTGAGGCGCCCGGCGGAGCGGGCGGCCACACCGTAGGCGAGGGTGCCCGCGAAAAGGGAGGTGATGCTGCCGCCCAGGGCGAGGGTGAGCATCCAGGAGCTGGCCTGCTCGGTGGCGGTGACGACGGAGACGGAGCGCGTGGCGGTGATGTCGGCCAGCTCGGCGTTGACCTGGTCGGCGGCCTCGCGCCAGCCCCCGAGCCCCTCGGGCGGCGCGGGGTCGCGGGTCTGCTCGCCGGTGAGGGCGTCCACGACGAGAGGGGCCTCGTACGTGGCGAGGGTGTCCGCGACGGAGAGGGCGTCCTGCCAGGAGCGGCTCTCGGCGAGGGCGGTCAGGGCGGGGGGTTCGCCGTCGTCGGCGGCGGGGCCGGGAGGGGCCATGTCGACGCGGTGGCGGGCGTCGGCGGTGAGCGCGGCGACCTGTGCCTGCTGGAAGCGGTCGAGGGAGTCCTCGGCGAGCACGGCCGCGATGAGGGCGTCGGCGTGGCTGAAGCTCTCCTGGGCCCACATCAGGTCGGTGACGGCGGCGGCCTCGGCGGCGGCGGGCCCGCTGTCGAGGGAGCGGGCGGTACCGGCGTAGAGGCGAATGCCCTGCCCGATCGCGGTGGTGTAGACGGTGAGGGCGTCCTCGGCGGGGCCGGGTTCGGCGAGGTTCCGGGCGCGCAGCTCCGTTACCTCGGTCAGGGAGGTGAAGAAGTCCTCGGAGAGGGGTTCGGTGTCCGGGTCGTCCCGGTCTCCGATGGTGCCGCGCAGGTCGTGGACGGGGGCGAGCGCCTCGTCGGTGCGCGAGGCCGCGTCGGACAGGGCGGCGCGGCCGTCCTCGGCGGGGTCGGCGAGGTAGGCGGCGCTCAGGCGGCGTTCCTCCTGGAGGAGGGTGAGCGCCGCGGCGAGCCGGATCCCGGCGCGGCCGTCGCCGACCGAGGAGCGCAGCGACACGGCCTGGACGAGTGTGGCCGTGCTGAGGACGACGAACAGCGCCAGGAAGGTGATGCTGGGGATCAGTACGATCCTGTTGATCTGAGCCCTGATGGCGCTGCGGCCGGTGCCTCCCGTGTTCCCCATTGCCTTCCTCCCACGGACTGGTCGCGGGCGCCTGTCGGACGTGGGTCGCACCGCACGACGCGCGGATGCGCCGAAAGTGCCGTGCGCCGAGGGGGCGTCACGGTTCGCACAGGGCAGACCACGCCTGGTGCCCGCAGAATCAGGACGCTACCGCACTCTCACGGCGGGTGCCGGGCGAATTCCAAAATGGGTGTGACGTGGGCGCGGGGACCGTGGACGCGGACGCCGTGGGGTGCCCCGCGAACGCGTACGGGCGCGCCGCCCCCGGCGGGGTCGGCGCGCCCGTACGTGGCTGCGGCGGGGCTCAGGCGGTGAAGGCCTTGCGGTGCTGCTCGATGTCCGAGCGCAGTTTCTCCAGCTGCTCGGCCACGCGTACGGGGGCGGTGCCGCCCTTGTCGGAGCGCGAGGCCAGCGATCCGGACACGCTGAGGACCTCGCGCACGGCGGGGGTCAGGTGCTCGGACACGGCGGCGAGGTCGTCGTCGCCCAGGTCGGGCAGGTCGATGCCGCGCTCCTCGCACACGCGCACGCAGGCGCCCGCGATCTCGTGCGCCTCCCGGAAGGGCACGCGCTCGCGCACCAGCCACTCGGCGATGTCGGTGGCCAGGGAGAAGCCCTGCGGGGCGAGCTCGGCCATCCGGTCGGTGTGGAAGGTGAGGGTGGCGACCATCCCGGTCATCGCGGGCAGCAGCAGGTGGAGGGTGTCCACCGCGTCGAAGACCGGCTCCTTGTCCTCCTGCAGGTCCCGGTTGTAGGCCAGCGGGAGCCCCTTGAGGGTGGTGAGCAGCCCGGTGAGGTCGCCGACGAGGCGCCCGGCCTTGCCGCGGGCGAGTTCGGCGACGTCGGGGTTCTTCTTCTGGGGCATGATCGAGGAGCCGGTGGAGAAGGCGTCGTCGAGCGTGACGAAGGAGAACTCCTTCGTCGCCCACAGGATGACCTCCTCCGAGAGCCGGGACAGGTCCACGCCGATCATGGCGGTGACGAAGGCGAACTCGGCGACGACGTCGCGGGAGGCGGTGCCGTCGATGGAGTTGTCCACCGAGTCGGGAAAGCCCAGCTCGGCGGCGACCGCGCGGGGGTCCAGCCCCAGGGAGGACCCGGCCAGCGCGCCGGAGCCGTAGGCGGACACCGCGGCGCGGCGGTCCCAGTCGCGCAGCCGTTCGACGTCGCGCACCAGGGGCCAGGCGTGTGCCATGAGCTGGTGGGCGAGCAGCACGGGCTGGGCGTGCTGGAGGTGGGTGCGGCCGGGCATGGCGGCCTCCGGGTGGGCCGCGGCCTGGTCGGCCAGGGCCCGCACCAGGTTCAGGAGCTGGTCGGCGATCTGCCGGGCCTCCTCGCGCAGGTACATGCGCACGAGGGTGGCGATCTGGTCGTTGCGGGAGCGCCCGGCGCGCAGCCTCCCGCCCAGTTCGGTGCCGACCCGCTCGATGAAGCCGCGCTCCAGGGCGGTGTGCACGTCCTCGTCCTCCAGGACGGGGGTGAACGCCCCGGAGGCCACGTCGGCCTCCAGCCGGTCCAGGCCCTCGATCATGCGGTCCAGCTCGTCGGCGGTGAGCAGGCCCGCCCGGTGCAGGGCGCGGGCGTGGGCGCGCGATCCGGCGATGTCGTGGCGGGCCAGGCGCCAGTCGAAGTGGGTGCTCAGCGACAGGCGCGCCAGGGCCTGGTCGGGGCCGCCCTCGAAACGGCCTCCCCACAGGCGCAGCGCCTCGGGCTGGTCGGCCATGGTGGTCTCTCCTTGACGTGTGGTGCGGCGGTGCGGGGCCGCTGCCCCGCACCGCTCGGGTGCTACGTGCGCGGGCGCCGGTCGCGGGGCCCTGCGGTCCCGGCGGGGGCCCGGGACGTCCTCGTACGAGGTTACGGTCTGCGGTCGGCCAGTCGCAGGAGGGCGGCGGCCAGGTCCTCGCCGCCCTGGGGGTCGCGGGAGATGACCAGGATGGTGTCGTCCCCCGCGATGGTGCCCAGGATGGCGTGGAAGTCGGTGTGGTCGATGGCGGAGGCCAGGTACTGGGCCGCGCCGGGCGGGGTGCGGACGATGACCATGTTGGCGGAGGCCTCGGCTGAGACCAGCAGGTCCTCGGCGAGCCGGGTCAGGCGCGCGCCGGAGACCTGTTCCAGGTCCAGGCTGTCGGGGCGGGTGCGCTGGAGGCGTTCGCCCCCCTCCCCCGGCAGCACGTAGACCAGGTGGCCGTCGGCGGTGCGGAGCTTGACGGCGCCCAGTTCGTCCAGGTCCCGGGAGAGGGTGGCCTGGGTGACCTGGACGCCGGCCTCGGACAGGCGCCTGGCCAGCTCGCCCTGGGACCTGACGTCCTCCCGGGTGAGGACGTCGGTGATCCGGGCGTGTCTGGCCGCCTTGGTCATCGGTGCCGTGCCGCCGTTCTCCGCCGTCATGGGCGGAGGGCCCCGGGGTTGTCGCTGGCCTCCAGCAGGAAGGCGAGCAGGGCCTTCTGGGCGTGGCGGCGGTTCTCGGCCTCGTCCCAGACCACGCTCTGCGGCCCGTCGATGACCTCGGCGGAGACCTCCTTGCCGCGGTAGGCGGGCAGGCAGTGCAGGACGATCGCCCCGGGGTGGGCGGTGGCGAGCAGGTCGGCGTCGATCGCGTAGGGGAGGAAGGGCGCCTCGCGGTCGGCGGCCTCGTCCTCCTGGCCCATGGACACCCAGGTGTCGGTGGCCAGGACGTCGGCCCCCCGGGCGGCCTCGCGGGCGTCGGCGGTGACCGTGACCGACCCGCCGGTGGTGGCGGCGATCTCGGCGGCGCGCGCGACCACCGCGGGGTCGGGCTGGTGTCCCTCGGGTGCGCCGACGCGCACGTGGAGTCCGGCGGTGGCGCCGCCGAGCAGGTAGGAGTGGGCCATGTTGTTGGCGCCGTCGCCCAGGTAGGCGAGGGTGAGTCCGGGCAGGTCGCCCTTGTGCTCGCGGACGGTCTGGAGGTCGGCCAGGATCTGGCAGGGGTGGAACTCGTCGGTGAGTGAGTTGACCACCGGGACGGAGATGTGGGCGGCCAGGGTCTCCAGGTCGCTCTGGGCGAAGGTGCGCCACACGACGGCGGCGACCTGGCGTTCCAGGACGCGGGCGGTGTCCTCCAGGGGTTCGCCGCGGCCCATCTGGGTGCTGGCGGTGTCCAGGACCAGGGCGCTGCCGCCCAGGTCGGCCACGCCCACGGCGAAGGACAGCCGGGTCCGGGTGGAGGGCTTGTCGAAGATCAGGGCGACGGTGCGCGGACCGGCGAGCGGCCGGTGGCCGAAGCGGTCCTTCTTCATGTCGTCGGCGAGGTCGAGGACCCGGGCCTGTTCGTCCGGGGTCAGGTCGTCGTCGCGCAGGAAGTGGCGGGTCACGGCTACTGCTGCTCCTTCGTGGCTGCGGCCTCGGCGGCGTCCAGGATGGTGGGCAGCGCCTCGATGAACAGGCCGATCTGTTCGGGTGTGATGACCAGGGGCGGGGCGATCCGGACCGCGTCGGGCGCCACGGCGTTGACGAGGAAGCCGCGGACGGCCGCCTGTTCCTGCACGTGGGCGGCGTGCGGCGCGGTGAGCTCCAGGGCCCGCCACAGTCCGCTGCCGCGCTGTCCGGCCAGCAGGGTGTGGTCGATGGAGTCGATCTGCTCGGCGAGCAGGTCGCCCATGACGGCGGTGTGGGCGAGCAGGTTCTCGCTCTCGATGGTGTCGAGGACGGCGAGGGCCGCAGCGCAGGCGACCGGGTTGCCGCCGAAGGTGGAGCCGTGGTCGCCCTTGGCGAAGGCGTCGGCGTAGCGGCCGAAGCCGACGCAGGCGCCGATGGGCAGGCCGCCGCCCAGGCCCTTGGCGAGGGTGAGCACGTCGGGGCGCACGTCCTCGGCCTGGTGGGCGAACCAGCGGCCGGTGCGGCCGATGCCGCTCTGGATCTCGTCGAGGACGAAGGCGGCGCCGGTGTCGTCGCAGATCCGCCGGACCCCGGCGAGGTAGCCCTCGGGGGCGGGGACGACCCCGGCCTCGCCCTGGGTGGGTTCGGTGAACACCGCGACGCAGTGCTCGTCGACGGCTTCGGCGAGGGCGTCCAGGTCGCCGTGGGGGACGAAGCGCACGTCCATGCCGAAGGGGCCGAAGGGCTCGCGGATGGCGTCCTTGCCGGTGAGGGCGAGGGCGCCGGAGGTGCGGCCGTGGAAGCCGTGGGACGCGGCGACGAAGTAGTGGCGGCCGGGCCCGGCGGCGCGCTTGACCAGTTTGAGCGCGGCCTCGTTGGCCTCGGTGCCGGAGTTGGCGAAGAAGACCTTGGCGTCGCCGCCCACCAGGGCGATCAGGCGCTCGGCGAGTTGGACCTCGCGTTCGTGGACGAACAGGTTGCTGGTGTGGGCGAGCGTGGCCGCCTGGTGGGCGACCGCCTTGACCAGGGCGGGGTGCCCGTGTCCGAGGCTGGAGACGGCGATTCCGGCGATGAGGTCGAGGTACTGGCGGCCGTCGGCGTCGTAGACCTCGCAGCCGCGCCCGAGGGTGAGGGCGACGGGCGGGACGCCGTAGTTGGGCATGAGCGAGGCCGCGAAGCGCTCGCGCAGGTGGGAACCGCTGGTCACTGTGCGCCTCCTGCGTTGGTGACGGTGCTGTGGTCGCCGCGCCAGGGGCGCGGGGTGTGGCCGTTGCCCGCGAGCAGGGCGGCCTCCAGTTCCTCGTCGGCGACCATGGTGCCCACGCCCTGGTCGGTGAAGACCTCCAGGAGCAGGGAGTGGGGCACGCGGCCGTCGATGATGTGGGCCTGGGGGACGCCGCCCTCCACGGCGTGCAGGCACGCCTCCATCTTGGGGAGCATCCCCGAGGACAGGGAGGGCAGCAGCGCGCGCAGCTCGTCGGCGGTCAGACGGCTGATGAGCTCGGTATTGCTGGGGTAGTCGGCGAACAGGCCCTCGACGTCGGTGAGCACGATGAGCTTGCTGGCGCCCAGGGCCACCGCGAGGGCGGAGGCCGCGGTGTCGGCGTTGACGTTGTAGACGCCGCCGTCGTCGGCGCGGGCGACGCTGGAGACCACGGGGATGCGGCCGTCGTCCAGGAGCGCGGCGACGGCTCCGGGGTCGACCCCGGTGATCTCTCCGACGCGGCCGATGTCGACGGTCTCGCCGTCCACCTCGACGGTCTTGCGCACGGCGGACAGCAGGTTGGCGTCCTCGCCGGACATGCCGACGGCGAAGGGGCCGTGCTGGTTGACCAGGCCGACGATCTCGCGGTTGACCTGGCCGGTGAGGACCATGCGGACGATGTCCATGGCCTCGTCGGTGGTCACGCGCAGCCCTGCGGTGAAGGTGGACTCCACTCCGGCGCGTTCGAGCTGGGCGCTGATCTGGGGGCCGCCGCCGTGCACGACGACGGGGCGCAGGCCCGCGTAGCGCAGGAAGACGACGGACTCGGCGAAGCGGGCCCGCAGTTCCTCGCTGATCATGGCATTGCCGCCGTACTTGACCACGACGGTGCGGCCGTGGAAGCGGGAGAGCCAGGGCAGCGCCTCGATGAGGTGGGCCGCCTTGTCCAGGGCGTGGGCCCTGGCCGGGTCGTCGGTGGTGTGGGGTGAGCGCGCGATCATGAGTTCTGGGCCCGGTCGTGGTCGGTGGCGGGGGTGTCGGCGCGCAGCTGGGTGCCCAGCTCGGCCAGCACCTCGGTGAGCAGTGCGGCGAGGTCGTCCTCGCGGGGGGACGTGCCGCTGGCTCCGCTGGCCATGAGCAGCACGGTGTCGTTGGCGGCGGTCAGGGGGGCGAGGGAGGCGGCGACGGCGTCGGCGAGCAGGCGTCGGCACTGGTCGGCGGTGACGTCGGCGTCGGTGGTCAGCACGCACAGCGCGGTGGACAGGGAGGCGTCCGGGCCCTTGGCCATGGCGCCGATGGTGTAGCCGTCGCCGCGCCGGAAGGCGATCTTGGCGACGGTGTCGGTGGTGCGGATCGCGTCGGCGGCGTCCAGCCCGCCGCCGCGCGAGGCCTGGGCCAGGGCGGCGGTGACGCCCCGGAGCAGGGCGTCGGAGCCGGTGCGCCCACCCGCGGGTCCGGCGGAGCAGAGCACGACCTCGGCGGCGGAGTCGTCGAGCAGGTCCGCGGTGTGCTCGGCCGCGGCGTGGACGTCCTGGAAGCCCGTGTCGCCCCCGCCGGAGTCGATGACGGCGGCGCGCACGCGTTCGCCGGAGAGGACCTGCTGGGACCACAGGACGGGGGCGGCCCTGTCCTCGGCGGCGGTGAAGACGGCTCCGGCGGCGCGGGAGGGGCCGTCGTTGACGACCACGGCGACGTCCCGGGCGCCGCCGTCCCCGAGCCCGGCTGCGACCCCGGCCGCGCGGAAGCCCCGGGGCGCGGTGACGCTCACGGGGCGACCGCCGCGAGCGGGAGGCCGGTGTCCTCGGGCAGGCCGAGGGCGAGGTTGGTGCTCTGGACGGCGCCGCCCGCGGTGCCCTTGGTGAGGTTGTCCAGGGCGGCGACGGCGACCATGCGGCCCGCGTCGGGGTCGACGGTGACCTGCACGAGGGTGGTGTTGGCGGCCAGCGTCATGGCGGTGCTGGGCCAGGTGCCCTCGGGGAGCAGGTGGACGAAGGGCTCGTCGGCGTAGGCGGTCTGGTAGGCCGCGCGGATCCGCTCGGCGGTGACGCCCTCCTTCAGGGGGGCGGTGCAGGTGGCCAGGATGCCGCGGGGCAGCGGGGCCAGGACCGGGGTGAAGGAGAGCCTGACAGGTTCGCCGGTGACCGCGGTGAGGTTCTGGGCGATCTCGGGGTTGTGCCGGTGGGCGCCGCCGACCCCGTAGGGGCTGAGGGCGCCCATGACCTCGCTGCCGACGAGGTTGGGCTTGGGGGCCTTGCCCGCGCCGGAGGTGCCGGTGACGGCGACGACGGTCAGGTCGGGTTCGACGAGCTGCTCGGCCAGCCCCGGGAAGAGGGCCAGCGTGGCGACGGTGACGTGGCAGCCGGGGACGGCGACGCGGCGGGCGCCGGTGAGTCGCTCGCGCTGTCCGGGGAGTTCGGGGAGACCATAGGGCCAGGTCCCGGCGTGCGGGGTGCCGTAGAAGCGTTCCCAGGCGGCGGCGTCGTTGAGGCGGAAGTCGGCGCCGCAGTCGACCACGAGGGTGTCGTCGCCGAGCTGCTGGGCGATGTCGGCGGACTGGCCGTGCGGGAGGGCCAGGTAGACGACGTCGTGTCCGCGCAGCTCCTCGACGGTGGTGGGCGCCAGGATCCGGTCGGCCAGCGGCAGCAGGTGCGGCTGGTGCTGGATGAGGGGGGTTCCGGCGTTGCCTCCGGCGGTGACCGCGCCGATGGAGATCTCGGGGTGCCCCAGGAGCAGGCGCAGCAGCTCGCCTCCCGCGTAGCCGCTGGCTCCGGCGATGGCCGCTGTGTGTCCCATGGTGGTGCCCCCTGATCAGTTCGACTGAACTATCATGCACTCACATGCAAATGTATGCAACCAGATTCCCGCCCAGTGTGTGCGGAGTCTCGCCAGGGGACCGCCCGACTACTCGGTGCGCTTGGGATGGCGCGGACTGGCGCGTTCGATCCACACCGTCCGGCGCTCCTCATCGACGAAGAACCAGATACGTCCAGCAGCCGTTACTTCGATCTGCCAGCGCGCAACCGGTTCGCCTCTGAAGAGTTCCGTCGAGAGGGTGCCCTTCATCTGATGGTGCCGGTCCGGGTTGCGGGTCTCCTGAGGGTGACTGCGCATGATGGACCAGGCGTCATACGTGTTGCCCGGCACCTGGTTGCAGAGTTCGTCCCAGCCCTTGGCCGCCTCCGTGTTCTGGAAGCGGATCTCGTATTCGCCCTTCTTTGGAGGGGGTGCGGCCCGGGCTCCGCGCTTAGAACTCATCCCACCCCCCTGGAGGCGAAACCGGCCCGAAGTCGGCGTCAGGATCACGCTCACGCGTCAGTGCTTCCAGCGTCTCGGGGTCCGCGTAGACCTCAGCGGTGTGCTTCCACTGGGTCACCAGCGTCAGCACCGGGGCGTTGGTGTCCAACTCCTCGATGGCGTGCAGCAGTTCGGCGAGCTCGGCGAGAAACATCTCGGCATCCTGCTCCGGCAGAAATCTCATCCACGGGAACACCTCAGGAGCTACTTCGAGCGCCATGCGGCGTTTCTCCTCACCACCCGAGATCAAGGCACGCAGAAAGCGCACCGCAGCGTTCACCAGCGCGTTGTGCTCGCGATCAGCGTCGGCGTCGCGCAGCACGAGGTCCACGTCATCCCTCCGGCGCAGGCGCAGCTCATGCGCACGGGACTCGGCGAGCTTGGCCGTGGTCGCCTTGGGTCTGTTGATGAGCTCGGAGAAGGGCACCTCAGGAATCATGGTCATGACATTGAATGTACTTCAAATGTCACACGCTGACAGGAGAATCCGCAGAACGCGTCAGCGGCCCGAGATGCGGGTGGCGATCCCGGCCAGGCGCGAGGTGTGCGCCTTGTCCTCGGTCCGCGACTCGCGGCGGTCGGCGCTCCGGTACAGCCCGTGGATGACCTGCGTGCCCACCCAGCGCAGCGGCTCGGGCTCCCAGCCGCGGTCGCGGTGGCCCACCCACGGCAGGCGGGTCAGGTCGGTCTCGCGGCGCAGGACCAGGTCGCGCAGGGTGCGCCCGGCCAGGTTGCTGGCGGCCACACCGCTGCCCGCGTAGCCGCCCGCCCAGCCCAGGCCGGTCTCGGTGTCCAGGTGCACGGTGGGGCGCCAGTCGCGCGGTACCCCCAGCACACCGGACCAGGCGTGCTCCACCGGCACGTCGGCCACGTCGGGGAACATGCGGGTGAGCGCCCGCCACAGTTCGGCGATGGCCTGCGGCTGGGTGGCGCCCTCCTCCTCCTGGGCCGAGCCGAAACGGTGCGGGACGCCGCGCCCGCCGATCGCGATGCGGTCGTCGGCCGTGCGCTGGGCGTAGACGTGGGAGTGGGCGGTGTCACCCAGCAGCTCCCGGCCCTCCCAGCCGATCTTCTCCCACAGTTCGGCGGGAACGGGCTCGGTGACGATCATCGAGGAGTTCACCGGCTGCCAGTCGCGGCGCTGGCCGCGCAGGGTGGAGGTGAAGCCCTCGGTGGCGCGCACGACGTGGTCGGCGTAGACGGTGCCGTGCGCGGTGACGACCGCCGGGCGGGCCGCGCCCCGGCGGGGGCGGATCTCCTCCACCTCGGTGCCCTCGAAGACGGCCACGCCCAGGTCCTCCACCACCCGGGCCAGCCCCGTGACCAGCTTGGCGGGCTGCACGCGGGCGGCGTGCGGGGAGTAGGCGCAGGCCACGGCCCCCGACACCGACAGCCGGGGCTCGCGCTCGCCGTCGAGCAGGTGGATGTCGTCGGGCCAGTAGCCCCACTCCTGGAGGTACTCGATGTCCTCGGCCAGGCGCTGGCGCTGGGCGGCGTTGGTGGCCACCAGGCGCATGCCGCCGCGGACGACGTCGGCGTCGACGCCCTCGGCCTCGGCGACCGCGACCACCTCGGTGACGGTGTCCATCATCGCCCGCTGCAGGGCGACCATCGCGGCCTTGCCGTGTGACTGCGCGTAACGCTCGCGGGAGCCCGCGAACTCCGCGGACAGCCACCCTCCGTTGCGGCCCGAGGCGCCGAAACCGGCGAACTCGCGTTCGACCACCGCCACGCGCAGGTCCGGCTGCTCCTTCTTGAGGTAGTAGGCGGTCCACAGGCCCGTGTACCCGGCTCCGACCACGCAGACGTCGTAGTCGGCGGTGCCGGGCAGGGGTGCGCGGCGCTCCGGGAGCCCGGTCTCGCGGAACCAGAAGGAGACGCCTCCGTTGGCGAAGCGCGAGGACCGTGGAATCGCTCTCATCTGCGCTGCAGTGGTGAACAGTCCCATGATTCCCCCCGAAAAACTGTGCGCTCACGGTCCACCCCGCGGGACCCACGAACTCCCGCCAACCTACACGGGAACGGCGGCCGGTGGGATCTCCTCCCCCGCCTTCGGGGCCGGTGGCACACCGGCGGAGCGCGGTTTCGGCTACCGAGAGTTCCGACCCGAACGCGCCGTCAGCAACAGGAGCTGTCACGGAGCGTACGCGCGATGGCGGCGAGCCGGCGCACCCCGTCCTCGCCGAGCGGGCCCAGGACGTGTTCGCGCAGCCGCTCGACGTGTCTGGTGCGGGCCTGACCGATGAAGTCCAGGCCCCTGTCGGTGAGGACGGCGTAGACGACCCGGCGGTCCGAGGCGCAGTTCTCCCGTTCCAGGTAGCCCTCGCGCTCCAGGCGGTCCGCGAGCTTGGTGAACCCGCCCGTGCTCAGGCTGACCTCACGGGCCAGGCGGCTCATGGGCAGCCGGTGGCCGGGCGTGCGCTGGAGACGTATGAGCACCTCGAACCACGGCCCGGCCATGTCCTTGCCGTCCGGGGTGATTCCGCCCAGGAGCTTGGGCTGGACGACGTTCATGGCCTCGTGGACCAGCCCCCACGCGGTGATGAGGTCGTCGTCGCTGGTCGCGTCGCCCGCCCCGCTCGCTCTGCCCGCGGCCTCGATCGGCTCTGTGGTCATGTCCGCTCCCTGTCCCTGCCCGGGCGGACGCCGACGCGCATCCCACCCACAAGAAATATCTTCCCAGTAAATTTTACTCGACGCGGGACGTTTCGCCCAGTGGATTTGTCCCGAACACGTCACACCCGGCGCGCGGAGTCACGCACCGGGTCGGGAAGGCGGCTGTGGGAGGCGGTCGGAGGAGGGCGGTCGCGGGAGGAGGTTTCCTCCACGGGGCCCCGCCGGGGACACGGCGGGGCCCCGTGGTCAGTGCCGGGCCGCGACCGCGTCCAGCGCGGCCGCCAGGGTGGACACCATGTGGTCGATCTGCTCCCAGGTGATGATGAGCGGCGGAGAGACGAGCAGCGCCGTGGGAATCGGCCGTACGATCACGCCGCGTGCCCGCGCCTCGGCGAACACCTCCTGGGTGGTGATCCCCCGGCCGCTCAGCGCCTCCTCGGTGAGCTCCACCGCGCCCATGACGCCCAGGCCAGAGCGGACCTCGGCCACCATCGGGTGGTCGGCCAGACCGCGCAGGGCGCCGTCCAGCTGGCGCTCGATCTCCAGCGACACCGTGAACAGGTCCTCGCGCTCCAGGATGTCCAGGTTGGCCATCGCCGCCGCACACGCCGTCGGGTGCCCGGCGTAGGTGGTCCCGTGCAGGAACGGATTGCCCTCGCCGTTGTAGAAGGGGTCGGCCACGCGTCCGCTGACCACGACGCCGCCCAGCGGCAGGTACCCGCTGGAGACGCCCTTGGCGAAGACGATCATGTCCGGGTCGACACCGAAGCGCTCGATGCCGAACCAGTTCCCCATCCGGGCGAAACCGCAGATGACGCTGTCCACGACGAACAGCACGCCGTACTTGTGGCAGATCCGCGACACCTCGGCGAAGTAGTTCTCCTCCGGAAGGAAGACCCCGCCCGCGCCGACCACCGGCTCGGCGAAGAAGGCGGCGACCCGCTCGGGGCCGACCCTGAGGATCTCCGCCTCCAGGGCCTCGGCCGAGTCGTGGGGCACCACGGAGGTGTCCTCGACCAGCCTGCCGTAGCCGCTGCGGAACCGGTCCATGCCCGAGATGCTCGTGCCGAACCCGTGCAGACCGTGGTAACCGCCGGTCCGGCTGATCAGGTGGGTGCGCGCGGGCTGGCCGGTCACCGCCCAGTACCGCCGCGCCAGCTTGGCGGCCGTGTCGATGGACTCCCCTCCCCCACAGGTCAGGATCACCCGCGGGTCGGCCACCGGGGCGTGCGAGGCCAGGCGCTCGCACAGTTCCACCGCGGGCCCGTTGGCGAAGTCCCCGTAGACCGTGTAGGCGTCCAGGGTGCTGATCTGGCGGTGGACCGCGTCCGCGATCTCGGTACGGCCGTGGCCGACGTTGCAGTACCAGAGGCTGGCCGTACCGTCCAGGTAGCGGTCGCCGGAGCTGTCCCAGAGCCATACGCCCTCGGCGCGGGCCACCATGAACTCCGGACCCCTGACCACCGTGTTCATATCGCAGAAGGTGTGCCAGAGGCGACTGGGCTCCCGCTGTTGCGTGGGAGCGAGTGCGGACGAGACAACCGTTTCGGTCATATGGCGACCTCCGAGCCGTGTCATGCGCGAGAGCGCAGTGGAAAACTCAGGTTGATCCAGCCTGCACACGGGCGCCCGTTGGTGGCAGGTGCTTGCAGGCTAAGCGTGCGACCCGCCTCACAGCAAGAGCCAAAACGAAGATCCATGCCCCGAAACACAAACTTCATGCCGGTTACCCTCGGGGGTCGGCACCAAAACCCTTGCTGGGCTGGAAGAACTCGCCGAAAAACAATCTGGGATCCGGGCCCGACGACGGAGCTTTCACCGACACGTCTGGCGTGGCGTGACGGTGTGCGGCCTCCGCGCCACACGCGGCGCGCGGTCCCGCGTACACACGCGGGCGGGGCCGGTCACCCCCGTACTCGGCAAGTGACCGGCCCCGCCCCGGCCCAAACACGCGCGGCTCGGCCGCGCGGAACGGTTCTCCGCGTCAGCCGCGCAGGACGGCCCCCGTGCGCTCGGTCGCCAGGGCGACGGCCGCGTCGCGCGCCGCTCCGGCCTCCTCCGCCGTCAGCGTCCGGTCGGCGGCCCGGAAACGCAGGGCGAAGGCCACCGACTTGCTGCCCTCGCCGACCTGGTCGCCGGTGTAGACGTCGAACAGGCGCACGCTCTCCAGCAGTTCGCCGGCGCCCTCGGCCAGCGCGTCGCTGACCCGCCCGACCGGAACCGAGGAGTCCACGACCAGGGCCACGTCCTGCGTGGCCACCGGGTACGTGGAGATCTCCGGCGCGGTGACCGGGGTGCGGGCCCGCTCGATCCGGTCGAGTTCGACCTCCACCGCGGCCGTGCGCTCGGGCAGCCCGAACGCCTGGACGGTGCGCGGGTGCAGCTCTCCGGCGTGGCCCACGAGCAGGCGCTCGCCGTCCACGCGCACGTACAGCGCGGCGCAGCGGCCCGGGTGCCACGGGGCGTGCTGGTCGGCCTCGACCTCCAGTTCGACCCCGGCGACGCGGGCGACGTCGCGCGCGGTCTGGATCGCGTCGGCCCAGCCGGCCTCCCGGCCCGGGCCCCACCATCCGGCGCGTTCGGCGTGGCCGGAGATCACCGCGCCCACCCTGCGCGGCTGGTCCGGCAGGGCGGCCTCGATCCGGGCCAGCTCCTCGGCGTCGGGCCCGCGGTCCACGGCGAGCATGGGCGCGCGGGGGGCGCCGGGCCTGGGCCGGTAGACCAGGCCCGTCTCGTACAGGGCCGCGTCGGTGAACCCCCGGCCCGCGTTGCGGGCCAGCGCCTTGAACAGGCCCGGCAGCAGCGTGGTGCGCAGCAGCGGCTCGCCCTCGTTGAGCGGGTTGGCCAGGCGCAGGGCGGCGCGGCGGTCGTCGTCGGCCGCCAGCTGGAGGCCGTCGAGGTCGCGCTCGCCGACGAAGGGGTAGTTCAGCACCTCGTGGAAGCCGGTCCCGGCCAGGGTGCGGCCGACCGCGCGGCGCAGGCGCTGGCTCGCGGTCAGGCCTCGACCCGAGGCGCGCGGGCGGATCGAGGGGATGTTCTCGTAGCCCTCGAAGCGGATGACCTCCTCGGCGAGGTCGTTGGGGTCGGTGATGTCGGGTCGCCAGCTGGGCGGAACGACCTTCAGGAGGTCCCCGTCGGCCTCCACCTCGCAGCCGACGGCGCGCAGCCAGCGCCGCGTGGTGCCCTCGGGGTAGTCCACCCCGGCGACGGCGCCCGCGTGGGATGCCCGCACCGTGATCGGCTCGCGCGCTGCGGTGCGGTCCAGGTGGGTGTAGGCGGTCTCGACGGCGGCCCCGCCCAGCTCCGCGAGCAGCTCGACCGCGCGGGTGGCGGCGGCCAGCTGCACGGCCGAGTCCACGCCCCGCTCGAAGCGGCGGGAGGACTCAGAGGACAGCTGGTGGCGCCGCGAGGCGCGGGCGATGTGCATGGCGTCGAAGTGCGCGGCCTCGACCAGCACCTCGGTGCTGGTCAGGGAGATCTCCGTGGTCAGGCCGCCCATGACCCCGGCGATGTTGACCGGGCCGCTGTCGTCGGCGATGACGATGTCGTCGGTGTCCAGGGAGCGCTGGACGTGGTCCAGGGTCTCCAGCTTCTCCCCCGCCTCGGCGGCGCGCACCCGCAGGGCGCCCCGCAGCCGGGCGCGGTCCCAGGCGTGCAGCGGCTGGCCGAGTTCGAGCATCACGTAGTTGGTGACGTCGACGGCCAGGGAGATGGGACGCACACCGCACTGGTGCAGGCGGCGCTTCATCCACAGCGGGCTGGGCGCGTCGGGGTCGAACCCGGTGGCGCCGCGCAGGACGTAGCGGTCGCACAGAGCCGGGTCGATCTCGGCGGGGTGGCCCTCGCCGCCGGACTCGGCGACGGCGACGTCGGCCGGGTCGTGGAAGTCGACCCCGTACAGCGCGGCGGCGTCGCGGGCCACGCCGCGCAGGGACAGCGCGTAGCCGCGGTCGGGCGTGACGGCGATGTCCAGCACGTCCTCGCGCAGGCCGAGCGGCCCGATGGCGTCCTCGCCCACCGCGCCGAATCCCTCGGGCAGCACGATGATGCCGCTGTGGTCCTCCCACAGGCCCAGCTCGCTGGCCGAGCAGATCATGCCGGCCGACATCCGGCCGTAGGTCTTGCGGGCGCCGATCCGGAAGCCGCCGGGCAGTTCGGCGCCGGGCAGGCAGACCACGACCAGGTCGCCCTCGGAGAAGTTGCGGGCGCCGCAGACGATCTCCTGCGGCTCACCGGTGCCGTTGGCCCCGCCCACGTCCACCCGGCAGTAGCGGATGGGCTTCTTGAACCCGGTCAGCTCCTCGATCTCCAGCACGCGGCCGTACACGATGGGGCCGGTGACGTCGGAGCCGAGCTCGTCGACGGTCTCGACCTCCAGGCCCGCCAGCGTGAGGCGGCCGGCGAGTTCGCGGGCGGTGGTGCCGACCGGGAGGTCGACGTACTCCCGCAGCCAGCTCAGGGGGACGCGCATCAGTTCTCACTCCCGAACGCCGAGGTGAAGCGGATGTCGCCCTCGACCATGTCGTGCATGTCGCGCACCCCGTGCGCGAACATCAGTGTCCGTTCGATTCCCAGGCCGAAGGCCCAGCCCGTGTAGACCTCGGGGTCCACGCCCGCGGCGGTGAGCACGCGGGGGTTGACCACGCCGCAGCCGCCGATCTCGATCCAGCCCTCGCTGGAGCAGGTGCGGCAGGGCGCGTCCGGGTTGCCCACGGAGGCACCCCGGCACACGAAGCACTCCATGTCGACCTCGGCGGAGGGCTCGGTGAAGGGGAAGTAGGAGGCGCGGAAGCGCGTGCGCAGTCCCTCGCCGAACACGCCCTCGACGTAGGCGTCGATGGCCCCGCGCAGGTGGGCCAGGGTGACGCCCCGGTCCACGACCAGGCCCTCAAGCTGGTGGAAGACGGGGCTGTGGGTGGCGTCGAGCTCGTCGGTGCGGAAGGTCTTGCCGGGCGCGACCACGTACACCGGCAGCTCCCGCGAGAGCAGGGCGCGGATCTGCACCGGCGAGGTGTGGGTGCGCATGACCAGGCCGGACTCGCCCCCGTAGGGGCCCTGCACGAAGAAGGTGTCCTGCATGGTGCGGGCGGGGTGGTCGGGCTTGAAGTTGAGGGCGTCGAAGTTGAACCACTCGGCCTCGACCTCGGGGCCCTCGGCGATCTCGAAGCCCATGCCGACGAAGATGTCGGCCACGCGCTCGGCGACGGTGGTCAGCGGGTGGCGGGAGCCGCGCGGCGCCCGGTCCCAGGGCAGGGTGACGTCGACGCGCTCCTCGATGAGCACGCGCTCGTCGCGCTCGGCCTCCAGGACGGCCTGGCGGGCCTTGAGGGCCTGGCCGACGTCACGGCGGGCGCCGCCCACGCGCTTGCCCGCGTCGGCCTTGGCCGCGGGGGGAAGGGCGCCGATCTCCCGGTTGGCCAGGGCCAGCGGAGAGCGGTCCGAGGCTTGCGCGAGCCGGACCTCCTTGAGTTCGGCGAGGTCGGCGGCGGCCTCGACGGCGGCCAGCGCCTCCTCGCGCATGCGGGCGACCTCGTCGGGGTGCAGGGAGGTCACCTCGACGGGGTCGAAGGAATTGTTCGGTGCAGACATGGTTGGTTGCCTCGCCGCCGACGTCCCCGGCTTGGAGGACGGGCGGCAGTCACGGTCCGCGGCGGGGCGGACGAAGCCGACAGGAAGAGCACAGGCGGATTTCGGGCGTGCCCGGCAGAGGACGTGTGTCGCGGAGCCCGGGGCACGCCGTTGCGCCCACCGGGGAGGCTGGAGGGTCTGAGTGCCTCAGACGAACTCGGGTGCCCCGGCGGGCATGGTAAATCGGAACTCCGCGCCGCCGCTGGGGGCGCGTCCGACGGTGATCGTGCCGCCGTGGGCCTCGACGAGGCCCTTGACGATGAACAGTCCGAGGCCGGTCCCGCCCCGGCGCTTGCTGCGCCAGAACTGGCGGAAGACGCGCGGAATGGTCTCGGGCGCTATGCCCTGGCCCTCGTCGCGCACCGACACCGCTGTTCCTCCCTCGCAGGGCTCGATCACCACACTGACAGTACCAGCGCCGTGCCGCACCCCGTTTTCCACGAGGTTGGACAGGATCTGCTCGATCTTGTCGGCGTCGAGCCACATGCGCGGCAGCTCCCCGCGGGTCTCGACCCGGAAGCGCTCCTCTGGCTCCCCGGAGGCGACGCGGCCGGCCACGACCCGGCGCACGGCGTCGGGCAGGTCCACCACCTGGCGGCGCACCTCCAACCGGCCCGACTCTATGCGGGAGACGTCGAGCAGATCGTGGATGAGGCGGGTGACGCGGTCGGCGTCGGCGTTGACCGTCTCCAGCATGAACAGCTTCTGCTTGTCGGTGAGCCGTTCCCACTTGGCGAGCAGGGTGGAGGTGAAGCCCTTGACGCTGGTCAGGGGCGAACGCAGCTCGTGGGCGACCTCGGAGACCAGGTCGGCGCGGGAGCGCTCGGCGTGCGCGGAGGCGTCCCGGAGGGTGACGACCAGGCGGACGAGCTCTCCCCCGGGGCGGGCGCGCACGTAGCGCGCGGCGACGAGCACCTCGCGGTCATCGGGCAGCAGGAGGGCGCGCTCGGCCTGGCGGACGCGGTCGCGCGCGCCGCCGTAGGGGTCGCTGGCCTGCCACCAGTCGTTGCCGTCGATGCCCACGAGGGGCAGGACGGCGCGGTAGTCGCGGCCCAGGGCGGACTCGGCGGGGACGCCCAGGACGTGGGCCGCCTGGGTGTTGAAGAGCACGACGCGTCCACGGGAGTCGGCCACCACGACGCCGTCGGGCAGGTCGTCGGCGTGCAGCGGGGTGCCGCCCGGTCCGGCGGGCGAGCCGCCGTCCACCTCCCACAGGGCCGCGGGGACGCGATCGCCCGTACGGGGTCCGGGAGCGTTCTCGGCGGAGACGCCCGCGACCGGTCCGGCTCCGTGCCCGGGGTCGTCCGGGGAGTGAGCGGTCCCGCTGCCCGAGTCCTCCGCCGGGTGGTCCACCTGCCGGCCGCTGCCCACGCCTCTCCCCGCTCCCCTTGAAGGTCCACGACCACAGGCTCCTGGGCCGAGGACCGCTGACCGGTCGTGCCCGCAACGCCCGTGGACACCACCGCAGGTTGTCTACCCTGCACTTCCACCTGGTACGCCTCGCGGCCCGGGACCGGGCGCCCGACGACAGACGAGCGTACAAGCCCCCTTCGGACGACCCGCCTCCCGGGAACGGGGATCACGGGCCCCGGCGCGCGGCGCGTGCTCACACCATGTCGTCAAGCCTGCCGGGTGGGACAGGAAGGACACGGCGTCGCACCCGCGACACGGGTAGGCCGGTCGGGCCCTACGCGCGACGCGCATGGACCCTCCGCGATCCCCAGGCCCCGACCCTATAGGCACGCGGTGCCGGTGCACGTGCACTTCGGACGAACGCGGTACCCGGAATCCGCACGGGCGCCGATGGCGGGACCCGCGCGCGGGAGCGGCGCGAACGCAGCCGCTCCATCACGCACGGTAACCACCGGTGTCGTGAGCTGGGCCGATCCGAACCCGTCCGCTCCGGCTCAGGAACGCCGCTGCTGCCGCGCGGTGGTGTAGAGGCAGACCGCGGCGGCCGTGGCCAGATTCAGGCTTTCGGCCCCGCCGTAGATCGGGACGCTGACCGCGCCGTCGGTCAGGGCGACGGTCTCCTCGGGCAGTCCCCAGGCCTCGTTGCCGAACACCCAGCCGACCGGGCCGTCCAGGTCGCCGCTGTCGGCGACGGCGTGCAGGTCGCGCCGACCGCTGCCGTCCGCGGCCCACACCCGCGCGCCCACGCCGCGCAGGAAGTCGACGGCGCGGGCCACGGGGACGCCAACGACCACGGGCAGGTGGAACAGGCTTCCGGCGGAGGCCCGCACGCACTTGCCGTTGTAGGGGTCGACGGAGGCGTCGGTGAAGATGACGACGTCGGCGCCGGCCGCGTCGGCGGTGCGCAGCACCGTGCCGGCGTTGCCCGGGTCACGGACGTGGGAGAGCACGGCCGCGAGGCGGACGTCGCCGACACGCTCCAGCGGGACGTCGACGAACTCGCAGACGGCGATGACCCCCTGCGGGGTGACCGTCTGGGCCAGCTCCGACATCACGTCCAGGCTGACCCTGTGGGTGGGCACGTCCACCGCGCGGGCGGCGTCCACCAGGTCGATGTGGCGCTGCATGGCCTCCGCGGTGGCGTAGACCTCGACCACGCCGGGGGCGGCCCCTCCGTGGGGGGACCGCCCCTGGGCACCGTCGACCGCGGCGGCCAGGGCCTCGCGCACAGCCTGCGGGCCCTCGGCGAGGAAGCGCCGCTCGCGTTGGCGGAAGGTGCGCTTGGCGAGCCGCCGAACCCCCTTGATCCTGGGTGAGCGGATGCTCGTGAACTCGTGGCTCGCCATCACCGCTCGCCTAGGCCGCGGCCTCGGCGGGGAGGGCCTTCTTGGCCGTCTCCACCAGGCTGGCGAAGGCGGCCCCGTCGTTGACCGCCAGCTCGGCGAGCATACGGCGGTCGACCTCGATGCCGGCCAGCTTCAGACCCTGCATGAAGCGGTTGTAGGTCAGACCCTGGGCGCGGGCGGCGGCGTTGATGCGCTGGATCCACAGGCGACGGAACTGCCCCTTGCGGTCCTTGCGGTCCCGGTAGGAGTAGGTCATCGAGTGGAGCATCTGCTCCTTGGCCTTGCGGTACAGGCGCGAGCGCTGCCCGCGGTAGCCGCTGGCCCGGTCGAGGACGACCTTGCGCTTCTTCTTGGCGTTGAGAGCCCGCTTCACGCGTGCCACTGGAACTCCCTAGTTGTCTCTTCCGGCGCGCGCGGCGCGCCGACCGGCCCGGCTGCGTCGAACCCGGCGGCCGTGTTGCTTCGGTGGTTCCCTCCCGGGGGCCGTCACCGCACCGGCCGTGGCCGGCGGGCGGGCGCTTCCGCGGAGGTGAGGGGCCCGGGACTACTTGCCGAGCAGCTTGCGCATGTTCTTGGCGTCCGCGGGGGAGAGCACGGCCTCGTTGCCCAGCTTGCGCTTGCGCTTGGAGGTCTTGTGCTCAAGGATGTGGTTCTTGTTGGCACGGCGGCGCATGATCTTGCCGGAGCCGGTGACCTTGAAGCGGTCCTTGGCCCCACTGTGGGTCTTGTTCTTCGGCATGTCGCCGTCGTCTCCTACTCCGTCGGAGTGCCACCCGCCCCCAGGGGGCGGAGGACACGGTTCTTCCGCTGCTGTGTCGGGGACACCGCGCGCCGGTGCACCGCACCCGGGCCGTACGCGCGCAACCCTTCCCACCACCCGGTCCCTGTCGGCGACCGGGCGGTGGGGGAATTCCCGTCGCTAGGCGTCCGTGCTCTGCTCGCGGCGGGACTTGTCCCCCGCCGCCGCACGGGCCTCGGCCTTGTGCTCGGACCGCCGCTTGTGCGGGCCGATCACCATGACCATGTTGCGACCGTCCTGCTTGGGCTGCGACTCCACGGTGCCAAGGTCCTGGACGTCCTCGGCCAGGCGCGCCAGCAGTCGGCGGCCCAGCTCGGGCCGGGACTGCTCACGGCCGCGGAACATGATCGTCACCTTGACCTTGTCCCCGCTCTTGAGGAACCGCACCACGTGACCCTTCTTGGTCTCGTAGTCGTGCGGGTCGATCTTCGGGCGGAGCTTGATCTCCTTGATGATCGTGTTCGACTGGTTCTTGCGCGACTCGCGGGCCTTGACCGCGGACTCGTACTTGAACTTGCCGTAGTCCATCAGCTTGGCGACCGGCGGACGCGCGGTCGGTGCGACCTCGACGAGGTCGAGGTCGGCCTCCTGGGCCAGACGCAGGGCGTCCTGCACGGAGACGATGCCGACCTGCTCGCCGTTGGGTCCGACGAGACGGACCTCGGGAACCCGGATGCGGTCATTGATGCGGGGCTCGGCGCTGATGAGACCCCTCCCTAGCTATGTCGGATTACCTGGGACCGGTCGCCCGCCTGGTGGTGGACGGCCGTGTGGACCGGGCCGCCCTCGTCCGTCGGGCCGCCGGTCGCGTCGGGGTCCGCATACAGCGAAAACCCCGCCAGCGTTTGCAAGCGGGGTGATCCGACCGGTTATTCCCAGCGAGGTCGCGCGCGCGGACCGGGCACCCCGGACACGGGTGCTCGGTCGACAGAACGCGGCGCGATCGATCGCCGGGCCGGAACCCGCGCGGGCGGTACCCGGCAGGTGGGAGGATCATCTCCGCTTGCGGCTCCGGTGTGGGACACACCGGACCAAGTCGATACCTCATCGTACCAGTGCCCGGAGCCGGTTCGTCCCACCCGGGCGGTCACCCTCCCCCGACAGCGCTCAGGCGGAGACGGAGCGGCGGGCCAGCTCGGCCTCACCGGCCGCGCGCATGGCCTCCACGGGCACCTCGCCGGCGCCGGTCATCAGGCGGACCTGCTCGACGGCCTGGTGCAGGAGCATGGGGAAGCCGCCGACCACACGGCCGCCGCGCGCGGCGACGGCCGCCGCGGCGCGGGTGGGCCAGGGCGAGTAGACGACGTCGAACAGGTCGGCGCGCGAGGCGGCGAGCAGGTCGGCGTGGAGGTCCGCCGCGCCCGAGGGCAGGGAGGACACGACCAGGTCCACGTCCAGGTGCTCGTGCACCTCGGCGAGCGGGGCCACCTCCAGCGGGTGGCCCGTGCGGCGGGCCGCGGCGGCCACCTGTCCGGCCCTGGCCGGATCGCGGGCCAGCACGGTGACGGGCGCGGTCAGGCCGAGCTGGCGCAGCGCGACGAGGGCGGAGGCCGCCGTGGCCCCGGCCCCCAGGACGACCGCGCTGCGGGGGGCGTCGGCCCCGGCCTCGGCCAGGGCCGCGGTGATCCCGGCGACATCGGTGTTGTGGGCGTGCCACTCCCGCCCGCGGCGGACCAGGGTGTTGGCGCCGCCCGCCTGGAGGGCCAGGTCGGAGACGGTGCCGGCCAGTTCCAGGGCGCGGCGCTTGAGCGGCATGGTCAGGGACAGCCCGGCCCACTCCCCGCCGAGTCCGGCGAGGAAGGGCGCGAGCTCCTCCTCACCGCACTCGTGCAGGCCGTAGGACCACTCGTCCAGGCCCATCGCCGCGTAGGCGGCGGTGTGCAGCACCGGTGAGAGCGAGTGGGCCACCGGCGAGCCCAGGACGGCGGCGCGCACCGGTCCCATGTCAGCGTCCCCCTACCATTCGGCCTGGTTCTCGGCCACCATCTGGTTGTGCTCCTCCAGGGTGGTGGAGAAGCCGGTGTGGCCGTTCTCGGGGTCGACGAGCGCGAAGTAGAGGTAGTCCTCGTCGGCCGGTGCCAGGGCCGCCTCGATGGCGTCCACCCCGGGGGCCACGAACGGCCCGGCGGGCAGTCCGGTCATGCCGTAGGTGCTGTAGCCGCGCGGGTCGGCCTCGCAGGAGGCGCGCTGCTCGTTGTCGAGGAAGGTGCCCTCCTCGCCCAGGACGTAGAAGCACGTGCTGTCCATCTGGAGCTGCATGCCCTCCTCCAGGCGGTTGTGCACGACCGCGGAGATGAGGGGCATGTCCTCCTTGGTGCCGGTCTCGGCCTGGACGATGGCCGCGATCGCCATGACCTCGTTGGCGTCGTAGCCCAGCGCCTCGGACCTGCCCTCCAGGTCGATCTCCTCGGCGACCTGGTTGTGCTGGGTGACCATCGTCTTGAGCACCGAGAGCGCGTCGGAGCCCGGGTCGAACCGGTAGGTGGACGGGAACAGGTAGCCCTCGGGCCCCTCGGTGGCGTAGTCGGGCAGGCCGAGTTCGTCCGTCTGGGCGTAGGCCGCGTCCAGTTCCTCCACACTCAGGTCGGTGGCCTCGGAGATCCTCTCGAAGATGCCGTCGGTGCGCAGACCCTCGGGGATGGTGACGCGCCCGCCGACACGGCTGGCCGGGTCGAGCAGGGCGGCCACGGCGGCCTCGCCGCTCATGCCCTGGGCCAGGGAGTAGGTGCCGGGGGCCAGCCCGGAGCCGAGCTCCTCCTCGGGGACGGCGTCCAGCGCGTTGAGGAACGCCCGGGGACTGGCCACGACCCCGGCGTCGGCGAGGTTCTCGCCCACGACCGAGCCCGCGTCGCCCTGCTCGATGACGAACACGGTCTCGCCGCTGCCCTGGCCGTCGAAGTCGGCGGGCAGGACGTAGGTGCGGATGACGGCGTAGCCGCCGCCCGCCACGACCAGGAGCAGGACCAGGGCGAGCACGATCGTCAGGGCCCGGCTCCTGCGGCGGCGCTTCTTGCCGCCCTTGCCCGCGTTGGCGCGGGCCCTCTTGAGCTCCTTGGCCTTCTTGCGGCTGCTGCGGCCGCCCCCGTAGGCCTCGGCGATGTCGGCGAGGTTGGGCTCCTCGTACTCGTCCTCCTCCTCGGGCTCCTCCTCCGGCTCCTCGCGGCGGCCGCGCCTGCGGCGGCCTCCGCGCCGACCGCCGTCGTCGGCCGCGGACGCGCGGCGGGAGCGGCGGGGACGGGGTTCGGGCTCCTCCTCGGAGGCCTCCTCGGCGAAGGACTCGGCGGGCTCCTCCTCGGGCTCCTCGTCCTCCCGGGGGGCCTCGTCCTCCACGGGGGCGCCGCGCCTGCGGCGCCCGCCGCCGCGGCGGCGGCCTCCCCGGTCCTCCTCCGCCTGCCTGCGGCGGGAGCGGCGCGAACGCGGCTCGGGGTCCTCCTGCGGCTCCTCGTCGAAGTCCTGGGCCTCGAACGCGCCGGAGTCGGGCTCCGGGGACGCGGCGAAGGCGTCGGTGCCGGGGAAGGCGCCGCTGTCGGCGGGGGCGTCGGAACGCTCGTCCCACGCGTCGCGGTCGGCGCGCGCGCGGCGGCTGCGGCGGCCGCGGGGCTCCTCCTCGACCGCGGCGAACGCGCCGGTGTCGGCGGAGCCGCTGACGCCGGGGAAGGTCCCGGAGTCGAAGGCGCCGCTGTCCTCGGGGGCGTCGTCCAGGAAGCCCCCCGTGGGCTCGTCGTCGCGTCGGCCGCGCCTGCGGCGCGCGCGACGGCCGCGGGGCTCCTCCTCGGGGGGCGGAGCCGCGGCGGGGGCCTCGTCGGCCGGGGCGCCGCGCCTGCGGCGCCCGCCGCCGCGGCGGGGCTCCTCGGGCTGGGGTTCGGGTTCGGGTTCGGGGCGGGCGCGGCGGCCGCGACGGGGCGGCTCGTCCTCCCCGGAGGACGCGGCCGCGGGGCCCTGCGCGGGCCGGGCGGGTGCGGCGGCCTCGCCCAGGTTGGCCAGGGCGGCCAGGGCGTCCTGGGTCGGGTCGCCCGCCGGACCGGTCTCACGCGGGCGCGCGGGGCCCTGGGAGCGGGGCGGCGCGGGTTCCTGGGACCGGGGCGCCTCCTGGGCCTGACGGCGGGGGGCGCTGGAGCGGGCGGCGCGTCCGCCGCGCAGGGCGTCGGCCGCGCCGCCGCGCCGGGCGGGGCCCGAGGGGCTGGCAGGGTCTTCCGCGGGCGGCTCGGCGCGGTGGCGGCGCCCGGAGGGCTGTCCTTCGGGACTCAACGAGTCGTACCCGCCGCCGCGGGAGGCGTTCCGGGACGGGCGGAACTCACCCGTGCCGGAGTCCTCGTTCCAGTCCGCCGGTTCGGGGCGCGCCCTGCGGCCGCGCGAGGGCGGCTGCGCGGGCGGGGGGCCGCTGAGCGGGTCGTGGTCGTAACCGCGCTCGCGGTCGGCTCGCCCACGATAGGGAGTGTCGGGGTAGTCATCCCTGTCGTTCATCATTCTCCCTGGCTGGAGCGGACGATCTCGCCCGGGGGATGGCCTGTTGACCGTTCCTGGTCCAAGGCGCTCTGGAGGAGCACGGTGGCGGCGGCCTGGTCGATGACCGACCTGCGGGCCCGACCGCCCCTGGCTCCCTTGGCGGCGAAGGAGGCGCCGGAGAGCAGCTGGCTCTGGGCGGTCACCGTGGTGAGGCGTTCGTCGACCAGACGGACGGGGACGGGGTGCAGGAGAGCGGCGAGCGTGCGCGCGAACTCCCTCGCGGAGCGGGCCGCCGGGCCCTCCTCCCCCGACAGCGAGGCGGGGTAGCCCACCACGACCTCCCGTGCCTGCCTTTCCAGGACCAGCAGGGCGATGCGCTGTGTGTCGCCCTTTCCCCTCCGGACGGTCTCGACCGGGCTGGCGAGCATGCCGCCGGGGTCGCTCGCGGCGACTCCGATGCGTGCGTTGCCGGGGTCTACGGCCAGGCGCACACCGTGCCTCACGAGGACCTCTTCCCGGAACCGGAAGCGGTGCTCGGGCGGGCCGTGCCGTTGCGGACACGGCACCGCGGCTGGGAAATCCTCAACACGGTGGTCCTGTTCGTCAGCTGGATCGCGGGAATCTCCGCACAGACAGCCGTGTGATCGGCTGTGACGCGCCACAGTATGCCCGATTCGATGACAGCACGCAGCCTCAACGGTGTTGGGCGCCGTGCGGGGCCGCGGGCCGCGTCGGCCGCCTCGTATGGGGCGGTTCCGGCGGGGTCCGGGTCGGACGCGCTCCGTCAGAGTGTAAAACACCCGGGAGCCGCCGCTGCGCGCGCGAACGCCGCCGCGGTGCCCGGGAACCGGGCCCGGGGCGGTTCCCCCGCAGGTGGCGGCGGGTCCGGACCCCGTGGGGACCAGCGTGCCCGAGCGCCGTGGAATCCTCCACATGATCACTCTTGGTTATGTTACATATTCATTTCGTGTCCATGCGGGGTTGGGCTGGCGCGCCCGGGGAAACGGCCGGGTCCGGTGGTCCTCGTCACGCCCGCGCACACGCGTCGGGCGTGCGCGGCACAGGTGCCGCACACGCCCGCCGAAACCGTCGGTCTACCCCCGGGCGACGCGCTCCTCCACGGCGCGCAGGGCCTCGTCCACCTTGCCGGGGTCGCTTCCGCCGCCCTGGGCGATGTCGGGCTTGCCGCCGCCACCGCCGCCGAGCGCGCGGGCCGCGATGCCCACCAGCTCGCCCGCCTTGATCCCGGCCTTCTGCGCGGCCTTGTTGGTCGCGATCACCACGACCGGACGGTCCTTGGGCACGGCGGTCATCGCCACGACCGCGGGCTCGTCCTCGCCGAGGCGGTCGCGCACGTCCAGCACCAGCTTGCGCAGGTCGTCGCCGCCGGCGCCCTCCGGCGCCGGGGCGGCCACGACCAGCGCGGAGCCGTGGCGGCGGGCGCCCTCAGCGATCGAACCGGCCGCCTGGAGCACCTGGGCGGCGCGCAGCTTCTCGATCTCCCGCTCGGCGGCGCGCAGCCGGGAGACCATGGAGTCGATGCGCTCGGGCAGTTCCTCGCGCGGGGTCTTGAGCTGCTCGGACAGCTGCCCGACCAGGGTCGACTCCTTGGACAGGCGCCGGAAGGCGTCCACGCCCACCGCCGCCTCCACGCGGCGCACGCCCGAGCCGATGGAGGACTCGCCGAGCAGCTTGACGATGCCCAGCCTCGCGGTGGAGGGCACGTGGGTCCCGCCGCACAGCTCGACGGAGTAGTCGCTCATCTCCACGACGCGTACGCGGTCGCCGTACTTCTCGCCGAACATGGCCATGGCGCCCATCTTCAGCGCCTCGTCCAGGCTCTTCTCCTCGGTCTGGACCGGGATGTCGCCCGCCAGGACGGTGTTGACCTCCTCCTCGACCTCGGCCAGGCGCTCGCCGCCCAGCGCGCTGTCGGCGGTGAAGTCGAAACGCAGCTGGCCGGGGCGGTTCTCCGAACCGGCCTGGCCGGCGGACGGGCCCAGCGCGTTGCGCAGCGCCGAGTGGATGAGGTGGGTCGCCGAGTGCGAGCGCTCGATGGCGTGGCGGCGGCCGGTGTCGATGCCCGCGTGCACGGTGTCGTCCAGGACGACCTCCCCGGAGCGGACGGTGCCGCGGTGCACGAACAGGCCGGGCAGGGGCTTCTGCACGTCCTCCACGTCCACCACGCCGCGGCCGTCCACGGTCAGCGTGCCGGTGTCGGCGAGCTGGCCGCCGCTCTCGGCGTAGAACGGAGTGCTGTCCAGGACGATCTCGACCTTGTCCCCCGCGCGGGCCGCGGGCGCCGAGACGCCGTCCACGACGATGCCCTTGACGCGCGACTCGCTCTCGGACTCGGTGTAGCCGAGGAAGTCGGTCTCCCCCGCGCCCTCCAGCATCCGCGCGTACAGGGAGATGTCGGCGTTGCCGAGCTTCTTGGACCTGGCGTCGGCCTTGGCGGTGTCCTTCTGGCGCTGCATGAGCTCGCGGAAGGAGGACTCGTCCACGGACAGGCCCTGCTCGGCCGCCATCTCCAGGGTGAGGTCGATGGGGAAGCCGTAGGTGTCGTGGAGCTGGAAGGCGTCCGACCCGGAGAAGACGGTGCCGCCCCCGGCGCGCGTGCGCTCGGCGGCGCGGCCGAACAGCGCGGTGCCCGCGCGCAGGGTCTCGGCGAAGTTGCGCTCCTCGGTGTCGATCACACCGTGGATGACGTCGGCCCGGTCCAGCAGGTCGGGGTAGATGTCCTTCATCGCGTCGATGCTGACCTCGGTCAGCTCGTGCATGAAGGCGGTGTCGGTGCCCGAGAGCAGGCGCAGGTTGCGGATGGAGCGGCGCAGGATGCGGCGCAGGACGTACCCGGCCTTCTCGTTGCCGGGCCGCACGCCGTCGCCGACGAGCATGACGGCGCTGCGCACGTGGTCGGCGACCACGCGGAGCATGACGTCCTGCTCCTGGCCGTCGCCGTAGCGGGTGCCGGTGAGCTCGGCGGCGCGGTGCAGGACGCGGCCGATGATGTCGGTCTCGTAGATGTTGTCGACGCCCTGCAGGACCGCCGCGAGGCGCTCCAGGCCCAGGCCGGTGTCGATGTTCTTCTTGGGCAGCTCCCCGAGGATGGGGTACTCCTTGCCGCTGCCCTCACCCCGCTCGTACTGCATGAAGACGAGGTTCCAGATCTCGATGTAGCGGTCCTCGTCGGCCTCGGGGCCGCCGTCGACGCCGTACTCGGGACCGCGGTCGTAGAAGATCTCGGAGCAGGGGCCGCAGGGACCGGGCACGCCCATGTCCCAGTAGTTCTCCTCCTTGCCCATGCGCTGGATGCGCTCGGGCCGCACGCCCACCTTGTCGCGCCAGATCGCCTCGGCCTCGTCGTCGTCGAGGTAGACGGTGACCCACAGCTTCTCGGGGTCGATGCCGAAGCCGCCCTCCTCCACGGGCGTGGTGACCAGCTCCCAGGCCAGCGGGATCGCCCGCTCCTTGAAGTAGTCGCCGAAGGAGAAGTTGCCCAGCATCTGGAAGAACGTGGCGTGCCGGGAGGTCTTGCCGACCTCCTCGATGTCCTTGGTGCGGATGCACTTCTGCACGCTGGTGGCGGTGTCGTGGGGGGGCGTGCGCTGACCCAGGAAGTAGGGCTTGAACGGAACCATGCCTGCGGGCACCAGCAGCAGCGTGGGGTCCTCGGCGATGAGGCTTGCCGAGGGCACGACGGTGTGTCCGTTCTTCTCGAAGAAACTGAGGAAGCGGCGCGCGATCTCTGCCGTCTCCATTGATGCCCTCCTGCTGCTCGGCTCCGCCGCCCTGGGCGACGTGGCTGTCCCTGCCGGGACCGTGGTCACGCGTGGTCGGTAGGCGCCCATCGTAGAGGGAACCGCGCTACCGGCGCGCGTGGTTTGCGGGTGGCCGCCGGGGCCGTCCTGATCAGGACAACGGCGGCGGTCCGGTTGTTCCCAGGCTATCGCCGCCGACCACCGCCGGGCCCCGTCGTCCACAGGCGCTCGCGGCGCAGCGGCGGCCGCGCGGGGCGGGCTAGCGGGCCCCGGGCAGCCCGCGGTCGTCGGCCCCGGGCAGGGGCCGGCGCTCCTTCCGCGGGGCGTACCGGCGCAGGAGTTCCTCCTCCTGCTCGCGCACGGCGTCGGCGAGGTCCTCGTTGAGTTCGCGCAGGGCGCCCCGGTACTCGCTGACCTGGCCCTCCACCCGCTCGGCGATACCGCCCGGGGTGAGGGAGCGCCGGGCGCGGTGGACGCGGTGGACCGCGTAGCCGCCGAGGGCGGCCCCCGCGGCGAGGTAGAACAGTCTGCCGATCACCGGTTCGCCTTCCTCCGGCGGGTGCGCACGACCGCCAGGGCCCTGCGCTGGCCGAGGACGCGGCGCACCCCGTAGGACAGCGAGGCCGCCTTCACCAGCGGGCCGGTGAGCACCGAGCGGGTCAGCGCGGTCATCGTGGAGACGTCCTCGGAACTGGCCTGCACGTTGGCGGTGATCTCCTCGACCCGTTCCAGCGAGGTGTTGGTGCGCTCCACCGTGGACGCGACGTCGTCCAGCAGGGGCGGGGTGCGGTCCCCCAGTTCCGACACGACCTTGGTCGCCTCGTTGATGAGCTTGATGAGCTTGACGAGCGCCACGCACATGAACGTGGCCAGCACCGCCCAGACCACCGCGGCGACGAGCGCGGCGACCTCTCCTCCGGTAAGCATGCGGGCTCCGTGGGCAGATAGAGGGTGACTTCGAGGGTGTGCGGCGGCCCCTCGGGCACGCGCCGGGACCGGGGGCCGGGGGACGCCGGCGACCGCGCCGGGCCGGGCGCCGCGGACGGGCGTTCCTCGGCTCGGCGGATCCTCCCCTTTGGTCCGCGCGGGACGGGCCGGTTTCGGCCGACCCTATCGCGTCCCGCCTCCGGGCGGGCGAGGGCGCCACGGCGCGTCCGAACCCTTCGCGGGACGTCCGCTCCGGGCCGCGGGGATCGACGCCGCGCCCGTCCTGGGGGACAATCGGCCGCAAGCCCGGTCCTTCCGAAAAGCTGACTACGATGTGCGGACACTCAGCCGCCCCTCGGCCCCAGAAGCATCGACAGGACGCTCATGAGCCCTCGTTCTCCCCGAGAGATCTCCGTACTGGTACCGCCGGACCTGGCCCCCCTCTATCCGGACGACCCGTCGCGGATCGGTCCCTACCTCGTCCTCGGACGGCTGGGACAGGGGGGCAGCGGCACCGTCTACGCGGCCGTGGACACCGCCTCCGCGAGCGCGGGCGACCGCCTGGTGGCAGTGAAGGTCCTCACATCCGCCGAACTGGAGTCCGCTGACGCCTACCCCGCGCTGGAGCGGCGGTTGCGGGCCCTGTCCAACGTCGACTCCGCGCGCGTGGTCGTCCCCCTGGCCTTCGACAGCGACGCCAACCCCCCGTGGCTGTCCATGCCCTACATGGCGGGCGAGCGGCTGTCCCACTTCGTCACCAAGCGCGGCGGGCTGGGCACCGGCAAGCTCATCGCGCTGGCCACCGGCCTGGCCGAGGGGCTGTCCGCGCTGCACGCGCGCGGCGTGGCGCACGGGTCGCTGCGCCCCAGCGAGATCCTGCTGGAGTCGCACGGCCCGCACATCATGGAGTGCGCGGTCGTGGCCTCCCCCGAGCGCATGCGCGGGTCGGGGGCGACCTGGCTGAGCCCCGAGCGCTTCCGAGGCGGGACGGCCACGCCCGCCGCCGACGTGTTCGCCTGGGGCGCCGTGGTCGCCTTCGCCGGGACCGGGCGCCTGCCCTTCGGTCCCGGGGAGCCCGAGGAGATCGCCGAGCGCGCCGCGCGGGGCTCCTTCGACCTGACCGGTCTGGCCAAGGGGCTGCAGCCGGTGGTCGGGCGTTCCCTGGACCCCGACCCGGACGGCCGCCCCAGCCTGCGCGAGGTGATCGGCGCGGTCATCGCGGTGTGGCAGGCGCAGAACGCCGCGGAGGGCGGCGGGGCCTCCCCCGCCGGAGGCGCGTCCGCCGCACCGGACCGCGACGAGCTGGCGCGCATCCTGGAGCGCGAGTGGCACGCCGTGGAGCCCCCCGCGCGGGTGCCCGAGGTGATCCGGCTGGAGGGGCGCATGTCCAACCGGCGCCCCGCACGGGCCGTGTTCCTGGCCGCGAGCGCGGTGCTCGCGCTGACACTGGTCGGCGGCGGCGTGTGGGGCGTCTCGCGGCTGCTGGCCCCCGAGCAGGGGGACGCCCTGGTCGCGGGCGCCGACGGTGGGGGGTCCGCGTCGCCGAGCCCCGTCGCCGAGGAGGACCCGCTGACCCTGGTGGTGCGGTTCGACCCCGCCGAGCAGGAGTCCCCCGAGACGGGTCCGTGGGTCTACACCCCCGTCGACCGCGAGGACGAGCCGGTCCGCGGCCGGGGCATCCCCAGCCACGCGGCCTGGGCTGAGCAGTGGGACGTGGCCGGGGAGCCGGGCGAGGCCGTGGTCGCCCCCGACGCCGAGGTGCTCTGCGCCAAGTTCTGCGCCGCGCCCGAGCACCTGTTCATCGACGAGGAGGGCCGCGGCACCTGGGAGCTGACCGGGAGCGACTTCGTCGACTACCTGTCGTGGGGCCCGGTGGTCGTCGTGGAGGTGACCTTCGCCGAACCCGCCGGGGAGGGGGGCGAGGGGCCCCGCGAGATCGTGCGGGTGACGGAGCTGTTCACCGACTGACCTCCGCGGCGCGGGCGCCCGCCCCTGATTCCCCTCCCGGGCGCGTGCGGCGGCCGGGCGCCGTCCGCCGCACGCGCGCCGCTACCGCGGGCCGCTCCCCGGCGTTCAGCCGCGCTGGCCGCCGCCCCGCAGGACCTCCTTGATGCGCTGGAGGACCTCGCCGAAGCGCCGTTCGGCGCCGTGCTGGGTAGGCCGGTAGTACTCGCGGTCGGCGAGCCCGTCGGGGGCGTGCCGCTGGGGGGCGACGCCGCCGGGGAAGTCGTGGGCGTAGCGGTAGCCCTTGCCGTGGCCGAGTTCGGCGGCGCCCCGGTAGTGGCCGTCGCGCAGGTGGGCGGGGACGGGTCCGGCCAGGCCCGCGCGCACGTCGGCCGCGGCGGCGTCGATGGCCGAGACGACCGCGTTGGACTTGGGGGCCAGGCTGATGTGGATGACGGCCTGGGCGAGGTTGATGCGGGCCTCGGGCATGCCGATGAGCTCCACGGCCTGGGCGGCGGCCACTGCGGTCTGCAGGGCGGTGGGGTCGGCCATGCCGACGTCCTCGCTGGCGTGCACGACCACGCGGCGGGCGATGAAGCGGGGGTCCTCACCCGCCTCGATCATGCGGGCGAGGTAGTGCAGGGCGGCGTCGGGGTCGGAGCCTCGCATGCTCTTGATGAAGGCGCTGACGACGTCGTAGTGCTGGTCGCCGGAGCGGTCGTAGCGCACGGCGTGCCGGTCCACGGCGCGTTCGACGTGTTCGGCCGTGATGGTGACCGGCTCCGCGCCGGGGGCGCCCGCGACGAGCGCGGCGGCCTCCAGGTAGGTCAGGGAGCGGCGGCCGTCGCCGCCCGCGAGGCGCACGAGGTGGTCCGCGCCCTCGTCGGAGAGCGTGTAGCGCCCGTCCAGCCCGCGGTCGTCGGCCAGCGCCCGGTCCACCAGGGCGCGGACGTCGGCGTCCTCCAGCGACTCCAGGGACAGCAGGAGCGAACGCGACAGCAGGGGGCTGACCACGGAGAAGAAGGGGTTCTCGGTGGTGGCGCCGATGAAGCTGACCCAGCGGTTCTCCACGGCGGGCAGCAGCGCGTCCTGCTGGGTCTTGTTGAAGCGGTGGACCTCGTCCACGAAGAGCAGGGTGCGGGTGCCGTGCATGCCCATGCGGCGCCGGGCGTCGTCGATGACGGCGCGCACGTCCTTGACCCCGGCGTTGACGGCGGACAGCTCCACGAAGCGGCGCTTGGTGACGCGGCTGACCACGGTGGCCAGGGTGGTCTTGCCGGTGCCGGGCGGGCCCCACAGGAACACGGACATGGGCGCGTCGTCCTCGACCAGGCGGCGCAGCGGGCTGCCCTCCCCGAGCAGGTGGCGCTGGCCCACGACCTCGTCGAGGGTGCGGGGGCGCATGCGCACGGCGAGCGGTTCCTGGCCCCTGGCGGCCTCCGCGCCGGCGTCGTCGAAGAGCGTGTCGGACACCTGTCCAGGGTAGGCCGCCGAGGGCACCGGTCAGGTCGTCGTCGCCACGGCGGCGCGGTCCCGCGCGGGCTCGGCGGAGGGGATCATGCGGGTGATGAGCAGGGCGATGTCGTCGCCGCGCCCGGCCGGGGCCATCTCGGCGATGACGTGCGCGGCGGCCTCGGGGTTCTCGTGGTGCTCGGAGAGCGCCGCGCCGACCCTGGCCAGCCCCTGCCCCATGGGCACCTCGGAGCTCTCCACGAGTCCGTCGGAGCACAGCAGCAGGGCGGTGCCGGGCGGGAGCATGCGGGTGGTGACGGTGTACTCGGGGTCGGGGAGCACGCCCAGCGGCGGTCCGGTCTCGGGCTCCCAGAGCTCGTAGCCGTCGCGGGTGGCCAGGACGACCGGCGGCTGTCCGGCCCAGGCCGCCTGCATGACGCCGCTCTCGCGGTCCACGACGAGGTAGCCGCAGGTGGCGAAGACGATCTCGCCGGTCTCGGTGAGCAGGCGGTTGGTCTCGCCCAGGACGACGCCGGGGTCGGACTGGTTGGTGGCGTAGGCGCGGAAGGCCACGCGGATCTGGCCCATGGCGGCCGCCGCCTCGACGCCGTGCCCCTGGACGTCGCCGACCAGGAGGCCGACCTTGTTCTCGGGGAGTTCGATGACGTCGTAGAAGTCGCCGCAGATGCGCCAGTCTGCGCGGGAGGGGAGGTACTTGGTGGCGATGTCCATGTCGGGGAAGCTGGCCACCTGGCGGGGCAGCATGCGGCGCTGGACCGCGTCGGCCAGTTCCAGTTCGGCCTGCTGCGCCTTGATGCGCTGGAGGGCCTGCCCGGCGAGTCCGGCGAAGGTGAGCATGAGGGCCCGCTCGTCGCGGCTGGCGTGGTGCGGGCGGTCCCAGACCATCTGCCACACGCCCAGTGCGACCTTGCCGTCGCCGAAGATGGGCACGGTGGCCCAGGCCTGGCCGCGCACCTGGCGCATGAGTTCGACGGCGGCGGGGAAGCGGCTGATGATCTCGGCGCGGCTCTCGAAGAAGCGGGGCTGGCGGTCCTGGATGACCGCGCCCATGGGGAAGTCGGTGTCGTCGGCGCGGCGGCCGTCTATGCGGTCGATGTTGCTGGTGGCGCTCTTGGCGTGGGCGCTGGGCGAACTGCGCAGCAGCCCGTTCTCGACGTAGAGGGCGACGGCCTGGACTCCGCCGAAGATGGGCAGGAACTCCTCGCTGAGCAGGTCCATGACCTTGTCGACGGTGGTGGCCGAGACGAGTTTGGAGGACAGCTCGGTGACCAGGCGGCCGTGTTCGGCCTCGGTGCGGCGGCGGTCGGCGAGGCGGCGCACGAGCTGGACGTGCTCGGTGACGTCGTCGACGATGCCCACGAGGCGGTCGGGTTCGCCGGGCACGTAGCGGGCGCGCACGTGCAGGGAGCGCTCGTCGCCGAGGCGGTCGAAGACGCGGAAGCGCTGCTCGTAGTCGCGTCCGGCGAAGGAGGCGGAGATGGCGTCGCGCACGCGGGCGATGTCGTCGGGGTGGACGCGCTCCAGGATGCGTTCGAGTTCGCGGTCGTTCCCGGCCAGCAGCGCGCCGAGCGGGGTGGGGCCGAACATCTCGCGCAGGCGTCCGCTGACCGGGTCCAGGCTCCACAGCACGGAGTCGGAGTTGTCGGTGCGCAGCTCGCCGATCACGCGCAGGTCGGCCTCCTCGGTGGAGAGCACGTGCAGCAGGACGACCGCGCGGGCGCCCTCCGGCCCGTCCCCGGGCAGGGGGCGCAGCTCGGCCTCCACCAGGCGGGCGGCCTTGTGCGCGATGTCCAGGCGCAGGCGGGACCGGCGGCCCCAGTTCCCGGCGAGGGCCTCGTCGTGGGCGCGGGCGCCGCGTTGGGCGTCGTCACCGTCGAGGAGGTCGAACCAGGCCCCTCCGGCGAGATCGGAGGCCTCGCGGCCGAAGAGTTCGGTGAAGGCCAGGTTGGCGTGCACGATCGCGCCGTCGGCCAGGGCGAGCGCCATGGGCTCGGGGGCGTGGGAGAACGCCTCCGCGAGAGCGCTCTCGGAACCATCGCCTGAAGCGCGTTTTCCGTTCACGTATGACTCATCCTCATGTCGTCTCGGACGTCACACCCGCGCGCAGGCGCGGTCACCCTTGAAACGTTCCGACCGGCTCATTCTAGTGTCCGGGGCTGGGCCGGATCTGGTGCCGGAACGGGGGCAGGGCCGACGCACGCGTCGTCCGGCGTCCGTGTGACCTGGCTGGACGCGGACCCGCGTACTCCATCGGCGCGACGGGAGGGCGGCCGATTCCGCACCCGGGGTCGCACCCGAGCGACCACAGGATGGAAATCGTTACGCCCGTGTGACTCAACAGCGCAGAATGCACTCCGCCACCACTTCCGCCCGTGATCGGGGGTGTCCCCGTGAGGTACGTGTCCACTCCACAACACGTTCTCATCGCGGCTCGGAAGGGGTGATTCGCCCTCAACGGTAGGGGATGACGGCTGCCCGCGCATCCGTACCGGGGCACCGAGTCCGCGTCCGGCCACGCGGGCACCCCTCCATGACGCCCGATAACCGACCGTTTTCGCCGAGTGACCGAATGAGACAGGTTCAAAATGGGATGAATTCGGGCACCTGGCGGGGGCCGCGAAATTCTTCGGCCCCGGGACGGCCGGAGGGCGGGCCCGGGGGTCGCGGCGCCTCCCCCGGTACACGGGTCGGGGGCGGCGCGCGCCGTGCGCGCCCCGCCCCCGACGGGACCGGCGGCCCCCTACTTCCGCTTCTCCCGCTCCTCGGCCTCGGGGTCGGCGTCCACCCCGGCCTCGGACCGCTGCTCAGCGGTGATCGGCGTGGGCGCGCCCGTCAGCGGGTCGCCGCCCGAGGCGGTCTTGGGGAAGGCGATGACCTCGCGGATGGTCGGCTGACCGGCCAGCAGCATGACGATGCGGTCCCAGCCCACGGCCAGGCCGCCGTGCGGCGGCGGGCCGAACTTGAACGCCTCCAGCAGGAACCCGAACTTCGACTCGGCCTCGGCCTTGCTCAGGCCGATGACGTCGAAGATCCGCTGCTGCATCTCGGCCCGGTGGATACGGATGGAGCCCGAGACCAGCTCGTAGCCGTTGAGCACCAGGTCGAAGGCGCGGGAGTCGGTGCTGCCCGGGTGGTCCTGGAAGTCGGCCTCGTCCTGCACCGCCGGGGCGGTGAAGGGATGGTGCACCGGCTTCCAGGAGCCCTCCTCGTCGGCCTCCTCGAACAGGGGCATGTCGGTGATCCACAGGATCTCCCACCGGGAGGTGTCGATCAGGTCGCAGCGCCTGCCGATCTCCAGACGGGCCGCGCCCAGCAGCTCCTGGCTCGCGGTCCGGGCGCCCGCGGCGAAGAACACCGCGTCGCCCGGCGCGGCGCCGACCTGGGCGGCCAGGCCCTCGCGCTCGGCCTCGGAGAGGTTCTTGGCCACCGGGCCGCCCAGGGAGCCGTCCTCCTGGACGAGCACGTAGGCCAGGCCCTTCGCGCCGCGCGAGCGCGCCCACTCCTGCCAGGCGTCCAGCTCCTTGCGGGTCTGGGAGGCGCCGCCCGGCATGACCACGGCACCCACGTAGGGGGCCTTGAAGACCCGGAAGGGGGTGTCGGCGAAGTAGGCGGTGACCTCGACCAGCTCCTGACCGAAGCGCAGGTCGGGCTTGTCGGAGCCGAAGCGGTCCATGGCCTCGGCGTAGCGCATGCGCGGGAAGCTCGCGGGCAGCTCGACTCCGCGCACCTCGCGCAGCAGGCGGGTGAACAGCTTCTCGCCGACGGCGAAGAGGTCCTCCTCGTCGACGAAGCTCATCTCCAGGTCGATCTGGGTGAACTCCGGCTGGCGGTCCGCGCGCAGGTCCTCGTCGCGGAAGCAGCGGGTGAGCTGGTAGTAGCGCTCCATGCCGCCGACCATGAGCAGCTGCTTGAACAGCTGCGGGGACTGCGGCAGCGCGTACCAGTGGCCCGGCTGGAGGCGGACCGGGACGAGGAAGTCGCGGGCGCCCTCGGGCGTGGAGCGGGTCATGTAGGGGGTCTCCACGTAGGTGAACCCCAGGTCGCGCATGACCTCGTGGGCGACGTAGGTCGCCTTGGAGCGCAGGCGCAGGTTGTCGGCCATCTCCTGGCGGCGGATGTCCAGGTAGCGGTAGCGCAGCCGGGTCTCCTCGGCCACGTCGGCGGCGCTGTCGAGCTGGAAGGGCAGCGGCGCGGCCTCGCTGAGCACCTCGATCTCGTCGGCGACGACCTCGACGGCGCCGGTGGGGATCTCGGGGTTCTCGTTGCCCTCGGGGCGGACCCGGACCGAGCCGGTGACCTTGATGCAGTACTCGGCGCGCAGGTCGTGGGCGAGGTCGTCCTCGCGGACGACGACCTGGACCACCCCGGAGGCCTCGCGCAGGTCGAGGAAGACCACCCCGCCGTGGTCGCGGCGGCGTGCCACCCATCCGGCGAGGACGACGGTCGCGCCTGCGTGCTCGGCGCGCAACGCACCTGCCTCATGCGTGCGTATCAACGGACTACTCCTTCAGCGTCTCTGTTCGTGTCAAGTGTGCCCGACCTGCGCTCGGGTGCGGGCCAGATCCTGCGCACACGGCCTTCGGGCACCCGGTGGGGGGAGGGCCGGGGGAAGGGCGTGCGAAGCCACCGGCCGACCGTCCTCAGGCGGCGCCGGTGCGGGTATCTCGTCCGCCGTGCGGCCGCGCGGGCGCGCTCGGGCGGCGGGCGCCTCGGTGGTGTGGGGTGGTCATACGTCGTTCCCGCGGGACGGAGAGGGCGGCCTGGACACGGGGTCAGCCGGTGATGTCGCGCAGGTAGGGGTTGGTGGCGCGCTCGCGCTCGACGGTGGTGGCCGGGCCGTGGCCCGGCAGGATCTGGGTGGTGTCGGGACGGCCCAGCACGGCGCTGGCGAGGCTGCGCAGCATGGCGGCGTGGTCGCCGCCGGGGAAGTCGGTGCGGCCGATGGAACCGGCGAAGACCAGGTCCCCGGCGAACATCACCGGGACGCCGTCCTCGGTGGTCACCGTGTACACGACCGATCCGGGGGTGTGGCCGGGGGTGTGCTCGACCCCGAACTCCAGTCCGGCCAGGGTGAGGGTGTCGCCGCCGCCGACCTCGACCAGGTGCTCGGGCTCGGTGTGGGGGCCCGGGCCCAGCAGGGCGGACAGCTGCGCGGCGAAGCCGGGGTCCACCCCCGCGGCGGGCTCGGTGAGCAGACCGCGGTCCGCGGCGTGCAGGTGGACGGGGACGCCGTGGCGCGCGCACAGGTCGGCGGCCGACCACACGTGGTCGAAGTGGCCGTGGGTGAGCAGCACCGCGACGGGGGCCAGCCCGTGCTCGGCCAGGACCTTGTCGACCTGCTCGGTGGCCTCCTGGCCGGGGTCGACGATGACGCAGTCGCCGCCCGGGGCCGGTGCGAGCACGTAGCAGTTCGCGGCGAGGGGCCCGGTGGGAAGTGCGGCGATGAGCACGGCGGATGTCGTCCTGTCCTCGGTCGGGTGCGCGGTCGCGGGGCGGCGGGTCCCGGTCCGGACGCAGCGTCCCCCGGGTGCAGCCTATCGAGGCGGGGCGGGGGCGGCGACCCGGTCGTCGTGCCCGGGTACGCGTTTGATCACCATTCGATCACCGCGCGCGGCTGGCCTCTTTGCCAAACCGCGTGGTAATGCCATATTGGTCACCGTCCTTGGTGCACGCCGGGGCCCCGACCTGCGCCAGCGCTGGGCGGGAGGGCGGCCCGGCCCCATACCCGAGGGCGCGCGGACCCGCGTGATCTGCGCAGACGTGAATTCACGGCGCGGCGCCTCCCACCGGATCGCGGGGATATCGTGCTCAGCACGGTGGTTCCCATCGCGAACCGGCGAGGAGTTGCGACGCGACGACCCGAACCCGCCCCACGGCCGGGTTCATGACAGCAGGAGGACACGGTGACCACGGACCCTTGGGGCCGCGTAGACGACGAAGGCACGGTCTACGTGCGCACGAGCGAAGGCGAGCGGGTCGTCGGATCGTGGCAGGCGGGGGCGCCGGAGGAGGCTCTGACCTTCTTCCGGCGCAAGTACGACTCCCTGGTCACCGAGGTGGAGCTGCTGGAGAACCGGCTCCGCAACACCGACCTGTCCGCCTCCGCCGCGATGTCGAACATCGACAAGCTGCGCGACGCGGTCCGGGAGGCCAACGCGGTCGGCGACCTGGAGTCGCTGATGGGGCGCCTGGACGCGCTGGCGGGCCGCGCCGAGGAGCGCAAGGTCGAGCAGAAGCAGGCCCAGGAGCAGGCGCGCGGCCAGGCCCGGGAGGTCAAGGAGCGCATCGTCGCCGAGGCCGAGCGGGTCGCGGTGGAGACGACGCACTGGAAGTCCGGCGGCGAGCGGATGCTCCAGCTCATCGAGGAGTGGAAGAAGGCCCCGCGGGCCGACCGGCCCACCGAGCAGGCGCTGTGGAAGCGCATGTCGGCGGCGCGCAACTCCTTCTCCAAGCGGCGCAAGGCCTACTTCGCCAACCTGGACCAGGAGCGCGAGTCGGTGCGCGTGGAGAAGGAGCGCATCGTGGTGGAGGCCGAGGCCCTGTCGGGCTCCACCGACTGGGGTGCCACGGCCCGCGCCTACCGCGACCTGATGCAGCGCTGGAAGCGCAGCGGCCGGGCGGACCGGGCGAGCGAGGACAAGCTGTGGACGCGCTTCAAGGCCGCGCAGGACACCTTCTTCGACGCGCGCAACGCGACCTTCGCCGAGCGCGACGCCGAACTGCGGGTCAACGCCGAGGCCAAGGAGCGGATCCTGGCCGAGGCCCAGGCGGAGATCCCGAAGATCTCCGACCCGCGCCGGGCGCGTGCGCGGCTGCGCGACTTCCAGGACGCCTGGGAGGAGGCCGGTGAGCTGCCGCGCGACGTGCGCGACCAGTTGGAGGGCGCCTTCCGCCAGATCGAGGACGGCGTGCGCCGGGCCGAGGACGCCGAGTGGGAGCGCAGCAACCCCGAGGCGCGGGCCCGCGCCAGGGACACGGCCGCGCAGTTGGCGGCGGCGATCGCCGACCTGGAGGTCAAGCTCGGCAAGGCCAGGGACAGGGGCGACGAGCGCCGGGTCAGGGAGTACGAGGACGCGCTGGAGGCCCGCCGCTCGTGGCTGGCCGAGGCGGAGAAGGCCCTCGACGAGCTGAGCTGAGCCCGCCGGAAGGGCCGCGCCCCGGGGCGCGGCCCTTCCGCTTGTGCGGCCCCGGGTCAGCCGCGCGGCCCGGCGACCGGTTCGGGCTCCTCCGCGGGCGCGTGCGCGGTCTCGGCGGGTGCGGTCTCGGCGGACACGGGCTCCGGCTCGGACCGGGGACCGGCCTCGGGCCGCGCCCCGGTGCCGGGCACGCGTGCGGTCCCGTGCTCCCCTCCCGGTTCGCTCTCCCCCGCGTCCGGGCCTGGCGCCTGAGCGCCGCCCGCGGTGGCGGGGACGGGGTCGGGCGCCGCCCTGTGGACGATCAGCGTCTCCAGTGCGATCCGCGGCCGGTCGGCGGTCCCCTCCGCCGCCGCGTCGGGTCCGGCCCCGACGGACTCCCGGGCCGCGCCCACGGCGGCCTCCTCCGCTCCGTCGGCGTTCACGGGGACGGGCGCCGTCGGCGCCTCGGGCTCCCCCTCCCGGAGGTCCCGGGTGTTGCGGTGGCGCGCCAGGCCGCCGACGCACAGCGCCACCGAGGCCGCGAATGCCAGCCCCGTGACCACCCACACCGGCGGCACCACCCCATGGACGCGGTGTACGGCCGCGTCACAGGAGACCAGCACCGCTCCCGGCTCCGGGCGCGCGCAGACCGTGGCGACCGGGTGCTCTCCCCCGCCGCGGACCCCGGTGACCTCGCCGGTGAACCGCATGCTCGCGCGGTCCCCGGGCTCCAGGGACCGCGACCAGGTCACCCGCCCCTCCCCCGGCTCGGCCCCGGACGTCCCCGAGACGTAGCGCACGGTCGGGGGGAGGAACTGCACGATCTCGGCCCCGGGCACCGCCTCGTCACCGTCGTTGCGCACGTCGACCGTGTAGTGGATCCGGTCGCCCGGGCCCAGCCGCTGCGCTTCGGAGCGGGACTCCAGGGCCACGTGCAGGCTGTCCGCGCCGGGCACGACCTCCCCTCCGCCGCCTCCCGACCCGTCGGGTGCGTGGTGGGTGCCGGGCAGGGCGAGCAGGGCCACCAGCCCCACCGCAGACACCGCCGTTGCTACGGCCATGGTCTCCTCCGCGTACGAGCACAGAAATGACATTACGTCTATACGGAATAACACGGAGTAGTCACTTCGATCGTGCGCCATGCGGAGGAACCCGGAACACGCGAAAGGGCGCGCACGGCCGGTGACGGCCGTGCGCGCCCACGAGGCCCCTCGCGGGAACCGGTGCCGCGGGTGCGGGTCAGGCGCCCACGAAGGAGCGCAGCGCGGCGGCGCGCTCGGTGCTCTCCCACGTGAACTCGGGCAGCTCACGGCCGAAGTGGCCGTAGGCGGCGGTGCGGGAGTAGATCGGGCGCAGCAGGTCCAGGTCGCGCACGATGGCGGCCGGACGCAGGTCGAAGACCTCCTTGACGGCCTTCTCGATCAGCTCCGGGGCGACCTTCTCGGTGCCGAAGGTCTCGATGAACACGCCGACCGGGTGCGCCTTGCCGATGGCGTAGGCCACCTGGACCTCGGCGCGCTCGGCGAGCTCGGCCGCGACGATGTTCTTGGCGACCCAGCGGGTGGCGTAGGCGGCCGAGCGGTCCACCTTCGACGGGTCCTTGCCGGAGAAGGCGCCGCCGCCGTGGCGGGCGTAGCCTCCGTAGGTGTCCACGATGATCTTGCGGCCCGTGAGGCCGGCGTCGCCCATGGGGCCGCCGATCTCGAACCGGCCGGTCGGGTTGACCAGGAGCCGGTAGTCGTCGGACTCCAGGCCGTAGGCGGCCACGACCGGCTCGATCACGTGCTCGCGGATGTCGGGGGCGAGCATCTCGTCGAGGTTGATGTCGGCCGAGTGCTGGCTGGAGACCACGACGGTGTCCAGGCGGACCGGGGTCTGGCCGTCGTACTCGACCGTGACCTGGGTCTTGCCGTCCGGGCGCAGGTAGGGCACCGTGCCGTTGCGGCGGACCCCGGACAGGCGCTCGGAGAGGGAGTGCGCCAGCTTGATCGGCAGCGGCATGAGTTCGGGGGTCTCGCGGTTGGCGTAGCCGAACATCAGGCCCTGGTCGCCCGCGCCCTGCCGGTTGAGGACGTCGTCCTCGTTGTCGACGCGCGCCTCGTAGGCGGTGTCGACGCCCTGGGCGATGTCGGGGGACTGCGCGTCGATGGAGACGTTGACCCCGCAGGAGTCACCGTCGAACCCCTTGGCGGAGGAGTCGTAGCCGATCTCGAGGATCTTTCCGCGCACGATGGCGGGGATGTCGACGTAGGTCTGGGTGGTGACCTCTCCCGCGATGTGGACCTGACCGGTGGTGATCAGCGTCTCGACCGCGACCCGGCTGCGCGGGTCGTGGGTGAGCATCGCGTCGAGGATCGCGTCACTGATCTGGTCGGCCATCTTGTCGGGATGGCCTTCGGTGACCGACTCGGAGGTGAAAAGGCGGCGGGACACGTTGCGTGACTCCTTGCAGCGGCTGCTGGCTGACATGTGCCGGTGCGGCACGGGCGCCCCCCGGCTGCCTGCCGGGGCGGCCAATACCGACCGACGGGGTTGGTTATCGGTCCACTGTAACGGGACTGCTGGGGGCGGGCACCCCGCGGACGACCTCCCCGGTCGTCACGGGTGCACGTTGAAGTGTGACGTACTCCGCGGTGGGAATCCAGTCCTGGGCACCCGCGGTTCGGCCGGGCCCCGCCGGGCGGGCGCTTCAGCCCAGGCGCGGCAGGACCAGGTCCCAGACGCGGTCGGCGAGATCCTCCTTGGGCCCGGTGGGCACGTCCACCGCGCTGCCGTCCGAGCCCAGGATGACGGCCTGGTTGTCCTCGGTGCCGAACGCGCGCCCGCCGCCGACCTGGTTGACCACGAGCAGGTCGCAGCCCTTGCGCGCCAGTTTGGCGCGGCCGTTGGCGATCACGTCGTCGGTCTCGGCGGCGAAGCCCACGACGGTCTGCGCCAGCCCCTCGGCGTCGCGGGAGGCGACCAGCCCGGCGAGGATGTCGGGGTTCTCGGCCAGCTCGATGGGCGCGGGGGCAGCGCCGGGCCTCTTCTTGATCTTGGAGGCGGCGCTGGCGACCGGCCGGAAGTCGGCCACCGCGGCGCTCATCACGATCGCGTCCGCGCCGACGCGTTCGGTCTCCATGGCCTCGGCCAGCTCCACGGCCGAGCCCGCCCGCACGACGCGCACCCCGGCCGGGTCGGGCAGGGAGACGTTGGCGGCGACCAGGGTCACGTCGGCGCCGCGGGCGGCGGCGGTGCGCGCCAGGGCGTACCCCTGCTTGCCCGAGGAGTGGTTGCCCAGGAAGCGGACCGGGTCGACGGCCTCGCGGGTGCCGCCGGCGGAGACGACCACGCGACGTCCGGCCAGGTCGGGGGCGGCGGTGCCGCGGCGCAGCACGAGGCGGGCGGCCTCGAACAGCTCGGAGGGCTCGGGCAGACGGCCGCGTCCGGTGTCGGCGCCGGTCAGGCGGCCCACGGCCGGATCGAGGACGACGGCGCCGCGCGAGCGCAGGGTGGCCACGTTGGCCTGCGTGGCGGGGTGCTCCCACATCTCGGTGTGCATCGCGGGCGCGAACACCACGGGACAGCGCGCGGTGAGCAGGGTGTTGGTGAGGAGGTCGTCGGCCAGGCCCGCGGCGGCCCTGGCCAGGATGTTGGCGGTGGCCGGGGCCACGAACACCAGGTCGGCCTCCTGGCCGATGCGCACGTGCGGGACCTCGTGGACCCCGTCCCACACACCGGTGGCGACGGGCTGGCCGGACAGGGCGGCCCAGGTGGGCTCACCGACGAAGCGCAGGGCCTCGGCGGTGGGCACGACCCGGACCCGGTGGCCGGACTCGGTCAGGCGGCGCAGCAGTTCGCAGACCTTGTAGGCGGCGATGCCGCCGCCGACGCCGAGGACCACGCGGGGAACGTTTGTGTCACTCACAGAAAGGAGTTCTACCAGCCCCCGGCCGCCCCGCGCGCGCCAGAGGCGCGGCGGGCGGTCGCGAGCCCCGTGCGGGCTCGCGAGCACGCGGAGAAGGCGGGTCAGGAACCCTCGTAGGGCTCCGCGGTGAGCAGTCCGGACCTGACCTCGCGCAGCGCGATGGACAGCGACTTCTCCTGGACCTGGGTCTCCACCAGCGGGCCGACGTACTCCAGCAGGCCCTCGCCCAGCTGGGCGTAGTAGGCGTTGATCTGGCGGGCCCGCTTGGAGGCCATGGTGACCAGGCTGTACTTGCTGTCCACCAGCTCCAGCAGATCGTCGATCGGCGGGTTGGTGATGCCTTCGGCGACGGGCTCGGTACCAGCCACTTCATTACCCCCAGGAATGGTCCGCGGCTCGTCGCGGAGCCGCGGTGGACGGACGTTGGGGCGCCGTCGGGACGGTTCCCGGCGCGGCGCGGACGGCGCGGACCCTGCGGGCCCGGCCGCTATCACACCTTGGGCGCGGTGATCAACGCTAGCAGCTCGTCGCCCACTTCCCGCACGGACGTGTTGACGAGGGTGGTGTCGAACTCCTTCTCGGCGGCCAGCTCGACCCTGGCCACGTCCAGGCGGCGCTGGATCACCTCGTCGGACTCGGTGCCGCGCCCGGTGAGGCGGCGCACCAACTCCTCCCAGGAGGGAGGGGCGAGGAAGACGTGCAGGGCGTCGGGCATGGACTCGCGCACCTGGCGGGCGCCCTGGAGCTCGATCTCCAGCAGGACGGGCACTCCGGCGCGCAGGCGCTCCTCGACGGGACGGCGCGGGGTGCCGTAGCGGTTGCCCGCGAACTGGGCCCACTCCAGGAGCTGGTCCTCGGCGACGAGGCGGTCGAACTCTTCGTCGGTGACGAAGTGGTACTGGACGCCGTCCTGTTCGCCCGGGCGGGGGCGGCGCGTGGTGACCGAGACCGAGAGCCACACGTCGGGGTTCTCACGGCGCAGGTGGGCCACCACCGTGCTCTTGCCCACACCCGAGGGTCCGGACAGCACGGTCAGCCGCTTCTGCGCCGGGCGGGACTGGGATCCGGGATCGGGCATGTGTGTTCGAGGCTTCCCTTCGGGCCCGCCCGCCACGGGCGGGGCCGTGGCCCTCGCGTCGCGCTCCGGCGGGCCGAAGCCGATCCGGGCGCCGTCACCGTGCGGGCGGTCTGGTGTGCGGGGTGTCCGCGTACGGTCGCGGGAAGCTTCCTTTATACCACCGGGCTGCGGCGCGGCCGACAGTCGCGAACCGCCCCGAAACGCACCGCACCCGGGATAAGCGCCGGGCCGCGGTCGGCGGACGGTCGTGGCCTGGGGCCACCCGCCCGCCGACCGCGGCCCGGCCTGGCTCACCGGGGGTCGGCCGCTGTCGCGGCGTGGTGTGCGCCGCGACTGTGGGGGACGCGGCGGACCGGTGCACTGCGTTCAGGTGCTGCTCGGTACTGCTGGGTGTTGCGGGTACTGCCTGGTGCTACTTGGTGAGGTCGCCGAACTCGGCCTCGAGGGCGGCGCGCTGGTTGGTTCCCAGACCGCGGACACGGCGCGACTCGGCGATGTTGAGCCGCTCCATGATCTGCTTGGCCCGGACCTTGCCGACGCCGGGAAGGGATTCGAGCAGAGCCGAAACCTTCATCTTGCCGATGACGTCGTCCTTGAGGCCGTTGGAAAGGACCTCGGACAGCGAGATGCCGCCGTTCTTCAGCTTGTTCTTGACCTCCGCGCGCTCTTTTCTGGCCTTGGCGGCCTTGGCCAGAGCCGCGGTGCGCTGTTCGGGTGTCAGGGGAGGAAGGGCCACGCCGGGTCACCTCGGTTTTCTACTCGTTTGTAGAGGGCGGACGCCTGCGCAAGTTAGTAGGTCTGACCCCTGTTAGGCAACGCAAAGTGCCCTTTCAGCGGCTATTTCGTCGAACTAACTACTGAGAGTTGTTATTCGACTTCACTGCGAGACGAAAACCAGGACTTTAGTCCCGATTGAAGGAAGTGCGAAGGGTGCCACCAGCGCAGGTCACGTAGGGGTGACGCGGGTCACTCTCGGCAGTGCTCAGCGAGTTTCGGACACGCCAAATTAGTGACCGACAGCGACACATAATCGGCCCTGTCGAACCCCTGTGCACCGGTTCGTCTCCCCGTTCCGTCGATCCCTTGGCCCAGCACCTCCGGACACCGTCGAAGGGCGCCCGCACGGCGCCCCCTCCCTTCGCTCCCTAGACGCGCACCCCCGCCCGTCGCACGGCCGCCGCGAGGGAGGCCGCCGCCGCCCCCGGGTCCGGCGCGCGGGTGATGGGGCGGCCGATGACCAACAGGTCCGCGCCCGCCGCCACGGCCTCCTCCGGGGTCGCCACGCGCGACTGGTCGCCCCTGTCCGCCCCCGCCGGGCGCACGCCCGGCGTGATGAGGGTGACGTCCGGCCCGACCTCGGAGCGGAGCAGGGCCACCTCCTGGGGCGAGCAGACCAGCGCGCGGGCCCCGGCGCCCACCGCCAGGGCGGCCAGGCGCCGCACCGCGTCGCGGGCAGGACCGAGCAGCCCCACCTGCTCCAGGTCGCCCTCGTCCATGGAGGTGAGCACCGTCACGGCGGCGATCCTGGTCTCCGGCGCGGCCTCCACGGCGGCCCGGACCATGTCCGCCCCTCCCCCGGCGTGGACCGTCAGGATCGAGGGGCGCAGGCCGGCGACGCTGCGCGCGGCGCCGGCGACCGTGGCCGGGATGTCGTGCAGCTTCAGGTCGAGGAAGACCCCCAACCGGCTGGCTCCGCGCACCGCGCCGACCACGTCGGGCCCGTAGCGCAGGTACAGCTCCAGGCCCACCTTGACCGTGCTCACGTGCGGCGCGACCGCGGAGGCCCAGGTGGCCGCGGTCTCCAGGTCCCTGGCGTCGAGCGCCACGGCGATGGGCGCGGAGGGCGCGGTGGTCTCGGTCATGTCGGTATCTCCCATCGTGTGCCGCCGACCTGGGTCGGCGCGTGCAAGGCACGGACGTACTTGCGGACGTGCTTACCGCGGCACCTGAGAATGCACGTTCGCTGTCATGTGCACACCATCAAGTGTGCGATTCCCCGGATGGGCCGCTTCATGCGCCCCACCCGTGTCACTTCCCCGTAACGGCCTCCCAGACGGCCGCAGACGGGACGTAGCGGTCAGGACAGTGGTAGAGACCAATTGCGCGTGTTTGGTCGCACAGCGCCATCTGAACGCCGTTCAGGCCGGTCAGGGCCCTTGTGCGCCGCGTGCCCGGCCTGTCACGCCCCAACACCCGTCCGGTGCGCGGCGCCCACCAGGTCGGCGGCCCGCCTCAGCCCGCGTGCCTCCAGCAGCTCGGTGAACTCGCGGAGCACCCGGGCGCACGCCGAGGGGTCGGAGAAGTTGACCGTGCCGACCGCCACCGCGGAGGCCCCGGCCGCCATGAACTCCATCACGTCGGCGCCCGTGCGGACCCCGCCCATCCCGATGATGGGCACGTCCGGGAGCGCCTCGTGCACCCGGTAGACGCACCCCACCGCCAGCGGGCGGATCGCCGGCCCCGACAGTCCGCCCATCCCCCCGGCCACCGCCGGGCGCAGCGTGCGGGTGTCCACGGCCATGCCGCGCACGGTGTTGACCATGGACAGTCCGTCCGCGCGCGCCTCCACGCACGCGGCGGCCAGCTCCACCACGTCGGGGACGTCGGCGGCGAGCTTGGCCAGCACCGGCAGCCCCGAACGGGTGTGGGAGCGCACCGTGCGCACCACCGCAGCGGCCTGGGCCGCGTCGTCCACGTAGCGGCGCCCGGCGGGGTCGGACGGGTCCGGGCTGGAGAGGTTGACCTCGATCGCGCTCACCCCGTCGGCGGCGGAGACGCGTCTGGCAAGTTCGCCGAACTCGGCCATGCCGGTGCCCGCCACGGAGACGATCGCCCGTCCGCCGCGGGAGAGCAGCCAGGGCAGGTCCCGTTGGAGGAACACGTCCACGCCCGGGCCCTGCATGCCCGTCGTGCTGAGCATCCCGCTGGGCGTCTCGGCCATGCGCGGGGACGGGCGCCCGGCGTGGGGTTCCAGCATCACCGACTTGGTGGTGACGGCGCCGATCGAGGCGATGTCGAAGAACTGGGCCAGCTCGCGGCCCGATCCGGCGCACCCGGCGGCGGTGACCACGGGGTTGGGCAGCTCCCAGCCGCCCAGCCGGGTCCTGAGGTCTGCGTTCAACTCTCTCACCCACTGTCTGGTGGTGGTCGGTCCCGGGGCGGGGCCGGGCCCCTCAGGCGATGTCGCGGGCCGTCTCCGCGGCGCGGGCCGCGCTGGAGCCCTTCCATCCGGGGGCGCCCAGGGCATCGAAGGGGATCGTGCCCACGTCGTCGAAGCGCACCTGCTCGCCCCGGAAGACCGGGCCGTCCACGCAGGAGCGCACCATGCGGGTGATCCCGTCCTCGCCCACCACCGGGATGACGCAGGTCATGCAGATCCCGGTGCCGCAGGCCATGGTCTCCTCCACCGCCACCTGGACGGGGATGCCGTGGCCGGCCGCCACGGAGGTGACCGCGCGCAGCATCGGCATGGGGCCGCAGGCGTAGACGGCGTCGGACCGGCACTCCTCGATCACCCTGCCCAGGACGTCGGTGACGCGGCCGCGGGTGCCGAAGGAGCCGTCGTCGGTGGTGAAGGCGGCCGTCTCGGCGATGCGGCGGGCGGTGATGGCGCTGAACACCCGGTCGGCGGAGGCGGCGCCCAGCACGAAGTCCACCCGGCAGCCGCGCCTGCGCAGCGACTGGGCCAGCGGGAACAGCGGGGCGCTGCCCGAGCCGCCGCCCACCAGCACGCAGTTGACCGGCTCGCGGGGCAGCGGGAAGGGGCGGCCCAGGGGGCCGACCACGTCCAGCAGGTCGCGCGAGCGCCGCTCGGAGAGCCAGGCGGTGCCGGTGCCGCGCACCGAGAACAGGAACTCGACGGTGCCGCCGTAGTCGGGTTTGACGTCGTGGATCGCGAAGGGGCGGCGCAGCAGGGTGCTGGAGTGGTCGCCGCCGACGGCCACCGACACGAACTGCCCGGAGCGGAACCGCTCGGCTATGCCCGGGGCGACCACGGTGATGGCGTAGTAGGCGTCCACCCTGCGTACGTTCAGCACGGGGCACCTGGTCTGCACCGGTCCGTTGTCGCTCATCAGGTCGTGGCGCCCGAGCCCGGTGTCGCGGACACCGGGGCGTCGGCGCCGCCCTCCCCCCTCTGGGATTCCTGCGTCGTCCTGTGCGCCAACCGTATAGGCGGGGGCGCCGTGGACACACCGTCCACGGCGCCCCCCGCCCACGACCCCGGAGCCCCTCGGGTGTTGGTTCGGGCGCCCGCGGGGTTCTGGATGTGGCGGAGGCGGGTTCGCGAGGAATGAGCGAACCCGCCGGAGACACCACCGTGCCTGCTACAACCCGGTTCCCGCTCTTCGGGCGCCCGAACAAGGAAAGTACTGCGCGTAGCGTCCGTTGAGGGCGGTAGCCCGCCCGGCGCGAAGCACCCCCGCGGGCGGTGGCGGGCGACGGGCGGGCGGAGCGGAGGCCCAAAGTTGAACAGCCTAGGCCCGGCTGGCGGTGAGGGTGCTCGCGTGCTCCTGGAGGGAGCGCACGCCGAGGTCGCCGCGCACCCGCGCCTCGATGGCCTGGACCGCGGCGGCCAGGCCCTGCACGGTGGTCACGCTGGGCACGCGGCGCACCACCGCGGCGGTGCGGATCTCGTAGCCGTCCAGGCGCGGTCCGGCCTGCCCCGCGCTGCCGAAGGGCGTGTTGACGATGAGGTCCACGCCCCCCGAGTGGATGAGCTGCACGATGGTGGGCTCGCCCGCCGGGCCGCTGCCCTCGCTGTGCTTGCGCACCACGGTGGCGTGCACGCCGTTGCGGCGCAGGACCACGGCGGTGCCCTCGGTGGCCAGGATCTCGAAGCCGAGGTCGGCCAGGCGCTTGACCGGGAAGATCATCGAGCGCTTGTCGCGGTTGGCCACCGAGACGAACACCCGGCCCCGCTCGGGCAGGGAGTCGTTGAGGGCCAGCTGCGACTTGGCGTAGGCGGAGCCGAACTCGGTGTCCAGGCCCATGACCTCGCCGGTGGAGCGCATCTCGGGGCCGAGGATGGTGTCGACCCCCTCGCCCTCCTTGTCGATGAAGCGGTTGAAGGGCAGCACCGCCTCCTTCACCGACACCGGGGCGTCCGCGGGCAGGTCGCCGCCGTCGCCGTGCGCGGGCAGCATGCCCTCCTCGCGCAGTTCGGCGATGGTGGCCCCGGCCATGACGCGGGCGGCAGCCTTGGCCAGCGGCACCGCGGTGGCCTTGGACACGAACGGCACGGTGCGCGAGGCGCGCGGGTTGGCCTCCAGGACGTTGAGCACGCCGGAGGCGAGCGCGTACTGGACGTTGATCAGCCCGCGCACGCCCGTGCCTCGGGCGATGGCCTCGGTCGAGTAGCGGATGCGCTCGATGTCCTCGCGGCCCAGGGTGATGGAGGGCAGGGTGCACGCCGAGTCACCGGAGTGGATACCGGCCTCCTCGATGTGCTCCATGACCCCGCCCAGGTACAGGTCGCGACCGTCGTAGAGGGCGTCGACGTCGATCTCGATGGCGTCGTCGAGGAAGCGGTCGATGAGCACCGGGTGCTCGGGGCTGACCTCGGCGTTGCGCTCGATGTAGTCGGCGAGCATCGTCTCGCTGTAGACGATCTCCATGCCGCGGCCGCCCAGCACGTAGGAGGGGCGGACCATGACGGGGTAGCCGATCTCGTCCGCGGCGGCCTTGGCCTCGGCGAAGGAGTGGGCGGTGCCGTACTTGGGCGCGGGCAGCCCGGCGTCGGCCAGGACCTTGCCGAACGCTCCGCGGTCCTCGGCCAGGTCGATGGCCTCGGGGCTGGTGCCGATGATGGGCACCCCGGCGTCCTTGAGGCGGCGGGCCAGGCCGAGCGGGGTCTGGCCGCCCAGCTGGACGATGACCCCGACGACCGGTCCGGCGGCCTGCTCGGCGCGCACGACCTCCAGCACGTCCTCCAGGGTGAGCGGCTCGAAGTAGAGCCGGTCGCTGGTGTCGTAGTCGGTGGAGACCGTCTCGGGGTTGCAGTTGACCATCGCGGTCTCGTACCCGGCGTCGGAGAGGGCGAAGGAGGCGTGGACGCAGGAGTAGTCGAACTCCACGCCCTGGCCGATCCGGTTGGGCCCCGACCCCAGGATGATGATCTTGGGCCGGTCGCCCGTGGGGACCTCGGTCTCCTCGTCGTAGCTGGAGTACAGGTAGGGCGTGCGGGCCTCGAACTCGGCGGCGCAGGTGTCCACGGTCAGGTAGACGGGGTGGACGCCCAGGGCGTGGCGCAGCTCGCGGACCACGTCCTCGCTGCGGCCGGTGATCTGGCCGATCTGGAGGTCGGAGAAGCCCAGCCCCTTGACCTCGCGCAGCAGGTCGGCGTCGAGCTTGGGGGCCTCGGCCAGGACGCGGGCCGCCTCCTCCAGGCGCAGCATCTGGTCCACGAACCAGGGGTCGATGCGGGTGGCCTCGTGGACCTCCTCGACGGTGGCCCCGGCGCGCAGGGCCTGCTGGACCTGGCGCAGGCGGTGCTCGGTGGGGGTGGCGGCCAGGCGCAGCAGCTCGTCCTTGTCGCCGGGCTCACCCTCCCAGGTCAGGCCGACGCCCTTCTTCTCCAGGGAGCGCATGGCCTTCTGGAGGGCCTCGGGGAAGGAGCGGCCGATGGCCATGGCCTCGCCCACCGACTTCATGGTGGTGGTCAGGCCGGGGTCGGCGCCGGGGAACTTCTCGAAGGCGAAGCGGGGCACCTTGACGACGACGTAGTCGAGCGTGGGCTCGAAGCTGGCCGGGGTCTCCCGGGTGATGTCGTTGGGGATCTCGTCCAGGGTGTAGCCGACGGCGAGCTTGGCGGCGATCTTGGCGATCGGGAAGCCGGTGGCCTTGGAGGCCAGCGCCGATGAGCGCGACACGCGCGGGTTCATCTCGATGACGATGACCCGGCCGGTGGTGGGGTGGACGGCGAACTGGATGTTGCAGCCGCCGGTGTCCACGCCGACCTCGCGGATGACGGCGATGCCGATGTCGCGCAGCTTCTGGTACTCGCGGTCGGTGAGGGTCATGGCGGGGGCGACGGTGATGGAGTCGCCGGTGTGCACGCCCATGGGGTCGAGGTTCTCGATGGAGCACACGACCACGACGTTGTCGTTGGTGTCGCGCATCAGCTCCAGCTCGTACTCCTTCCAGCCGAGGATGGACTCCTCCAGGAGCACCTCGGTGGTCGGGGAGAGCGCCAGGCCCTGTCCGGCGATGCGGCGCAGCTCGGCCGCGTCGTGGGCGAAGCCCGAGCCGGCGCCGCCCATGGTGAAGGAGGGGCGCACGACGACGGGGTAGGAGAGCTCCTCGGCCGCGGCCAGGCACTCCTCCAGGGTGTGGCAGATGCGCGAGCGGGCGGACTCGCCGCCGATGCGCTCGACGATGCCCTTGAAGCTCTCGCGGTCCTCGCCGGACTGGATGGCCTCGATGTTGGCGCCGATGAGCTCGACGCCGTACTTGGCGAGGACGCCCGCCTCGTCCAGGGCGACGGCGGCGTTGAGGGCGGTCTGCCCGCCCAGGGTGGGCAGGAGCGCGTCGGGGCGCTCCTTGGCGATGATCTTCTCGATCATCTCGGTGGTGATCGGCTCGACGTAGGTGGCGTCGGCGATCTCCGGGTCGGTCATGATCGTGGCCGGGTTGGAGTTGACCAGGATGACCCGCAGGCCCTCGGCCCGCAGAACCCGGCAGGCCTGGGTGCCCGAGTAGTCGAACTCGGCCGCCTGTCCGATCACGATCGGGCCGGAGCCGATCACGAGGACGGATGAAAGGTCACTACGGCGCGGCATGCTCTGCTTCCTCTTGCTACTTGGCAGCCGGAGCGGGCTGGGCGGACATCAGGTCGACGAACGCGTCGAAGAGTTCGGCGGCGTCGTGGGGGCCGGCGGCGGCCTCCGGGTGGAACTGGACGCTGAACGCGGGGCGGTCCAGCAGCCGCAGGCCCTCGACGACGCGGTCGTTGAGGCCGATGTGGCTGACCTCGGCCCGGCCGTAGGGGGTGTCGAAGGGCTCGTCGAGGGGGGCGTCGACGGCGAAGCCGTGGTTCTGGCTGGTGATGGCGACCCTGCCGGAGCGGGTGTCGATCACCGGCTGGTTGACGCCCCGGTGCCCGAAGGGCAGCTTGTAGGTGCCCAGGTCCAGGGCGCGGCCCAGGATCTGGTTGCCGAAGCAGATGCCGAAGAGCGGCCTGCCCGCGTCCAGGACGCCGCGCATGGCGGTGACGGGCGCGTCGGCGGTGGCGGGGTCGCCGGGGCCGTTGCTGAAGAACACCCCGTCCGGGTCCAGGGCGAGGATGTCCTCGGCGGTGGCGGTGGCGGGCAGCACGGTGACCCGGCAGCCCCGCTCGGCCAGGCGCTGGGGGGTCATGGCCTTGATGCCCAGGTCCACGGCGGCGACGTGGAAGCGGGCGGGGACGCCCTCGGGCGGCAGGACCTCGTAGGGCTCGCCGGTGCTGACCTCGGCGGCCAGGTCGGCCCCGGCCATGGCGGGCTGCTGGCGCACGCGCTCCAGCAGGGCCCCCGGGTCGGTCTCGGTGGTGCTGATGGCGGCGCGCATGACGCCCTTGTCGCGCAGGTGGCGGGTGAGGGCGCGGGTGCCGGTGAGGGCGATGCCGACCACGCCCTGGCGGCGCAGCTCCTCGTCCAGGGTGCGCTCGGCCCGCCAGTTGGAGGTGATGCGGGCGGGCTCGCGCACGACGTACCCGGCGACCCAGACGCGGCCGGACTCGGGGTCGTCGTCGTTGACGCCGGTGTTGCCGATGTGGGGGGCGGTCATCACCACGATCTGGCGGTGGTAGGAGGGGTCGGTGAGGGTCTCCTGGTAGCCGGTCATGCCGGTGTTGAAGACCGCCTCGCCGAAGGTCTCCCCGGTGGCGCCGAAGGATCGGCCGTGGAAGACCCGGCCGTCCTCGAGTACCAGAATCGCGGGTCCGCTCTCGGACACGTTCGCCCCCTCCTCCGCCGGGCCGTCGGCGGCCCGGGTGTTCTGTTCTGTGCTCACTGGATCTTCCCCTCCAGGACGGTCGGGGCGCCGCGCAGGAACGTGGCGCGCACCCGGCCGGGCAGGGTCATGCCCCGGAAGGGGGTGTTGCCGCTCTTGCTGACCATGGCCGCGCCGTCCACGTCGACGGCGGCGGCCGGGTCGTACAGGACCACGTTGGCGGGCTGGCCGACCGCCAGGTCACGCCCGTGGTCGTGGACGCGGCCGATGCGGGCCGGCGCCGCGGACATGCGGTCGGCGACGCCGGCCCAGGTCAGCAGACCGGTGTCGACCATCGTGCGCTGCACGACCGCCAACGCCGTCTCCAGTCCGACCATTCCCATGGCGGCGGTGGACCACTCGGTCTCCTTGGCCTCCGCGGGGTGGGGGGCGTGGTCGGTGGCGACGATGTCGATCGTGCCGTCGGCCAGGCCCTCGCGCAGCGCCTGGACGTCGTCGGCGGTGCGCAGGGGCGGGTTGACCTTGTAGACGGGATCGTAGCCCTCCACCAGCTCCTCTGTCAGCAGGAGGTGGTGGGGTGTGACCTCGGCGGTGACGTCGCAGCCGCGGGCCTTGGCCCAGCGGATGATGTCGACCGAGCCCTTGGTCGAGACGTGGCACACGTGCAGGCGCGAGCCCACGTGCTGGGCGAGCAGGCAGTCGCGGGCGATGATCGCCTCCTCGGCGACCGCGGGCCAGCCGGGCAGGCCGAGGCGGTCGGAGACGCAGCCCTCGTTCATCTGGGCGCCCTGGGTCAGGCGCGGCTCCTGGGCGTGCTGGGCGATGACGCCGTCGAAGGCCTTGACGTACTCCAGGGCGCGGCGCATGAGCAGGGCGTCGGAGACGCAGATGCCGTCGTCGGAGAAGACGCGCACGCCGGCGGCGGAGTCGGCCATCGCGCCGATCTCGGAGAGGCGCTCCCCGGCCAGGCCGACGGTGACGGCGCCGACGGGGCGCACGTCGCAGTACCCGGCCTCGCGGCCCAGGCGCCAGACCTGTTCGACGACGCCGGCGGTGTCGGCGACGGGGTCGGTGTTGGCCATGGCGTGGACGGCGGTGTAGCCGCCCATGGCGGCGGAGCGGGATCCGGTGGCGACGGTCTCGGCGTCCTCGCGGCCGGGCTCGCGCAGGTGGGTGTGCAGGTCCACCAGGCCGGGCAGGGCGATCAGGCCGGTGGCGTCGACGGTCCGGGCGTCCTCGGGGGCGTCCAGGTCCCGGCCGGTCGCGGCGATCCGGCCGTCGGCCAGGAGCAGGTCGACGGGGTCGCCGCCGAGGGGGCGGGCGCCGCGGATCAGGTGCGGTCCGTGGGTGTCGGGCATCGCGGTGTTGGCTTCCTCGTGTTCTGGGTCGGGGAGGGGCGGCGCGGGGCGCCGGGGCGCGCCGGTGGGCCGGGCGCCCGGGCCCGTGGCGGGGGCCTCGCGTCCCTCAGGTGCGGTGGTACGGGCCGAGGGGGCCCGCGGCAGGGCTGTCAGGAGCCGCCGAGCAGCAGGTAGAGCACGGCCATGCGCAGGCTGACGCCGTTGGCGACCTGCTCGGTGACGGTGCAGCGGGGCGAGTCGGCGACCTCCGCGGAGATCTCCATGCCGCGGACCATCGGGCCGGGGTGCATGACGATCGCGTCCTCGGGCATGCGGGACAGGCGCTCGCCGTCCAGGCCGTAGTTGCGGCTGTACTCGCGCGTGGACGGGAAGAACGACTCGTGCATGCGCTCGGCCTGTACGCGCAGCATCATGACGACGTCGGACTTGGGCAGGACGTCGTCGAGGTCGTAGGAGACCTCGCACGGCCAGGTGTGCACCGAGACCGGCAGCAGGGTGGGCGGCGCGACCAGGGTGACGTGCGCGCCCAGGGTGGTGAGCAGCAGCACGTTGGAGCGGGCGACCCGGCTGTGCAGGATGTCGCCGACGACGGCCACCCGCAGCCCCTCCAGGCGCCCCAGGCGCGAGCGCACGGTGAAGGCGTCCAGCAGGGCCTGGGTGGGGTGTTCGTGGGTGCCGTCGCCCGCGTTGAGGACGGACCCGTCCACCCAGTTGGCGAGGCGGTGGGCGGCGCCGGAGGCGCTGTGCCGGATGACGACGCCGTCGGCGCCCATGGCCTGGAGGGTCAGCGCGGTGTCCTTGAGGCTCTCGCCCTTGGAGACGCTGGAGCCCTTGGCGGAGAAGTTGATGACGTCCGCGGAAAGGCGCTTGGCGGCCAGCTCGAAGGAGGTGCGGGTGCGGGTGGAGTCCTCGTAGAAGAGGTTGACCACGGTGCGCCCGCGCAGGGTGGGCAGCTTCTTGACGGAGCGGTCGCCGACCTGGGCGAGTTCGGCGGCGGTGTCCAGGACGAGGGTGGCCTCGTCGCGGGAGAGGTCGCCGGCGGAGAGAAGGTGGCGCATCAGTCGTTCCCCTCGGTGGCTCCTGGGCGGGGGCGGGACGGGCCGAGCAGCACCGCGTCGTGTCCGTCGGTCTCCTCCAGGCGCACGGTGACGCTCTCGCGCAGCGAGGTGGGCAGGTTCTTGCCCACGTAGTCGGCGCGGATGGGCAGTTCGCGGTGGCCCCGGTCGACCAGGACGGCGAGCTGGACGGCGCGGGGGCGCCCCAGGTCGCCGAGGGCGTCCAGGGCGGCGCGGACGGTGCGGCCGGAGAAGAGGACGTCGTCGACGAGGACGACGACGCGGTCGTCGAGTCCGCCCCGGGGGATCTCGGTCCGGCCGAGGGCGCGGACGGGGGCGGAGCGCAGGTCGTCGCGGTACATGGTGATGTCGAGCGAGCCGGCGGGGACGGTGAGGTCCTCAACCCGTTCGATGCGCCCTGCCAGGCGCTGGGCGAGCGGGACACCGCGCGAGGGGATGCCCAGGAGGGTGACGCCCCGGCCCCCCTTGGTGCGTTCGAGCACCTCGTGGGCGATGCGGGTCAGCGCCCGGTTGATCTCGCTGCCGTCGAGGACGGCGCGGGTGCCCTCGGGCACCTCGGGTGCGGGGGAACCGCCACCGGCGTCACCGGTCGTCGGTTTTTGCGCACGCAAAGTAGTGACTCCCTTCCCTGCCTCACTGAACAGGTCGTTAAAGGATGTCGATCGGAGCCACGCTACCAGCGGCGCTCGCGACCCCCGCGAGGCGGTCGATGACCCGAGGTCACCAATGTGACTCTGGTCACACCACAAGCGAACATGTACCCCCTGAAATGTGGTCATGTCGTCACCCAGTGGATACGGCAACGAAGGGGCCGAAACCTGAAATACCCAGGAGGAACGGGCTTTTCATGCCATCGTGACGTACGACTCGTCCTGATCGGTCCTGACATGAGAGGTGTCTCACTTACGCACGGTTTGGCCACCGATTAGTCGCGTTTCACACCAACGGCTTGACCTGGAAGGCAGACCCCCTTACCGTCACTGTCTGTAACCACTGCCGGGTGGGGTTGCATCCCGTGACCATCCGCTGGACCGCCCAGGCGGCCCGCCGAGTACGAGCGGACGTCCCCCCACCACGCCAGCCACTGTCACGGCCGGGAGCGACAAGAAGATGCCATCCGAATACGCGAAGTCCCTCGGTGCGCGACTGCGTGCCATCCGCACCCAGCAGGGCCTGTCCCTGCACGGGGTGGAAGAGAAGTCCCACGGCCGCTGGAAGGCCGTCGTGGTGGGCTCCTACGAGCGCGGCGACCGCGCCGTCACCGTCCAGAAGCTCGCCGAGCTGGCGGACTTCTACGGCGTGCCGATGTCGGAGCTGCTGCCGGGCGGCGCGGCTCCCACCCCGCTGGGCCCCACGCCCAAGCTGGTCATCGACCTGGAGCGCATGCAGCAGCTGCCGCAGGAGAAGGCCGGGCCGCTGTCCCGCTACGTCGCCACGATCCAGAGCCAGCGGGGTGACTACAACGGGCGGGTGCTCTCCATCCGCCAGGAGGACCTGCGCTCACTCGCGGTCATCTACGACAAGTCGCCCGGGGACCTGACCGAGGAGCTCATCAACTGGGGCGTCCTCGACCCCGAGGCGCGCCGCGCGGTCGACGCCTTCTGACCGGTACCCGAACACCGGGACAACCGAACAGATTCGCACCCGCTCGACGAGAACCGGCGGCCCCGACGGGGGCGCCGGTTCTCGTCGTGTCCACCGGCCGGGGACTGGCCGGCGGACGGGGCCGGAGCGGCGCGGCCGGACGTGGGGCTTCCCCTCCCCAACCCGGCCGCGCCGCCCTCCCGCCGGAGGGGGTCCGACGGGGTGTGTCGAACTCCTGTTCGACACGATCCAGTTAACCCCAGGCCGCCGGGCCCGTCAAGGACCCCGCCCGGCGCCGCGCGCACCCCGCCCGCGCGGAATCCGCAGGACCGCGGAAGGTCCGGGGAACTACCCTTGGCCCGTGGCAGCCGATACCGAGTTGCGCGAGCTGGGCCCGCCCGCCTTCACGCACGCCGTCCCCGCGCTGCTCCAGGTGTACGAGGCCGCCATGCGCCCGCCCGCGGAGCAGTTGCCCGGGCGCGCTTCCGTCATGAGGGGCCACGCCCGCAACCCGGGCTTTCGCGCGGTGGTGGCCGTGCGCGGCGGCCTCCCGGTCGGCTTCGCCTACGGCTTCCACGGACGCGGCGGCCAGTGGTGGCACGACACGGTGGCGGAGGGGCTGCGCGCGGGCGCCGGGGCCCGCCGGGCGCGCCGCTGCCTGTCCGACGCGCTGGAGGTCGCCGAGGTGCACGTCCACCCGGACGCGCAGAACCGGGGCGTGGGCCGCGCCCTGCTCCACGCCCTGTGCCGGGACAGGCCGGAGCGCACCGCGGTGCTGTCCACGCGTTCGGGACCCTCCGCGGCGCGCCACCTGTACCGCTCGTGCGGGTTCACCGAGGTGCTGGAGGACTTCCGCTTCCCCGGCAGCCCCGGTCAGCCCTTCTCGATCATGGCCGCCCGGCTCCCTCTGACGGGCTCCGGTGACCGGAGATCTCCCGGTAGATCTGCCTGGTGGCCGTGGACCGGTTCGAGGTGATGAAGTGGATGCCCGGCGCGCCCTCGGCCAGCAGCCGCTCGCACATGCGCTGGGCGTGCTCGATGCCGAAGGCCCGCACGGACTCGGCGTCGTCGCCGAAGGAGGCGAACCTCTCGGCCAGGTCGGCCGGGAAGGGGGCGCCGGAGAGCTGCTCCGAGCGCGGGATGAACGAGGTGCGCACCACCGGGAAGACCTCGGGGATGATCGGCACCTCGCAGCCGCGCGCGGCCACCCGGTCGCGCAGGCGCAGGTAGTCCTCGGGGTCGAAGAACATCTGGGTGATGGCGTAGTCGGCGCCCGCCTCGCACTTGCGCACGAAGTGGTCGGTGTCGGTCTCGACGTCGTCCGAACGCGGGTGCTTGTAGGGGAAGGCGGCCACGCCCACGCAGAAGTCGCCGCTGTCCTTGATCAGGCGCACCAGCTCCTCGGCGTAGGTCAGCCCCTGGGGGTGGCGGATCCACTCCCCGTCCGGGTCGCCGGGCGGGTCGCCCCGCACGGCGAGCATGTTGGACACGCCCGCGTCGGCGAGGCGGCCGACGAGGTGGCGCAGCTCCGCCACGGAGTGGTCGACCAGGGTCATGTGCGCGACCGGCAGCAGTGTGGTGTCGGTCGCGATGCGCTCGGTGGTCTCCACGGTCAGCCCGCGCGTGCTGCCGCCCGCGCCGTAGGTGACCGAGACGAAGGCGGGGCCGAGGGCCTCGATCTCCCTGATCGCGCGCCACAGGCGCTCCTGCGCCTGGGGCGTGCGGGGCGGGAAGAACTCGAAGGAGAACATCGGCTCGCCCGCGTCGAGGAGTTCGCGGATGTGACGCGGCCTGGGGGCCGGGCCTCGGGGCGCCACAGGAAGTGTCGGTGCAGCCAGCATGCGCACCAGCTTAGGTCAGAGACCCCCGCGGCGGAGGAGCCGTCCCACCCTGTGAGACCCGTGGCACGCGCCACTCCCGTGCGGCACGACGTGCGAGGATACGGCATGACCCCTCCACCTCCCCCTTCCACCGTCCCTGTTCCCGGACCCGGGTCGCGTCCGCTGTTCTGGGCCTCCCAGCTGCTGCGCTTCGGCTGGCTCCAGGCCCGGGCCTGCGCGTTCGCGGTGTGCATGTTCGCCGGGTTCGCGCTCTCGGCGGTGGTGCCGCTGCCCCTGCCCCGCTACGACGCCCTGCTCGTCTACGCCGTGGCGCTCACCGCCCTGTTCTGGGGCCTGCGCCTGGAGAGCGGCCGGGAGATCGCCGCGATCGCCGGCTTCCACGTGGTGGGGCTGGCCTTCGAGCTGTTCAAGGTGCGGATGGGCTCGTGGTCCTACCCCGAGCCCGCCTGGACCGTGGTGTGGGGCGTACCGCTCTACAGCGGGTTCATGTACGCGGCGGTGGGCTCCTACATCGTGCGCGCCTGGCGGCTGCTGGACCTGGAGCTGGTGCGCTACCGCGCCGCGGCGACCACCGCGGTCGCGGTCGCGGTCTACCTCAACTTCCTCACCCACCACTGGCTGCCGGACCTGCGGGTGCCCTTGGCGGTGCTGCTGGTGGCGGTGACGTGGGGCACGTGGGTTCGCTTCACCGTGGGCGCGCAGCGCCTGCGGATGCCGCTGTCGCTATCGTTCCTGCTCATCGGGGTGTTCCTGTGGATCGCGGAGAACGTCTCGACCCTGCTGGACGCCTGGCGCTACCCGCACCAGGAGCAGGTGTGGGCGCTGGTGCACCCGGCCAAGCTGGGCGCGTGGGCGCTGCTGGTGACGGTGTCGTTCGTGCTGGTGGCCAGTTGGAAGCGGCCCGGACGGGCGGAACCGGACCGGGCCGCGTCCGACAGCCGATAACCTGCGGTTCATGGTGCCTTCCTCTTCCCCGTCCGCCTCCGCCGTCTTCGCTGTCCGCTCCGGCGTGGACCGCGAACTGACCTCCTTCTGCGCCGACCACAGGGCCCAGCTGATGGAGATCGGGGAGGATCTGGCTCCGGCCATGGACGCGCTGGAGACGATGGTCTCCGGCGGCAAGCGCCTGCGGCCGACCTTCTGCTACTGGGGGTGGCGGGGCGCGGGCGGCGCGGCCGACGACGAGCGCGTGGTGCGGGCGGCGGCCTCCCTGGAGTTCCTCCAGGCGTGCGCGCTCGTCCACGACGACGTGATCGACAACAGCGACACCCGGCGCGGTCTGCCCGCTACGCACAAGCGGCTGGCCAAGCTGCACGCCGACCAGGGGTGGAGCGGCGACAGCGAGGGCTTCGGCCAGGGCGCGGCCATCCTGATCGGCGACCTGTGCCTGGCCTGGTCGGACGAGATGTACCAGGCCAGCGGCTTCCCGACGGAGGTGCTGGGCCGGGGGCGGCGCCCCTTCGACGCGATGCGCACCGAGGTCATGGCCGGGCAGTACCTGGACACCCTGGAGCAGGTGCGGGGCACCGGTACACGCGAGGCGGCGCTGCGCGTGATGCGCTACAAGTCCGCCAAGTACACGGTGGAGCGCCCGCTGCACCTGGGCGCGGCGCTGGCGGGCCGCCACGAGGAGCTGGCCGGGGTCTACACCGGCTACGGCATCCCGCTGGGGATCGCCTTCCAGTTGCGCGACGACGTGCTGGGCGTGTTCGGCGACCCGTCCACCACCGGCAAGCCCGCCGGGGACGACCTGCGCGAGGGCAAGCGGACGCTGGTGGTGGCCGAGACCCTGGCGCGCGCCGGGGCGGCCGACGCCGAGCGGTTCCGCTCGCTGCTGGGGGCGCCGGACCTGTCGGTGTCCTCGGTGGAGTGGATGTGCTCCCTGATCGAGGGCTCGGGCGCGCTGGCCGTGTGCGAGGAGATGATCGCGGAGTACGCCGACCGGGCCGTCGCGGCCCTGGACAGCCCCGAGCTGGACGAATCCGCCCGCGAGCCGCTGCGCCAGCTGGTCGTGGCCGCCACCTCGCGCTCCTCCTGAGGGTGCTTCCCTAGGGGACTTTCCCGGGTCCGCGCCCGCCCGGGGCCTGTTGTGCCCGTCCGCCCGCTCCGGTTGAATCGCTGACACGACATATCGCGAAATCGGGGAGTCTCCCATGTCTGGGCACACCGTTTCCCGCGGTCCGGTCGGCGCGGGCGAGAGAGCCCTCGCGCCGGACCTGGCGCGCGGGTTCATGCTCCTGTTCATCGCGCTCGCCAACACGGCCTGGTACCTGTGGGCGCTCCCGTCCAGCGGGGGCGGCGTCCACCCGGAGCCCGGCGGCGCGCTGGACCGGATCGCGCAGTTCGCCATCGTCATGGCGGTGGACATGCGCAGCTATCCGATGTTCGCCTTCCTGTTCGGGTACGGCATGGTGCAGCTGGCCCGGCGCCAGGAGGCGGCGGGCTCGTCCGCGCGGGAAGTGAACGCGCTGCTGCGCCGCCGCAACCTGTGGCTGCTCGCGTTCGGCTTCGTCCACGCCCTGCTGCTGTGGATGGGCGACATCCTGGGCGCCTACGGCCTGGCCGGGCTGCTCCTGGGCTGGCTGTTCCTGCGGCGCAGGGACGCCACGCTGCTGGTGTGGGCGGGGGTGTTCACCGGTCTGGCCGCCCTGCTCGCGGCGTTCAGCCTGCTGGGCCTGGCCTTCATGCCCGCGGACGCCCCCTCCTCCGCCGCGTTCGGCATGGACCAGACGGCCGCCAACATCGGCGACGCCTCGATCCTGGGCGCCGCGCTGGGCCGCGTCGTGGCCTGGCCGCTGGTCACGCTGGGCCAGGGACTGCTGGGCATGGTCGTGCCCGCGGCGATCCTGCTCGGCTACTGGGCCGCGCGCCGCAGGATCCTCGAGGAGCCGGGCGCGCACCTGGGCCTGCTGCGCTGGACCGCGGCCCTGGGCGTCGGCGTGGGCTGGCTGGGCGGGCTGCCCATGGCCCTGGCCCAGATCGGGGTCTGGGACCTGTCCCCGGCACAGGCGGGCATGCTGGCCATGCCGCACATGGTGACCGGGCTGGCCGGCGGCCTGGGCTACGTGGCGCTGATCGCGCTGACGGCGCACCGGATCCGGGGGCGCGGTCGCGCGCCGGGCGCGGTGGTCGGCGCGCTGTCGGCGACCGGCAAGCGCTCGCTGTCGGCCTACCTGGCCCAGTCGGTGCTGTGCGCACCGATCCTGGCGGCCTGGGGCCTGGGGCTGGGCGGCGAACTCGCCTCGTGGTCGATGGCCCTGTTCGCGGTGGGCGTGTGGCTGGTGACGGTGGCGGCGTCCTACGCCCTGGAGCGCGCGGGCAGGCGCGGACCGGCCGAGGCGCTGCTGCGCCGCCTGGCCTACCGCCGCCCGGTCGCGCGGGGCGCCCGGCAGGCGGAGGAGCCCGGGAACGCGTCGGGTCGGACGGCGGTCGGACACGGACCGGCCCGGGGCCCGGCGGACGGCGGGCGTCCCGCGCCCTGACCCCGGCGGCCCCGGAGCGCGGGGAGTGCCGACCTCGCCACACCCGGCCCCGCGGCGCAAAAAGGCGCGTGCCGCTCAGCGTCCGGCACGCCCTCGTAACGCAGGATGGGGTGTCATGGGCGACGATCACACGACAAACCACACCATAGGGGTGACGGGGGCGACGGGGGCGCTGGGCGGGCGGGTCGCCGCGCGGATCGCGCGGCTGGGCAGGCCCCAGCGGCTCATCGTACGCGACATCAACCGCGCTCCCGAGTACCCCGGCAGCAGCGCGGCGATGGCGGCCTACGAGGACTCCACGGGCTTCGAGCGGGCGTGCCGGGGGGTGGACACGCTGTTCCTGGTCTCGGCCACCGAGTCCGAGGACCGGATCGACGTCCACGTGAGCGCGGTGGACGCCGCGGTCAAGGCAGGGGTGTCCTGGATCGTCTACCTGTCCTTCCTGCGCGCGGGCCCGGCCTCCACCTTCACGTTCGCGCGCACGCACTTCTTCACCGAGGCGCACATCCGGTCCACGGGGGTGCGCTACACCTTCCTCAGACCCAGCCTGTACCTGGACCTGCTGCCCGACTGGGTGGACGGCGGGGGTGCGGTGCGGGGCCCGGCCGGTGACGGCCGGATCGCGTGGGTCTCGCGCGACGACGTGGCGGACGTGGCCGCGGCCGTGCTGACCGACCCCGCGGCCGCGCGCGCCTCGCACGACACCAGCCACGACGTCACCGGCCCGGAGGCGCTGTCCCTGGGCGCGACGGCGGAGAGGCTGAGCGTGCTCACCGGGCGCTCGGTGCACTACGTGCCCCAGACGCGGGAGGAGGCGCTGGAGTCGCGCCGCGGCGGCGCCCCCGACTGGGCGGTCGAGGGCTGGGTGACCTCCTACGCCGCGATCGCCGCAGGGGAGCTCGACGTGGTCTCGCCCGCCGTCCCCGACCTGACCGGCCATCCCGCCCAGTCCATCGAGGGCTTCCTGCGGCGCCACCCCAGCGCGCTGTCGCACGTCGCGGTCTGACCGCGGCCCGCCCTCCGCGCCGTACGCCCGCGCGGGGCGGCCCCCTGTGCCGTGGATCTCCCCCGACACCCGGCCCTTGACCTCAACAAATATTGAGGTAAGAGGCTGAGCGGTGTCGGAGACAGGCGGTGCGCACCGAGGGAGAGCGACATGCGAGCGGTACAGGTCCGTGAGTTCGGCGGCCCGGAGGTCCTGGTGGTCCGGGACGTGCCCGAGCCCGAGGCGGGACCGGGGCAGGCGCTGGTGGAGGTCGCCGCGGCGAACGTGATGTACCTGGACACCCTGGTCCGCGGCGGCTGGGGACTGGACCACTTCCCCGTGACTCCCCCCTACGTCCCCGGCGCGGGCGTGGCAGGGCGGGTGGTCCGGATCGGCCCGGGCGTGGACCCGGGCTGGGAGGGGGTCGCGGTGGTCGCCGACACCGGGCACACGGACGGAACGCCGGGAAGACCCGCCCTGCCCGTGGACGGTTACGCCGAGCGGGCCGTGGTCCCGGAGTCGGCTCTGGTCAGGGTGCCCGAGGAGGTGGACCCCCGGGCGGCGCTGGCCCTGCTGCACGACGGGCCGACCGCGCTGGCGCTCGAGCGGGCGGCGGGCTTCGGGCCCAGCACCACGGTCCTGGTCGCCGCGGCCGCCGGAGGGGCGGGCACCCTGGCCGTCCAGTTGGCCCGCAGGGCCGGGGCACGGGTCATCGGCGCGGCCGGGGGCGGGGCCAAACTGGCCCTGGTCCGCGAACTGGGCGCGCAGGAGACCGTGGACTACTCCGAGCCGGACTGGCCGGAGGGGGTGCGCGCACTGACCGGCGGCGCCGGGGTCGACGTGGTCCTGGACGGCGCCGGGGGCGCGCTGGGCGCGGCGGCCTTCGCGACCCTGGCCGACGGCGGCCGGTTCGTCGGCTACGGCTCGGCGGGCGGAAGCTTCACGGAGGTGGACGCGCGGGAGGCCGCGAGCCGCGGGATCGGGGTCCTGGGGCTGTCCGACCTCAAACAGGCCGGGGACGACCGGCGGGACGCCCTGCGGCTGGTGCTGGAGATGGCCCGTATGGGCAGGATCACCCCGCACGTGGGCCTGACCCTGCCGTTGGAGCGGGCCGCCGAGGCGCACGCCGCCCTGGAGGGGCGCACGGTGCTCGGCAAGGTCCTGCTGGTCCCCTAGAACCGGGCGGCGCTGACCGCTCGGACGCCGGAGGCGGCTCCGGGCGCCGGTCAGCCCCCGGCGCGGGCCGCCAGGCGCTGGCGCAGAGCGGCGGCGGCGGCCCGGGGGTCCTCCGCCTCCGTGATCGCGCGCACGACCACGACCCGGCGGGCCCCGGCGTCCAGCACGCGGTCGATGTTGTCGGCGTCGATCCCGCCGATGGCGAACCAGGGGCGGTCGGTGCCCAGCGCGGCCGCCTCCTCCACCAGCTCCAGCCCGGCGGCCGGGCGGCCCGGCTTGGTGGGGGTCGCCCAAGTCGGTCCGACGCAGAAGTAGTCGCTGCCGGGCTCCTCGGCGGAGGCGGCCGCGGCGGCGACGTCGTTGTTGGAGCGGCCGATCAGGGGGTCGGCGCCGATGATGTCGCGGGCCATGGGCACGGGCAGGTCCCGCTGGCCCAGGTGGAGGACGTCGGCGCGCACGGCGCGGGCGATGTCGGCGCGGTCGTTGACCGCAAGCAGGGCGCCGTACCGCTCGCACGCCTCCTTCATCACCTCCAGGGCCGCGATCTCCTCGCGCGCCTCCAGGCCCTTGTCCCGGAGCTGGATGATGTCCACTCCCCCGGCAAGGGCCGCGTCGGCGAACTCGGCCAGGTCTCCCCGGCTGGTCCGGGCGTCGGTGCACAGGTACAGAAGCGATGCGTCCAGGCGCTTGCGCAGGCTGGTTCCGTGGCTGGTCCTCACACGCTCCACCCTAGGCCCTGGCGCGTTCGGACCCAAGGGGGAGGAGCGCGGCGGCGCGCCCCTCCCCTCTCCCCCACGGGTCGCGAACGGGCCCGTGGGGCCGCGGACTAGAAGGCCAGGCTCTGGGCCCGGCGGCGCACCTCGGTGCCCCGGTTCTCGCGCATGGCCTGGATCGGCGTGCCCGGCAGGGAGTCGTCGGGGGTGAACAGCCAGCGCAGGGCCTCCTCGGAGGAGAAGCCCGCGTCGGTGAGCAGCAGCAGCGTCCCCGGCAGACCCTTGACCAGGTCGTCGCCGTCGATGAAGGCCGCGGGAATGGAGAGTTCGCCGTCGCGGACCACACCCATCATGCGGTTCTCGCGGATCAGCGTCTTGATCCGGTTCGGGCTCACGCCCAGCGGAGCGGCGGCCTCCTTGAGTGTCAGCCAGTCGCCGATCAGCGTGTCGATGTCGCGTTGTGTCACACCACCAATCTGCCACATCCGCGCACCTCCTTCCCCCCGGCACGGCGCACGTCGGCCACGGGTCCTAGAATGGGGACAGACCCCTACATCCCGCGGGAGCCGGGTGGGACCCGGCTGAGAGGGAGGCTGTGAGCCTCCGACCGCACGAACCTGATCCGGATCATGCCGGCGAAGGGAGTGGAAGCCACAGCCGTGCGCACCTCCGACGATTTCCACCGCGACCGCGTCGTCGTGGTCGGCGGCGGCCTGGTCGGGCGGGTCACCGCCTGGCGGGCCGCCCAACGCGGACTGAGCGTCACCCTGGTCGAGTCCGACCCCGCCCGCGCGGCCTCCACCGTGGCCGCGGGCATGCTGACCCCCGCCACCGAGGCGGCGTTCGGCGAGGAGCCCCTCATGGAGCTGGGCATCCGCTCGGCCCGCATGTACGCGGACTTCGTCGCCGAACTGGAGGAGGCCAGCGGCCTGGACGTGGGCCACCGCGCCACCGGCACGCTGCTGGTCGCCTTCGACCGCGACGACCTGGCCGTCCTCACCGAACTGCACGCGCTCCAGCGGAGGCTGGGCATCGCAGCCGAGCGCCTGACCGGCCGCGAGTGCCGCCGCCTGGAGCCCATGCTCGCCCCGTCCGTGCGCGGCGGCGTCCTGGCCCCCGACGACCACTCCGTGGACCCGCGGCGGCTGCTGCGCGCCCTGGCCGCGGCGGGCGGGCGCGCGGGCGTGACCGAGGTCCGCGGGCTGGTCGGGGAGGTCCTCTCCCCCGGCCCCGGGGGCGCCCGGCTGGGCGTGCGCCTGACCGGGGAGGCCGCGGCGGGCCAGACCCTGCCCGCGCACCAGGTGGTGCTGGCCGCGGGCTGCTGGGGCAACGGCGTCGCGGTCCCCGAACCCGTGGTCCCGCCGCTGCGCCCGGTCAAGGGGCAACTGCTGCGCGCCCGGGTGCCCGACGGGGAACCGCCGCTCGTCGGCCGGACCGTCCGCGGCCTGGTCCGGGGATTCCCGACCTACCTGGTGCCGCGCGCCGACGGCGAGGTCGTCATCGGCGCCACCCAGGAGGAGCTGGGCCACGACACCTCGCTCACCGCCGGGGGGCTCTGGCAGGTGCTGAGGGACGCGCGCGAACTCGTCCCCGGGGTGAGCGAGCTGGAGGTCACCGAGACCTGCGTCGGGCTGCGCCCCGGCTCCCCCGACAACGAACCCCTCCTGGGACCCACCCGGGTCCCGGGGCTGCACCTGGCCGCCGGGCACTTCCGGCACGGGGTCCTGCTGACCCCGGTGACCGGTGAGGCCATGGCCCGGGCCCTGACCGACGGAGACCTGCCCGAGTACGCCCGCCGTTTCACGGCACGACGCGCAAGTAGGTAGTAGCAGTGGAACTGATCATCAACGGCGACCGCCGCGAGTTCGCCGACGAGACGACCGTGGAAGCGGTCGTGCGCGACCTGACCGGCGCCGAGGCCCCCGGCGGTGTCGCCGTGGCCGTCAACGACGAGGTGGTGCGCCGGACCGCGTGGGCCGCGAGCCCGCTCAACCAGGGCGACCGCGTGGACGTCCTCACCGCGGTGCAGGGAGGCTGAGGATGAACGACGACCTCGTGATCGCGGGAACCTCCTTCGGGTCCCGGCTCATCACCGGAACCGGCGGAGCCCCCTCCCTGGAGGTCCTGGAGGAGGCCCTGATCGCCTCCGGCACCGAGCTGACCACCGTGGCGATGCGCCGGGTCTCCCCCGGCACGCGGGGGTCGGTGTGGGACGTCCTGACCCGCAACAGCATCCGGGCGCTGCCCAACACCGCCGGGTGCTTCACCGCCGTCGACGCGGTGCGCACCGCGCGCCTGGGCCGCGAGGCGCTGGAGACCGACTGGGTCAAGCTGGAGGTGGTCGCGGACGAGCACACGCTGCTGCCCGACCCCGTCGAGCTGCTGGAGGCCGCCGAACAGCTGGTGGACGAGGGCTTCACCGTGCTGCCCTACACCAACGACGACCCCGTGCTGGCCCGGCGCCTGGAGCAGGTGGGCTGCGCCGCGGTGATGCCCCTGGCCGCCCCGATCGGCTCCGGGCTGGGCATCCGCAACCCGCACAACCTGGAGCTGATCGTCGAGCAGGCCGGTGTGCCGGTCATCGTGGACGCGGGGATCGGCACCGCCAGCGACGCCGCACTGGCCATGGAGCTGGGCTGCGACGCGGTCCTGCTGGCCACGGCCGTGACCCGCGCCCAGGACCCGGTGCGCATGGCCGCCGCGATGCGCGACGCCGTACGCGCGGGCCGCGGCGCGCGCCTGGCCGGCCGCATCCCCGTGCGGCGCTACGCCCAGGCCTCCTCGCCCTCCGTGAGTTAGGCCACCGGGCCCCGCGCCCCGCCCCGGCCCGCCGCCGACCGGTGCGTTCCGGCCGGGGAGTTTGGCGGCGTCCTCTACCGTGGAACGAGTGCGCGGCCCCGCAAGGGCGCATCCCGCACACCACGACAACCCAGGCGCGAGCGTCCCCACCGCCGACGGAGCGGGCCTCACCGGGAACGGGGAGACCCGGCGACCGGCGGGGCACACACCACCGGAACCGGGAGGGCCCCGGCCGGGGCCGGGGCCCGTCCTCCGGGGAGACCGAACAGTCCTCCCCGGGGTCCCACCGGCCCCGCCGACACCGGAACGGGACGGCGCGACCGCGAACCGCGGGGCAGACCTGGCGTGGGCTTCCGCTATCGTGTCGGTTCGACACCCGGTGTCGGGTACGCGCCACCGGCCGCGACAGCCCGCGCTCCCCGCAGCAAGGACACTACTCCGCCGTGGACATGACGACTTCCGACCCGCTCGTAGGCGCCACCCTGGACCGACGTTACTTCGTGGAGTCCAGGATCGCCGGAGGCGGGATGGCGACCGTCTACGTCGCCCACGACCTGAGGTTGGACCGACGGCTGGCCCTGAAGGTGATGCACCCTTCGCTGGCCCAGGACCCGACCTTCGTGCAGCGCTTCATCAACGAGGCGCACTCCGTCGCCAAGCTCTCCCACCCCAACGTCGTGCAGGTCTTCGACCAGGGTGAGGACCAGGGGCACGTGTTCCTGGCCATGGAGTACGTACCCGGGCGCACCCTGCGCGACCTGCTCAAGTCCCGGGGCAGGCTCGGCGCCCACGACGCCCTGAACGCCATGGCCCCGGTGCTGGCCGCGCTCGGCGCCGCCCACCAGGCGGGCATGGTCCACCGCGACGTCAAGCCCGAGAACGTCCTCATCACCGAGGACGGCCGGGTCAAGGTCGCCGACTTCGGACTGGCCCGCGCCGTGGAGCAGTCCAACCAGGGGCTGACCCGCACGGGCACCCTCATGGGCACGGCGGCCTACCTGGCCCCCGAGCAGATCGAAAAGGGCGTCGCCGACGCCCGCAGCGACGTGTACGCGGCGGGCATCATGCTCTACGAGCTGCTCACCGGCAGCCAGCCGCACACCGGCGAGACGCCCATCGCGATCGCCTACCAGCACGTCAACGAGGACGTCCCGCGCCCCTCGCACTTCCTGCCCGGCCTGCCCGCGGAGGTCGACGCGCTGGTCACCAAGGCCACCGAGCGCGACCCCAGGTACCGTCCCAGCAACGCGGGCCAGTACCTGGCCAAGGTCCTGGCGGTGCTCAACGGCCTGCCCGCGTCTCCCCCCGCCTCCGCTGCCGACCAGGCCCCGCTGACACCCGTCGCCCCGGCGGCGGCGACCACGGCCTCGGTGACCGCGCCCCAGCTCATCGCCGGGGGCGCCGGTCCGGGCACCGAGAACGCGACCATGGTCGTGGACATGGCCTCGGCCGGGCTCGACGACGGCCGCTACGACGACTACGACCGCGGCAAGGACGGGTACGGCGACGACGACGGGTACGACGACTACCGTGACGGCCCCGGCGACCGGCGCCGCCGCAACCTGCTGATCGGGATCGGCGCGGCGGTCCTGGCGATCGTCCTGCTCGGCGCGGGCTGGTGGTTCCTCGTCGGCCAGTACGAGAACGTCCCCGACGTGGTGGGCAGCGACCCCGAGGCCGCGAGCCAGATGATCCGCGACGAGGGACTGCGCTACGACCTGTCCTCCGATGCCGTCTACAGCGACGCCGAACCGGGCACGGTCGGCGAGACCGACCCCGAGGTGGGCACCCGCCTGTCCCCCGACGACGTGGTCACCGTGTACCTGTCCAAGGGCCCGCAGACGGTGGAGATGCCCGACCTGGTCGAGATGGACGCCGCCGACGCCCTCAAGGAGCTGGAGGACCTCGGCTTCGCCCCGGACAACATCGTGCAGGAGGACGTGAGCTCCACCGAGATCGAGCCCGGCGCGGTGGTCTCCACCTCCCCCGAGGCGGGCGCGGAGGCCGACCGGGAGGAGCCGGTCACCGTCACCGTCAGCCAGGGCATCCCGGTGCCCGCGGTGGTCGGCGAGGACCTGGACACCGCCCGCCAGATGCTGGAGGGCGAGGGCCTGTCCGTCGAGGTGGTCGAGGAGGAGAGCGCGGACGTCGAGGAGGGCAAGGTCATCCAGCAGAGCCCCGACAGCGGCTCCAGCATCGGCTCCGGCGGCACCGTCACCCTCACCGTCTCCACCGGCCCGCCCGGCGTGGACGTCCCCGACGTGGTCGGCATGCGGGTCAACGACGCGCGCGAGGCGCTGGAGGAGGCCGGTTTCAAGGTCAAGGTCGAGCGCGTCTTCGGCGGCCGCGAGGTGGCGCACCAGTCGCACACCGGCAGGGCGCCCGAGGACACCGAGATCACGATCACCGCGACTCCGGGCGGCATCGACCTGGGCGACTTCGGCGAGGGCGGCAGCAACGGCCGCGGCGACGACGATGACGACTGACCGGCCCGGGCGCGCGGCCTGAGCCGGAAGCGAGGGGGCGGGACCGGTCGGTCCCGCCCCCTCGCCGTGTGCGGCCGACCCCGCGAGGGGGTACGGCCGCCGCCCCGGCGGGGTCGGCGCGGTCCCCGCCCCTTGCACCGCCCCGGTCGTCGGCCCGTGCCGTGGGCGCCGCCCGCCCGGGATAGGGTCGCCTGCATGGCGAGCGAGGCGATCCGGGTACTGGTGGTGGACGACCACCCCATGTGGCGCGACGCGGTCGCGCGCGACCTCGGCGAGGCCGGTATCGAGGTCGTGGGCACCGCGGGGGACGGCGCCAAGGCGCTGCGCATCGCCCCGGCCGCACGCCCCACCCTGGCCGTCGTGGACCTGCACCTGCCCGACATGAGCGGGGTCGAGCTGACCGCGGGCCTGGTGGCGCTGTCCCCGCCGCCGCGGGTGCTGGTGCTGTCGGCCAGCGGGGCCAGCGACGACGTACTGGCCGCGGTGAAGGCCGGGGCCACCGGTTACCTGGTCAAGTCGGCGGGGCGGGAGGAACTGCTGGACGCGGTGCGCCGGGTGCACGAGGGCGTGGCCGTGTACACACCGGGCCTGGCCGGACTGGTGCTGGGCGAGTACCGCAGGCTCTCGTCGGCGGATCGCTCCCGGGAGCCGGAGGCGCCGGAGCTGACCCCCCGCGAGACCGAGGTGCTGCGCCTGGTCGCCAAGGGGCTGGCCTACAAGCAGATCGCGCAGCGGCTGGGCATCTCCCACCGCACCGTGCAGAACCACGTGCAGAACACCCTCACCAAGCTGCACCTGCACAACAGGGTGGAGCTGGTGCGCTACGCCATCGACCGGGGCCTGGACGACTGACGCTGGGCGCGTCCGCGCCCTCCGCCCCCTCCGGGCCGGGCGCGTTCACCGCGTATTCTCCTCCCCGGGTTGGCCCCGGATCACCGCTCCCACTATGGTCTAGACCATATGGCGCCATGCGTCGTAAAACACACAACGTCGAGGAGAATTCGTATGCGAGTCGGGGTGCTGACCGGCGGTGGGGACTGCCCTGGTCTGAACGCGGTCATCCGCGCAGTGGTCCGCAAGGGCATCAAGGACTACGGCTACGAGTTCATCGGCTTCCGGGACGGTTGGCGCGGTCCGCTGGAGGGCGACACCATGCCGCTGGACGTGACGGCCGTGCGCGGCATCCTGCCCCGGGGCGGCACGATCCTGGGCTCCTCGCGCACCAACCTCATGAAGATCGAGGGCGGTGTCGAGCGGGTCAAGGACAACATGGCCGGACTGGGCGTCGACGCCCTGGTCGCCATCGGCGGCGAGGACACCCTCGGCGTGGCCCGCCAGCTGCACGACCGCGGCGTCAACGTCGTCGGCGTGCCCAAGACCATCGACAACGACCTCAACGCGACCGACTACACCTTCGGTTTCGACACGGCCGTGAACATCGCCATGGAGGCGATCGACCGCCTGCACACCACCGCCGAGTCGCACCACCGGGCGCTGGTGGTGGAGGTCATGGGCCGCCACGCCGGGTGGATCGCGCTGCACTCGGGCATGGCCGCGGGCGCCAACGTCATCCTCATCCCCGAGCGGCCCTTCGACATCGACGAGGTCGTCAAGCACGTCGAGAGCCGCTTCGAGACCCAGTACGCGCCGATCATCGTGGTCGCCGAGGGCGCGCACCCCAAGGAGGGCCAGATGGAGCTGGCCACCGGGGAGACCGACTCCTTCGGCCACGTGCGCCTGGGCGGCATCGGCCAGCGGCTGGCCGACGAGATCGAGCAGCGCACCGGCAAGGAGGCCCGCTCGGTGGTCCTGGGCCACGTGCAGCGCGGCGGCACGCCCACCGCGTTCGACCGCGTGCTGGCCACCCGCCTGGGCGTGAACGCCATCGAGGCCGTGCACGACAAGGCCTTCGGCAAGATGGTCGGCCTCCAGGGCACGGACATCGTCCGCGTGAACCTGGCCGAGGCGACCGACACCCTCAAGACCGTGCCCTCCTCGCGCTATGAGGAGGCCGAGGTCTTCTTCGGCTAGGCACACCCACGGCCCGGAGCCCGGGAACCGGATTGTCCCGGGGCTCCCCCGGAGGGACCGGCCGCCGGCCACGCGCGCCGGCCCCCTCCGGAACGGCCCGCGCCCCCTCCCAGCTCCCAGGGAGGGGGCGCGCCGCGTCCGGGGGCGGCGGCCGTGTGCCCGCCGCCTCCCGCCCGTCCCGACCGAAAACGGACGGAGCGGTGGACGGGATGTTCGATACTGGAGGACGGCGATGGACGCTCCCGGCCCCGTCCCGCCGCTCCCACCTCACACCGGGACACGAAGGCATCCACCGGAGGTAGCACCATGTCCGCGTCGCTTGAGTCCGCGCCGCTCCCCGCAGCCCTGGCCGGGTCCGACGCCGGGCTCGGCGAGCTCTGCGTGCTCATGAAGCTCGGCGAGATCGTCCTCAAGGGCTCCAACCGCAGGCTGTTCGAGCGGCGGCTGCACAACAACATCCGCGCCTCCGTGCGCGACCTGGGCGAGATCCGCCTCTCCCAGCGCGGCGCGGGCGTGATCATCGTGCGCAAGCCCGAGGCCTCCGACCTGGAGGTCGCCGAGATCGCCGACCGCATGGCCAACGTCATGGGCGTGGTCCGGGTGCACCTGGTCCGCCGCGTGCCCAAGGACCTGGACGCCGTCACCGACATCGGCGTGCGCGTCATGGAGGGCCGCCAGGGCACCTTCGCCGTGCGCGCCCGGCGCCGCGACAAGCGCTTCGAGATGACCTCGTCGGAGCTGGCCGGGTACCTGGGCTCGAAGATCATCGAGGCGCACGGCTACCAGGTCAACCTCAAGCGCCCCGACAACACCCTGTTCGTCGAGGTGGACAAGGACGAGGCGTTCGTGTTCACCGACGGCGTGCCCGGCCAGGGCGGCCTGCCCGCCGGGATGAGCGGCCGCGGCCTGGTGCTGATGTCGGGCGGGATCGACTCCCCCGTCGCCGCGCACCGGATGATCCGGCGCGGGCTCAAGGTCGACTTCCTGCACTTCTCCGGCATGCCGTTCACCGGCCCGGAGTCGATCTACAAGGCCTACAGCCTCGTCCGCCAGCTGGACCGCTACCAGGTGGGCTCGCGGCTGTTCGTCATCCCCTTCGGCAAGGCCCAGCAGCAGCTGAAGAGCTCGGGGATCGAACGCCTCCAGATCGTCGCCCAGCGCCGCCTCATGCTCAAGACCGCCGAGGCCCTGGCCGACGACCTGAACGCGGAGTGCCTGATCACCGGGGACGCGCTGGGCCAGGTGTCCAGCCAGACCATGACCAACCTGACCGCCCTGGACGACGCGGTGGACCTGCCGATCCTGCGTCCGCTCATCGGCATGGACAAGACCGAGATCATGGACCAGGCCCGCCGGATCGGGACGCTGGCCATCTCGGAGCTGCCCGACGAGGACTGCTGCACCATGCTGACCCCGCGCCAGGTGGAGACCGCGGCCAAAATCCCGGACCTGCGCCAGATCGAGAAGCGCCTGGACGCCGAGGAGCTGGCCGAGCACCTGGTCACCACCGCGCAGGTGCACAAGCCCAGCTTCCTGGGCGACGCCGCGCCCAAGCGCGTGGCGCCCGCGTCCGCTTCGGTGGCCGCCACCGCCTAGCGCGCGACGGCGGCGCCCCGGCCCCGCCCCGCGTGCGGGGAACGGCCGGGGCGCCGCCGTGTTCAGCCCCCGGGTCTCACAGGCCGGCCAGTTCTCGGCCCGGCGCCGGGGTCAGGGTGCGGCCCGTCAGGGCGGCCAGGGTGCCCGCCAGGTCGCGCAGCTCGGCCAGGTCCTCGTGCAGGAGGGCCTGCGGGCCGTCGCACAGGGCGTTCTCCGGGTGGGGGTGCACGTCGACGATGACGCCGTCCGCGCCGACCGCCACGGCCGCGCGCGAGAGCGGCAGCACCAGCTCGCGCTTGCCGCCCGAGTGGGACGGGTCGACGATCACCGGAAGGTGGGACAGGTTCTGGGCGACCGGGACGGCGCTGATGTCCAGGGTGTTGCGGGTGGCCTTCTCGAAGGTGCGGATGCCGCGCTCGCACAGGACGATGTCGAGGTTGCCGCGCTGGGCGATGTACTCGGCGGCCATCAGCCACTCCTCGATGGTCGCGCTCATGCCGCGCTTGAGCAGGACCGGCTTGCCCGCGTCTCCCACCGCCTGGAGGAGGGCGAAGTTCTGCATGTTGCGGGTGCCGACCTGGAGCATGTCGGCGTAGGAGGCGACCAGCTCCACGTCGGCGGCGTCCACGACCTCGGTGACGATGGGCAGGCCGGTCTCCTCGCGCACGTCGGCGAGGATCCGCAGGCCCTCCTCACCCAGACCCTGGAAGGCGTAGGGGGAGGTGCGGGGCTTGTAGGCGCCGCCGCGCAGCAGGGACGCCCCCGCCTCCATCGCCATCCGGGCCGCGGCCAGGGTCTGCTCGGGGGTCTCGACGGCGCAGGGCCCGGCGATGACCGTGACGTTGTCGCCGCCGATCGGCACTCCGCGCACGCTGACGACGGTGCGGCTGTCGTGGTTCTCCCGGCTGACGAGCTTGTAGGGGGCGGAGATGCGCAGGACGTCGCTGACGCCCGGCTTGGCGGCCAGGCCCAGGTCCTGGAAGCGCTCGACGTCGCCGACGAGGCCGATGATCGTGCGGCTCACGCCGCGCGTCACGTAGGCCTCGCCTCCCGCGGAGGAGACCAGCTCGACCAGATCGTCGATGTTCTCGGGGGTGGCGTCCGGCGCCATCACGATGACCATGTGCGTTGTCCCTAGCTGCTTGTCGGTTGGGTGAACGAGCCGACCGGCGCCCGGAACGAGAAAAGCCCCGGGCTCTACCGGCCCGGGGCTCAAGTCGTCTGTGTCAGCGCAGCGCTCTACAGGCGACCGGGGTGTCGGGCCGGTAGCCATAAAAGCGCCAGAAGTTCCGCTGCATGGCTGGAACTATAGCGCACGGTCACCGCATGTCCGCACACCCGGGGCGAGTGACCTGTCTCTCGTCGGCGCCTGACAGGATGGCCGCACGCACGTTCTCCCCACGGGGAAGGCGTTCGCGCGGCCGACCGGCCGGGCGCGCCGCGGGAGCCCACAGACGAGCAGGGGGACGGAAGTGTCCGAGGGAACGGACGAGGACGACACGGACGGGGCCCGGTCCCGGATGCCTCCCGGGCAGGCGGTGCGCCACGAGCACAAGCCGCTGCACTACGGGCCGGTGCCCGCCTTCCGCCCTCAGCGGTGGGACCTGCGGGTCACGGGGGCGACCGAGGACCTGGGGGCGTACCGCTGGACGTGGGAGGAGTTCGCGCGGCTGCCGCGCACGGACTCGGTGAGCGACTTCCACTGCGTGATGCGGTTCAGCGCCCCGGACGTGCCCTGGCGCGGGGTGCGCGCCGCGGACCTGGTGGCCGCGGCCCCGCCCGCGCCGGAGGCCACGCACGTGATGGCGTGGGGCGAGTACGGGTACGGCGCGAACCTGCGCATGGACGACTTCCTCGCGGAGGGGGTGCTGCTGGCGACCCACCGCGACGGCGAGCCCCTGGCCCCCGACCACGGCGCGCCGCTGCGCCTGGTGGTGCCGCACCTGTACGGGTGGAAGAGCGTGAAGTGGCTGCGCGCGGTGGAGTACATGACCGCGGACCGCCGCGGTTTCTGGGAGGAGCGCGGCTACCACAACCGGGGTGACCCGTGGCGGGAGCAGCGGTTCTCCCACCAGGAGGAGGAGCAGGAGCCGGGCCGGGCTCCGCGGCGGTGAGCCGTGCGGGGCCCTCAGCCGCGCGGGACGCGCATCTCCACCTCGGTGCCCTGGCCGGGGACCGACACGTACTCGACGGTGCCGCCCAGGTCGCGGACCCGGCCCAGCACGGACTGGGCCACGCCGATGCGGCCCTCGGAACGGGCCCGCTCCAGGCGTCCGGGCTCGATGCCGGGGCCCTCGTCGCGCACGGACACGGTCACCGCGTCGTCCTCGTCCTCCACCAGCACCCAGGCGCGCGTGCCCTCGGGGCAGTGCCGCTCCACGTTGTCCAGGGCGGCGAGCACGGCGGCGGCCAGTTCGGCGGCGGTGTGCGCGGGCAGGACGACGGGCGTGGCGGGCGCGGACACCGACACGTGGGCCGACTCGGCGCGTCGCAGCGGCTCGCGCAGGTCCACCGCGGGCCCGGACGCGGCCGCGCGCCCCGCGGGAGGCGGCGCCGCCCCGCCGGTTGCGTCCGCCCCGTCCGTCCCGCCGGAGGCGTCCTCCGACGATCCGATCGCGACCAGCGCGCGCAGGCGCGCCTCCTGCTCACCGGCCATCCGGCCCAGTTCGGCGGCCTCTCCCCCGGCCTCGGCGCCGCGCCTGCTCACCAGGGACAGCACCTGGAGCACCGAGTCGTGGATCGAGCGGGCCAGCTGCTCGCGCTCGCGGGTGCGCGCCTCCAGCGCGACCGCCTGGGCGAACCGCCGTTCGGCCCGCTCCGACATCCAGGACATGTACCCGACCGCCAGTCCGGCCAGGAGCAGCAGGACCACGCCGCGGGCGGTCGCGGCGGTAACGGCGGCGTCCATGACCGTGCGCAGGGTGAGGTCGGCGAGGCCGTAGAGCACGGCGACGGCCGCGGCGGCGCGCCCGCCCCAGATGACGCTGGCCGCCAGGGCGGTGCCCGCGAACCAGTAGCCGCTCAGCGGCGGGGCCTGGGTGAGGTAGAACGGCGTGGCCGCCGGGGCGGTGGCGAACAGGCACGCGAAGGCCACCGCGAGGTCGGCGGTGAGCACGCGCCAGTCGCGCAGGTGCGGGCGGGCGTAGGCGCGGGTGGTGAACGCCGTCCACACGACCATGACCGCCAGCACCGTCCAGGCCAGCCAGGGCCGGGTCAGGTGCTCGTGGTGCTGGATGAGGAGGAACAGGGCGTAGACCAGGGACGCTGCGCGGAAGACGGCGAAGGCGCGCCAGAGGGGGAAGTCGAAGCCCAGGGGTCAGACCACCGCCCCGTTGTCGGGCCCGCCGTCTCCGGGCGGCCGGGAGTCGGTCATGCGCAGGATGAGCACGACGAAGCTGACGAGGAAGGCCAGCACCGCGACGAACATCAGCCAGTTGGGCAGGGAGACGCCGACGAACGCGGCCCCGAACACCAGCACCGGCGCGCCCAGCAGGCACAGCCAGGCCGCGATGCCCACCCGGTCGCCCTGGAGCAGGGGCGGCGGTGGCGGGGGCTCGTAGTGGCCCTCCAGGTCGGCCTCGGCCCGGCGCCGGGCCTCCTCTTCCGCCGTCTCGCGTTCCTCCCCGTCCCCGGCTCCGACGGTCCCGCCGGCCAGGATGTCGCCGGCGGAGGAGGCCTCCCCCGCCGGGGCGCTGAGGTTCTCGGCGTCGGGCCAGGCTGCGCGGCGGCGCTGCCCCCGGGTGTCGGCGTCGTCGTAGAAGCGGGCGACCAGGTCGTTCCAGACCTCGTCCTCGTCCGCGGGCCGGGCGGGCGCGGCGTCGGGGTCGACGTTGGCGGGCGGGCCGTCCAGCAGGTCGCCGCCGACCGTCGCGTCGGGGGCCTCGTGGGGGGCGGTCTCCCCGCCCTCCTCGGCGTCGGCGTCGGAACGGGGCTCGCCGCGCGGAGCCAGCAGGTCGGGGGCCGTCCCGGGCTGCCCGTCCAGGTCGGGCAGCTCGGTGCCCAGGACCCTCTCGGCCGCGGCCCGCTCCTCGGCGTCCACGTACAGGTGGTCGGTGGGCGGGTCGTCGGCCTGGCTGCCCGCGGGTTCCAGGACGTCCTCGTCCAGGGGCACGGCGTAGGCGGCGATGCCGCTGCGCCGGAGCGCCTCCAGCATGAGGTCGGCGTGCGAGGGCGCGAGCAGGATCAGCGGAACGTAGGCGTCGGCGAGCAGGCCGTTTCCCCGACGTTGCGTCATCGGTCGGCTCCTTCCCCGCTTCTACTGTGCTCTCGCACGAAGGCGAGGCTCCCGTCGAAGACGACGGCGGCGTCATGGTCGAGGGTCGCCACGTGGTAGCTGTCGTGGAGCAGGTGGATCGTCAGCCCGGTGTTGACCGCTCTCCTAGCGAGGATACGCAGACTGCGCGGTCCGACGACGTGGTCCTGGGTGCTCCGGTAGGCCAGGATCGGCGCTCGCAAACCGGACATGCCCTCCTGAACCTCGCGCCACAGCTTCGGGAGTGTCGCCGCGGCCGCGGTGGGGACGCGGTCGTACCCGCCCTCGGTGGTGTCGTCCTTGGAGACGTCGCAGCCCAGACCGGGCGTGGAGGGCATGATCCGCGAGACCAGGCGGCGGACGGGGGCGATGACGGGCAGGCGCCGGTCCTCCACCGCCAGGGAGGGGTTGACGAGCACGACCCCGCGTACGAGGCCGGGGTGCCTCTGGGCCAGGCGCAGGCTGAGGGCGCCGCCCATGGACAGCCCCATGACGAACACCTCCTCACAGCGCGAGGCCAGGTCCAGCAGGGCCCGTTCGGCCTCGGCGAGCCAGTCGTCGCTGGTGGTGAGGTTCATGTCGTGCCAGACCGTGCCGTGCCCGGGCAGCAGGGGCGCCTCGACGCTGAGTCCGGCGGCGGCCAGGTGCTCGGCCCAGGGGCGCATCGAGTACGGGGAGCCGGTGAAACCGTGGCAGAGCAGGACGCCCGTGCCCGATCCGCGGTGACTGAACGGCTCAGCGCCCGGGATCAGGAGAGGGGCGTCGGTCGGTCTCACGGAGCGGCTCCAGGGATCGTGCGGTGCGCGGGGGACGGGGGTCTGCGGCGACCGGAGCGGAGGCACGGGAAACCCTGGCTCCTGCCGTGAGGCTAACCGTTCGGCGGTCCGTTCGCCATGAGTGCACACTAACGTTCCCGCCCCCGGGGACCGGAGGCAGGCACCCGCCACGCGGGCCGACTGAGTATCCTCTTCTGCGTCGGGCCGACGGCCCGTTCGGGGGCGCTTTGGCACTCGCGCTCACACGGTGGGAGGATGGCGCACGTCAGGCGGCGGCTCCTCCCCCACTCTCCGGGCGCGAGCCCTCCTGACAATGTCGGCAGAGCGGGACGGTGAATCGTGGCAGACCCTGCCCAGTGCTCCCCGCGTGTGCAGGGGTGATCTGAGCGATGTTCTACTGGGTGGTCAAGGCGATCCTTGGGCCGGTCCTGGCCGTACTGTGGCAGCCGCGCGCCGAGGGCGTGGAGAACGTGCCGCGCCGCGGTCCGGCGATCATGGTCAGCAACCACCTGTCCTTCTCCGACCACTTCTTCGGTCCGCTGCCGCTGCCGCGCAAGATCACCTTCCTGGCAAAGGCCGAGTACTTCACCGGCACGGGCGTCAAGGGGCTGCTGAGCCGGGCGTTCTTCACCGGCGTGGGGCAGATCCCCATCGACCGCTCGGGCGGCAAAGCCAGCGAGGCGGCGCTGCGCACGGGCCTGAGGGTGCTCAAGCGCGGCGACCTCCTGGGCATCTACCCCGAGGGCACCCGCTCCCCCGACGGCAAGCTCTACCGCGGCCGGACGGGTGTGGCGCGGCTGGCGCTGGAGGCCAAGGCCCCGGTGGTGCCGATGGCGATGATCAACCTGGAGAAGATCATGCCCCCCGGCCGCACGGTGCCCAAGCTGGGTGTGCGCCCCAAGGTCAAGTTCGGCAAGCCGCTGGACTTCTCGCGCTACCACGGCATGGAGAAGGACCCGCGCGTGCTGCGGGCCATCACCGACGAGATCATGTACGCGCTGATGGAGCTGTCCGGCCAGGAGTACGTGGACCGCTACGCGCAGTCGGTCAAGGCCGAACTGGAGGCGGAGGCCAAGGAGGCCAAGCGCGAGCAGCACGCCAGCGACAAGGACCGCAGACGGACCGAGCGCGAGCGGCGCAAGGGGGAGCGGCGGTCCCGCCGCGAGGAGAAGCGGGCGGCGCGCGGGAAGAGGAAGGGCGGGGACGCGGACTCCGCGGACCCGACCGCCGCCCAGGAGTAGCCCGCGCGGCGGCCCCACACGCGGACGGCCCCCGCGACCCCGCGGCGGGGGTCGCGGGGGCCGTCCGCTCTCCGGTGGCCGGGTCAGTGCCGGGCGAGGTCGCCGGCGCCGACGATGCCCGCCTCTCCGCCGAGTTCGGCCAGGCGCACATCGGCCATGCGGCGTCCGGGGCGGCCCGGGACGTTGCGCGCGAAGGCGGCGCGGACCGGGTCCAGCAGGATGGACCCGGCGTCGGAGACTCCGCCGCCCAGGACGAAGCACTCGGGGTCGAGGATGGCGGCCAGGTCGGCCAGGCCGTGCCCGGCCCACTCCCCCACCTTGGCGAAGCACTCCAGGGCGGCCCTGTCCCCCTCCAGCGCCGCCTGGGTGATGACGTGGCCCTCCACCTGGTCGATGACGCCGTCGGCGAGCTTGAGCATGCGCTCGGCGGCCACGGGGTCGGTCAGCGCCAGGTCCTGGGCCTCGGCGACCAGGGCGCGGCCGCTGGCGTACTGCTCCCAGCAGCCGTGGTTGCCGCAGGCGCAGCGGCGGCCGTGCGGGACCATCCGGTAGTGCCCGACCTCCGCGGCCACGCCGTAGCGGCCGCGGTGCAGCGCGCCGTCGATGACCAGGCCGCCGCCGATGCCGGTGCCCAGGGTGATGCACACGATGTGGTCGCTGCCGCGCCCGGCGCCGAACCTGGCCTCGGCCCAGGCCGCGGCGTTGGCGTCGTTCTCGATGACCACGGGCATCCCGACGCGCTCCTGGACGTGGTCGCGGAGGGGCTCGTCGCGCAGGCCGAGGTTGACGGCGACCTGGACGGTGGCGCGGTCCTCGTCCACGAACCCCGCCACACCCACCCCGACGGCCCGGACGGCGTCGGCCTCCTGGCGGCCGCACAGCTCCCCGACGGCCCTGGCCACGACGTCGGCCAGGGCCTGCGGGTCGTTGGAGGGGGTGGGGTACTTGACCTTGTCGAGGATCTGCCCTTCGGGGTCGACGACCCCGGCGGCGACCTTGGTCCCGCCGATGTCTACGCCGATGGTCAGCATGGGGGCAGCTCCTTCGTACTTACGCCCGAACTCTGACATAAGTCTCAAGGTTCATGGCAAAGTGTTTTCAGATGATGTATGCCATCTGATTAAACCAGGCATGAGGCGACCCCCGACACCCCCGGAGTCGAACCGTGATCTCCTCCCGTTCACCCCGCGGTGACCTGGCGTTCCTCGCCTTCCGTCCCGCCTTCGCCACCCTGCGTCCGGCCCTGCGGACCGCGCTCCGCGGCGCCGTCGGCGCGGGTCTGCTCCAGGGAGCGCTCGACCACGTCCCAGGTGCGGCCAAGGGCGCCGACGGCGGCCAGTCCGGCGCGGCCGAGGTGCCCGACGACCTCGGGGCCGGACGTGCGCACGATGTCGAGGAGCTCCTCCAGCGGGGGGCGCCGGTCGCCCGTCTCCAGGCGGATGGCCTCCTCCCACACGTCTCCCTTGCTCGGGGGCGGCGAGGTCACGGCGCCGACCCCGCGCTTGACCCCGGCCGTCAGCAGCCTGCGCTGGAGGGTGGTCACCAGCTTCAGCGCGTCGTCGATGAGGTCGGGGTCCTCGCCCCTGCCCGCACCCGGACCGCCGTTGCGACCGGTGTTCTCCGTCATGTCAGCTTCCTCCTTCGCGCCGCGTTCTGCTTCAAGGTAACCGGACGTCCGGGCGCCGGGGAGGTTTCTCAGGGCAGGTTCAGGGGCGAATCAGGGACGCGGGCGCCGCTACGGGGAGTGAGGCCGAGGGGAAAGCGCAATGACCGCGAAAAAGCACAAAGGACCCAAGATTCACATACAGCGCATAGTTCTCACGACGTGCGCAAACACTACGCCGGGCGTATAGTCTCGCGTGCGTACGAGGGAAAGATCCACATTCTTCCCCCGCCCGGGCACCACCGCGTCCGCCGCGCCGGGCACGACCCAGGGTCACCGTTGGATACCGAACGACAACGTGTTCTACTCATGAGTAGGGTGGTGTTGTTACGGTCATCACGTCCCGTACTACCCGAACCCGTACACGTCCAGGAGCACCACGTGCGCGAATACAGCTCTCCCGCGAAGGCTGAGATCTCCGACGACGCGCGACTGACCGACACGCTCTACGCGCGCGCGGCCAGCGAGCCCAACGCCGTCACCGCCCGTCGCCAGGAGTCCGGCCAGTGGCACGACGTCACCGTGGCGGAGCTGCACGCCGACATCGCCGCGTACGCCAAGGCCCTGATCGACGCGGGCATCGAGCACGGCGACCGCGTCGCCCTGATGTCGCGCACCCGCTACGAGTGGACGGTCGTCGACTACGCCATCTGGTCCGTCGGCGGCGTGACCGTCCCGATCTACGAGACCTCCTCCGCCGAGCAGATCGAGTGGATCCTCACCGACTCCGGCGCCAAGGCCGCCTTCGTGGAGAACGACGCCCACGCCGAGCGCGTCGAGTCGGTCCGCGCCCGCACCCCCGAGCTCGGCCCCGTCTGGCGGTTCGACGACCCCGGGTACGCCGAGCTGCGCTCCGCTGGCTCGGAGGTGAGCGACGAGGCGCTGGAGAAGCGCCGCACGGCGGTCAAGGCCGACGATCTCGCCACCCTCATCTACACCTCGGGCACCACCGGCCGCCCCAAGGGCTGCGAGCTCACCCACCGCAACTTCCTCTTCATCTCCCACAACGCGTTGGAGGGCCCGGCCCGCCAGGTCCTGCGCAGCAAGGAGAACCCCTCCACGCTGCTGTTCCTGCCGCTGGCCCACGTCTTCGCCCGCTTCGTGCAGGTCATGGTGATCGAGGCCAAAGCCACCCTGGGCCACTTCCCCTCCACCGGCCCCGAGCTGATCGAGCAGTTCTCGGCGTTCCGGCCCACCTTCCTGCTCGCGGTCCCCCGCGTGTTCGAGAAGGTCTACACCAAGGCCGAGCAGAAGGCCGCGGCCGAGGGCAAGGGCAAGATCTTCAACGCCGCCGCCGACACCGCCGTCGCCTACAGCAAGGCCCTGGCCACCGGCCGGATCCCCCTGAGCCTCAAGCTCAAGCACACGCTGTTCAGCAAGCTGGTCTACGGCAAGCTCCTGGCGGCCCTGGGCGGCAACGCCGAGTACGCCGTCTCCGGCGGATCCGCGCTGGGCGCGCGTCTGGGCCATTTCTTCCGCGGCATCGGCTTCACCATCATCGAGGGCTACGGCCTCACCGAGACCACCGCCCCCACCTCGGTGAACAGCCCCGAGTTCAACAAGATCGGCACCGTGGGCCAGCCGCTGCCCGGCACCACCATCAAAATCGCCGAGGACGGCGAGATCCTGCTCAAGGGCGACCACATCATGGTCGGCTACTGGAAGAACGAGAAGGCCACCAAGGAGGCCTTCACCGAGGACGGCTTCTACCGCACCGGCGACCTCGGCACGCTGGACGACGACGGCTTCCTGAGCGTCACCGGACGCAAGAAGGAGATCATCGTGACCGCGGGCGGCAAGAACGTCGCCCCGGCCGTCCTGGAGGACCGCATCCGCGCCAACGCCCTGGTCAGCCAGTGCATGGTGGTCGGCGACAACCGCAAGTTCATCGCCGCGCTGATCACGATCGACCCCGAGTCGTTCGTCCAGTGGCGCGAGGCCAACGGCAAGAGCGGCGAGATCGCCGACCTGACCGGGGACCCGGACCTGAACGCCGCCATCCAGGAGGCCGTGGACAACGCCAACGACGCGGTGTCCAAGGCCGAGGGGATCAAGAAGTTCAAGATCCTGCCCAGCGACTTCACCGAGGAGAGCGGCCAGATGACCGCCTCCCTGAAGGTCAAGCGCCACGTGGTCAGCAAGCAGTGGAGCAAGGAGATCGACGACATCTACGCCGGCTGAGCCCTCCGCGGCCCACACCGGACGCACGGGAGCCGGCCGCCCCCGGAAGAGGGGGCGGCCGGCTTCCGCCGTGTGCGGGACCCTGCTCCGCGAACACGACGGACCCGGCCGCGCCGCGGCCGGGTCCCTCACCCACACGCGGGTGCGCTAGTGGTGGGCCGCCTCCTTCTCCGCCTCGGTGGAGGAGTGGTGCGGGTGGTGGCCGTTGTGCGCCTCCACCCCCTCCAAGGAGACGTCGTCCTTGGTGTACCAACGCGCCAGGGCCTTGCGGAGCCTGCCACTGCCCTTGCGGGCCTCGGGGTTCTCCACACCCCTGCCGTCCGCGTCGGAGTCGTCCTTCAGTGCCGTCGAGGTGATGACCGGCTTGCTCTCCAAAACATGCACCGTCTCCGGGGAGCTGTGCTTGTGCACCTCCACGAACTCACCGCTGGGCAGCTGCTGGATGGTGCCGCTCTCGTAGCCGTGCTCCAGGGTCTCCCGGTCACGGCGCTGCAGCCCCAGACAGATGCGCTTGGCGACGAAGAACCCCACCACCGGGCCGACGAGGACCAGCACACGGAAGATGTACGTGGTCGTGTACAGGCTGATCGAGAAGGTCTCCGAGATGATGTCGTTGGATCCGGACATCCACAGCACACCGTAGAAGATGATCCCGGCGACACCCATACCGGTGCGCACCGGCGCGTTGCGCGGACGGTCGGCGACGTTGTGCGCGCGCTTGTCGCCGGTGATCCACTGCTCGATGAACGGCCACACGCCCAGGGCGCCGAACAGCAGGCCCATGATCCCCAGACCGGGGACGAGGACGCCGATGATGAACGGGTAGCCCCCGATGGAGAAGTCGAACCAGTTCGGGAAGATGCGCAGCGCGCCCTCCATGAAGCCCAGGTACCAGTCCGGCTGGAGCCCGGAGGTGATGGACGTCGGGCTGAAGGGCCCGAACAGGTGGATCGGGTTGATCTGCACGAACGCGCCCAGGAGCGTGATCACGGCGAACGTGAAGAAGAAGAACCCGCCCGCCTTGATCGCGAAGGCCGGGAACATGGGCGTTCCGACCACGGTCTTGTCCGTGCGCCCGACCCCCGGGTACTGGGTGTGCTTCTGGTGCCACAGGATCATGAAGTGCGCGACGATCAGACCCAGCAGCACCGCCGGCAGCGCCAGCACGTGCAGCATGTACAGCCGGGAGATGATGTCCTCGCCGGGGAACTCCCCGCCGAAGAGGAACATCGACAGGTAGGAACCCACCAGGGGGATCGCCAGGATGACACCCTGGAGGACCCTCACGCCCATGCCCGAGGGCAGGTCGTCGGGCAGCGAGTAGCCGAAGAGGCCCTCGATGAGGGCGATGGCGAAGATGGCGACGCCGATCAGCCAGTTGATCTCGCGCGGCTTGCGGAACGCGCCGGTGAAGAACACCCGGAGCATGTGCGCGGTCAACGCCGCGACGAAGATCAGCGCGGCCCAGTGGTGGATCTGGCGGACCAGGAGCCCGCCGCGCACCTCGAAGGTGATGTGGAGCGTGGAGGCGTAGGCCTCCGACATCATGACGCCCTGGAGGCGCTCGTAGGAGCCGTCGTAGACGATCTCGGTCATGCTCGGCTTGAACCAGAGCGTGAGGAAGACGCCTGTGAGCAGCAGGATGATGAACGAGTACAGCGCGATCTCGCCCAGCATGAACGACCAGTGGTTCGGGAAGACCTTGCGCAGGTTCTTCTCGCCGGTCTTGGCCAGGTGGAAGCGGTCGTCGATGAAGTTGCCGACGCCGCGAAGCGCCTTGGGTGCTTGCGTGGTCTTACTCATCGGCTAGTCCCTCGCGTATTCCCAGAACGTGGGGCCCGTGGGTTCGTCGAAGTCGCCGGTCGCGATGAGGTAGCCCTCGTCGTCAACGCCGATCGGCAGCTGCGGCAGCGGCCGGTGCGCCGGACCGAACACGACCTCCGCGGCGTTGGACGCGTCGAACGTCGACTGGTGGCACGGGCACAGGATGCGGTGTGTCGTGCGTTCGTACAGGGCCGCGGGGCAGCCCACGTGGGTGCAGATCTTGGAGTAGGCGACGATGCCGTTGTGCGTCCAGTTCAGACGCGTCTGGCCGCCGGTTCCCTCGATCTCCTCGGTCATCCGCTCCTGCCAGTCCTCCTCGGGGATCTTGATCAGGATGATGACGGTCTTGGCCTGGTCGGTCAGTGAGAGGTGGTGGTGCTCGTCATCGGCGGCGGGCAGGGCCGAGACCATCGCGTTGGGGTCGTTCTCGAAGTCCTCGGGCCGGAGGGGGCGGCCGCTCCCTTCCACGACGATGCGGCGGCCGTGCTCCCACATCGTCTTCTTCATCAGGTCACCCGGAACCGGGCCGGTGTCGCGCAGCAGCACGATCGGTGCCAGCCCCAGCGGCAGCATCGCCAGGATGAGCGTGCGGCGCATCAGCGGACGCTTGGTGAAACCGCTCTCGTCGGCGCCCCGCATGAAGAAGGCGCTGAAGGAGCCCTTCTCCTTCTCGTCCGAGGGCAGCTCGTCGTAGGGAGAGGCCACCTCGTAGTGCGGCATCACCTGACGCGCCCACACCGTCATACCCGCACCGATACTGAACATGGCCAGCGTCAGCGTGCCGCCCAGCAGCATGTTCGAGTACTGGGCGATCTGCGGGTCGGCGATCGCACTGGAGCTGAAGAGGAAGTAGGCGACCAGGAAGCCGATCCCGCCCAGGAAGGCGATCACGAACCACAGGGAAGCCAGCTTCTCGCCCCGACGCTGCGTCTCCTCCGACCGCACGTGCGTCTCGGAGGCCTTGTACGGACCGGTGTGCTCGTCCGCGGCGGCACCGGAGGCGTCGGAGACCAGCGGATTCCCGGCCTTGGGGGTGCCGACGACGCGCTCGGGCTCGGCCCCGCCGACCGTGGGGGCCGCGGCCGGGCGCTCGGAGTGCGTCCCGTTCGTCTTCGGGGTGACGACCACGCGTTCGGGCGTGATCTCTCCCCCGCTGCTGTCGTTGCTGTTGTTCTCAGTCATGAGCTCGCTGCTTCGCGGTGATCCAGATCGCGCAGGCAATGATCAGAGCGAGCCCGACGACCCAGGCGATGAGTCCTTCGGCGACCTGGCCGATGCGATTGAGGTGGAAGACGCCTCCGGCGTTGGGTTCGGCCTGGAGAGTCTTGATATAGGAGATCAACTCCTGCTTCTCCTCCGGCTCGATCACCGTGTCACTGAACATCGGCATCGCACCCGGACCACTGACCATCGCCTCATAGATCTGACGCGCGGACGCGTCATGAATCTCCGGAGCCCAACGACCATCCGTAAGAGCACCACCCCCACCAGACCAACCATGGCAATGCGCACAGTTGGTCAGGTACAGACGCATACCCATGTCAGTGTCGTCAGCGCCCTGGACGTAAGCCTCGTACTCGGCCTCGAACTCCTCAAGCGCGGCCTCATAAGAAGCCTCGTCCTCGAACTCCCCACGCTCGGGCGCCTCACCCGGAACGTCATAAGGAACATCAGGACCACCAGTCCTGATCTGCGCGTTGTAGTACGCGATCAGGTCCTGCAGATCCTCCTCCGACATCGCCATCGGCTTGCGCGGCATCTGCGCGTCGGGGTTCATCGACGGCATACGCCCCGTGCTGACCTGAAAATCGATGGCCGCCGCACCCGAGTCACGGATGTCAGGACCCCGGGTGTACTCCCCGTCCTCACCGTAGGTGCCACTGCCGTCGTAGTTGTGACAGGTCGCGCACGTCTGGTTGAAGATGTCCTCGCCGTTGGCCACATCGACCTCATCGGCCGAAGGAGGAGCCTCAGCGGCCAGAGTCTGCGCCTGGGCCTGGTCCGCGGTGGGCGCCAGAGCGGCGTACCCCACCCCGAACAGGGCTAGCGCGAGGATGACGACGACATACCCCGCCAGGGGATGCCGCCGCCGCGCGGTAATCCATTTCACGGTTTCCCCGTTTCGGGTTACTGGATGAAGTAGATGGTGAAGAACAAAGCGATCCAGACCACATCGACGAAGTGCCAGTAGTAGGACACGACGATCGCGCTGGTCGCCTGCTGGTGGGTGAAGCGCTTCGCGGCGTACGTACGTCCCAACATGATGAGGAACGCGATCAGCCCACCGATGACGTGGAGTCCGTGGAAGCCCGTGGTCAGGTAGAACATCGACCCGTAAGCGCTCGACTGAAGAGTCAGGCCCCCGTGGAAGATGAGCTCGTAGTACTCGTAGGCCTGCCCAAGGACGAAGAACAGGCCCATGAAGAACGTGATGAAGAACCACATACGCAGCTTCTTGACGTCACCGCGCTCGGCGGCCCAAACGCCGGCCTGCGCGGTGAAGCTCGAAGCCACCAGGACCACGGTGATCGCCGACGCCCACGGCACGTTCAGGTGGGTGTCGGGCCACTGCCCCAGGTCGGGGTTTCCGTTGGTCACCGATCGGATCGTGAAGTACATCGCGAACAGCGCAGCGAAGAACATGAGCTCGTTGGCCAACCAAACGATGGTGCCAACGCTCACCAGGTCAGGACGCTTTGCCGCACCATGTGCTGGTGTCGGTGCTGATTTTGGGTTCGCGGTTGCTGTCGCCACGCCAGCATTATTACGGCATCTCAGCAAGACCCGAATCCGCCCCCCTGTTATCGCCCCCTCCGAGACGCCGCAGGAGGGCTGGACCGCCTACGCACACGGGCTTCCAGGCTCCGCGAGCCATGGAGAGAAACGGAAATTCGACACCTTCTAGGCATGAACAGCACGCCCACTAAACACGCGTCACGGGCGTCCCAAAATTCACATAATTGTGCGTGCCAAAGGGACTCCGCACACGAGAAAAAGAACGTCGCGGCTGGTCATCCCGCTCATGCCCCGGGCCCGTCCGGTATCGGGGAGCAGGCCCGGCGGACCCCCGGCACACGGGCGGGAGGGCTTCATGTCACACGGGCCGCGAGGAGCCCCGCGACGGGTCCGGTGTCGCCCGCATGTCGCCCGACAACACGACGGACCCGGTCGCGGTGCGACCGGGTCCGTCGAGGAGGTGGGGTGAGGGGCCCTAGTGGTGGGCCGCCTCCTTCTCCGCCTCGGTGGAGGAGTGGTGCGGGTGGTGGCCGTTGTGCGCCTCCACCCCCTCCAGGGACACGTCGTCCTTGGTGTACCAACGCGCCAGGGCCTTGCGGAGCCTGCCGCTGCCCTTGCGGGCCTCGGGGTTCTCCACACCCCTGCCGTCCGCGTCGGAGTCGTCCTTCAGTGCCGTCGAGGTGATGACCGGCTTGCTCTCCAAAACATGCACCGTCTCCGGGGAGCTGTGCTTGTGCACCTCCACGAACTCACCGCTGGGCAGCTGCTGGATGGTGCCGCTCTCGTAGCCGTGCTCCAGGGTCTCCCGGTCGCGGCGCTGCAGCCCCAGGCAGATGCGCTTGGTGATGAAGAAGGCCGCGATCGGACCCACGATGACCAGCACACGGAAGATGTACGTGGTCATGTACAGGCTGATCGAGAAGGTCTCCGAGATGATGTCGTTGGACCCCGCCAGCCAGAGCAGGCCGTAGAAGGTGATGCCCATGACGCCCACGCCGGTGCGCACCGGTGCGTTGCGCGGACGGTCGGCGACGTTGCGCGCGCGCTTGTCGCCGGTGATCCACTGCTCGATGAACGGCCATGCGGCCAGTCCGCCGAAGATCAGGCCCGGGATGACCAGGCCCGGCACCAGCACACCGGTCGGGATCGCGTAACCGAAGGGCGCGATGTCGAACCAGTTCGGGAAGATGCGCAGCGACCCCTCCATGAAGCCCATGTACCAGTCGGGCTGGAGCCCGGAGGTGATGGACGTCGGGGTGAAGGGCCCGAACAGGTGGATCGGGTTGATCTGCACGAACGCGCTCAGCAGGGCGATCACCGCGAACGTGAAGAAGAAGAACCCGCCCGCCTTGACCGCGAAGGCCGGGAACATGGGTGTTCCGACCACGGTCTTGTCCGTGCGCCCGGTACCGGGGTACTGGGTGTGCTTCTGGTGCCACAGGATCATGAAGTGCGCGACGATCAGACCCAGAAGCAGGGCCGGGATCGCGAGCACGTGCAGCATGTACAGCCTCGTGATGATGTCCTCGCCGGGGAACTCCCCGCCGAAGAGGAACATCGACACGTACGGGCCGATGAGCGGCAGCGCCATCATCACGCCCTGGAGGATGCGCACGCCCATGCCCGAGGGCAGGTCGTCGGGCAGCGAGTAGCCGAAGAGGCCCTCCAGCATCGCCAGGACGAAGATCGCGACGCCGATCAGCCAGTTGATCTCGCGCGGCTTGCGGAACGCACCGGTGAAGAACACCCGGAGCATGTGCACGACGAGCGAGGCCACGAAGATCAGCGCGGCCCAGTGGTGGATCTGGCGGACCAGGAGCCCGCCGCGCACCTCGAAGGTGATGTGGAGCGTGGAGGCGTAGGCCTCCGACATGGGAACGCCCTGGAGGCGTTCGTAGGAGCCGTCGTAGATGACCTCCAGCATGCTCGGCTTGAACCAGAGCGTGAGGAAGACACCTGTGAGCAGCAGGATGATGAACGAGTAGAGCGCGATCTCGCCCAGCATGAACGACCAGTGGTTCGGGAAGACCTTGCGCAGGTTCTTCTCGCCGGTCTTGGCCAGGTGGAAGCGGTCGTCGATGAAGTTGCCGACGCCGCGAAGCGCCTTGGGTGCTTGCGTGGTCTTACTCATCGGCTAGTCCTTCGCGTAATCCCAGAACGTCGGACCGGGCGGCGCGACGAAGTCGCCGGTCGCGATGAGGTAGCCCTCGTCGTCGACACCGATCGGCAGCTGCGGCAGCGGCCGGTGCGCCGGACCGAACACGACCTCGGCCGCGTTCGACGCGTCGAACGTCGACTGGTGGCACGGGCACAGGATGCGGTGCGTCGTGCGTTCGTACAGGGCCGCGGGGCAGCCCACGTGGGTGCAGATCTTGGAGTAGGCGACGATGCCGTTGTGCGTCCAGTTCAGACGCGTCTGACCGTCGGCGCCCTCGACCTCCTCGGTCATCCGCTCCTGCCAGTCCTCCTCGGGGACCTTGATCAGGAGGATGACGGACTTGGCCTGGTCGTTGAGGCTGATCCCGTGCGGGTAGTGGTCGTCGTCGATCGCGGGCAGGGCCGAGATCATCCCGTTGGGGTCGTTCTCGAAGTCCTCCGCGCGAATGGCGCGGTGGGTGCCCTCGACGTACATCCGGCGGCCGTCGCGCCACGGCGTGGTCTTGAGCTTGTCGCCGGGCAGCGGGCCGGTGTCGCGCAGCAGCACGATCGGTGCCAGCCCCAGCGGCAGCATCGCCAGGATGAGCGTGCGGCGCATCAGCGGACGCTTGGTGAAACCGCTCTCGTCGGCGCCCCGCATGAAGAAGGCGCTGAAGGAGCCCTTCTCCTTCTCGTCCGAGGGCAGCTCGTCGTAGGGAGAGGCCACCTCGTAGTGCGGCATCACCTGACGCGCCCACACCGTCATACCCGCACCGATGCCGAACATGGCCAGCGTCAGCGTGCCGCCCAGCAGCATGTTCGAGTACTGGGCGATCTGCGGGTCGGCGATCCGGCTCGGACCGAAGAGGAAGTAGGCGACCAGGAAGCCGATCCCGCCCAGGAAGGCGATCACGAACCACACCGAGGCGAGCTTCTCGCCCCGACGCTGCATCTCCTCCGGCCGCGCGTGCGTCTCGGAGGCCTTGTACGGTCCTTCGTGGACCCCCTCCGAAGTCGTGGAAGTGCCGGAGACCACGGGGTCTCCGGCCTTGGGGGTGCCGACCACGCGTTCGGGCGTGGCCTCTCCCCCGCTGCTGTCGTTGCTGTTGTTCTCAGTCATGAGCTCGCTGCTTCGCGGTGATCCAGATCGCGCAGGCAATGATCAGAGCGAGGCCGACGACCCAGCTGATCAAACCCTCGGCGACCTGGCCGACACGGTCCAGATCGAAAATGCCTCCGGCGTTGGGTTCGGCCTGGAGAGTCTTGATATAGGAGATCAACTCCTGCTTCTCCTCCGGCTCGATCACCGTGTCACTGAACATCGGCATCGCACCCGGACCACTGACCATCGCCTCATAGATCTGACGCGCGGACGCGTCATGAATCTCCGGAGCCCAACGACCATCCGTAAGAGCACCACCCCCACCAGACCAACCATGGCAATGCGCACAGTTGGTCAGGTACAGACGCATACCCATGTCAGTGTCGTCAGCGCCCTGGACGTAAGCCTCGTACTCGGCCTCGAACTCCTCAAGCGCGGCCTCATAAGAAGCCTCGTCCTCGAACTCCCCACGCTCGGGCGCCTCACCCGGAACGTCATAAGGAACATCAGGACCACCAGTCCTGATCTGCGCGTTGTAGTACGCGATCAGGTCCTGCAGATCCTCCTCCGACATCGCCATCGGCTTGCGCGGCATCTGCGCGTCGGGGTTCATCGACGGCATACGCCCCGTGCTGACCTGAAAATCGATGGCCGCCGCACCCGAGTCACGGATGTCAGGACCCCGGGTGTACTCCCCGTCCTCACCGTAGGTGCCACTGCCGTCGTAGTTGTGACAGGTCGCGCACGTCTGGTTGAAGATGTCCTCGCCGTTGGCCACATCGACCTCATCGGCCGAAGGAGGAGCCTCAGCGGCCAGAGTCTGCGCCTGGGCCTGGTCCGCGGTGGGCGCCAGAGCGGCGTACCCCACCCCGAACAGGGCTAGCGCGAGGATGACGACGACATACCCCGCCAGGGGATGCCGCCGCCGCGCGGTAATCCATTTCACGGTTTCCCCGTTTCGGGTTACTGGATGAAGTAGATGGTGAAGAACAAAGCGATCCAGACCACATCGACGAAGTGCCAGTAGTAGGACACGACGATCGCGCTGGTCGCCTGCTGGTGGGTGAAGCGCTTCGCGGCGTACGTACGTCCCAACATGATGAGGAACGCGATCAGCCCACCGATGACGTGGAGTCCGTGGAAGCCCGTGGTCAGGTAGAACATCGACCCGTAAGCGCTCGACTGAAGAGTCAGGCCCCCGTGGAAGATGAGCTCGTAGTACTCGTAGGCCTGCCCAAGGACGAAGAACAGGCCCATGAAGAACGTGATGAAGAACCACATACGCAGCTTCTTGACGTCACCGCGCTCGGCGGCCCAAACGCCGGCCTGCGCGGTGAAGCTCGAAGCCACCAGGACCACGGTGATCGCCGACGCCCACGGCACGTTCAGGTGGGTGTCGGGCCACTGCCCCAGGTCGGGGTTTCCGTTGGTCACCGATCGGATCGTGAAGTACATCGCGAACAGCGCAGCGAAGAACATGAGCTCGTTGGCCAACCAAACGATGGTGCCAACGCTCACCAGGTCAGGACGCTTTGCCGCACCATGTGCTGGTGTCGGTGCTGATTTTGGGTTCGCGGTTGCTGTCGCCACGCCAGCATTATTACGGCATCTCGGAGAGGGCCGTACCCGACTCTCCGTAACAGGGCGGGTCAGGCCCGGTACGGGGCGCTCTGGGGCCCCGGACGGCCAGCTGGCACCGGTTGATCGTGACTCGGACGTTACTGTATCGGCTTTGCCCCTCCAGCCACACCAGTAACATACCCAGAGTGACCGAAATTCGGGATCCCCTGCGGCTAGGGCGATCCAGCACCCCTGAGGTGTCGGCCCGGCCTACGACAGGTTACGGCCAGACATCAAGAAAATCACCTTTTGATAACAGGACTTGGGGGTGGGGTTAGCCCGTGCTCTGAATGTGGTGGCCCAGGTCTCAGTACCCGGCACGCCCCCGGCCCCTCTTCTGTGCAGCGGGGCCCCGAGGCAATACAGTCAGAGGGCATACAGCCAACGAACGCCCCGGCCGCACCCCCACGGCGACGGCCGCGGACAGAAGCGATGGGACGGTTGCGCGATGGTGGTCAGCGGTACGGACACGGGTGCCAGGATGCGCGTGCTGGTCTACAGCGACGACGCCGACACCCGCGAGCAGGTGCGGCTGGCGGTCGGCCGGCGCCCCTCTGCCGACGTTCCCCTCGTGGAGTTCGTCGAGTGCGCGACCGCGCCCATGGTCCTGCGCAAGCTGGAGGACACCGACCCCGCCGCACGCGTGGACGTGGCGATCTTCGACGGCGAGGCCTCCCCCGTCGGCGGGATGGGCCTGTGCCGCCAGGTCAAGGACGAGATCTACCGCTGCCCGCCGGTCCTGCTGCTGGTGGGACGGCGCGACGACGGCTGGCTGGCCACCTGGTCCCAGGCCGAGCAGGTCGTCAGCCACCCGATCGACCCCGTCGCGCTCGCCGAAGCCCTGGCCGAGCTCATGCGCCAGCGGGTCGCGGCGGCCCTGAACGGGTGACACGCGTGCGAGACGGTCTCGGAACGGGCCACCGCGGCGACGCGGAGCCGCGCCGCCGCCGCGCGGTGGGCGCGGCCCTGCACCACGGCGCCGACATCGGGCGATGGCGCGCCCACGCCGCGCCCCTTCCTCCCAGCGCCTGAGGGCGGCCCGCCCGCGCGCCGCGCCCCCGGCCCCTTCCGTGCCCGTTCCTTCACCGTGGAGCAACCCAGATGAACGTCCCCGCAGCCAACCCTCCCGCCGGATCCGGAGCCGCGAACTCCGACGAGCCGTCCGCCGTGACCGAGCGGACCTGGTCCAACCTCATCACCGCCCTGCTGAGCGGACGGACCCTGAGCGCCGACGACACCGCGTGGGCGATGAACGAGATCATGTCCGAGGCCGCGACCGACGCCCAGATCGCCGGGTTCGCCATCGCGCTGCGCGCCAAGGGCGAGAGCGTGTCGGAGGTGACCGGCCTGGCCCGGGGCATGCTCGACAACGCCGTGCGCATCCACGTCCCCGGGCCGACCCTGGACATCGTCGGCACCGGCGGCGACCGCGCGCACACCGTGAACGTGTCCACGATGGCGGCGATCGTGGCCTCGGCCGCGGGCGCCCGCGTGGTCAAGCACGGCAACCGGGCGGCGTCCTCCTCCTGCGGCACCGCCGACGTGCTGGAGCGCCTGGGCGTGGTCCTGGACCTGCCGCCGGAGCTGACCGTGCGGGTGGCCGAGGAGGCGGGCATCGCCTTCTGCTTCGCCCCGGTCTTCCACCCCTCGTTCCGCTTCACAGCCAAGCCCCGCCGCGAACTGGCGGTGCCGACGGTGTTCAACTTCCTGGGCCCGCTGACCAACCCGGCCCAGCCCACCACCTCGGCCATCGGGGTGTTCGACGAGCGCATGTGCGAGGTGATCGCCGGGGTGTTCGCTCGCCGCGGCTCCTCGGCGCTGGTGTTCCGGGGCGACGACGGGCTGGACGAGCTGACCACCACGACCACCTCCACCGTGTGGGTGGTGGGTGACGGCGCTGCCCGGCGCGAGACGCTCGACCCCGCCGACCTGGGCATCGCCCGCTCACGGCCCGAGGACCTGCGCGGCGGCGACGTCGGGTTCAACGCCCAGGCCGTGCGCGACCTCCTGGCCGGCCGCACCGGCCCGGTGCGCGACGCCGTGCTGCTCAACGCGGGCGCCGCCCTGGCCGCCGTGGACGGCATCCGGGGCCCCCTGCTGGAGTCGGTGCGCGCCGGGTACGAGCGGGCCGCCGCGGCGGTGGACAGCGGCGCCGCCGAGCGCGCGCTGGAGCGCTGGGTGGAGACCAGCCAGCAGTACGCCAAGTCGCTGTGAACACGCTCCGGGGGCGCGGCGGCGGGGCGACCCGTCGCCGCGCCCGCGGCGTTCCGCCCGCCCGCCGGGGCCGGTGGTCCGCCCGTGGCGGGGCTCAGGACTCGAAGCGGGCCACGAAACGGCTCTGCCAGGGGGTCTCCACCGCACGCGGCGAGTAGTGCGCGCGGACGGCGACCGCCTCGCGCGCGGGGACCCCGTCCAGCACCGCCAGGCACGCCAGCGCCGTGCCGGTGCGCCCCCGGCCGCCACCGCAGGCGACCTCGACGCGTTCGGACCCGGCGCGCTCCCACGCCTCGCGCAGGGCCGCGCGCACGGCCCCGGGGTCGGAGGGCAGCCCGAAGTCCCGCCACCGCAGCCAGCGCCCCTCCCAGGGCACGGGCGCCGGTTCGCGGCCCAGCAGGTACAGCCCGAGGTCGGGCGCGGGCCCGGACGGCAGCGGGCTCCTCAGGCCCCGGCCGCGCACCAGCCTGCCCGAGGGCAGCGCGAGCACCCTCGGCTCCTCCGCATTCCAGGTAGCGGCCACGACCGGCTACCAGCCCAGGGCGAAGGCCGACTCCAGGTCGTGCCTGGAGTAGGCCTGGAAGGAGATGTGGGTGTCAGAGGAGAGCACGCCGGGCACCTTGTTCACCCGGCCGGGGATCACCTCGGCCAGGTCCTCGTGCCTGCGCACCCGCACCATGGCGATGAGGTCGACGCCGCCGGTGACCGAGTAGACCTCGCTCACCCCGTCGATCTCCGCGATCGCCCCGGCGACCTCGGGGATGCGGTGGACGTCGGCCTTGATCATGACGATCGCGGTGATCACTGTGCCTCCAGGGCGGTTCCTCGGAAAATGTCGGGACGGGCGCGACGACCGCGCCGGGGCGCACCGGGGCGTGCGCCTAGTAGACGTCGGACAGCCGCGTCCCGGAGCGCCATCGCAGCCGGTAGACCACCAGTCCCACGACCACCCCCGCGACGAACCCGTACACGTGCGCCGCGTAGGCGACGCCGCCTCCGGCGCCGGGGGCGCTCGATGTGGTGACGTAGAGAAGATACTGAAGAGCGAAGTAGCTGCCCACCACGGCCCACCCGGGCAGGCGCATCGGGATCACCCCGAACACCAGCGTGGTCACCCGGCTGCGGAACTGCACGACCAGGTAGGCGCCCAGTACGCCCGAGATGGCCCCGGACGCGCCCACCATGGGCATGGCGGCGTCGACGTCGGTCAGCGCGAAGCCGTAGGCGGCGGCGACCCCGGTGGCCAGGTACAGCCCCGTGAAGCGCAGCTTGCCGATCCGGTCCTCGACCACGGGCCCGAACACGAACAGGTACACCAGGTTGCCGATCAGGTGCCCGGGCCCGCTGTGCAGGAACATCGAGCTGAACACCGAGAACCACACCGGCTTGCCGTCGAGCTGCCCGCACTCGGGGACCGCGTGCGGGACCAGGTCGGTCCGGCCCGTGATCTCGGCGGGCACCGCCCCCCAGTACATGAAGTAGTCCTGGATCGCGCAGAAGCGCTCGAACATGTCCGCCGGGTACCACACCGCGGTCAGCGCCTGCGGTGAGACCAGGTAGACGAGGACGTTGACCGCGACCAGCGTGTACGAGACGACGGGGACGCGGCGGACGGGGTAGTCGTCATTGAGCGGAAGCGCGGCCATGGGCCCAGTGTGTCATCCCGGTGTGCGCCTCGGCGCTGCGCAACGGGCATGTCCACTCCCCGTCGATCTCGACCAGCCGGGTGGCGGGGTCGGCGAGCCAGTCCAGGACCAGCTCGGTCTCCCCCGGGAGCGCGCCGGGGCTGGGCCCGTGCCCGGCGGGCACGTACTCGGCGGTGGCCACGAGGGAGGCCAGGAACGCGGCGGGGTCGGTGCCCGGGCGCAGCACGGCGCTGGCGGCCAGGCGGCCGTGGCGGACCACGCAGGTCTCCCAGCCAGCGGCGGTGCGGCGGGAGGCGACCAGGTGCGCGACCGCGGCGATGGCCGACAGGCGCTGGGCCCGTCTGGCTCCGCGCAGGAACGCGGTGAGGCGGTCGCGCAGGTGCGCGGCCTCCTCGTAGCGCAGGTCGGCGGCGAGTTCGCCGATGCGCGCGGTGTGCGCGTCCACCACGGCGGCGGGGTCCCCGGTCATCGCCACGCGCGCCGCCTCGGCGTGCACCGCGTACTCGGCCACGCTCTCGCTGCCGTCGCAGGGCGCGCCGCAGCGGCCCAGCTGGGCCACCACGCACGGACCCGTCCACCGCGCTCCCGAGGTGACCACCTCCGGGGCGACGCGGGCCCCTCCACCGTCTCCCCCGACGGCCGCCTTCGGGGGCCGGAAGGTGTGCGCGCACTGGCGCAGCGGGAAGACGTGGAGCAGCGCCTCCCTGGCGCGCTCGGCCTCGCGGGGCGAGGAGTAGGGCCCGATGTGGGCCGCGCCCTCGCCGTCGGCCGTGCGCACCACGGACAGGCGCGGGAAGGCGTCGGCGGTGAGCCGGACCCAGGAGGCCCGCTCGGGGTTGCGCGAACGCCGGTTGTAGGGCGGTTTGCGTTCGGCGATGATGCGCAGCTCGCGGACGGAGGCCTCCAGCTCGCTGGAGCACACGATGGGGGTCACACCCGCTACCAGGCCCGCCATCTCGCGGATGCGCTGGCGGCTCTCGGCCGCGGTGAAGTAGGTGCGCACCCGGCGGCGCAGGTTCTTGCTCTTGCCGACGTAGAGGCTCTCCCCGCGGGCGTCGGTGAACACGTACACGCCCGGCTCCTCCGGCAGGCCCTCGGCCAGGTGGCGCCTGCTGCGCTGGGCCTTGGTGGGCGGCTTGGTGACCGCGCGCAGCTCCTCCACGCTGGACACCCCCATGGGGCGCAGGCGCTCCACGAGCCCGTGCAGGACGCCGACGGTGGCGCGGGCGTCCTCCAGGGCGCGGTGGTTGGGCGCGACCGGGACCCCGAAGTAGACCGCCAGCGTGGCCAGCCGGTGGTTGCGCGTCTCGCCGCGCGCGAGCACGGCGCGGGCCAGGCGCAGCGTGTCCACGACCGGGTAGCCGGGCCAGTCCGTGCCGTGGCGTTCGCACGCGGCCTTGAGGAAGCCGGTGTCGAAGGGCGCGTTGTGGGCCACCAGCACGGTGTCGGGTTCGGCGTCCAGGAAGGCCAGCAGCCGGGGCAGGACCTCCTCCATCGGCGGGGCCGAGGCCACCATCGACTGGGTGATCCCCGTCAGGAGGGTGATGTTGGCCGGTATGGGGGTACCTGGATCCACCAGGGTGGCGAACTCGCCGACGACCTCGCCGCCGCGCACCCTGACCGCGCCGACCTCCGTGATCCGGGAGCCGCTGGCGCTGGTGCCGGTGGTCTCCAGGTCCAGCACCACGAAGGACGCCGCGGCCAACGGCGTACCGAGGTCGCTGATGCTGGTCTGCACGCCGGCGGGCGCCGAGGACTGTCGAACCACCCGGTCAGGGTAGTCGGCGGCGGGGACAACCCGTCGGAATACGGTCTGACCTGCCCGACATGCAAAGATGTGGGTCATCGGGGCGGCGGCCGGGCCGCCGCCCCGCCAGAGCACCAGACGAGGGAGGAACCGTGGGGATCGCGATGCCGGGTGACAGTGAGCGGTGGCGGTGCACCGGATGCGGCAATCTCACACGGTTCGACGTGACCCGGACCGTGCGCTCCCAGGACTACGTCCACCTGGACCTGGCCGGTGAGGGCGGGGTCGAGGAGCGCACCGTGCTCTCCGAGACCATCGAGCGGGTGCGGTGCCGCTGGTGCGGCGCCACCGACAGCGTCGAGATCATCGCCCGCCCCGACGCCGACCGGCCGGTCCCCGGCTCCTCGGCGGAGAGCCCGACGGGTCGGGCATGAGCGCCCGCCCCGGTGCGGGCGGCGACTCCGACGGCGGCGACCCGCTCGACGGTGGCGACCACCCGGCGCGGGACCGCGGCCACGGCGTCGGCGATGACGGCGGCGACAGCGGCGGTGACGGCAACGGCGGTGACGGCGGCGAACGGCTGGCCCGGCCGCTGCCCGAGCAGGTGCGCGCCCGGGTCGTCGAGTACGGCTCGGACGTGCTCGGCGGCATGCGCGCGAGCGACCTGCCCCCGCTGCTGCGCAGGGTCGCCAGGTTCGAGCCGCGCCGCCGGGCCCGGCTCGCCGGACCGCAGATCGCCGCCCAGCTGGAGAACGACGAGGCCTTCCGCGGCATGGTCGCGGCCCGCGTGGACCAGGTGTGGCCCGAGCTGGCCGAGGGCCTGCGCTCGGGCGTGGTGCCCCCCGCGGCCGACCCCGTGGCCGTGGCCGCCTCCGCCTACCTGCTGCGGCCCCCGGGATGGCCCGGCATCGTCGAGGACGTCCACCGGGAGCTGGAGCGCCAGACCAGCGCCAAGGAGGCGGACCAGGCCGCGGAGGCCCTGGACGCCGCCCGCCGCCAACTGGACGAGACCCGGCACGGCCACCAGGAGGAGCTGGAGCGGCTGCGGTCCCAGATCAAGTCCCAGCGCACCGAGATCGCCGAGCTGCGCCGCAAGGTGCACACCGAGCGCCAGCGGGCCAAGGAGGCCACCGAGCGGGCCTCGCGCGCGCTGACCGAGACGGCCGGACGCGAGTCGGAGTCGGCCGCGCGGGTCGGCGCGCTGGAGTCGCAGAACCGGCGGCTGAGATCGAGGCTGGCCGCCGCCGAGGCCCAGCTGGACAACGCCCGGCGGGCGGTGCGCGCCGGGCGCAACGCCGACGAGGCGCGGCTGCGCGTGCTGCTGGACGTGCTGGTGGAGGCCTCCCACGGCCTGCGCCGCGAACTGGCACTGCCCACCGCCCTGGACAGCCCCGCCGACCTGGTGGCCGAGACCGAGCAGCAGCGGCGGGTGTCGCTGGGCGGTCTGCCCGACGACGACCCCGGCCTGCTGGAGCACCTGCTCACCGCGCCCCGGGTGCACCTGCTGGTGGACGGCTACAACGTCACCAAGACCGGCTACGGGACCCTCCCCCTGGCCGACCAGCGCACCCGGCTGATGAACTCCCTGGAGGGGCTGGCCAGCCGGACCAAGGCCGAGATCACGTGCGTGTTCGACGGCGCGGACGTGGACACCCCGCCGGTGATGGCGGCGCCGCGCCGGGTGCGGCTGCTGTTCAGCGCGCCCGGGGAGACCGCGGACGAGCTGATCGTGCGGCTGGTGCGCGCCGAACCCCCCGGGCGGCCGATCGCGGTGGTCACCTCCGACCGCGAGATCGTGACGGCGGTGCGCCGCGCCGGGGCGCGCGCGGTGCCCTCGACGATCTTCCTTCGCCGCCTGGAGTCGCACGGCTGACGGGGCCGGGCGCCCGCCGCACGGGCGGGCGCGGCCCCGCCCCGGCGCCGCGGGGACACACCGACCCCAGGCGTTACCTCTTCGTTACCCCGCTCGGTCCGCGGCTCCCTCCCAGGAACGACGCGCGTGCCGCGGACCACGGCACGCGCTGTGAACACCGGCACGTACGGGGTCCCGTGGTTGAGCTGTGCAGAACGGTCCGCTAGGTTCTTCCCGGAACGTGAGTGCTCCACCGGACAGCAAGGCCGCGACTGAGCCCGCCGGTCGGGACCCGCACACTCACCCGCGCCCGCGCCCCGCGCGGGCCCCGTCACTGTTCTCCCCGCACCCCTATGCGGACTTGCCCGACCCCAAGGAGCGTGGACCGCCATGAAGAACCCCGGTGGACGACGTACGGCTCGCCGATTCGCCGCCACGACCGGAATCAGCGCGGTCGTCGCGGGCACCATGCTCGTCCCCGGCACCGCCTACGCGGAGCCGACCCAGGACGAGGTCGAAGACAAGATCGAGGAGCTGCGCGAGGAGGTCTCCACCGCGGTCGAGGAGTACAACCAGGCCAAGGAGGACCACGACGTCGCCGAGACCCTCTACGAGGACCTCGACGAGCAGGTCGGCGACGAGGAGGAGCGCTACGAGGAGCTGCGCGGCAAGGTGCAGGAGCTCGCCAGCGCCACCTACCAGTCCGGCGACCTGGACTCCATGACCAACATCCTCTCCTCCGACGGCCCCGAGAGCCTGCTGGAGCAGAACGCCGACCTCAACTACCTGTCGGAGGCCCAGAAGGCCCAGCTCGACGAGTTCGGCGCCTCCCACGAGCGGCTGTTCGCCCTCAAGGACGAGGCCGAGGAGGCCCTGGACGAGGCCGGGACCGCGCTGGAGGAGGCCGAGGAGGCCAAGACCGGCGTCGAGGAGAAGCTGGAGGAGCAGGAGACGCTCCTGGCCCAGTTCCCCGACTCCGACCCGGCCGCCGAGGGCGCCGACAGCAGCGGCGGACAGTCCTACACCGGCTCCGCCTCGGGCAGCGCGGGCGCGGCCCTGGACTTCGCCTACGCCCAGATCGGCAAGCCCTACGTGTGGGGCGGCACCGGCCCCAACGGCTACGACTGCTCCGGCCTGGTCCAGGCCGCCTGGCGCGCGGGCGGCGTCGACCTGCCCCGCACCACCTACGCCCAGGCCGAGGTGGGCAACCGCATCTACGACATGAACGCCCTCCAGCCCGGCGACATCATGTTCTTCTTCGGCGGCCTGAGCCACGACGGGCTCTACGCCGGAAACGGCCAGATGGTGCACGCGCCCAGCAGCGGCAGCAACATCGAGGTCGTCGGCCTGGCCGCCTACTGGGGCGGCCAGTTCCAGTTCGCCGTCCGCCCGTAGAGGGGACCGAAGCACGAAGGGCCGTCACCCGCCGGGTGGCGGCCCGCCGCCGTTTAACGGACAGCAACCCGGTTTTCGGACAGGCAGCACCAACCGGTGGAACATCACGAAAAGGTTGAGAGCGACCCGGCGGATGCACTAGTGTTCATCGCCGAGCGCGGTTGCCACCTCATTCACCGCCCCCTGGCGGTGACGGCCGCGCCCCGGTCGGGCCGACCCCACCCCGCGGGTCACGGCCCCGCACCCTCCCGGCCCCGCCCGGAAGGCCCCCAGCCCCCGCCCGGCGCATCCCTCGACCCTTCCCCACGGCATGGGACAAGGGGAGAAAGGTCTACCACGTGTTGGCATCCCGTCACGTCCGCAGGCGCCGCACCGCGGTCTTGTCCTCCCTGACCGCCGCGGCCCTTCTGCTACCCGCCGCGGTGGCCTACGCCGATCCGACCGCCGAGGAGGTCCGCGAGGAGATCGAGACCCTCGAAGAGGAGTACATCGAGCTCAACGCGGCCTACAACGAGGCCAAGGAGACGCACGAGGCCGCCCAGGAGGAGCTGGAGGGCATCCTGGAGGAGGTTGAGGCCGCCGAGGAGAAGGTCGCCGAACTCGGCTTGGGCGCCCGGCAGCTCGCCAGCTCCACCTACACCGGCGTCGACTTCACCTCCTTCCACCAACTGCTCAGCTCCACCGGCCCCGAGGACGCCCTGACCCACCAGGCCGACCTGGACTACCTGTCGGCCCAGAACGACGGCAACCTGGAGCAGTACGTCACCGAGCTGGAGAACCTGGAGGCCCTGGAGGCCGAGGCCAGCGCCACCGAGGAGGAGGCCGCCGAGGCCCTCAAGGAGGCCGAGGAGGCCACCGAGGCGGCCGAGGAGGCCATCGACGAGCAGGAGGGACTCCTCTCGGAGCTGACCGCGGAGGAGCAGGCCGCTGCCACCCAGAACGTCGGCCAGACCGGCGGCGGGGGCAGCGGCGGAAGCGGCGGCGGAGGAGGAGGCGGCGGCAGCTACACCGGCCCCGCCTCGGGCAACGCCAGGACCGCCCTGGACTTCGCCTACGCCCAGATCGGCAAGCCCTACGGCTGGGGCGCCACCGGCCCCGGCTCCTACGACTGCTCCGGCCTGACCCAGGCCGCCTGGGCCTCCGCCGGAGTCAGCCTGCCCCGCACCACCTACCAGCAGGTCAACGCGGGCCAGCGGGTCTCCTGGGAGAACAAGCAGCCCGGCGACCTGCTGTTCTTCTACCCCGGCGGCAGCGGCCCCGAGCACGTGGGCCTGTACGCGGGCGACAACGTCATGGTGCACGCCTCCACCTCGGCCCGCCCCATCGGCACGGTCACCCTGAACGACTACTACCGCGCCAACTTCGTCACCGCCGTCCGCCCCTGACCGGCGCCCGGCCCCGGTGCCCCGCGACGCACGCCGTCGCGGGGCACCGCCGTCTTCCGGACCCGCCCCGCGCCGCGGCCCGGCCCGCGTGGAACGCCCCCCGCCGACCCCGCCGCGCCTAGACTCGCCCCTGTGCCGCGAACTCTGATCATCACCAACGACTTCCCGCCCAAGCCCGGCGGCATCGAGGCCTTCGTCCACGAGATGGCCCTGCGCCGCCCCCGCGGATCGGTCGTGGTCTACTGCTCCTCCCCCGCCCGGGCCGACGCCGCCGCCGACCCGCACTTCGACCTGCGCCAGCCCTTCCCCGTCGTGCGCGACGCCGCCCGCGTCCTGCTGCCCACGCCGCGCGTGGCACGGCGGGCACGCGCCATCGCCGACCTGGAGGGCTGCGACACGGTGCTCTACGGCGCCGCCGCCCCGCTGGGACTGCTCGCCGCCGGGCTGGGCGAGGGCACCCCCGTCAAACGCCAGGTGGCCATCAGCCACGGCCACGAGACCTGGTGGGCCACGATGCCCGGATCCCGCGAGGCGCTGCGCCGCATCGGCGACACCACCGACACCGTCACCTACCTGGGCGAGTACACCCGCCGCCACCTGGCCCGCGCCCTGTCCCCCGACGCGGCCGCCCGCATGCGCCAACTGACGCCCGGCGTGGACACCGGGGTCTTCCGGCCCGGCGTCGGCGGCGAGGAGGTCCGCGCCCGCCTGGGCCTGGGCGACCGCCCCGTGGTGCTGTGCGTGTCCCGGCTCGTGCCACGCAAGGGCCAGGACACCCTGATCCGCGCCTGGCCCCGCGTCCTGGCCGAGGTGCCCGACGCGGTCCTGCTCGTCGTCGGCGACGGCCCCCACCGCCGGAGCCTGCTCTCGGCCGCGCGCGGAACGCCGTCAGTGGTCTTCACCGGCTCGGTCCCCCACCGCGACCTGCCGCCCTACTACGACGCCGCCGACGTGTTCGCCATGCCCTGCCGCAGCCGTAGGGGCGGCCTGGAGGCCGAGGGCCTGGGCATCGTCTACCTGGAGGCCTCGGCCTGCGGCCTGCCGGTGGTCGCGGGGAACTCCGGGGGCGCACCCGCCACGGTCCGGGACGGCGAGACCGGCCTGGTCGTGGACGGCTCACTGCCCGGCCCCTCCGCGCGCGCCCTCATCGCCCTGCTGAAGGACCCCGGGCGCGCCGCCCAGATGGGCGCACGCGGCCGCGCGTGGGTGAGCCGCTCCTGGACCTGGGAGCACACCGCCGGGCGCCTGGACGCCCTCCTGGAGGGCTCCCCGGACCTGCCCGCCTAGAGCCCCTCGCCGTGCACGGAGCCGGGGGTGCCCGAACCGTCGGTCACCTGAGGCTCGCCGGTCGCGCTCTGGTCCAGCCACTCGTCCCAGGACCGCTGCCAGAAACCCCAGCCGTTGTCCCACTCCAGCTCCCGGTCGGTCCCGGTGGTCTCCAGGACGTCGCCCATCAGGGAGTTCTCGTAGAACCAGCGGGCGTCCTCCACCGACATGTTCGTGCAGCCGTTGGAGGTGTCGGCCGACCCGATCCTGTCGTTCCAGGGAGCGGCGTGGGCGAACTCGCCGCTGTTGGAGGTGCGCACCGCCCAGTCCACGTCGAGCTTGTAGTAGTCGGGCGAGTCCTCGGGGATGCCCAGGGTGGCCGCGTCCATGACCAGGGACTCGTACTTCTCCATGGTCAGGTGCGTCCCCGAGGTGGTGGTGTTGAGGCGCTTGGAGGCCTCGCCGTTGCTCACGGGGATGGTGCGCGCGGGCTCGCCGTCGATCTCCACCAGCATCTCGTGGTCGGGCACGTGCATGGTCGAGACCATCTCGCGGCCGACCTCGAACTCCAGACGGTGGTTCTCGATCCCGTAGACGCCCTCGGAGGCCTCCACCCCCGCCAGGCGCAGGTCCACGCTCACCTGCTGGTAGGGCTCCCAGTACTCGCGGGGGCGGAACACCGCGGTCTTGTCGCCGACCCAGTTCCAGGCGCCCTCCACCCCCTGCTCGGAGGTCACCTCCATGGAGTTCTCCACCTGGGCCTTGTTGGTCACCGGCAGGTCGAAGTTGACGATGACCGGCATGCCCACGCCGACGGTGTCGCCGGAGGTGGGGAAGTTGGAGGCCAGTTCCAGGCGCCGCCCGGGCACGGCCTCCTCGGTGGAGAACTCCACGACCGCCTCGGAGGTCTCCCCGGCGTCGTCCTCGGCGGTGGCGCGGACGGTGACCGCGGAGCCCGGAGCCAGGTTCCAGTCGCTCACCCACCGGGTGCCGTCCTCGCTCAGGGCGCCGGTGAACTCCCACTGCTCGGCGTCCCCGGCCGCCCCGGCGTCCTCACCCTCCTCCCCGGCGGGGGACTGCTCGACGCGGACGTCGGTGAGCGAGCCCTCCTCCACCGACACCCGTACCGGGGTGTCGGGGGCGACGGAGGAGGCCCCCTCCTCGGGGGTGACGCTGATCCGCGGCCCGGTCTCGGCCTCCTCGCTGGGAGCCGCAGCCGGCTCCTGCTGGGCGGGGCCGGTGCAGGCCGTCGCGGCGAGCGCGACCGCGGCGGCGGCCGCCGCCAGAGCGCGGGGTGCGCGAACTCGTCCCTTCACGACAAGGACCTCCAGCCTCCGTTGCGACGGGACCTCGGCGCGCGGGGCGCACCCGTGTCCGCGGTGCCCTGTCAGGTCAAGTGCAGGAAAACCTTACCCCGGTGGGAAGTCATGACACTGAGCACCCGGACGGGAGCACGCGAGGCCATGACTCCGACACCGGGGTCGGAGTGTGAGAAGCCATGACACTGGGCACCCGGACGGGAGCACGCGAGGCCATGACTCCGACACCGGGGTCGGAGTGTGAGAAGCCATGACACTGAGCACCCGGACGGGAGCACGCGAGGCCATGACACGAACACGCGGGGGGTTGCCGACGGCCACCCCACACGCGGTCAGGGCCGTGACAGGAAAGACGGCCGGACGCGTCCCGGGGACGCGTCCGGCCGTCGGGTGGGGGGCCGTCGCGCGGTGCGGCGGCCCGACCCCCTAGTGCTGGAACTCGTTGCGGTAGTACTCGAAGATCCAACCGATGGCGGTCAGGATGATGGCGAAGGCGCCGATGAACACCATCCACCAGCCGATCGCCACGCCCACCGCGGTGAACGCCACGGCCAGCGCCACCCACAGCGGCCAGGCGCTGTGCGGGCTGAAGAAGCCGTACTCGCCGGAGTTCTCGGAGATCTCCCCGTCCAGCCGCTCCTCCGCGGGGAGCCCGTGGAAGTGCTCGCTGCGGCGGGCCGCCTGCCAGAGCCAGAAGCCGATCATCCAACCGAAGCCGATGGAGACCACCAGGGCGGTGGTGCCCGTCCACTCGATCGTGCCGGTGTCCTGCCAGGACCAGTACACGTACAGGGCGGCGGCCAGACCGAAGAAGGTCGAGACGCCCATGAACAGATAGGCCTGCGTCTTCATTGCGCCCTACTCCTTCGTGGCGCCCACCGGGACGGCGCCCGGGGCCGCGGCGTGCGGGTGGTTCAGGTCGAACGCGGGACGCTCGGAGCGGATCCGCGGCAGCGACGTGAAGTTGTGCCGCGGCGGCGGGCAGGACGTGGCCCACTCCAGCGAGCAGCCGTAGCCCCACGGGTCGTCCACGGTGACCAGCGGCGCCTTCTTCGAGGTGATGTACATGTTCCAGAAGAAGATCAGCGTCGAGGCCGCCAGCACGAACGAGGAGACCGAGGAGATCTGGTTCAACTCGGTGAAGCCGTCACTGGGCAGGTAGTCGGCGTAGCGGCGCGGGAAGCCGGCGGCGCCCAGCCAGTGCTGCACCAGGAACGTGCCGTGGAAGCCCAGGAACAGCAGCCAGAAGTGGAACTTGCCCAGCTTCTCGTTGAGCATCTTGCCGGTGAACTTGGGCCACCAGAAGTAGAAGCCCGCGAACATCGCGAACACCACGGTGCCGAACACGACGTAGTGGAAGTGGGCCACCACGAAGTAGGAGTCGGTGACGTGGAAGTCGATCGGCGGGGAGGCCAGCAGCACACCGGTCAGACCGCCGAACAGGAAGGTCACCAGGAAGCCGATGACGAAGAGCATCGGCGTCTCGAAGGTGATCTGGCCCCGCCACATCGTGCCGATCCAGTTGAAGAACTTCACGCCGGTCGGCACCGCGATGAGGAAGCTCATGAACGAGAAGAACGGCAGCAGCACCGCACCCGTCGGGAACATGTGGTGCGCCCACACGGTGACCGACAGGCCGGTGATGGCGATGGTCGCCGCGACCAGGCTCTTGTAGCCGAAGATCGGCTTGCGGCTGAACACCGGGATGATCTCGGTCACGATGCCGAAGAACGGCAGCGCGATGATGTACACCTCGGGGTGGCCGAAGAACCAGAACAGGTGCTGCCACAGGATGGCGCCGCCGTGCTCGGCGTTGAACACCTGCGTGCCGACCATGCGGTCCGCGCCCAGCGCGATCAGGGCGGCGGTCAGGACCGGGAACGCGATGAGCACCAGCACGCTGGTGAGCAGGGTGTTCCAGGTGAAGATCGGCATGCGGAACATCGTCATACCGGGCGCGCGCATGCACAGGCCGGTGGTGATGAAGTTGACCGCGCCCAGGATGGTGCCCAGACCCGAGACCACCAGGCCCAGGATCCACAGGTCACCGCCCAGACCCGGCGAGCGCACCGCGTCCGACAGCGGCGTGTAGGCGAACCAGCCGAAGCTGGCCGCGCCGCCCGGGGTCAGGAACCCGCTGATGGCGATGAGGCTGCCGAACAGGAACAGGTAGTAGCTGAACAGGTTCATCCTCGGGAACGCCACGTCGGGCGAACCGATCTGCAACGGCATGATCACGTTCGAGAACCCGACGAACAGCGGCGTCGCGAACATCAGCAGCATGATCGTGCCGTGCATGGTGAACAGCTGGTTGAACTGCTCGTTGGACATGGCCTGCATGCCCGGGAAGAACAGCTCGACGCGCATGAGCACCGCGAGCAGACCACCGAAGAGGAAGAACACGAAGGAGGTGATCAGGTACATGTACCCGATGACCTTGTGGTCGGTGGACGTCATCCATTTGACGATCATCGACCCCTTGCGCGACGGTGCCTGACCGCCCGCGAGAGTGGGGCTTGACGTGGTGGTGCTCATGACTGCTCATTCTCCTCGGCGTCGGACGCGCCGGAACCGGTGTCCTGCCCGTCGGCCTCGGAGCCGCCGCTGCCGGTGCCCTCCTCGTCGGTGCCGGCGCCCTCGGCGCCCGCGCCCTCGGCACCGGAGCCCTCACCGGAGGCCGGCTGGTCGCCGGTGTCGGCGGCCTCGAGCTCGGCCTCCTCGGCGGCCTGCTGCTGCTCGGCGGCCCAGGCGTCGTACTCGTCCTGGGGCAGGACCTGGACGTTGAAGAGCATGCGGGCGTGGTCCACACCGCACAGCTCGGCGCAGCGGCCCACGTACTCGCCCGCGGTGCCCTCGTTGATGTCGGCCTGGAAGGCGTTGTCCCGACCGGGGATGACGTCCATCTTGAAACCGAACTCGGGGATCCAGAACGAGTGGATGACGTCCGGCGAGTGCAGGTCGAAGTGGACGGTCGCGCCCTCGGGCAGCACCAGGGTCGTCTGGGTGGAGGGGTCGGCGGTGCCGTCCGGGTTGGGGATACCCGTCTCGGCGAAGAGCACCTCCCCGCCGTTCTCCTTCTTGTCGTCGAGGTAGTTGAACTGCCAGGCCCATTGGAAGGCCACGACCTCGATGTTGACGTCCGCCGGCTCGTCGGTGTCGAGCAGGATCGCCTGGTCCCGGGCGGTGAAGAAGAACAGCACCGAGATGATGACGATCGGCAGCACGGTGTAGAGCGCTTCGATGGGCATGTTGTACCGCACCTGCGGCGGCAACTGCTCAGAGCGCTTGCGGTGGAAGATGACCGACCAGACGATCAGCCCCCACACGAGAATGCCGACCGCGAAAGCCGCCACCCAGGAGCCCTGCCAGAGCGAGAGAACACGCTCGGCCTGGTTGGTGATCGGCTCCGGCATGCCCAAACGAGTGAGATCGTTCGACGCGCAGCCGGTCGCGGCCAGCCCCAGCACGGCGAGCGCGGCGCCGCGTGGTGCCCATCGGCGCAGGTTGCGGCGCCGATTCTCTTGGCGGGTCGGACTCACGGATTGCCTTCCCAGCGGTGTAGCCCGTGGAACCTCCACGGGCGGCCTAAGTATCCAAAGCTTTTCAGGGGGAAACATTATCGCGAACCGCCCAGCGGCCAGTTCAGGGGCTTACCTGGTCAGCGTGTTGCCGACCCCCCTGGGCGGAGCTGGCGGCGGTACGTGGAGCCGGGCCCGTTCGCCCGCGGAGGATACCCTCCCGGCTGGCTACGGAGCGCGGCCCGGCGTTCCCCCGGGCCCTCTTCCCGATCGCGCCCCTTCCGCCTCTCGGGGGCGGCGTGGACGTTTCACGAGGAGAGAACAAGGTGAGCGTATCGCTGGATTTACGACGCCCTTAACCGGGTTCGCCTTAGGAACGCGACCAGGTCAGGATGGTCACCACCAGACGACGACACACGGGGGTCTTCCGTGCCCGAGTACCCGCCCCGGCCTCCCCTGGTCACCGTGGAGGCGGTGGGCCGCAAGTGCCCGATCCCGATCATCATGCTCGCCGCCAGGCTGCACGAGGTGCCCATAGGCGCGGTCATCGCGGTCACCGCGGACGACCCCGCCGCCAGCGCGGACATCCCCGCCTGGTGCCGGATGAAGATGCACGAGTTCGTCGCGGAGCGGCCCCTGGCGCGGGGCAGCGCCTTCCACATCCGGCGCATGTACTGACCCGGCCCCGGCGGCCGTCCCGCACCCGGGGGCGGGGCGGGGACCGCGGCTGGGCGGGGAGTTAAGAGGGGGACCGAAACCCCGCGCCACGCGGCTCGGGGTTTCCGGTTCCGGTGCGATAACGATTCGCGCCCCGCCGAATCCTGGGCGTGGCGCGTTCCACACCGCCCCGGACACGGCGAGGCCGCGCGGACCGGGTCCGCGCGGCCTGACCTGCTCCGCATCGGCCGCCCCCGGGGAGGAGGCGGCCGCGCACACGCCGAGGCGGGTGACTAGCGGGCGTAGAACTCCACGACCAGCTGCTCGTCGAAGGGCACCGGGATCTGCTCGCGCTTGGGGCGGTCGACGACCGCGACGCGCAGGTCCTTGTGGCTCACGGCGAGGAATCCGGCGATCTTGTCGTCGGCGTGGACGCCCTCGGCGGCCTCGACGAACGGCACCATGCTGCGGGACTTCTCCCGAACACTGATGATCTGACCGGGCTTGACCTGGTACGACGGGATGTCGACCTTCTTGCCGTCCACGGTGATGTGACCGTGGTTGACGAACTGACGCGCGGCGTAGATCGAGGCGGCCAGACCGGCGCGCAGCACGACCGTGGCCAGACGCAGCTCCAGCTCGGCGAGCATCTCCTCACCGGTGCGCCCCGTGCGCTTCTTCGCGCTCTCGTAGACGCGCAGCATCTGCTTCTCGGTCAGGTCGTAGTACCAGCGCACCTTCTGCTTCTCCGCCTGGCGGACCGCGTAGTCGCTGCTGTTGCGGCGGACGCGGCGGCCGTGCTCGCCGGGCGGGTAGGGACGCTTCTCGAAGTAGCTGACCGCCTTACGGGTCAGCGGGGTGCCGGCGCGCCGGGACAACCGCACCTTCGGTCCGGTGTAGCGCATGCAATGTCCTTTCCGGATGAATCCGGGGAATCCCAGGTAAGGCTGGCCTAGATCTGGGAGGCGCTCAACGCGCCCGAGCCCGCGCGGGCGCGCCGGAGCACGCACAGCGGGACAGGTTCCCCAACCGTCGCGGCGACCCGGCGCGGACGGCTTGGGCTGGGTAACCGGCACGCGTTTCAGCGCACCGGCGGGCACGGGGCTCCCCGTGCGGGACACCGGCTCCCAGGGAGCGGCGGCCGTGCGGGGCGCGGCCCGGTCCGACAGGCGGACACGGGTCGTGCGGGTCGCGGCTACCCACTCTACGGGCTCGCGGACACCACCCCGACCCGTCGACTACACGAAGGGCGCGACCTCGGCCGAGGCCTCCGCGCCGTAGGACTCCTCCAGACGCGCCAGGAGCGAGGCCCCCGTCAGGGTGTACTCCTGCGGCCCGTCGGCCTCCAGGCAGTGCACCGCGGTCGCGTTGCCCACCTGGGCGGCCCGCTCCAGCGACAGCCCCCACGAGTGCGCGGCCAGGAAACCCGCGCGGAACGCGTCCCCCATGCCCGTGGGGTCGACCAGCTCCCCCACCGCCGCGGCCGGCACGTGCACGCTCGGCTCCCCCACACGGTCGATACGCGCACCCTTGGCGCCCAACGTGGTGATCCGGGTGCCCACCCGCTCCAGGACGTCGGCGTCGGACCAGCCCGTCTTCTGCTCGGCCAGCGCCTTCTCGTACTCGTTCGTGAACAGGAAGGCCGCACCCTCGATCAGACCCCGCACCTCGGGCCCCTCCATCCGCGCCAGCTGCTGGGAGGGGTCGGCGGCGAAGGCGATGCCGCGGGCACGGCACTCCTCGCTGTGACGCACCATCGCGGCCGGGTCGTCCGCCCCGATCAGCACCAGGTCCAGCCCTCCCAGACGGTCCGCGATCGGCTGGAGCTCGATGTTGCGCGCCTCGGCCATGGCCCCGGCGTAGAAGGACGCGATCTGGTTCTGGTCCCGGTCCGTGGTGCAGATGAACCGGGCGGTGTGACGCAGCTCGGAGATGTAGACCGCGGAGGTGTCCACACCGTGGCGGTCCAGCCAGGCGCGGTAGTCCTCGAAGTCGGCCCCGGCCGCACCCACCAGCACCGGGTTGAGGCCGAACCCGCCCATCCCGAAGCAGATGTTGGCCGCGACACCGCCGCGCCGCACGTCCAGCTCGTCGATCAGGAAGGACAGCGACAACTGCTGGATCTGGTCGGGGATGATCTGTTCCGCGAAGCGACCCTCGAAGGACATCAGATGGTCGGTGGCGATGGATCCGGCAACCGCGATACGCACGGGACGAAGGCTCCTTGGTCGGGAGGTGTCGGTCTGCTGACCGGACGGGGCTGCGGGCATGGCAGAGGACGTGCCCGGTTCGGACTGCCCCAGGTTAGTGCAGCGCGCCCGCGGACCAACTGACAACCGCCCCCAACCGCCCCACCCCGCACACCGAAAACCCCGCACACGACGAAGGGGGAGGGCGGCACAAGCCGCCCTCCCCCCGAAGAACCGCGTCCCCGGCCGACCCGGACCCCGGGATCCGGCCCGCCCGACGACCGCACCCGGGACGCCTCACGCCCCGGGACGCGTCCACCGCAGCACCCCGGACCCACCGGCCCGAAAGCCCCCGGCGGGACGGCACCCCCTAGTTGAAGGAGTCACCGCAGGCGCAGGAACCGGTGGCGTTGGGGTTGTCGATGGTGAAACCCTGCTTCTCGATGGTGTCGACGAAGTCGATCGTGGCACCGATCAGGTAGGGGGAGCTCATCCGGTCGGTGACCACCTCCACACCGCCGAAGTCGCTGACCACGTCGCCGTCGAGCTCGCGCTCGTCGAAGTAGAGCTGGTAACGCAGCCCCGAGCAACCACCGGGCTGAACGGCCACGCGAAGACGCAGGTCGTCCCGCCCCTCCTGCTCAAGGAGCGCCCTGACCTTGCTGGACGCCTCGTCGGTGAGGATGATGCCCTCGGTGGTCTCGCTCTGAACCGTCATGCTGGAAAGCTCCTCTGGAAAGGGGTAGCGGCTGGCCGGCGACCCCCTTGGTCGCGTCTGGACCGGCCCGCCGCGGCGGGTCCCGTCCTCTTCAACGGTTCTCAACGCCCGACACCGGTACCGCATTCCTCGCGCACCGGCGGACACGGGCGTCACAGCGCCGCTGTGTTCTCCCCGCCCCCGACCCGCACTGCGGACGGGGCCGCGGACGGGCACGGACGTGCCCGTCCTCCCAGGGTAATTTGTCCCGACCCGGGACGCCATCTCCCGCCCGGACCTGTGCACGAAGCCACCCGCCGCACCCCGCGCAGCGCAAAAGGGGCGGAGCCCGCCACAGGCCCCGCCCCTCCCCTCCGGCGACTCAGCCCTTGGCCAGCGTCCCCAGGTACAGCTCGATCACGTTCGGATCGTTCAACAGGTCCGCACCCGTACCGGTGTAGGCGTTGCGCCCCTGGTCCAGCACGTAACCGCGGTCACAGATCTGCAAGCAGCGGCGCGCGTTCTGCTCCACCATGATCACCGACACACCCGTCCGGTTGACCTCCTTGACCCGCTGGAAGACCTCCTCCTGGTAGATCGGCGACAGACCCGCGGTCGGCTCGTCCAACAGCAGCACCGACGGCTCCATCATCAGCGCACGCCCCATGGCCACCATCTGGCGCTCACCACCCGACAACGACCCCGCCTTGGCCTTGCGCCGATCCGCCAGCAGCGGGAACAGCTCCGCCACCGCCGCGAACCGCTTCGTGAACGACCGCGGCCGCAGGAACGCCCCCATCTGGAGGTTCTCCTCGATGGTCAGCGACGGGAACACGTTCTGCGTCTGCGGAACGTAACCCACCCCCCGCTCCACCAGACTGTGCGCCGGCAGACCGGCGATGTCGGCCCCCCGCAGCGTCAGAGCGCCCTCACGCACCGGGATCAACCCGAACACCGTCTTGATCAGCGTGGACTTACCCGCCCCGTTCGGGCCGATGATCGCCACGACCTCGCCCTCGGACAGCGTCAGAGTGCACCCGTTGAGGATGTTCACCCCCGGCACGTACCCCGCCACCAGCTCACTGGCCAACAGCAGGTAGTCCTCCGGACCACCCACCGGTGCCGCCTCACCGGCCTGCTCCAACACCTCCTCACGGTGCTCCTGCACCGCGGCGGCCTCCTCGGCCTCCACCGGAACCCCGTCCGAAACCTTCGCCGCCTTCTCCGGACTCGGCTTCGCGCTCTCAGTCATCACCACTCCCCGGGGCCTCGGCCGTCTCCTCCTGGGCACCCAGGTAGGCGTCGATCACCTGCTGGTTGGACCGGATGTCCGAAGGACGGCCCTCCGCGATCACCTGCCCCTGCGCGAGCACCACGATCCAGTCGCTGATCCCCATGATCACGTCCATGTCGTGCTCCACGAAGAGCACCGTCTTGCCCTCGTCGCGCAACGACGTGATGTGCCCCAGCAACGACTGCACCAGCGCCGGGTTCACCCCCGCCATCGGCTCGTCCAGCATGATCATGGCCGGATCGGTCATCAGCGAACGCGCCATCTCCAACAGCTTGCGCTGACCGCCCGAGAGCGAACCCGCCATGTCCCCGCGCTTGTCGATGAGCTTGAAACGCTCCAACAGATCCAGCGCGCGACGCGTGTTCTCCTTCTCCTGCCCCTGCCACACCGGACGCAGGAACGCACCCGCCATCCGCTCACCGAACTGACCCGGCGCACCCAGCAGCATGTTGTCCAACACCGTCATCCGGGTCAGCGCCTTGGTCAACTGGAAGGTCCGCACCATCCCCGCACGCGCCACCTGATGGCCGCGCCTGCCGTTGATCGGCCTGCCCTGGAAGGTCCAACGCCCCCCGTCCACCCGGTCGAAACCGGTCAACAGGTTGAACAGCGTCGACTTACCCGCACCGTTCGGACCGATCAACGCCGTGATCGTCCCCCGCTGCACCTCCAGGTGACCCACGTCCACCGCGGTCAGACCGCCGAAGGAACGGCGCACACCGTCCGCCACCAGGATCGGATCCGACTTCGCCGAACCCGGCACCGGCTCCGCACCGGCCACGCGGTCGACCCCGACCCCGGACCCGACGCCGCCGCCCACCTTGTCACTTGACATTGATCAGCATCTCCTTGCGGTCGCCGATGAGACCCTGCGGCCGGAAGACGATCAGCAACACCAGCAGCAGACCCACGAAGGCCAACTGGATCGCACCGTAGTCCGGACCGTCCAGGAACGGCAGCCACCCCATCGAGCCGAAACCCTGGAGCACACCGTCGGTGAAGTTCATCAGGAACCAGAACGCCATCGCGCCCAGCACCGGACCGAACACCCGACCGGCACCGCCCAACAACAGGATCACCCACAGGAAGAACGTCACCTGCGGCTTGAACTGGTCCGGCTGGATCGACGCCTGGTACACGGCCAGCATGCACCCCGCCAGGGCACCCACCAGACCACCCAGCACCAGCGCCTGCATCTTGTACGCGAACACGTTCTTGCCCAGACTGCGGACCGCGTCCTCGTCCTCACGGATGCCCTTGATGACACGCCCCCACGGACTGTGCATCAGCATCCACGTCAACCCGGCCATCAACAGCACCAGGCCCCACGTCACCACCAGAACCCACAGGTGGTTGCCGTTGTAGGACAACGCCCCGAAACCGTAACGCTCACCCCCGTCGAACGGGTTGATCGCACGGAAGTCCGACGCCAGGTTCTGCAACCCGTACACACCACCGGTCAACGGCTCGGCGAAACCCGCCCGGTACACCAGACGGATCACCTCCGCCGCCGCGATCGTCGTGATCGCCAGGTAGTCCGAACGCAACCGCAGCGTCGGAATACCCAGCAACAGGGCCATCACGAACGCGCACAGCAGACCGACACCGAAACCCACCACCAACGGCAGGTCGAACACCGCCACACTGATGCCCACGCCGTAGGCGCCCACCAGCATGAAACCCACCTGACCGAAGTTCAACAGCCCGGTGTAACCGAAGTGGAAATTGAGGCCGATCGCCGCGAGCGCGTAGATCGCCGCGATCGGGCCGAGCGCCGATCGGGTGGACTCGGCGAGGATCGAAAGGATATCCATCGTCTTCTCTCCTAGCCGACCCGCTCACGCCGACCGAGCAGGCCCTGGGGCCTGATCAGCAGCATGAGGATCATCAGCGCCAGAGCCCATGCCTGCATGAGCTGGGACGGGAACCACAGGGTGGACAACATCGCCACCAGACCGACCGCCAGGCCGCCGACCATCGCACCGTAGGCCGTGCCGAGACCGCCCAGGATCACCGCGGCGAACATCATCAGCAGCAGACGGAAGCCCATCTCGTACTCGACCACCTGGTTGAGCCCGTAGAGCACACCGCCCAGAGCGGCCAGACCGCCACCGAGCCCCCACACGTACAGCGTGACCCGGTCCACGTCGATACCCGACGACTCCGCCAGGTCCCGGTTGTCCGACACCGCGCGCATCGCCTTGCCGATCCGGGTGAACTGCAACAGACAGGCCACCCCCACCAGCACCACGATCGCCACCGCCATGACCACCAGGTCGCGCGGCGGCATCGACACCGGCCCCAGACGCACCATCTCCTGGAGCTGGAAACCCGCGTAACGCTCCCGGCCCGCCCCGAAGAGCACCAGGATCACGTGCCGCACCACCAGCGCCAGACCGATCGAGACGATGAACATCTGGATCATCGCCACGTTGCGGTGCCGCAGCGGACGCCAGATGTAGCGCTCCATCGACCCGCCCAGCACCGCGCCCATCAGGACCGCGACCACCGCCGCCAACCACAGCGGCACACTCCAGCCGACCGCGTCCCCCATCACACCGAGAACCGTCGCCAACGCGATACCCGCGAAGATCGACAGCCACTGCGCGACGACCAGCGCCGTCCGCGACAACCTGGTCTCCAGGAAGGCGCCGATCAGCACCGCCGCGCCCAGACCCAGGAAGAGCGCCAACAGCGCGTTGCCCATACCCGCGGCACCCGTGCTGAAGAGCAGCGCGATCATCGCACCGAAGGTCACCAGGTCACCGTGGGCGAAGTTGATCAGCTTCGTCGTGCCGAAGATCAACGAGAGCCCGATCGCGGACACCGCGATCACCAGGCCGAACAGCAGACCCGCCGCGGTGAGCTGGAGCACCCGGTCCCCGAAGGAGCCACCGGTGTCGGTGTTGGGCGCCAACGACTCCTCGTCGGCCGCCTCCCCGCCGGAGGAGTCCTCCGTCTCCTCCTGCGAGGGCGAGGCCGACTCCTCCTCGGCCGCGCCCGCCGCCTCCAGGGCGACGATCAGCGGCCGCCGGTCGTCCGCCTCGACCTCCACCTCGGTCTCGCCGTCGACGAAGAGGGCCTCGATCACCGCGAAATCCCCGGGGACGGACTCCTGGTCCACCACCACGCGGTAGGTGCCCGGTTCGGGCAGGCCCACTTCCCACATTCCTTCAGAGTCGGTCTCCGCCGCCCCGACCTCGTCCTCGCCGTCGTAGACCGTGATCACGATGCCTTCGACACCCTGATCCCGGTTCTCCGGATGGAGGATCTGACCGTGCAGCGCTTCACCGCCCTGTTCGTCTGCCGTCGCCGCTGGCCCCGGGATCACCAGGATGGCGGTGATCAGGGCGAGCAACACGGTCACAAGACGTGTGCGCACGCGCGCTCCTTGCGCATCTGAGGGTGGCGGTGGCGAATGCGCGCACGCGCCACCGCTGTCCTTTGCTGTTCGGTGCGGTGAGTTTAGCCCGATTTAGGCAAGTTGTTCAGATGCGCTAATGCCACGTGACCCAACCGTCATCCCATCGTGTGCAAACGAGACCAAACCGGTACACCTGGCGCATTGACCCTGAACATCTGTCTCGTTTCCGCCGCGTTAAGCGCCTGAACTGCATAGTTTTTCCACACCCGGCGTACCGGAGTGATCACGAGGAGCCGGGAGGAGAAGGCGCGGACGGAGACGATGAAGGGGGCCGCACCCGGTTCCTTGGGTTCTAGTGGTGGTTGCAACACCCCAGTTCAAGGGGTGCGATGGACTTCCATATCCGCAAGGACCGAACCCCGCAGGGCCGTAGGAAGCTCTCCGCTGAACGAGCGGCATACTTGCAGCTCATGAAGCAGGGCTACAGCAACACCGAAGCCTGCCAGATGGTGGGCGTCGATGCCCGTACTGGCAGGAAGTGGCGTAACGGACGCAGCGCCGAGAACGACCGCCGAAGGGCGGTACCACCCATCACCACGGTGGTACCGCCCACCGGCCCGTCCCGCTACCTGAACGAGACTGAACGCCTGCACATCGCTGATCTGTACCGCGAGGGCAAGTCCGCGCGAGCCATCGCCGCAGAACTGGGCCGCAACCACTCCACGATCAGCCGGGAAATCCGCCGTAACGGCACTGTGGACCCGCGCGGCAAACGCCACTACCGCCCCCACGCCGCCCAAACCCGCGCCGATGCCCGCCGACCACGCCCCAAGCCCTCCAGAATCTGGCTGAACCCCGAACTACGCGTGCGGATCCAGGAGCTGCTCACCGAAAAATGGAGCCCTGAGCAGATCAGTCGTAGGCTCAAACGCGACTTCCCCGATCGGCCGGAGCTGCACGTGTGCCACGAGACGATCTACCAGGCCCTGTATGTCCAAGGCCGCGGCCAGCTGCGCCGGGAGTTGGCTGGTGCGCTGCGCTCGGGCCGTGCCCGGCGCAAGCCCCGCCGCCAGGCGCAGCAGCGCCATCCCCGTTTCGCCGCCCCCATGGTGATGATCAGCGAGCGTCCTGCGGAGGTCGCTGACCGGGCGGTGCCCGGCCACTGGGAGGGCGACCTGATCATCGGTGCCGATGGTGGCTCGGCGATCGGCACCCTCGTGGAACGCTCCACCCGGTACACGATGCTGCTGCACCTGCCTCACGGGCGCGGCGCGGAGCAGGTGCGTGATGCGTTGACCACCACGGTGCAGACCCTGCCCCGGCATCTGGCCCGCTCGGTGACCTGGGACCAGGGCTCGGAGATGGCCGCCCATGGGGCGTTCACCACCGTCACCGACATCCCCGTCTACTTCTGCGACCCGGCCAGCCCCTGGCAGCGCGGCTCCAACGAGAACACCAACGGGCTACTGCGCCAGTACTTCCCCAAGGGCACCGATCTGTCGGTGCACTCACGTGAGCATCTGGAGGTAGTGGCCGTCCAGCTCAACGGGCGCCCACGCAAAACGCTCGGCTGGGATACCCCAGCCGAGCGCCTCGCTAAGCTGCTCCAAGCGAGCAACTAATCATCGGTGTTGCAACGACCCCTAGAATCCGCCTTCGGGTGCGGCCCCCTTCGTTCAGACCAGTTCAGTCCGGCTGGCGCGGACGCGTAAGCGCCGCTTACCGGCGGCGGCTCACTGCTTGCCGCCGAGGGTCTCCACGACCGTCTCGGCGACCCTGCGCATGGTCAGCCGCCGGTCCATCGAGTTCTTCTGGATCCAGCGGAACGCCTCGGGCTCGCTCATCCCGTGGCGGCTCTGGAGCAGACCCTTGGCCTGTTCGACCAGCTTGCGGGTCTCCAACCGCTCCTGGAGGCTGGAGACCTCCGACTCCAGCGCGGACAGCTCCGCGTAGCGCGAGGTGGCCATCTCGATGGCGGGCACGAGGTCGGCCTTGTTGAACGGCTTGACCAGGTAGGCCATGGCCCCGGCCTCGCGCGCCCGCTCGACCAGCTCCCGCTGGGAGAAGGCGGTCAGGATCACCACCGGGGCGATGCGCTCGGCGGCGATGCGCTCGGCGGCCGAGAGGCCGTCGAGCACGGGCATCTTGATGTCGGTGATCACCAGGTCGGGCTTGAGCTCCTGGGCAAGGCGGATCACGGTCTCACCGTCACCGGCCTCGCCCACGACGGCGTAGCCGTCCTCCTCAAGCATCTCCTTGAGGTCCAGGCGGATCAGGGCCTCGTCTTCCGCGATCACCACACGGCTCTGCGTCCTCGTCACGTACACGAGGTTACCGAGATCAGCTAGGATGCTGGACGTCGGGACGGGCATGCGCGTCAATCGTGATACCACTGTTGACGGAGCACACCGGCCGGACAGGCAGACGCACACCAGCCAGGATGTCCATTTCGCCCCACAAAAAGCCCTGATATCCCAATGGCAGAGGAAATGGTCTCAAACACCATCAAGTGTGGGTTCGAATCCCACTCAGGGCACAACACTCCAGAGTCGCCCCATCCGGGCGGCTCTTTTCATTTCGGGCATATCAACCCACCGTAGTCAAGCAATCGACGGATTGTCACAGGCATGGGCAAGCATGTATGCCATGTACGCATCGCACGTCCGCCGTTCGGCGGTATCCCTACTGGACTCCGGGATCTCCTACAACGAGGTCAGCCGACGCCTGGGCATCAACCGGGCAACCCTCCGCGCCTGGTCGCGTGACCGTTCCCTGATCGACAAGTACCGGGACAACGGTGACTGCCCCCGCTGCGAACCGCTCCCCCGCCCGCCGAAGGCAGCCGACGCCTACAGCTACCTCCTGGGCCTGTACCTCGGTGATGGTGCCATCAGCCTGACGGGGGACGGCAGCCGGGGCGTGTGGCGACTGAGGATCTCCTGCGGCGACTCCTGGCCGGGTCTCATCCAGGAGTGTGAGAACACCATGGCGCAGGTGCTCCCCGGGCACGCGGTGGGCCGGATCGGTTGCGTCGGATGCACCGAGGTCTACAGCGACTGGAAGCACTGGCCCTGCCTGTTTCCGCAGCACGGGCCGGGAAAGAAGCACGAACGGCCCATCGTCCTGAAGGCCTGGCAGCAGGAGATCGTCGACGCTCATCCCGAACCGTTCGTCCGAGGCCTGATCCATTCCGACGGGTGCCGCATCACCAACAGGGTCCGCAGGCGGACCGGTGAGGAATGGAAGTACTACGAGTACCCCCGCTACCAGTTCATCAACGTCTCCGAGGACATCACCGGCCTGCTCACCGACGCACTCGACCGCCTCGGAATTCCGTGGAAGCGCCACACCAGTCCACGTCCGCCGAGGCGCGACAAGATCGTCGTCTCGGTGTCGCGGAAGGAGGCCGTGGCGCGCATGGACGCCTTCATCGGGCCCAAGTACTGAGGGACCGGACAGACGGGCCAGAACCTGCGTAACTACCCAGCCGGTACCGCCCTAAATAGGCCCTTTGTCACTTTATGCCGGGGCAACACGGCGGAACCGGTCACATCACGGCCACAACCTGAGTACAACCCGTGAGTTCGGTCGCCTCCGCGGGCGCGCGTCCTTGATCCTGGAGTTCCAGAAGCGATTTCTCAGGAGAGGAGCAGCGGGTGCTGACCGCGGTGGCCGGGATCGTCGGCGCACTGGTTATCGGCGCCTGGGTGGTGGTGGCGTGGGGTTCCCAGCGCCGCCAGCCGTGGCTGCTGACCCCCGTCGCGCTGCTCATCGTCCTTCTCGTGGCCGTCGGCCAGCCGGGCTGGGCGTTCGTGCCCGTCGTGGCGCTGGTCGCCGGTTCCTTCGCGGAGCTGGTGGTGGGCTCGCGCGAGTCCCCCACCCTGCGCACCAAGGACCCCGACGCGCCGTTGAGCACCGAGCGCTGGGCGGCGGCCGTGGCCGCGCCGTTCCGGGTGGCGTTGGCCGAGCCCTGGGACGTGGTGGCCCGGCCGTCGCTGCGCCGTCCCTACCAGCGGATGCTGGAGCGCCAGTGGGGGGTGACCGACCGGGAGTCGCTGCTGGAGGCGGTGGACGCCCTGTTGGAGGAGCTGCGTACGGGTCCGAAGCTGGATCTGGTGGTGGATCTGAGCGCGGGGGTGGCCAGGTCGCGTCTGCCGCGTGAGCGGGGCGGGCAGGTGACGGGCGCGCACGTGCGGCTGAGTGAGGAGCAGGTGGCGCGGTTGCGCGCGGTCACGGGGGTGGCCGAGGCGGACGAGACGGTGCTCATCGGTGCCTACCAGTGGTGGAAGTCGGTGCACGTGATCCGGCTGGTGTGCGGGGGCGCGTCGTTGGACTGGTTGAGTCCGGTGGAGACGCAGACGCTGTTGCGGCGGGTGGCCTCGGATCTTCAGCGGCGGTACGCGTCGTGGCAGCAGTTGTCGATGGCCTTCCACGCGGGTTATCTGTTGTGGCCGGAGAAGGGTGTGGAGGGCGACCACGGCGGTACGGACCGGGTGTGGGCGGCGTTGGGTCTGCTGACGGAGGACGAGCGCAGCCCGTGGAACCTGTTGCCGTGGGACATGCCGTTGGAGCGTGTGCTGCCGGAGGGGGGCGCCGGGCCGGAGTCGCGGGGGGACGTGCGCGGGGAGTCGGCGGCCTGAGGTGGTGCGGCGGGGCCGCACCTGGTCCTGACCCGGTGGGCGGCGCGGCTCATACGCCGTGTCCTCCGGGCCGGACCTGATGCGGCACGTCGGGGGCGCCCGGTGCGGGGCGCCCGGGTACTCCTACTGCGCCGCGAGGGCGACGGCGTCGCCGAGGCGGTGGACGCGCAGGAAGTTGGTGGAACCGGTGGTTCCGGGCGGGCTGCCGGCGACGATGACGATCTTGTCGCCCTTGTGGTAGTCGCCGAGCTGGAGGAGTTCGGCCTCCACCTGGCGGACCATGTCGTCGGTGTTGTCGACCCAGGGCACGATGTTGCTCTCGACTCCCCAGGTGAGGGAGAGCACTCCGCGGGTGGTCTCCTCGGTGGTGAAGGCCATCAGCGGGATGGGTGAGCGGTAACGGGCCAGGCGTCGGGCGGTCTCGCCGGACATGGTGAAGGCGACCAGGGCTTTGGCTCCGACGGTGGCGCCGATCTCGGCGGCGGCGCGGGCGATGGCTCCGCCGGTGGTCTCGGGTACCCGGTTGAGGATGTGCGAGGCGCGCAGGGACTCCTGCTCGGCGGCGCTGACGATGCGGGCCATGGTCTCGACGGTCTCGACGGGGTACTTGCCGACGCTGGTCTCTCCGGAGAGCATGACGGCGTCGGCGCCGTCGAGGACGGCGTTGGCGACGTCGGAGGCCTCGGCGCGGGTGGGCCGGGGTGATCCGATCATGGATTCGAGCATCTGGGTGGCGACGATGACCGGTTTGGCCTTGTCGCGGCAGCGTTCGACGGCGCGTTTTTGCACCATGGGGACGTTTTCGAGGGGGAGTTCGACGCCGAGGTCGCCGCGGGCGACCATGACTCCGTCGAAGACCTCGATGATGTCCTGGAGCCGTTCGACGGCCTGGGGCTTCTCGACCTTGGCGATGAGGGGGACGGTGACGCCCTCCTCGTCCATGATGCGGTGGCACTCCTCGGCGTCTGCGGGGCTGCGGACGAAGGAGAGGGCGACCATGTCGACGCCCTGGCGCAGGGCCCAGCGCAGGTCGGCCTCGTCCTTTTCGGTGAGTGCGGGGACGCTGACGGCGACGCCGGGGAGGTTGAGTCCCTTGTGGTTGGAGACGGTGCCGGCGACGACGACGCGGGTGTGGACGTCGGTGCTGGTGGTCTTGGTGCACTCCAGCGCGATGCGGCCGTCGTCGATGAGGACGCGGTCGCCGGGGCGTACGTCGGCGGGGAGTCCCTTGTAGGTGGTGGAGACGCGGTGGGCGTCTCCGGGGACGTCGTCGGTGGTGATGGTGAATTCGTCGCCGACGTTGAGGTCGACGGGGCCGTCGGCGAAGGTGCCGACGCGGATCTTGGGCCCTTGGAGGTCGGCGAGGACGCCGACGGCTCGTTGTGCGGCCTCAGCGGCGCCTCGCAGGTTGGCGAGGTTGGCGCTGTGGTCGTCGTGGGTTCCGTGGCTGAGGTTGAGTCGGGCGACGTCCAGTCCGGCTTCGACGAGCTTGCGGAGGACTTCCGGGCTCGAAGTGGCGGGACCGAGGGTCGCGACGATTTTTGCTCGACGTGTCACGCATAACACTCTAGAGCGTCTGGAGGATGGAGTGGTCTAAACCAGGTTGCGAATGGACGTATGTGGGGCTGCGGGAAGTCGAACGGCGAGCACCCTGGGTGAGGTTTGGTGGCGTTGGGTGGTGGGGTGTCTTCGCTGGTGTGGGGGGGCACGGCCTCGGCGGGGCCCGGTGTCTGCGGGGCTCGGTGTCTGCGGAGGTCTGGTCTTGGCCGGGGCTGGTGGGCGGGGTCGGGGGTGTCAGCTGTCGCGGCGGCGGGGTGGGATGTAGCACTGGAGGCGGCCGTAGGCGCACAGGATGCGCAGGCGTTGGACGGTGCGCATGCCTTCGCGTTCGAGGGTGGCGGCGGTGTCCCAGTGCTGCCAGGTGGCGTCCCAGCCGCCGTCGGGTCGTTGGGTCTGTTCGAAGAAGTCGAGGTTGCGTCGGATCTCGGTGTCGGTGAACAGGGGTCGGGCGATGTGGTCGGGGTGGGTGGCGATGTCGAGTGCGGTGTGGGCGTGTCGGTTCGGGTTGGGTTTGGGGTGGGTGTCGATGACGGCGCGGATCATGGGGTGGAGTCGGCTGGTGGTGCGCAGGGCGCGGTCGCGGTCGGGGACGTGCTGGAGGAAGGTGCAGATGCCGATGGCCTGGTGGGGGTCGGTCCAGTGCAGGGCGTTGATGTGTTTCCAGCAGTAGGCGGTGGCGTTGTCGCGCCAGGTGTGGCTGATGTTGTGTTTGTGGAGGTATCCGGCGAGGAGTGCGGTGAGTCCGAGGTCGCTGGTGGAGTCGTGGTGCTGTTGCCACCAGGGGGCGGCTTCGGTGTGGCGGACGTCGGGTCGTACGCAGGGCAGGCCGCCGTCGGGGTTGGTGACGGTGGTGAGGTAGCGGCAGATGCCGGTGCCGAGGCTGGTGGGGATGGGGCCGAGGTCGTCGAGGTAGCGCAGGGCGATCTCGGTGGCGGCGGGTTGGCTGGTGTGTCCGCGCAGGTCGGGGTCGAGTCCGTTGCCGTAGCCGCCGTCGAGGTTGCGGTAGGCGGAGAGTGCGGAGCGGACGGGTTCGGTGGGTCCGTTCTGGAAGAGGTGGGCGAAGCGGAGCCGGTCGATGAGCCGGGCGTTTCGCATGGTGAAATGTTCTGCGGCGCGAAGGGAGTCCCAGGTCACAACGGTCATGTCTTCGACGGTACGTCCGTGTGCGGGGCGGGGAAATGGTTGGCGGGCCAATCCATTCGCGATCTTTACGCGCGGTTCGGGGTGGTGTTGCGTGTGCGTCTTCGGGTGCGGATGAGGAGACCTGCCCAGGAGGCGAGGACGGTGAGGGCGACGGCGAGCCGTGCGGTGAGCAGGTGTTCGGCGGGGTAGACGATGCCGGTGAGGTAGTGGTCGATGAAGCCTTCGGGGGGCAGTCCCTGTTGTCCGGCGCTTAGGCGGGCCCAGTTCTCGACGTGGGTGAGGGGGCAGGGCCAGCCGATGAGGGTGATGGCGAGTCCGTAGAGGGTGCAGCCGAGGTGGATCCACAGGGTGCGGGGCCACTTCCAGGCGAGGAACCCGCCGAGGGCGAGGTAGGCGAGGAAGGCCAGGTGCGTGACCATGGCGGTGTCGGCGATGAGCCGGTAGGTCATCGTCTGGCCTCCCGGGCGCGTGGTGGGTGCTCCTGGTTTCCAGTATCGGCGCCGTCTCCCGGCGGGGCCAGGGGGTGTCGGGGGCTGTGGATGATACGGGTGGAAACCCGGATGGCTCTTCACCTGGCGGTGGGCACGGCGACGCGCCGGGTGCGGAGGGTGTACTCCGCGCCCGGCGCGTGTGTGTGCCTGGTTGTGGCTAGACGAGCGGTCGCGCGGTCGGCGGGATGGTGACCGGCAGGGTGCTGTCGTCGGTGAGGTAGCGGTCCACTCCGGCGGCGGCGGAGCGGCCCTCGGCGATGGCCCAGACGATGAGTGACTGGCCGCGGCCCATGTCGCCGGCGCAGTAGACGCCGTCGACGGTGGTGCGGTAGTCGGTGTCGCGGACGACGTTGCCGCGTCCGTCGAGTTCGACGCCGAGCTGGTCGAGCAGGCCCTCCTTCTGGGGACCGACGAAGCCCATGGCGAGGGTGACGAGTTCGGCGGGGATCTCTCGTTCGGTGCCCTCGACGGGTTCGAAGCCCTTGTCGGTGCGCTTGACCTCGACGAGCTTGAGGGCGCGGACGCGGCCGTTGTCGTCGCCGAGGAACTCGACGGTGTTGACGGCGTAGATCCGCTTGCCGCCCTCCTCGTGGGCGCTGGTGACCTTGTAGAGCATGGGCATGGTCGGCCAGGGCTGGTTGTCGGGCCGCGTGGTGGGCGGCTTGGGCATGATCTCCAGCTGGGTGACCGATGCGGCGCCCTGGCGGTGGGCGGTGCCGACGCAGTCGGCGCCGGTGTCGCCGCCGCCGATGACGACGACGTGCTTGCCTTGGGCGCTGATGGCGGGCGTGTCGTAGTCGCCCTCCTGGACCCGGTTGGCCAGGGGCAGGTACTCCATGGCCTGGTGGATGCCGTCGAGTTCGCGGCCCTTGGCGGGCAGGTCGCGCCAGGCGGTGGCGCCGCCGCTGATGACGACGGCGTCGTGGTCGGCGCGCAGTTGGTCGGCGGTGATGTCGGTGCCGACGTCGACTCCGGCGCGGAAGGTGGTGCCTTCGGCGCTCATCTGGGCGAGGCGGCGGTCGATGTGCCGCTTCTCCATCTTGAACTCGGGGATGCCGTAGCGCAGGAGGCCGCCGATGCGGTCGGCGCGTTCGTAGACGGTGACGTCGTGTCCGGCGCGGGTGAGCTGCTGGGCGGCGGCGAGTCCGGCGGGGCCGGAGCCGACGACGGCGACCTTCTTGCCGGTGCGGGTGGTGGGGGGCAGGGGCTTGACCCAGCCCTCCTCCCACGCGCGGTCGATGATGGAGACCTCGACGTTCTTGATGGTGACGGCGGGTTGGTTGATGCCGAGCACGCACGCGGATTCGCACGGTGCGGGGCAGAGTCTGCCGGTGAACTCGGGGAAGTTGTTGGTGGCGTGCAGGCGTTCGATCGCCTCGGCCCAGTCGTGGGTGTGGACGAGGTTGTTCCACTCGGGGATGAGGTTGCCGAGCGGGCAGCCGTTGTGGCAGAAGGGGATGCCGCAGTCCATGCAGCGCGAGGCCTGCTTGGTGACGGTTCCCCGGTCGAAGTCCTCGTAGACCTCGCGCCAGTCCTGGATGCGCACGTCGACGGGTCGGTGCTTGGGGAGCTCTCGCTCGGTGGTCTTCAGGAAGCCCTTGGGGTCGGCCATGTGCCTTCCTCCTCTCGTGTCAGGACTGTGCGGAGGCCATGACGGCCTCGTTGACGTCGCGGCCCTCGCGTTCGGCCTCGGCCTGGGCGAGCAGGACGCGCTTGTAGTCGCGCGGCATGATCTTGGCGATGCGGTCGATCTCGCCGTCGGTGAGGATGCGGTCGGCGACGGCCGATCCGGTCTCGGCGCGGTGGCGGGTGAGGACGTCGGTGAGGAACGCGCGGTCCTCGTCGGTGAGGGCCTCGATCTCGACCATCTCGGTGTTGACGCGTTCGTGGTCCAGGTCCAGGACGTAGGCGATGCCTCCGGACATGCCGGCGGCGAAGTTGCGTCCGGTGCGGCCCAGGACGACGGCGCGGCCGCCGGTCATGTACTCGCAGCCGTGGTCGCCGATGCCCTCGACGACGGCGAGTGCGCCGGAGTTGCGGACGCAGAAGCGTTCGCCGACGACGCCGCGCAGGAGGATCTCTCCGGAGGTGGCGCCGTAGCCGATGACGTTTCCGGCGATGATGTGGTCCTCGGCGACGAGCTGGGAGGCGCTGTCGGGGCGGACGATGACGCGTCCGCCGGACAGGCCCTTGCCGACGTAGTCGTTGGCGTCGCCGGACAGGCGCAGGGTGACGCCCCTGGGTACGAAGGCGCCGAAGGACTGGCCCGCGGATCCGGTGAAGGAGACGTCGATGGTGTCGTCGGGGAGGCCGTCGGCGCCGTGGCGCTTGGTGACCTCGTGTCCGAGCATGGTGCCGACGGTGCGGTTGACGTTGCGTACGGGCAGTTCGAGGCGTACGGGCTGGCCGAAGTCCAGGGCGCCCTCGCTGAGCTGGATGAGGGTGTTGTCCAGGGCCTTCTCCAGGCCGTGGTCCTGGAGGCGCTGTCGGACGCGGTGGTCGCCGGCGCGGGGTTCGACCTCGTGCAGGATGGGCGACAGGTCCAGGCCCTGGGCCTTCCAGTGGGTGACGGCGTCGGCGGTGTCGAGCAGGTCGATGGAGCCGATGGCCTCGTCCAGGCTGCGGAAGCCGAGCTGGGCGAGGTACTCGCGGACCTCCTGGGCGATGAACTCGAAGAAGTTGACGACGTACTCGGCCTTGCCGGAGAAGCGCTCGCGCAGGAGCGGGTTCTGGGTGGCGACGCCGACGGGGCAGGTGTCCAGGTGGCACACGCGCATCATGACGCAGCCGGAGACGACGAGGGGTGCGGTGGCGAAGCCGTACTCCTCGGCGCCGAGCAGGGCGGCGATGACGACGTCGCGGCCGGTCTTCATCTGGCCGTCGGCCTGGACGACGATGCGGTCGCGCAGGCCGTTGAGCAGCAGGGTCTGCTGGGTTTCGGCGAGGCCGAGTTCCCAGGGGGTGCCCGCGTGCTTGAGGGAGGTCAGCGGCGAGGCGCCGGTGCCTCCGTCGTGGCCGGAGATGAGGACGACGTCGGCGTGTGCCTTGGACACGCCGGCGGCGACGGTGCCCACGCCCGCTTCGGAGACCAGTTTGACGTGGACCCGGGCGGAGGGGTTGGCGTTCTTGAGGTCGTGGATGAGCTGGGCGAGGTCCTCGATGGAGTAGATGTCGTGGTGGGGCGGCGGGGAGATGAGTCCGACGCCGGGGGTGGAGTGGCGGGTCTGGGCGACCCACGGGTAGACCTTGTGGCCGGGCAGTTGGCCGCCTTCGCCGGGCTTGGCGCCCTGGGCCATCTTGATCTGGATGTCGTCGGCGTTGGTGAGGTAGTGCGAGGTGACGCCGAAGCGGCCGGAGGCGACCTGCTTGATGGAGCTGCGCCGCAGGTCCCCGTTGGCGTCGGGGGTGAAGCGGTCGGGGTCCTCGCCGCCCTCGCCGGTGTTGGACTTGCCGCCGAGGCGGTTCATCGCGATGGCGAGGGTCTGGTGGGCTTCTGCGGAGATGGAGCCGTAGGACATGGCTCCGGTGGAGAAGCGCTTGACGATCTCCGAGACGGGTTCGACCTCGTCGACGGGCACGGGTTCGCGCACGCCGTCCTTGAAGCGCAGGAGACCGCGCAGGGTCATGAGCTTCTGGGACTGGTCGTCGATCTGGGAGGTGTACTCCTTGAAGATCTCGTACCGGCGGGTGCGGGTGGAGTGCTGGAGCTTGAAGACGGTCTCGGGGCTGAACAGGTGCGGTTCGCCCTCGCGGCGCCACTGGTACTCGCCGCCGACCTCCAGGCGCCGGTGGGCGCTGGGGTTGGGGGTGTGGGCGCTGCGGTGGCGGATGGCGACCTCCTCGGCGAGGACGTCGAAGCCGACGCCGCCCAGGCGGGAGGTGGTGCCGGTGAAGCAGCGGTCGATGACCTCGGCGCCCAGGCCCAGGGCCTCGAAGATCTGGGCTCCGGTGTAGGAGCTGACCGTGGACACGCCGATCTTGGACATGATCTTCAGGACGCCCTTGCCGAACGCCTTGACGGTGTTGCGGACGGCCTGGTCGGCGTCGACGCCGCCGAGGCGTCCGCGTTCGACGAGGTCGCGGACGGTGGCCAGCGCCAGGTAGGGGCTGACCGCGGAGGCGCCGTAGCCGATGAGCAGGGCGACGTGGTGGCATTCGCGCACGTCGGCGGCCTCGATGAGGAGGCCGACCTCGGTGCGGGTCTTCTCGCGGACGAGGTGGTGGTGGACCGAGCCGGTGAGCAGCAGCGACGGGATGGGCGCGCGGTCGGTGTCGGCGCCGCGGTCGCTGAGTACGAGGATGTGGGCGCCGTCGGCGATGGCGGCGGAGACCTCGGTGTTGATCTGCTCCAGGCGTGCGGAGAGCGCGTCGCCGCCGCCTTCGACGGGGTAGGTGCCGTCGACGGTGAAGGTCTTCAGGGCCGGGTTGTCCTGTCCGGCGGCGACGATGGCGGCCAGTTCGGCCTGGTCGACGACCGGGGTGGGCAGGACGAGGCGCTGGGTCTGGCCGGGTGCGGCGTCGAGGATGTTGTGCTCGGCGCCCAGGAGGGTGGCCAGGCTGGTGACCATCTCCTCGCGGATGGCGTCCAGGGGCGGGTTGGTGACCTGGGCGAAGTTCTGCGAGAAGTAGTCGAAGAGCTGGCGGGAGCGTTCGGAGAGCGCGGCCACCGGGGTGTCGGTGCCCATGGAGCCGATGGGTTCGGCGCCGGTGCGGGCCATGGGGGTGAGGATGACGCGCAGTTCCTCCTCGGTGTAGCCGAAGACCTGCTGGGCGCGCTGGAGTTCGGTGACCGGGGCGGGCTGGGCGTCGGGCAGGTCGGCCAGGCGCAGGACGCCGGTGTCGATCCATTCCTGGTAGGGGTGCTGGGCGGCGAGTTCGGCCTTGATCTCCTCGTCCTCGACGATGCGCCCCTGGGCGGTGTCGACGACGAAGATGCGGCCGGGCTGGAGGCGTCCCTTGCGCACGACGGTGGCGGGGTCGATGTCCAGGACGCCGGCCTCGCTGGCGAGGACGACGAGGCCGTCCTCGGTGACCCAGTAGCGTCCGGGGCGCAGGCCGTTGCGGTCCAGGACGGCGCCGACGACGGTGCCGTCGGTGAAGGACACCGAGGCGGGGCCGTCCCAGGGCTCCATGAGGGTGGAGTGGTACTCGTAGAAGGCCCGGACTGCCGGGTCCATCTCGGTGTGGTTCTCCCAGGGCTCGGGGATCATCATGAGCACCGCGTGCGGCAGGGAGCGTCCGCCCAGGTGGAGCAGTTCCAGGGCGTCGTCGAAGGACGCGGTGTCGGAGTCGTCGGGGTCGACGATGGGGAAGATCCGGTCGAGTTCGCCGGGGATGAGGTCGCTGGCGAGCTTGGCCTCGCGCGCCCGCATCATGTTGCGGTTGCCCTTGACGGTGTTGATCTCGCCGTTGTGCGCGACGTAGCGGAACGGGTGGGCGAGCGGCCAGGACGGGAAGGTGTTGGTGGAGAAGCGGGAGTGGACCAGGGCCAGGCCGGAGGCGTAGCGCCGGTCGGACAGGTCGGGGAAGAACGGCTCCAGCTGCGGGGTGGTGAGCATGCCCTTGTAGGCGATGGTGCGCGGGGACAGGCTCGGGAAGTAGACGTCGCTCTCGTGCTCGGCGCGCTTGCGCACGCAGTAGGCGTGGCGCTCCAGCTCGATGCCGGTGAGGCCCTCGGTGGCGGTGCCGGGGGTGCCCGTGATGAAGAGCTGCCCGAAGTAGGGCATGGCCTGGCGGGCGGCGGGGCCGCTGTACTGGGGTTCGAAGGGCAGTTCGCGCCAGCCGAGCAGGGTCAGGCCCTCTTCGGCGACGATGGTGTTGATGCGTTCGACGGCGGCTGCGCGCTCGGCCGCGTCGGCGGGCAGGAACCCGATGCCGGTGGCGTAGGCGCCTGCGTCGGGCAGGGCGAAGTCGCAGACCTCGGTGTAGAGCTCGTGCGGGATCTGGGTGAGGATGCCCGCGCCGTCTCCGTCGTCGGGGTCGGCGCCGGAGGCTCCGCGGTGGTCGAGGTTGCGGAGTACGGTGAGCGCCTTCTCGACGATGTCGTGGCTACGACGTCCAGTGAGGTCGGCGACGAAGCCCACACCGCAGGCGTCGTGCTCGAAAGCGGGGTCGTACAGGCCCTGGGAAGTGGTCTCGGGGTTCGTTCGGACGGACGAACGCCGCACCTGGCCAGCAGGCATCTACCCTCCTGTCGTCTTGCGTCGGCTTCGTGAAAAGCGCATCCGGGACGACGTTGGCCCTGCTGCGTGCGGATGGAGTTGTGTCGCCGCGTGGTGCGGCGGTGACCGTCGTGTGGGCGCCGTGGCCGCCTCCGTGGTGCGGCCACGTCCTCGTGGTCGCCGGTGGCGGGTGGGGTCGCCCGTGACGGGCAGGTTCCCTTATACATGCTGGTCCAGCCGCGACGTTAATCGCAGGTCTAGACCATGTGGCGCCGCGGTGCGCCGGTGGCCCCTGGCCGCGCCCGGGTGTGCGCGGGCTCGGGCACGGTCCGGGAGAGGTTCCCGGTGCGGGCTGGCCTAGCGGGTTTTTCCACGAGGGAACCCCGCTAAACCTCCCAAAGAGGCCGAAACACCAACCTCGGAGGTCGGGAACGTCACTTCGGGCATGCGGGCGCAACACGCCGCACGCCCACATTACCCCGGTGTTAACCGCGTCCCCAAGGGGTCGGGGGGCGGGTCCGCGAGTGATATCCCCCTCACCGGTCGGCGCCGCTGACCTGGGTGGCGGCGGGCCGCGCGACGCCCCGGCGCGCGTGGGACGATCGGTGCATGCACGCGACTCCTCCGGGCCCGGACGGCCCCCCTTCCGCTGCCCCCGGGCGGATCACGGGTGCGGACGGCGACTCCGCCCGCGCCGACCGCTCCCTTGACGGCCCGCCGCCCCTCCCCGAGCCCGCCGCGGAGCTGCTGCGCGGCCACGGCGTGGACGCGCCCCGGCTGCGCCGCGTGCTGGCGCTGCTCTCGGACGGGCGCGAGTGGGAGGCGAACGCGCTGGTGCGCGCCAGCGGCGTCGCGTACGCGCTGGTGTCCTCGCTGGTGGCGGCCCTGACGGAGGCCGGTGAGCTGGCGCCCGGGGACGGGCGGGGCCGGGTGCGCCTGGTGCGGCCCGAGCGCTACGCGGGCGCGGCCGGGGAGGAGCCCGCCGACCCGGTGGCCCACCTGCTCCCCCGCTACTCCCGGGCGCTGGCGGAGCTGGCGCGGGCCGTGGAGGAGGGGCCCGCCTCGGACCTGGACCTGGACCACGTCGCCGCGACGGCCGAGACTGCGCTGCGCCGGGCGCTGCTGCTGTCCACCAGGTTCGACCTGCGCGACCGCACGCTCCTGTGCGTGGGCGACCACGACCTGACCTCGGTGGCGCTGACCCTGGTCTGCCCGGGCGCCCGCGCGCAGGTCGTGGACATCGACGAGCGCGTCCTGGCCCACATCGACGCCCTGGCGGCCGATCTGGGGCTGGCGGTGCGCACGCACGCCGCGGACCTGCGCCTGGGGCTGCCGCCCGCGGTGCGCGGCGGCGCGGACGTGGTGTTCACCGATCCCCCCTACACGCCCGACGGGGTGGAGCTGTTCGTGCGGCGCGGTGTGGAGGGGATGGCCGATCCCCGCCGGGGCCGGGTGCTGGTGGCCTACGGTGCCAGCGAGACCACGCCGCGGCTGGCCGCGGCCACGCAGGCGCGGCTGGTGCGGATGGACCTGCTGCTGGAGGCGGTGTGGCCGGACTTCAACCGCTACCACGGGGCCGAGTCGATCGGTGCGGCCTCCGACCTGTACGTGCTGCGGCCGCTGGCGCGCGCGCTGCCCGCTCCGTCGGGCGAGGTGGCGCGCGTGTACAGCCAGGGTGTGAACGCCAAGGAGGCCCGGGGCGGTCTGGACGCCGACCGGGCCCGCGCCGTGCTGGACCGGGTGGCCGGGGAGGCCGGTGGCGCCGGGGAGGCCGCCGCTGACCGCGCGCCGACTCTGGTGGGCGCGTGGCCGGGCGAGGTCGCCGGGTCGGGGCGGGTGCGCCTGTCCACGTGGCTGGAGGCGCCCGGGCAGGGCGGCGGCCGCGCGGTGGTCAATCTCACGGGCGGGTGGGACCGCTGGGCGGCGCGCGCGGCCCTGGCCGCCGCCGGGGACACCGTGTACGTGCTGGTGCCGTCCTCGGCGGCGTGCGTGCGCGACGAGGCGGGGCAGCGGGGGCTGCGCGCCCTGGTGGAGCCGCGTTTCGGGGTGCGGTTCCTGCGCGGGTTCGGCGCGGACGGCCTGACGGCGGTGCGGCTGACCCGGCGCCCGGACGCGGACTCGGCGGTGGAGCGGCTGCTGGTGTACGTGCAGGAGAGGGCGCACGGCACGCTCACCGCGACCCTGCGGGCGGGGCTGGTGGAGGTGTCGGCGCGGCTGGCGAAGCCGGTCAACAAGCGCACGGCGCGCCACGCGGTGGCCGCGGCGCCGGAGTGGGTGTCCGGGCACACCCTGCTGGACCTGCCCGAGCACCGGTTCGGTGAGCTGCGCGGGGTGGCGGCCGACCTCCTGGAACGGGTCCAGGCGCCCCCGTCCTGATCCGGTGTCCGGAAAGGCCCTCCCACCCGCCTTCTTCGCCGTGATCTCGTACCTGTAGCGAGTCTCGACCGTCCAGCCTCGTTATAGGTACAAGATCACCGCAGGTCAGGACCCTTGCCTCACACCAGTAACGGTTCCGGCCAGCCGACGGGCTGCTGCGTGCCCGTCCCGGAGACAGCGAAGGGGCCTGCGGCGGTGCCGCGGGCCCCTTCGTGTGTGCGGGGGGATCAGCCGGTGCCGGTGGTTCCGGGCAGCTCCGTGCCCGTGCCCTCGTTGCCGGTCACACCCTCACCTTCGACGCCGGTGCCGTCGGTGCCCGTTCCGTCGGTGCCCAGGCCCTCGGTGCCCGTGCCCTCCGTGCCGGTTCCCTCGGTCCCGGTGCCGTCGGTGCCCTCCGTCGTCCCCTCGGTCCCGCCGCCGGTGGTGCCCTCCTGCTGCACCATGCGCCGGTAGAGCGGGTCGCGGAAGTTGGCCAGCGCCACGAGCGGCCCGGACAGGCTGACCCTGTCCTCCACCGACTCCGAGTCGGTGGGCTGCACCCACACCAGGACCAGGTAGTGGCCGCTGACGACGGCGTCGCTGGCGCTGTAGCCGCTGCCCAGGCGGTCGAAGGGCTCGGCGCCGGACGGCGAGAGCACGAAGCCGGGGTCCTGGGCGCCCTCCCCCTCGGGTTCGGCGAGGGCCGCGGCGACCGCGCGGCTGCCCTCGACGTCGGCGAGGTTGAACACGGCCACGACGCCGAAGTAGGTGTCGGACACGTAGGTGGCGCGCCCGGCCTGGGTGCAGTCGGCCTCGGCCAGGGCGGTCTTGGCGGGTTCGCCCCACACGGCGGCGGCGCAGTCCTCGGCCAGGACCGATTCGCCCAGGGTGAAGTCGATGCTCTGGCTGGAGATCTCGGAGTTGCGGTCCCCGAACAGCTCGTTCTCGTTGAGGGGGCGGCTGTCGGCCTCGCGGGTGGCGAGCACCTCGTTCATGCTGCCGGCGTCGACGACCCGGTACGCGGCGGGGCGGGTCTGGGGGGCGGCCTGCCCCTCGCCGCCCTCCCCCGCGTTGAGGTACAGGAACACGCCGAGGGCGATCAGCGCCACGACCAGCACTCCGGCCACGATGGCGATGAGGGGGCCCAGGCGCCTGGACTCCTTCTTCCTGCGCCCCCCGGCCCGTCGGCGCCCGCCCTCCCGGGAGGAGCGCCCCTCGGGCTCGGTGTCGGGCTCGCTGGTCTTCCTCCGGCGCCCCGCGGGTCCGGACGCCGACGGTTCAGAAGGGGACACCCAATGGACCTTTCCTCGGATGCGGTCCGGCCCGCGCGTACGCGGGCCGGACCGGTGTGTTCGGGGGTGTGTGAGGCCGGGAGTCCTCTCCGCGCCTCGTGTGACCTCGGGTCGGTCTGTCGCAGATCCTATCGGGGCCTCCGACAGGCCGGGACAGACTACTCCTCGGCCTGCTCCGCCGCCTGGTCCACGGCCACGACCTCCTCGTAGACGTAGCGCGCCGCGTTCATGGAGGCCACGCTCAGCGTCGCCATGTCGGTGTTGTCCCCGGGCGGGGAGCCGTCGGTGTCGGCCACCCAGAACACGGCCAGGTAGTGGCCCATGACCTGGGTCGTGGCCTGGCTGTAACCGTCCCGGAGGCCGGGGACCTCGTCGCCGGTCTGCGTGAGCAGGAACCCGGCGCCGCTCTCGGCGTTGGTCGGGTCCAGCTCGCGCTCGACCTCGGCCGCGGCGTCGGCGTTGGCCAGGTCGAACAGGGTGAACTGGGCCACGTGCTGCTCGTCGCCGTCGGTGTACACGCCGGAGGCGGCCTGGACGCAGTTGGCGTCGATCAGGCTCTGGCCGAGTTCCTCGCCCCACACCAGGGAGGTGCAGGAGTCGGTGATCGAGCCTTGGCGCAGTTCCAGGTTCACGTCGTCCAGACCGATCTCGCGGACCGGGTCGAAGACGCTCTCCTCGGTCATCGGTTCGGTGCCCTCGGGGCGCTCGTTGATGGCGCCGAAGACGTCCTCGCGGTTGGGCTCGGACAGGTACAGCTCCGGGGTGAGGGTGCTGTGCCCCTCGGGCGGGGCCACGACCGTGTCGTCCCCGCCCGCGACGGCGCCGCCGTTCCCGGCGAAGAGCTGGTAGGACAGCAGGCCGAGGAGGGCGACCAGCGCGAGGCTGAACGCTCCGAGCAGGAGGCCGAGCACGGCGGTGCCGCGCTTGCGCTTGCTCTGCTCGGCGAGGGTGTACACGATCTGGTTGGGGCGGTCGCCCAGGACCGAGACCCTCTTGATGGCGGCGGCGGAGAAGGCCGAGACCTTGTTCACCCCCGTGGCTCCGGCCCGCCTGCCTCCGGCGGCCCGGTTGCCCGGGGCCCTGCGGCGGGAGGAGCCGCGGGCCCCGCGCCCCTTCCTGCGGCGCGAGGCGCGGCCGCCGGTCTCCTCGGCGCCGTCCGCCTCGGCGCCGTCGGCGCCCTCTTCCTCGTCGTAGGCGTCCTCGTCGTAGGACGCGTCGTCATAGGGTCCGTCGTCGTAGCCGTCGTCGGCGGGGCGGGTGTGGCCGTACTCCGCGGAGAAGTCCTCCTCGGGGTCGTACGCCTCCTCGTCCCGGTCCAGGATCTGGTCGTCGGCGCGGTCCTCGGTGCGGGCGCTTTGGGCGCGGCGGCCTCTGCGGCCGTACCCGGACTCAGCTCTGCTCACGGTCTTTCTCAATCGTCAACCCGTGGTCTGCTCGAAAGGTACAGGGGCCCAGATGCGTGTCCGGACACGGCCGGTCCACGTGGCTTCCCTGTGTCTACTCGGGCTTCGTCCCGGGTTCGGTTCCCGTGTCCCCGGCGTCCCTGTCGGTCGAGCCCTCGCTACTAGATCGTTCAGGGCTCGGGTGGTATTCCGTCCCCGCCTCCCGTGAGCTGGAGCTTTGCGAACCGACACGCGATTCCTCGCTGTCCAGGGCGCTGTAGACGGTGCTGTCGTCGCGCGTCTCACCGTCGGTTGTGGGCCCGAACACCTGGGTTCCGGCGTCGTGGCCGTGGGGGACGACGGCGCTGGAGAAGGAGTCGATGCGCCGTCCGGCCCACACGAAGTAGGCCAGGGCCGCGAGGAGGACCAGGAGGGAGGTCCAGTTGTTCAGGCGCAGGCCCAGGAAGTCGTTGGCCGGGTCCACGCGCAGGTACTCGATCCAGAAGCGGCCCGCGCAGTAGCCCGCGACGTAGAGGGCGAACAGGCGCCCGCCCTGGAGGGAGCGCTCGTAGCGCCGTCCCGCCCAGGCCAGCAGGACGGCCAGGCCCAGGCACCACAGGGACTCGTAGAGGAAGGTGGGGTGGTAGGTGCTCACGCCCAGTTCCATGCCCGGGCGCAGGGCGCCGTTGGGGTAGGGGGTGATCTCCACGGCCCAGGGCAGGTCGGTGGGCCTGCCGAACAGCTCCTGGTTGAAGTAGTTGCCCCAGCGGCCCAGCGCCTGGGCCAGGGGGAGGGTGGGGGCGATGGCGAAGGAGAGCTTGGACATGGACAGGCCGCGCCTGCGGGCGACCAGCCACACGCCCAGGGCGCCCATGGGGATGGCTCCCCAGATGCCGAGTCCGCCCTCCCAGATGTACAGGGCGCGGATGGGCTCGCGGCCCTCGGCGAAGTACAGCTGCGCGTCGCTGATGACGTGGTAGAGGCGTCCGCCGATCAGGCCCAGGATCACGGCCCACACGGCCATGTCCATGATGGTGCCCTTCTCACCGCCCATGGCGGCCCAGCGCCGCTCGCTCCACAGCACCGCGACGATGACTCCGGCGAGGATGCACAGGGCGTAGAAGTGGATCTGCAGCGGCCCGATGGGGATGGAGTTGACCTGCGGGCTGGGGAAGGCCGCGAGGGCCCGGCCGAACTCGACCGCGCCCTCCGTGGCTGTCGACGACAATGTCACTGGTCTGCTCTCGGGTTCGCCCCGCGTGCGGGGGTGTCTTCGGGGATGGCTACTCCGCGCCACCCCCGTCGCCTGTGGGTTGGGTGTCGACCTCGCCGGGCTCCGCTGAGGCGATGGCCTCGTTGAGGCCCCGGGCGGTCATGGCGGTGTCGTTGTCGAGCAACTCACCGTTGATGTAGACGGAGGGCGTTCCGCGGAAGGCGTTGTCTCCGCTGTAGCGAGTGTAGGCGTTCCCGGTGGCTTCGATGATCTGGCCCGTGTACGTCCCCTCCAGGAAGGAGGGGTCGTGGCCGTGCTCGGCGCCCCAGGCGAGCAGGTCGGAGAGCACCATGGTGGCGAGGGTCTCCTCGCCGATCTGCGCCGCGGCGTCCTCGGTCAGGGCGGGCAGGAACTCCTCGGTGAACCGGGAGACCACGGCGGCCTCGTCGTCCACCCGCTGGTCGAACCGCTCCTGCTGCTCCGGGGTGGGGTCGGTCTCGGCGAACCACTCCTTGAGCTGGTCGACGGTGAAGCCCTCGGTGCGCTCGGTGGGCTGGTTCTCGAAGAGGATGTCGTTGTAGCGCACGAACCGGTCGTGTTCGGCGGCGGCGCGGGCGGCGGCCCCGGCGCGCAGCGAGTTGCTGCTCAGGGGCACCGGCTGCTGGGCGAAGATGCTGACCGGCCGGTAGTGGACGATGGCCTCGCCCTGTGCGGCGTTCTCCTTGAGGACGCCGCCGTTGAGGAGTTCGAACTGACGGCAGGCGGGGCACTGGTAGTCGGCGTAGACCTCGACGACGGGGGCCGAGGCGCCCTCCTGGGCCATGACGACGCTGCCGTCCTGCTGGAGGGTGGTCGGTGCCAGGGCCCCCTCGTACTCGCCGCTTCGGCGGTCGGCGTTGAGGGCGGCGTAGCCGATGCCGACGATGAGCAGCACCACCGCGGCGGCGGCGCCCACCACGATGAGGGTCCTGTTGCGCTTGGCTTTGCGCTTGTCCCTCTCCCTCTGCTCCTTGAGTTTCTCGCGGGAGCGCCTGCGCGCTTCACTGCCCATGTCTTCCCCTGTTCCTCACTGCTGGATACGGTCGGCCGTCCGGGGTCACCGGAAGAGGCCGAGGGCGCGGTCGACGGCGAAGGGCGAACGCGGCCAGACCGCGACGAAGGCGCCCATCGCCGCGAAGGCGATGTCGCGGGCGATGGAGAGCCCGTAGGTGGTCTCCTCCGGGTCGACCTGGCCGCCGCCGCCGAAGCAGCCGCAGTCGATGCTCAGGCCCCGGGCCATGGCGGAGAGGATCCCGGCTATGAAGACGACCATGAGCAGCGCGCTGACGGCGCCGACGTAGCGGGTGGCGAGCCCGACCAGGAGCAGGGCGGCCAGGGCGAGTTCGAACAGGGGGAGGGTGTAGCCGATGAACAGCGCGACCTCGGCGGGGAAGAGGTCGTAGGCCTCGACCGCCTGGACGGACAGGGCCGGGGGGAACTTGGAGACGGCGGCGAAGACCAGGACGGCGGCCAGTCCGACGCGGCAGGCGAGGCTGAGCCAGGGCTGGACGGCCTCCCAGCGCGATCCGGGCGCGGGTCGGGTGGCGGGTGTCTGGTCGGTGGTGTCCATCACTGCGGCCTCCGGGGAGTGAGCGGGCGGGTCATCGGATGTGCGGGGCGGGTGCCCCCGTCTGCGGGCGGGAGCGGGAGCCCCTGCCTCCTTCCGTTCGGTGCGGCCGTGGCCGTGGCGCCCGCCGGAGCGGACGCGGGTCCTTCCATGGAGTCGTCGCCGGGCCGTGCAAGGTTCCCGGGATGCGGGGATGTGGCCACCGCCACCGCGCGCCGCCGCCCGTCCCGTGCGCGTCCGGGGCGGACACGGCCCGAAGGGGCGGTCGCGCGTCGGAGGGGGGGAGACTCCGCGACCGCGCTGGGTGGGCGAGCCGTCGCCCTTCGCATCGGGTCAGATCCTACTGCTTGTGTTGAGTGCGTGACGCTGTGTCCGGGATTTCGGGCGCAGCGAGCGGCCTCCCCCGGGGCGGAGGGCGCCCCTCTTCCTTCATGAGTACCTCGTCAGAGGGGTGGCGGGAGGCTCTCCGGGGACTCTCTCACCCGATTCTCACCGGCTTGACCGTCGCCTTACCCTGCGCGGCGGTGCGGGGCCCGCGGCACGACGAGGGCGGGGGCCGTCCCGTGGACGGCCCCCGCCGGTGTTCACGCGTCCCGCCGACCGCGGGCCCCCGGGCTCAGGCGCGGCCCGAGCGCACGCCCTCCGCCAGTTCCTGGGCGAAGGAGCGGACCGCGACGATCCCGGTCTCCAGGTCCGGCGCGTCCAGGACGCGCTGGCAGAACCCGGCGCCGACGATCACGCCGTCGGCGTAGGCGGCCACCTCGGCGGCCTGGGCGCCGGTGGAGATGCCCAGGCCCACGCAGACGGGCAGGCCGGAGTCGCGGGTCGCCTCGCGGGTGCGCCGCACCAGCGCGGCGGCGGTGTCGGCGACCTGGGTGCGGGTGCCGGTCACGCCCATGAGCGAGGCGGCGTACACGAAGCCGGTGCACTCGCGCGTGGTCAGGGCCAGGCGCCGGTCGGTGGAGGAGGGCGCGACCAGGAACACCCGGTCCAGGCCGCAGGAGTCGGAGGCGGCCACCCACTCCTCGGACTCCTCGGGGATGAGGTCGGGGGTGATCACCCCGGCCCCGCCCGCCTTGGCCAGGTTCGCGGCGAAGCGCTCGACCCCGTAGCGCTCGATGGGGTTCCAGTAGGACATCACCACGGCGGCGGCGCCGGTGGCGGCGGTGGCCTCCACCACGCGGAACACGTCGTCGGTGGTGGTGCCCGCGGCCAGGGCGCGGTCGGCGGCCCGCTGGATGGTGGGGCCGTCCATCATGGGGTCGGAGTAGGGCAGGCCGACCTCGACGACGTCGCATCCCCCCTCGACCATGGCCTGGATGACCCGGACGGAGGACTCCACGTCGGGGAACCCGGCGGGCAGGTAGCCGATCAGGGCGGCGCGTCCGGCCTCACGGGCCTCGGCGAGCTTGGTCTGCAGTGCGGTGGCGCTCACGCCTGTCCCTCCGGGTCAACGAGGCCGAAGTAGGCGGCCGCGGTGTCAACGTCCTTGTCGCCGCGCCCGGAGAGGTTCACCAGGATGACGGCGTCCGGGCCGAGGCGCTCGCCGAGCTTGCGGGCGCCGGCCAGGGCGTGCGCGCTCTCGATGGCGGGGATGATGCCCTCTGTGCGGCACAGCAGCCGGAAGGCCTCCATGGCCTCGGCGTCGGTGACCGGCTCATAGGTGGCGCGGCCGGTGTCGGCGAGGTAGGCGTGCTCGGGGCCCACCGCCGGGTAGTCGAGCCCGGCGGAGATGGAGTGGCTGGGCAGGGTCTGGCCGTACTCGTCCTGGAGCACGAAGGTGCGCGCCCCGTGGAAGACGCCGGGGCTGCCCGCGGTGATGGAGGCGGCGGTGCGGGACGTCTGCGCCCCCTCTCCCCCGGCCTCGAAGCCGTACAGGGCGACCTCCTCGTCGGGGATGAAGGCCGCGAAGACGGCCATGGCGTTGGAGCCGCCACCCACGCACGCGGCGACCGCGTCGGGAAGCCTGCCGACGCGCTCCAGGACCTGTTCGCGGGCCTCCTGGCCGACGACGAAGTGCAGGTCGCGCACGAGCTTGGGGAAGGGGTGCGGTCCGGCGACGGTGCCGAACAGGTAGTGGGTGCGGTCGACGTTGGCCACCCAGTCGCGGAAGGCCTCGTTGATGGCGTCCTTGAGGGTGCGGCTGCCGATGGTGACGGGGACGACCTCGGCGCCGAGCATGCGCATGCGGGCGACGTTGAGCGCCTGGCGGCGGGTGTCCTCCTCGCCCATGTAGATCACGCACTCCAGGCCGAGCAGGGCGCAGGCGGTGGCGGTGGCCACGCCGTGCTGTCCGGCTCCGGTCTCGGCGATGACGCGGGTCTTGCCCATGCGCCTGGTGAGCAGGGCCTGGCCGAGGACGTTGTTGATCTTGTGCGATCCGGTGTGGTTGAGGTCCTCGCGCTTGAGCAGGATCCGCGCGCCGCCGCAGTGCTCGGAGAAGTTGCGGGCCTCGCTCAGGGCGCTGGGGCGCCCGGTGTAGTCCTTGAGCAGTTCGGCGAGTTCGGCCTGGTACTGGGGGTCCTGCTTGGCCTTCTCCCACTCCGCGGCCACCTCGTCGAGGGCGGCGACGAGGGATTCGGGCGCGAAGCGGCCGCCGAAGCGGCCGTAGTGCCCGAGCTGGTCGGGCAGGGGTTGGTCGTGGCTCATTGCACGCTCTCCTGGGAAGGGCCGAGCGCGGGGCTCCCCCGGCCTCGCGCCGCGGGGTCCGCGCGCCGACCGGCTGTGCGCCGCCCGGCTCCGGCGGCGCGTTCTGACTGTGGTCAACGCGGCGGCGGGAACCCGCGGCTCACTGGCGCGGGTTCCCTAGAGCCATCGCCATCCGCGGACGGGGCGCGTCGCCGCCGCGTCCGCCGATGCCTGCGTCAACCCTCTCACGGTCTGTGCCCCTAGTTCCGGTCCCGCAGGGCGGGGTGGGCCCCGGCGGTGACCAGGTCGGCGACGGCCTCGCGCGGGTTGCGGCCGCGGACGAGGCTCTCGCCGACGAGGACGGCTCCGGCTCCGACTCCGGCGTAGGCCAGCAGGTCGTGCGGGCCGCGGACACCGGACTCGGCGATCTTGACGACGTCGGAGGGGATGAGGGGGGCGAGCCGGGAGAAGGTGTCCCGGTCCACCTCCAGGGTCTTGAGGTTGCGGGCGTTGACGCCGACGACGGTGGCCCCGGCGTCGAGTGCGCGCGCGACCTCCTCCTCGTCGTGGACCTCCACCAGCGGCATCAGGCCCAGCGAGCGGGCCCGCTCCACCAGGGAGACCAGGGCCTCCTGGGGCAGGGCCGCGACGATGAGCAGCACGGCGGAGGCGCCGAAGACGCGGGCCTCCCACAGCTGGTAGGAGCTGACCACGAAGTCCTTGCGCAGCAGCGGGGTGTCGACCGCCTTGTGGACGGCCTGGAGGTCGGCGAGGCTGCCGCTGAAGCGGCGCTGCTCGGTGAGGACGCTGATCAGGGCGGCGCCGCCGGCCTCGTAGTCGCGGGCCAGGGCCGCGGGGTCGGTGATGGCCGCGAGGGGGCCCTTGGAGGGGCTGGCCCGCTTGACCTCGGCGATGACGTGCACGCCCGGGCGGCGCAGGGCGGCTTCGGCGTCCTTCGGGGTGGGCACCGACCCGGCCTGGGCCTTGAGGCGGTCAAGGGGCAGGTCCTCCTGCCGCTGCGCCAGGTCAGCGCGTACTCCGTCGAGGATCTCGTCGAGCACGCTCACCAGTTACTGCTCCCTCGTGAAAGTGGGCCGACACGGCGGTTGGCCCGGGGTTCGGGCTCCTCGCGCGGCGGGATCGGACACCGCCGCACCGTGTTGCTGGTCATCGTATCCACCCGTGGGCGCCACGGGGCCGCCGACCCCGACGTGACACTCCGTGGAGGGGCTCGTGGGGGCCGGGAACGCTCCGCCCGGGCGTACCGGGGCGGAGCGCCGGGGGCGCGCTAGGCGTTCGCGGCGACCATGCCGAACATGACCACGAAGAACAGGATGTACAGCACGAGGATGACGGCGCAGACGATGAAGCTGACCAGGCCGATGATGCCCAGGATCTTGGCGGTGTCGGAGGCGGACTGGGCTCCGGCGTAATCGCCCATCTCCCACTTGCTGTTGACCTGGAGGGCGAAGATCAGGCCGATGATGCCGATGACGGTGCAGCTGAGGATGCCGAGGATGTTGTACATCAGGTAGTTCTTGGGCGGTCCGCCGGGGGGCGGGCCGCCGTAACCGCCGGGAGGGCCGTAACCACCGGTGTGGGGAGGGCCGTAGCTCATGTGATGGCACCTTTTCAGAGCGTCGTTGTCGTGTGCGGCGGCGCGTGGCCGCGTTCGCCGGGTAGGACTGCGGCGGGGCCGTCCTGGTTCTGCTACCAGCCGGGGAAGAGCGGTGTCCCGGGGGCGAGGAAGGAGAACCAGGGGAGGTTGCGCAGGACCCAGTGCGCCGTGATGACGATGAGCATGCCCCACAGGAACCAGCCCGGTGTCAGTTTGGGGTACCCCTTGGGCGGCCGTATGGAGTGGAGGAGCCAACGCCCGTAGGTCCAGGCGACGTAGGGCAGCAGCAGCCACAGCAGGGGGTTCATGCTGATGGAGGCCAGGATCTCACCGTGGGTGAGCAGGGCGATAGCCCGCATGCTGCCGCAGCCCGGACAGAAAGTGCCCGTGATCAACAACCAGGGGCAGGTGGGGTAGTTACCGGGCTCGTTGGGATCCACGAAGTGCAGGAGGGTGGCTCCGGCCAGACCGAGCACGCCCAGTCCGGCGGGCCACACGACCGGGTGCAGCGACGCGGCCCACCGCCTGAGCCGCTCCCTCAGGGAACGCGGCTCGGCCGGAGCCCGGGGGAGCTGGCTCTGGGACGGCTCTTCGTGCTGTGGGTACACGTGACCAGCTTAGAGGTTCGGAGGCAGACAGAAAGGGCGCCCCCGAGCGCTGAGGCGCTCGGGGGCGAACGAAGCGTGGTGGGAGCCTGAGCCCCGCGCCCGCTAGTAGGTGGTGTACGTCGGAGCGGTGGCAGCGGCGCCCACGACGAAGAACAGAACGACGTAGAAGGCGATGAGGAGCGCCCACAGGATGCCACCGCAGATGAAGGCGATCTTGGTCCACTTCTTCGCCTGCTTCTGAGCCTCCATGGCCCCCGCGTGGTCACCGCGGTTCCACAGGTCGTTGACCTTGGTGGAATTGACGATGCCGGGGATGGCGAAGGGCCAGCAGCAGAAGATGGCGACGATGGCCCAGACCAGGCCGTTGTCCGGCGGAGGACCGCTGGGGGCGCCGTAGCCGCCGGAGGGCGGGCCGTAGCCGCCGCCGGGGGGCGGGCCGGGGTTGCCGGGGGGAGGGGGACCGTAACTCATGCTCGGTACAACTTTCCGGAAGAGGACAAGGGATTTGCGCGGCGCATGCGGGAACACTCCGGCCCAACACGGGGCAGGGTTGGGTCACCGGATCGCATACACCGCGGGCAGAAAGGAATGATGCCAGATCGGTGAGACACCCACCGAACCGAACCAACGCGGCAGTCGTGGCCGGTGGGCCGAATCTACCCGCCCCGTGGGACCTTCGTCCATATTTCCGTTATTCACTCGTTGTGAGCTGCGGCTTCCCCGGTGCTCCGTGCCCGTCAGGCCTTGGTCGCGTCGGGGTCCAGGGCGGGACCGGGCTGTGCGACGGCGGGCTCGGGCTGGGCGGCGGCGGACTTGCGGCCGGCCTCCCACTCCTCGCGCGTGGGCGGAACGGGGCGGGGCTCCTTGCGGCCGTAGCCGGCCTTCTTCATGACACCGGCGATCGCGGCGAGCACGACGCTGGCGACGAGGGCGACGGCGGTCCACAGCAGCAGGTCGCCGCCGAGGAAGACGATGACGAAGGCCGCCACGGACCACGCCACGATCCAGGACACGGTGAGGAACCAGGCGGACAGGGTGTTGCCGTGGTCGTCGTGGTGCTCGTCGGCCATCAGGTGTTCTCCTTAGGTTCGGCTGGGCGTGCTGCCCGCGGTGCGTGTGCGGCGCCGTCGGAGTCCGCGGGCGTGGCGCCCGGGGACTCGGCGTCGAGTGTGGGGTCGTCACCGGCGTCCAGCGACCTCCACAGGTCGGAGGGCGTCTCGGACCGGGTCGCGCGCGGTGCGGCGTCCCGATCGTACCGGGTTCCCATACCAGGCCAGGCAGGGGCTCGCAGTACCGCGACCAGCCCCGCCGCGACCAGGAGGACCGCCCCGGCCACGGCCATGGCGGGCCCCAGGGCCAGCAGGCGGGGGTCGGCGGCCACCTGCGCGGCCCCGGCGGTGTCGGTGGTGCTGTCGGCCATCGCGTCCAGGAGCGCGCCGGGTCGGGTGGCGCCCCAGACGGCGTTGAGGGCGGCCGCTCCGCCCAGGGCGATGAGGAGGCCGACCGCCCGGCGCCCCCAGCCCCGGGTGGCGTACAGGCCCGCGATCCCGGCCAGCCCGGCCCAGCCGAAGCCGCCGAGGGCGCCGGTGAGGTCGGTCCCGGTGAGCTCCACGGAGACGGGGGCGACCGGGCCCGGCGCGGTGAGTTCGCCGGTCGCCCACTGGCGTCCGGCGGCGGCGAGGAGGAGTCCGGCTCCGGCGGCCAGGGCGAGCATGGCCAGGCCGTACTCCCGGCGCGTGCGGGGCGAGGAGGCCGAACTCACAGGAGTCTCCCGGCGTCGAAGCAGGTGTGGTCGCCGGTGTGGCAGGCGGCGCCCTCCTGGTCGACGCGGACCAGGAGGGTGTCCCCGTCACAGTCGAGTGCGACCGACACCACACGCTGGGTGTGTCCGGAGGTGGCGCCCTTGACCCAGTACTCGCCCCGGCTGCGCGACCAGTAGGTGGCGGAGCCGGTGGTGAGGGTGCGGTGCAGGGCCTCGTCGTCCATCCAGGCGAGCATGAGGACCTCCCCGGTGTCGTGCTGCTGCACGACGGCGGGGACGAGGCCGTCCGGGTTCCGCTTGAGTCGGGCGGCGATGTCCGGGGCGAGGCTGGTGACGCTCATGCACTCCAGGTTATGGCCGCCGCCGGAGCGTCCCGCACCGGGTGTCCCCTGGCGCCGGGGGCGCGGGTCGGGGCGGTGCGGGGCTGCTCAGGGCGGGTGGGCGGGGGGCACGGGGGCGGTGGGCGCCGGGAGGCGGGGGTCGCGGATGTCCTAGAGTTCGTGCGTCGTCCCTCGCCCTGCCTTCGTACCCTGGGGGTTTCGTGACCGCCGAGTCCCTGTCCCGCGACCTAGCGGGCAAACCCGAGGCGCTGATCCGGCTCGCCGAGCGCTTCCCGCGGTGGGATCCCTACGCCGCGCTGCCCGCACTGCTCGACGACGAGCCCGCCGCGGTGCGGTTCCTGGGCCTGGGGGCGGCGCGGCACGCGTGCGAGGTGGCGGCGGCGCGGCTGCGCCGGGCGGGGATCGCCGCGAGCGCGGACTTCTCCTCGTCGGCGGAGGAGCCGCCCGCGGGTCCCGAGACGCTCGTGGTCGCGGTGAGCCTGGGCGGTGGGCAGCGCGAGCTGTACACGGTTCTGGACCGCTACGTGGCGCGGTCGCCGGTGATCGTGCTGGCCCCGTCGGTGGACTCGGTGGTGGGGCGGCAGGCGGATCTGGTGGTGCCGCTGCACGCGGGCGAGGAGGCGAGCGGTGTGGGCTGTCGCGCCTACCAGCACGCGCTGGCCCTGCTCCTGCTGCTGGGGCACCGGCTGGGCGCGCCCGTGACGGGCGGCAGCCGGTCCCTGCCGGGGCTGCTGCGCCGCGCGGCGAACGCGACGGCGTCGCTGCTGGAGAGCGCGCCGGGGTGGGTGCCCGAGGTGGCCCGGATCCTGGAGTCGCCGCACGGTGTGCACATGGTGGCCCCGGCCGAGCGTATGGCGTCGGCCTGGCAGGGGGTGCGGGTGCTGCGCCAGGGGCCGGTGCGGGTGGCGCACGCGTGTGAGACCGGGGAGTGGTCGCACACCGACCGCCACCTGGCGGCGGTGACGGACTACCGGGCGCTGCTGTTCGCGGGTTCGGCCTACGACGAGCGCTTCGCCCAGCACCTGGGGCAGTTGAGGGGGGCGTTCGTGGCGGTGGGCCCCACCCCCGGCCAGGAGCGGATGCCGGAGGCGGAGCTGACCGTGCGCTACCCGGGTGACACCGACCAGGACGTGAGCCTGCTGGTGGAGCCGCTGGTGGCGGAACTGCTGGCGGCGCACTGGTGGCGCGGCCGGTAGCGCCCGCGGGCCGGCGGGCGGGCCGTGCCGACCGGTGACGCTCTCGGCGGTCGGCGGCGGGCGTCCACAGGCCCGGTCTGGGCGTTGCCCCGGTTCGGGCGGTCCGGGGAGAATGGATCCGGGGGGCTACCCCCCGCCGTCGGGGCGGACGCGGCGCCCCCGGTTCAACCGTAGCCCGGCGGCCGTGCGGGCGCACCCCCTCCCGCCGGCCTGTGGACGGCCGCGGTCAGGCCGAGGAGCGCACCCAGGAGGCGTACAGGTCGGCGTACACGCCGGGCCTGTCCACCAGCTCGGTGTGCGAGCCGCTCTGCACGATGCGCCCGTCGTCGAAGACCAGGACCCGGTCGGCGGCCTCTGCGGTGGAGAGCCGGTGCGCGATGGCCACGGAGGTGCGCCCGCGCGTGAGCCGGTCCAGGGCGCGCTGGATGCGCACCTCGGTGTGCGGGTCCACCGCCGAGGTGGCCTCGTCCAGCACCAGCAGGTCGGGGTCGGCGACGTAGGCGCGCACCAGGGCGACGAGCTGCCGCTCCCCCGCCGAGAGCGACTCCCCGCGCTGGCCCACGGGGGTGTCGAGTCCGTGGGCGAGGCTGTCGAGCCACTCGGCCAGCCCCAGTTCGGTGATGGCGGCCTCCAGTTCGGCGTCGGTGCTCTCGGGGCGGGCGAAGCGGATGTTGTCGCCCAGGGAGCTGTCGAAGAGGAAGCCCTCCTGCGGGACCATCACCACGCGGCTGCGCAGGGAGGAGAAGGCCACCTCCCGCAGGTCGACGCCGTCGAGCCGGACGGTGCCCCGGGCGGGGTCCATGAGGCGGGTGAGCAGTTTGACGAAGGTGGTCTTGCCCGAGCCGGTCTCGCCCACCACGGCCACGCGGGTGCCGGGGGTGATCTCGACGTCGACGTCGTCGAGGACGACGGGGCCCTCGGGGTAGGAGTAGGTCACCCCGTCGAAGGAGACCCGGACCGGTCCGCGCGGCAGCACCCGGCCCGCCTCGCCGGGGTCGGCGATGTCGGGGACGGTGTCGAGCACGCCCAGGACGCGGCGCCAGCCCGCGATGGCGTTCTGGGCCTCGTTGAAGATCTCGGTGGCCATCATCATCGGCTGGATGAACAGGGTCATCAGGAACAGGAAGGCGATGAGCTGCCCGGCGGTCAGGCCGCCGTCCAGGCCGAGCCAGACGCCGATGAGGACGACGGCGGTGTTGCCCAGGGCCGCGATGATCTCGGCGAAGGGCGAGACCGCCATGGACAGCCGCTGGGCGCGGACCTGGGAGCGGCGCGTGGTCAGGACGGTGGTGTCGATGCGTTCGGCGGTGCGCGCCTCGGTGCCGTGGGCGCGGATGACGGAGGCGCCCATGACGGTCTCGCCGATGACGCCGAGCATGTCGCCGGTGTTCTCGCGGACCTTGAGGTAGGCCTTGGAGAGCAGTTTCTGGAGCCAGCGCACGCCGAACAGCAGCGGCAGGAAGCAGATCCACACCACGAGGGTGAGCTGCCAGGAGTAGACCGCCATCAGGACGGTGGCGACCAGGAGCTGGCCGCTGCTGACCAGCAGGAGCAGGCCGCCCCACTGCATGAAGGTGCTGATCTGGTCGACGTCGCTGGTGACGCGTGAGACCAGCGCGCCCTTGCGCTCGCTGTTCTGGGTGAGCACGGACAGGTCGTGCACGTGCCGGAAGGCCTTGCGGCGCAGTGTGGCCAGGCCGGACTCGGTGGCCCGGTACAGGCGCACGTTCATCAGGTAGGAGCAGATCATGGTGACCACGAGCAGAGCGGCGCAGACGGCCACCATGCGGGTGACGAAGCCCAGGTCGGGCCCGTCCGCCCCGGTCAGCCCGTTGTCGATGATCTGCTGGACGGCGACGGGCACGATGACCTTGCCCGCGGTGGCCACGACGGCGAAGGCCAGGGTGAGCCACAGGCCGCGGGCGAACTCCGGGGAGAGTCGCAGGCCGCGCTTGAGCGTGTCCATCGCCCCCTCGGAGGAGCGGTGCAGTGACACGGCGGGGTCGTCGGGGGCGCGGCCGGGCAGCTCCTGCCCCTCCCGCTCCCGCTGTTCGTCGCGGGTGGGCGCGCTCATCGGGTGGCCTCCTCGGCGGCGTCGTCACGGGTGGGGCGGGCGGGTTCGAGGGGGCCGGGTTCCTCGGGCAGCGGGGCGCTCTCGGCCTGCCCCTCGGCGGAGGCGCGCTCGTAGGCGGTGACCAGCCTGGTGTAGCCGGGCGAGGTGTCGAGCAGTTCCTCGTGGGTGCCGCGGGCCAGCACGCGTCCGCGCTCCATGTAGACGACCTCGTCGGCGAGTTCGATGGTGGCGCGGCGGTAGGCGACCACGACCACGGTGGCGGCGTCGTCGCGTTCGCGCAGGCCCGCCAGGATCTGCGCCTCGATCTGGGGGTCCACGGCGGAGGTGGCGTCGTCCATGATGAGCAGCCTCGGGCGGCGCACGATCGCGCGGGCCAGGGCCAGGCGCTGGCGCTGTCCTCCGGAGAGGGTGGTGCCCTTCTCGCCGAGCCGGGCGTCGAGTCCGCCCTCCAGTTCGCGGACGAAGCCGTCGGCGCGGGCCAGGCGCAGGGCGGCCCAGACCTGGTCGTCGTCGGCGTCGGTGCCCAGGGTGATGTTGTCGCGGACGCTGTCCTCGAACACGAAGGTGCCCTGGGGCACCAGGGCGGCGTGCCGGGGGATCTGGTCGCGGGCGAGGTCGCGCACGTCGACGCCGTCGAGGGCGACGGAGCCCGTGTCGGCGTCGACCAGGCGCATGAGGACGGTGGTGAGCGTGGACTTGCCCGACCCGGTGGGGCCGACCAGTGCGACGGTGCGCCCGGGGGCGATGTCCAGGTCCACGCCGTTGAGGACGGTGGTGCGCGGCGCGGTGTCGGCGCCGCCGTCCATCAGGTCGCGCGCGCCGCCCCGCGCGTCGTAGGAGTCGGCGTAGGAGAAGGTGACGCCGCGGGCGCTCAGGGCGATGCCGGTGGGGGTGTCCTCCAGGGTGCGGGTGCCGTACTCCATGGCGCCGCCGGAGTTGAGCACGGACTGGACGCGGTCCCAGCCCACGACGCTGCGGGGCAGGTCGCCCAGGATCCATCCGAAGGAGCGGATGGGCAGGGCCAGGAGGGTGAACAGGAAGGCGATCTGGACCAGGTCGCCGGCGTCGATGGCACCGGTGGACAGCCGCCACATGCCCAGGAGCAGGACGGCGAGCACGCCGAAGTTGGGCAGGGCCTCCATGACCGGGTCGAACATCGAGCGCATCCGGCCGACCTGGATGAGCGCGTCGCGCAGGCGGTGGGCGGCGGAGGTGAAGCGCTCGGTCTCGGTGTCCTCGCGGCCCAGGGTCTTGACGACGAGGGCGCCGTCGAAGGACTCGTGGGCGACGCCGCTGACCTCGGCGCGCAGTGCCTGGGCGCGCGAGGCCATGGGTGAGACGCGCCGTTGGAAGACGACGTTGGCCGCGGCCAGGACCGGGAAGACGACGAAGGCGACCAGGGCCAGGACCGGGTCGGTGGTGATCATGGCGATGGCCGCGATGACCAGCATGAACACGCTGCCGACGGCCATGGGCAGCGGGGCGAGCGGCTGCCAGGCGGCCTCGACGTCGGCGTTGGCGTTGGACAGCAGCTGTCCGGTGGGGTGGCGGTGGTGCCAGGACAGGGGCAGTTCGAGGTACTTGCGGGCGACGGCGCGGCGGTAGCGGGCCTGCATGCGGAACTGCATGAGCGCGGCGAGCATGCGGCGCATGGCGATGCCGGTGGCCTTGCCCAGTCCCACGCCCATGAGGAGCGCGGCGGCGCCGACGAGGGCGGCGGTCGTGGTGCTGCCCTGTTCGAAGGCGGGGAGGATGGTGGCGTCGGTGAGGTGGCCCAGGACCGAGGCGGAGCCGACGTTGACGGCGGCGTGCAGCATGGCGCCGATGACGGCGGCGAGGAAGACCCACGGTTCGGCGCGGGCGGCCACCCACAGCACCCGCATGCCGCGGGTGAAGACCCCGGTGTGCTCGGCGGCGTCGGTTCCCCGGCGTGTTCCCGGTCCGTCGGCGGCTCCGGGCGGTGCCGTTCCCTCCTCGTTCTCCGGTTCCCCGGTGCTCGTACCCCGCGCCATACGCCCCCCGTTCTCCTCCGTGGCCGGGCAGGCCCGGCACAGCCCGACACGCGCGCGGCGTCCCCCGGGCATGCCGGAGGGCGTGGACGTGCGCGTGTCGTGTCAACCTATCCAGCGGCACCGACAAGGTTCCACCGGATTGTTTCAGCGCGCGGCGCGACGGGGCTATTCCGTCCGGTTCGGGGCGTGGTGGGGATGTTCGGGGCGGGGGCTGGGTGCGGGGCGGCGCCCGGGCCCCGGGGGGGGGGGCCCGGGCGCCGCCGGGAGGGGCGCGTCCCGGTCACGGTCGCCGGGGCCGCGCGGGGCCGGTCAGCGGGCGTAGTCCTGGTAGCTGATCACGGCGTGGAAGGAGACGGGTCCGAAGATCCCGTCGACGCCGATGCCGAAGTGCTCCTGGGCGGCGCGGACGGCCCGCTCGGTGTTGGGTCCGTAGACGCCGTCGGTGGCCAGGTGGGCGTTGAACTTGGCGTTGAGCTCGCGCTGGATCATGGTGACGACCGGGCCGGTGTCGCCGCGGCGGAACTGGTGCTGGCCGAAGACCAGCTCCTGGAAGTGCTCCCAGGTGTCGGGGTTGAGGTCGCCGTCGTTGTGCAGGCCGAAGGCCTCCTGGTAGGTGACCAGGGTGTCCTGGAGGTCCTGGTCGAACTCCAGGTTCAGCTCGCCGGGGTTGATCTCTCCCGAGGAGAGCAGCATCTTGGCGGCGTAGACGTCGATGCTGGAGTCGCCGAGGGTGTACTCGGGCCAGACCTGGGACTCGATGGCGGCGAGGACCTCGGGGGAGGTCTGGTCGAGGTCGTCCGCCAGGGCGGCGGGCGCGGTGGCGAGGGCGGTCGTCGCGGCGAGGGCGGCGGCCGCGAGGAGGGAGGCGGTCCGCCCGGTGGTGGTGGACATGGAGAGGTTCCTTTCCCCTGTGGTCCCTGTGGTCGGTGCTGCGCGGTGGTTCGGTGTTGCACACTGTTCGATGTGTGAGACCCGCATCACGTTCACAAAATGCATGCCAATACCACCAAAAGGACACAGTTCTCTGTCCGTGTCCTGTTTTCTCAGCACATGCGACAACCGATTCGACGGTGTGCGCGTGTACCGGACCACGGGACGCGACCGGTGTTCCGGCCGGAGGCGGGGCCGAGGAACACGGGGGCCGGACGTGCAGGGGTCCGGACACGCGGAGGGCCTCCGCGCGCTCGTGCGCGCGGAGGCCCTGTGCCCGGAACCGGTCGGGGCGGGCCCGCCCCGCTCAGCGGACGGGGTGGCCCGCCTCGCGCAGGCTCTTCTTGACGTCGGCGATGGTGAACTGCCCGAAGTGGAAGACCGTCGCGGCCAGCACGGCGTCCGCGCCCGCCGCCACGGCCGAGGCGAAGTGCTCCACCGCGCCCGCGCCGCCGGAGGCGATCAGCGGCACCTCCACCCGGGAGCGCACCGCCCGGATCAGCTCCAGGTCGAAGCCCGACCGGGTGCCGTCGGCGTCCATCGAGTTGAGCAGGATCTCCCCCGCCCCCAGCTCGGCGGCGCGCTCGCACCACTCCAGGGCGTCGACCCCGGCACTGCGGCGTCCGCCGTGCGTGGTGACCTCGAACCCGCTCGGCGTCGGCCGCCCGTCCCCGCGCACCCGGCGCACGTCGGCGGAGAGCACCAGCACCTGGCGGCCGAAGCGCTCGGCGATCTCCCCGATGAGTTCGGGGCGGGCGATGGCGGCGGTGTTGACGCCCACCTTGTCCGCGCCCGCGCGCAGCAGCCGGTCCACGTCGTCTGGGGTGCGCACCCCGCCGCCCACGGTCAGCGGGATGAACACCTGGTCGGCGGTGCGGCGCACCACGTCGTAGGTGGTCTCGCGGTCACCGCTGGAGGCGGTGACGTCGAGGAAGGTGAGCTCGTCGGCGCCGTCCGCGTCGTAGGTGCCGGCCAGCTCGACCGGATCGCCCGCGTCGCGCAGGTTCTCGAAGTTGACGCCCTTGACCACCCGCCCGGCGTCCACGTCCAGGCAGGGGATGACGCGCACCGACACGCTCACGGGCGCACGCTCCCGGCCTCGCGCACCGTGGCCAGGGCGTCCTCCAGGGTGAAGGCGCCCTCGTACAGCGCGGTGCCCATGATGGCGCCCTCCACGCCCAGCGGCACCAGCGTGGCGATCGCCCGCAGGTCCTCCAGGCTGGAGACGCCGCCGCTGGCCACCACCGGCTTGTCGGTGCGCTCGCACACGGTGCGCAGCAGGTCCAGGTTGGGGCCCTTGAGGGTACCGTCCTTCTGGACGTCGGTGACGACGTAGCGGGCGCAGCCCTCCGACTCCAGGCGCTCCAGGGTCTGCATGAGGTCGCCGCCGTCGCGGGTCCAGCCGCGCGCGGCCAAGGTGGTGCCGCGCACGTCCAGGCCGATCGCGATCTGGTCGCCGTGCTCGGCGATGATCCTGGCGCACCACTCGGGGTTCTCCAGGGCGGCGGTGCCGATGTTGACCCGCCTGCACCCGGTGGACAGGGCGGCGGCCAGCGACTCGTCGTCGCGGATGCCGCCGGACATCTCGACCTTGACGTCGAGGCGGCCCACGATGTCGCGCAGCAGGTCGCGGTTGTGGCCGCGGCCGAACGCGGCGTCCAGGTCCACCAGGTGGATCCACTCGGCACCGGCGGACTGCCAGGCCATGGCCGCCTCGAAGGGGTCGCCGTACTGCCCGCCGGAGCCCGCCTTGCCCTGGACGAGCTGGACGGCCTGGCCGCCCGCCACGTCCACGGCGGGCAGCAGTTCGAGTACGGGGGTGGTGGTCTCGCCGGTCATGGACTCATCTCGTTCTCGTCGGTCGGAAGGTCTTGGGGAGCGGTGGCGGGCCGGGCGCGCGGCCCCGGCGGACACCGGTCAGAGGGTGTCCACCCAGTTGGCCAGGATGCGGGCGCCCGCGTCGCCGGACTTCTCCGGGTGGAACTGGGTGGCCCACAGGGGTCCGTTCTCGACGGCGGCCACGAACGGCTCGCCGTGCTCGGCCCAGGTCACCCCGGGCGCGGGGATGCGCTCGTTGGTGGGCGTGAACTCCCACTCGCGCACGGCGTAGGAGTGCACGAAGTAGAAGCGGTCCTCGGGCCCGATCCCGGCGAAGAGCCGGGTGTCCTCGGGCGGGCGGACGGTGTTCCAACCCATGTGCGGAACGACGGGCGCGCGCAGGCGGTCCACCGTGCCGGGCCACTCGCCGCAGCCCTCGGTGACCTCCTCCCCCGCCCCGGTGTCGGAGCCGGCGCGCTCCACCCCCCGGTCGAAGAGGACCTGCATGCCCACGCAGATGCCCAGGACCGGGCGCCCCCCGGCCACGCGCCTGCCGATGATCCGGTCGCCGCCCGCGGCCCGCAGGCTGGACATGCACGCGCTGAACGCGCCCACGCCCGGGACGACGAGGCCGTCCGCGTCGAGGGCGGCGTGCGGGTCGGAGGTGACGGTGACGTCGGCTCCGGTGCGCTCCATCGCGCGCTGCGCCGAGCGCAGGTTGCCGGAGCCGTAGTCGAAGACGACCACTCGTGACGGCATGGTGCTGCCCTTCCCCTTCAGAAGTAGTCCAGGCGCAGTACGCCGGAGGCCAGCGCGAGCGCCGTGCATCCGGCCAGGACGACTGCGAGGGGCCGGTTGACCCTCCACAGGGCGTACGCGCCCCCGGCGAGGAAGCCCCCGAGCACGATGAGGGCGATCCCCCACAGGTATCCGTCCATCTACAGGGCGCCCTTGGTGGACGGGATGCCGCTGACGCGCGGGTCGTCCTCGGTGGCCGCGCGCAGGGCGCGGGCCAGCGCCTTGAACTGGCACTCGACGATGTGGTGGGCGTTGCGGCCGTAGGGCACGCGCACGTGCAGGGCGACGCGGGCCTGGGCCACGAACGACTCCAGGATGTGGCGGGTCATGGTGGTGTCGTAGTCGCGGCCGATCAGCGGGGCCATGCCCTCGGGCTCGCTGTGCACCAGGTAGGGGCGGCCGGAGACGTCGACGGTGACCTCGGCCAGGGCCTCGTCCAGGGGCACCTTGGCGTCGGCGAAGCGGCGGATGCCCCGCTTGTCGCCCAGGGCCTCGCGGAAGGCCGCGCCCAGGGCCAGGGCGGTGTCCTCCATGGTGTGGTGGGAGTCGATGTGCAGGTCGCCCTCGGTGCGCACGGTCAGGTCGAACAGGCCGTGCTTGGCGAGCTGGTCGAGCATGTGGTCGAAGAAGCCGACGCCGGTGGAGACGTCGGCGACGCCGGTGCCGTCCAGGTCGATCTCGACCAGGACCTTGGTTTCCTTGGTGGTGCGCTCGACGCGTCCGGTGCGGCTCATGGTGGTGGGACTTCCTCGCTCGGTGCGGTGGGTGCGTGGCCCGGCCGGGTCGGGCCGGGCGGCGGTCTCGGGGTCGGCGGGCAGGGCTCAGCGTCCGGTGGCGCGGAGCAGGGCCCGGCGGAAGGCGGCCATCTCCTGCGGGGTTCCGACGCTGACGCGCAGCCACCCGGGCGGGCCGGTCTCGCGGATGAGGACCTGCTGGTCGAGCATGTCCTGCCAGACGCGGGTGCGGTCCTCGAACTCGCCGAACAGGACGAAGTTGGCGTCGGACTCGGCGACGGAGAAGCCCTGCCCGCGCAGCCAGGCGACCAGGGAGTCGCGTTCGGCGCGCAGGTCGGCGACGGCGGCGAGGAGTTCGTCGGCGTGGTCGAGCGCGGTGAGCGCGACCGTCTGGGTGACGGCGGACAGGTGGTAGGGCAGGCGGACCAGCTGGAGGGCGTCGACCACGGCCGGGTGGGCGGCCAGGTAGCCCACGCGCGCGCCGGCCAGGGCGAAGGCCTTGGACATGGTGCGCGAGACGATGAGCCTGGGGTGGTCGGGCAGCAGGCTCAGCGCGCTGGGCGTGCCCTCGCGGCGGAACTCGGCGTAGGCCTCGTCCACGACCACGACGCCGGGGGCCGCCGCCAGGACGCGCTCAGTGTCGGCCAAGTCCAGGGCGGTGCCGGTGGGGTTGTTGGGCGAGGTGAGGAAGACGACGCTGGGCTGGTGCTCGGCGATGGCGGCCAGGGCGGCGTCCACGTCGACGCGGAAGTCGGCTCCGCGCGGCACGGACACCCAGGCGGTGCCGGTGCCCCGGGAGATGATCGGGTGCATGGAGTAGGACGGCTCGAAGCCCATGGCGGCCCGGCCGGGGCCGCCGAAGGCCTGGAGGATCTGCTGGAGGACCTCGTTGGAGCCGTTGGCCGCCCACACCTGGTCGGCGGTCAGGCCGTGGCCGAGGTAGGCGGCCAGGCCCTCGCGCAGGCGGACCGCGTCCCGGTCGGGGTAGCGGTTGAGGCCCAGGGCGGTGTCGGCGACCGCCTCGGCCAGCGCCTTGGCCAGGCGCGCCGAGGGCGGGTGCGGGTTCTCGTTGGTGTTGAGCACCACGGGCACGTCCAGCTGCGGCGCGCCGTAGGGCGAGCGGCCGCGCAGGTCGTCGCGCAGGGGCAGGTCGTTCAGGGTGAAGCTCACGGTTGCACGCTCATGGTCGGTCGGAGGCGGGCGGGGCGTGCGGGTCGCGGCCGGTGCGGCCGCGGGGCCCGCGCGCCCGGGTTCCCGCCGGGCGGGTGGCCTTCGGGTTCAGGCCTGTTCCGTGCGCGCGGCGACGGCCTCGCCGTGCGCGGGCAGGTCCTCGGCGTTGGCCAGGGCGATGACGTGGTGGGCGACGTCGGTCAGCGCCTCGCGGTCGTACTCGACCACGTGCACGCCGCGCAGGAAGGTCTGCACGCTCAGGCCGCCGCTGTGGCAGGCGCAGCCGCCGGTGGGCAGCACGTGGTTGGACCCGGCGGCGTAGTCGCCCAGGGAGACCGGCGAGAAGTCGCCGACGAAGATCGCGCCCGCGTTGCGCACGCGCGCGGCCCACGCGGCGGCGTCGGCGGTCATGACCTCCAGGTGCTCGGCGGCGTAGGCGTTGACGACGGCGAGGCCGTGGTCGAGGTCGTCGACCAGGACGATGCCGGACTGCGGGCCGGACAGGGCCTCGCGGACGCGGTCGCCGTGCTTGGTGGCGGCCACGCGTACGGCGAGGCGGTCGGTGACCGCCTCGGCGAGCGCCTCGTCCGGGGTGACCAGGACGGAGGCGGCGACGATGTCGTGCTCGGCCTGGCTGACCAGGTCGGCGGCGACGTAGTCGGGGTCGGCGGTGGCGTCGGCGAGGATCGCGATCTCGGTGGGACCGGCCTCGGCGTCGATGCCGATGACGCCCTTGAGCAGGCGCTTGGCCGCGGCCACCCAGATGTTGCCGGGGCCGGTGACCATGTCGGCGCGCTCGCAGGGGCCCGCGCCGTAGGCGAACATGGCCACGGCCTGGGCGCCGCCGACGGCGTAGACCTCGTCGACGCCGAGCAGGGCGCAGGCGGCGAGGATGGTCGGGTGGGGCAGTCCGCCGAAGGCGCTCTGGGGCGGTGAGGTGACCGCCAGGGAGCGGACCCCCGCCTCCTGGGCGGGGACGACGTTCATGACGACGCTGGAGGGGTAGACGGCACGGCCGCCCGGCACGTAGAGGCCGACGCGGTCGACGGGGATCCACTTCTCGGTGACGGTGCCCCCGGGCACGACGCGGGTGGTGTGGTCGGTGCGGCGCTGGTCGCGGTGGACCGCGCGGGCGCGGCGGATGGACTCCTCCAGCGCGGCGCGCACGGCGGGGTCGAGGCCGTCCAGGGCGGCCTCGATCGCGTCCTTGGGCACGCGGATGTCGGTCAGTCTGACGCCGTCGAAGCGCTCGGTGAGTTCGACCAGGGCCTCGACACCGCGATGGCGCACGTCCTCGCACAGGGGGCGTACGCGCTCGGCGGCGGCCGCCACGTCCAGTTCCGCGCGCGGAAGGGCCTGACGCGGGTCGCCTTGGGTGCCTCGGAGGTCGATTCGACTGATCACGGTCCCAGTCTAGGGGGAAGTGCCCATTCGGTGGGCGGCGCCGTCCGGATGATGGACGCCACACGCGCGCCACCGGCGGGTACGCGTCGGCGCGGGAGGGGCCGGCGGGGTGGAACGCGTTGCGCCCGAATAAGTGCGCCCTAAGTTTGGGACACCTAACCTTATTAAGCTTCAGAAAGGCTTGCCTAAGAAATTCGAGTCACATCGATAAATGTCGCGAAATGCTTTTCCATGCGTTATCGTGTGCTCATGACTTCGAACAAGAGCAGCGATATCGGCCTTTCCAAGTTCCACCGGCTCCTCGTCGACCAGGTTCGGCACGAGTTCACGGCCTCGCACCAGTACGTGGCCATCGCCGCCTGGTTCGACGACCACGACCTGCCCCAGTTGGCGCGGGTCTTCTACGAGCAGTCCCTGGAGGAGCGCGACCACGCGATGATGATCGTGCGGTTCCTCCTGGACACCGACGTCCCGTTCTCCCTTCCGGGCGTGGACGAGATCGAGACCGATTTCGCCGTGCCCCGGGACCTGGTCGCCCTGGCCCTTCGCCAGGAGCGCGAGGTGACCGACCAGTTCCAGCGCCTGGCCAAGGTCGCCCGGGACGAGGACGACTACACCGGCGAGCAGTTCCTCCAGTGGTTCATCCAGGAGCAGACCGAGGAGGTCGCCAAGATGTCGACCCTCCTCAACGTGGTGGACCGCGCCAACGGCAACCTGTTCCACGTGGAGGACTTCGTCGCCCGGGACATGCCCAGCGAGGACAGCGGCAGCCAGGACGCGCCCGGCACCGCTGGCCCGTCGGTCTCCTGACCCCGCGCCCCGGACCCCCGGACGCCCTCGGGCCGCGGGGGCCGGGACCGGCCGGGGACGCGCCGCCGGTTTCGGCGCCCGCGTTCCCGGCATGAGGGGCATACTGGAACCATGCCCTTGGCCCTGCCGATCTTCCCGTTGAACACCGTGCTGTTCCCCGGTATGACCGTTCCCCTGCACGTCTTCGAGCGGCGCTACCGCCGCCTGGTCGCGGAACTGCTCGGGCCCACCTTCGCCCAGGGGGACGAGATCGGGCGCGGCCGGGGCCCGCTCCGGTTCGGCGTGGTGTGGATCGAACTGGGCCAGGAGGTGGCCTCCGAGTCCGGCCAGGGCGCCGGCGGCGCCGACACCGGGACCCCCACCACCGGAGGGCCGGGCACCTCGCTGCCCCGGATCAGCGCGACCGGGTGCACCGCCCTGGTCCGCGACGTGCGCACCTACGAGGACGGCCGCTACGACCTGGTCGTCGAAGGCGGCGCGCGGTTCTCCATCACCGACCTGTCGCAGGTGGACGCCTCCTCCCCCGAGGAGTACTCGACCGCGTCGGTGGCCTTCCTGCCCGAGCCGACCGGCCCGGACGTGGAGGAGCACGCCGAGCGGGTGCGCGACCTGTTCGGGACCTACTCCCAACGCCTGGCCTCGATCGGGATGTCGCCGGACGCCTCCCCCGAACTGCCCAAGGACCCCATCGCACTGTCCTACGCGGTGGCCGCGGCCGCGGTCCTGGACCAGGCGGAGAAGCAGCGGATGCTGGAGGCCGAGGACGCCGCGACCCGGCTGGCCGTGACCGCCCGGTTCCTGCGCCGGGAGAACCGCATCGTGGCCGCTCCCACACTGCCCAACCTTCCCGCGGGCCCCTTCCTCAACAACGGCGTGTCCTTCAACTAGGGGACCGCGCGGCGCGTTCGCCGGTCCCTTTCCGGGCCGAAGGTCCCGATACCGGTGCCCAGTGGAGGAAACACCGGGTTTCCCCGCATGCCTGCGCGCAGCCCGCCCCGTGTTGGCCTAGCCTGCTGTGCGAACCGGTGCGGCGTGCCCGGGGCCCGACCCGGGCTGTTGCGACGCACGCGCCAGCGCGTTCGCGCGCGGAGAAGGAACCAGGTACTCAATGAGCGCAAAAGCCACACCAGCGACCGTGGCCGCCGGACGGACCAAGACCACGTACACGCTGCACCCCTACGAGGTGGACGGCTCCTCGGACGGGCACTCCTACGGCACCGACGCGGCCGACGCGCTCGGCGTCCCCCACGAGCACGTCTTCAAGACGCTGATCGCCGAGGTGGACGGACAGCTCACCGTCGGGGTGGTGCCCGTCAGCACCACGCTCGACCTCAAGGCGCTGGCCGCCGCGGTCGGCGGCAAGAGGGCCGCCATGGCCGACGCGGCACTGGCGGAGAAGGCCACCGGCTACGTGCGCGGCGGGATCAGCCCCCTGGGCCAGCGCAAGCGCCTGCGCACCGTGATCGACGCGTCGGTGACCGGACTGCCCACGGTCTACGTCTCGGCCGGGCGGCGGGGTCTGCAGATGGAGCTCAAGCCCCGTGACCTGATCACGCTCACCGAGGCGGTCACCGCGCCGATCGGCGCCTCCTGATCCCCGACGGGGACCGTTTCCGAAGACGTGCACGGGCTGTTGCCGGGTCACCTACCCAGGGGTAGTTTCGTGACATGAGTAACATTTCATCCCCCTTTTCCTCTGTTCCCGGTATGTTCCTCTCCCGCGTCGCCGAGTCCCCCGACTCCGAGGCGTTCAGCTACCCCCTTCACGGCGCTTCCGGCGCCTCCGAGAAGTGGGAGACCCTCACCTGGTCCCAGACCCGCGACCGGGTGCGCGACATCGCGCTGGGCCTGCACGACCTGGGCGTGACCCCCCAGGCCCGGTGCGCGATCGTCTCCAGCACGCGCGTGGAGTGGATCCTCGCCGACCTGGCCGTGCTGTGCGCGGGCGGCGCCTCCACCACCGTCTACCCCTCCTCCACCCCGCCCGACTGCGCCTACATCGTCTCGGACTCGGGCAGCATGGTGGCCTTCGCCGAGAACGACGAGCAGGTCGCCAAGCTGGTCGACCAGCGCGCGCGGATGCCGGGGCTGTCGCGGGTGATCGCCTTCGAGGGCGCGGCCGGGGGCGACGACGACTGGGTGATGTCCCTGGAGGAGCTGGCCGCACGGGGCTCCGGACTCCACGCACAGGACCCCGACCTGTTCGAGGCCCTGGTCGCGGCGGTCGCACCCGACCACCTGGCCACGCTGATCTACACCTCCGGCACCACGGGCAGACCCAAGGGCGTGCGCCTGGACCACGCGAACTGGCTCTACGAGTCCCAGGCCATGGCGGACCTGGACACCGAACTGCGCGCGCGGGGCTGGGACCTGATGGGCCCCGACGACGTCCAGTACCTGTGGTTGCCGCTGTCGCACGTGTTCGGCAAGCTCATGCAGGTCAGCCAGCTGCGGATCGGCTTCCGGACCGCCGTGGACGGCCGCCCCGAGCGGATCGTGGACAACCTGGCCGTCGTGCGGCCCACCTTCATGGCCGCTGCCCCGCGCATCTTCGAGAAGGTGTACAACCGCGTGGTCATGCAGGCCAAGGAGGGCGGCGCGGCCGGGTACCGGATCTTCCGGTGGGCCGCGGGGGTGGGCGACCGGGTCGCCCGGCTCAGGGAGGAGGGCCGCGAGCCCGCCGGCCTGCTCGCCGCGCAGTACCGGGTCGCCGACAGGCTCGTGTTCGCCGGGCTGCGGGCGCGCTTCGGGGAGCGGCTGAAGTTCTTCATCTCCGGCAGCGCTCCGCTGTCCCCCGAGATCGGCCGGTTCTTCTACGGCGCCGGGATCGTCATCCTGGAGGGTTACGGGCTCACCGAGACCAGCGCCGGGACGTTCGTCAACCGGCCCGGCGACGTGCGGTTCGGCACGGTCGGGCTGCCCATGCCCGGCACCGAGGTGCGCATCGCCGAGGACGGCGAGGTCCTCATCCGGGGCGGCGGTGTGATGCGCGGTTACCACAACCTCTCCGGCGCCACGGAGGAGGTGCTCACTCCGGAGGGCTGGTTCGCCACCGGAGACATCGGCGCCCTGGAGAACGGCCGCCTGCGCATCACCGACCGCAAGAAGGAGCTGATCAAGACCTCCGGCGGCAAGTACGTGGCGCCCCAGATCATCGAGAGCCGCTTCAAGGCGCTGTGTCCCTACGTCAGCAACCTGGTCGTGCACGGCGACCGGCGCCCCTACTGCGTGGCGCTGGTGGCCCTGGACCCCGAGTCGATCGACGCGTGGGCGCAGGAGCACGGGCTGGGCCACCTCGACTACACGGGCCTGACGCAGGAGCCCAGGGTCCGGGAGATGGTGCAGGAGGCCGTGGACGAGCTCAACCGGGGCCTGCCCCGGCACGAGACCGTGAAGAGGTTCGCGATCCTGCCGAGCGACCTGACGGTCGAGGAGGGCGAGATGACGCCCAGTCTGAAGATGCGGCGGCGGGTGGTGGAGGACAGGTACCGCGACCTGCTCGACGGCATGTACGAGGAGACCGTCCGCCGGTTCTGAGGACGGGAGCGGAGGCCGGGAGCGGGGGTCAGCCGCGGGGGTCCTCCGGCCCCGCCTGGTCGTGCTCGGCCGGGATCGGCTCGCCGGGGGTCGGGTGGGCCGCCGGGCCCGCGTCCGGGCCGGGGCCGACCTGAGCCCCGGAGTCGGCCTGCGCCCCGGGGCCGACCGGTGCCGCGGACTCAGCGTGCGTTTCCTCTTCCGGATCCCGCCGTACGAGCTCCTGCCGGGGCACGCCGGGCAGGTCGCGGCGCACGAAGCTGATCGCGTCGAGCAACCCGTACTGGAGGACGAACACCAGGGGCCAGATCAGCAGGAAGGCGGTCGCGTCGAGCTGGAGCCCGGTCTGCACGGCGGCGCCGGGCTCGGCCGCCTCGACGGCGGCGTGCGCCGGACCGTCTAGGGCCACACCGACGCGCCAGGTGAGCACGGCCCCGCCCAGCGAGCCGAGGAAGCCCGCGACCAGGCAGACCATGCGCAGGTCCTGGAAGCGGCGGCGCGACAGCGGGAACTGGGCCATGTAGGCGGTGTAGCCCGCGACCAGTCCGGTGAGGGCGGTGATGAGGGCGAACCAGCCCTCACCCGCGAACACGTCCTCGGTGGTCCCGGTGAAGACCTCGCCCCCGCCCAGCGCGGTGCCCTCCGCGCGCGGTGCCAGGCCCCACCACAGCGGCCCCAGGACCGCGCCCAGCAGGAGCAGGGCTCCCAGGACGCACGCCCCCACGACCAGTCGGCGTGTCGGCGCCGACGTCTCCCCCCGGTTGCGGTCCGCCATCTCCCCCACTCTCCCGCGCCCCGTCCCGGCCTGCGGAAAACCAGTGGATACGGGGCATAGCCGGAACGGAGAATACCGGCATGAGCGACAAGAACAGCCCTCTCGCCGTCCCCGGTCTCCAGCGTGTCGAGCCGCCCAAGGCCGCCGACGAGCGCACCATGCTCACCAGTTGGCTGGACTGGCACCGCGCCACGGTCCACGCCAAGTGCGCCGGGCTGTCCCCCGAACACGCCGCCGCCACTCCCCTGCCGACGTCCCCGCTGATGAGTGTGGGCGCCGTCGTCTCCCATCTGCGCTGGGTGGAGCACGCCTGGTTCGAGGTGATCCTGCTGGGACTGCCCGACGAGGGCTACGCCACACCGGAGGACCCCGACGCCGAGTGGCGCCGGGGCGGAGAGGTCCCCCTGGACCGGCTCCTGGAGGAGTACGAGGCCCAGTGCGCCCGCTCCCGGGAGATCACCGCCCGGCTGGAACTGGGTTCGGGCTCGCGGCGCGCGCACAGCGGTGAGGGGCACACCACGCTGCGGTGGGTGCTGGTGCACATGGTCGAGGAGACCGCCCGCCACAACGGCCACCTGGACGTCCTGCGCGAGCTCGCCGACGGGACGACGGGCGAGTAGTCCGCGTGTCGGGTGCGGGCCGCGCGTCCGGTAGGACGGCGGTGTCGGGCGACGGGGGTGCCGACCGGCAGGGGCGCTGACGCAGCGGGGGCCCGGGGACGTGTTCGCGTCCCCGGGCCCCCTGCCCCGTCACCGGTCGGTGCCCGGTGCCTCAGTCCTCGTCATCCCCCGGGGCGGAGGCGCTGTCGACCGCCTCCTCCTCGGCGAGGATGAGGTAGAGGCCCCGCCGGGTCTCGGCCAGGAGCCGTTTGGCCCGCTCCAGCTGGTCGGCGCTGCCCGCCTGGGCGACCTGCGCCGCGGCCGCGGTGAGCTGGTGGGCCAGGGCCGCGACCTCCTCGTACCGGGACCGGCTGTCGGCGTAGGCGTCGGCGACCGCCTCCCAGGGCGGGGTGAGGTCGGCGCCGTGCTCCTCCAGGTGGGCGATGCCCTCCTCGGTGAGCCGGTAGGGGCGCCGCCGCCCCTCACCCTCCTGCTGGACGACCAGCCCCTCGTCCTCCAGCTGCTGGAGCATGGGGTAGACCGAGCCCGGACTGGGCCGCCACATGCCGCCGCTGCGCTCGCGGCCCTCGCGGATGATCTCGTAGCCGCTGCGCGGCTCCTCCGCGAGCAGCAGCAGGATGCCGGTGCGCACGTCGCCCCGCTTGGCGCGGTGTCCGCCCCGGCGTCGGCCGCCGGGGCCGCCTCCCGGGCCGAACCCCCCGCCCGGTCCGAAACCGCCGGGACCGAAGCCGCCGAAGGGGTGATCGTGACCGAAGGGCCCTCCTGCCCAGGGCGGCCGTCCCGGCCCCGTCGGGGGCTCGGGGGGCGGAGGCGGGCCGGGCGGGCCGAACGCGAACCGTCCACCGCCGCGCCGGGGGCCGCCGTGGCCGGGGTGTTCGGGGTGTCCGTGTCGTTCCTCCTCGGGCTGACGGACCCAGGGAAGGCGCGAACGGCGCGGTCCGCGCGCCTCCCAGGACCAGGGGCCGGGCAGTGCCATGGCGCTCATGGTGTTCTCCTTGAGGTTGTGCGATACAGAGCGACTGTCATGCTCTGTTCTGATAGCTCAAAGATATATCGCTAACTTCGTCCTGGCAAGAGCGGGCACGAAAAAGGTCCCCGCACGCCCGGGGGCGTGCGGGGACCGTGGGGTCCGGGGACGGTGGTCAGTAGTCGACCGCGAAGGCCCCCAGCAGGCTCTTGACCTCACCGTTGAACTCCGGGGAGATCCGCACCGAGTAGCGGTCCACCGCGTAGACCCGCGACCGGACCGGGTTGTCCACCCGGATCCGCACGGGGGTGTCCCCCTTGTGCGTAGCCAGCACCTGGCGCAGGTCGCCGACCAGCTCGGGGGTCAGGCGGTCCTCCGCGACCGTCAGCAGCACCGGGGGCTCCCCCTCGGTGACGTGCGAGATGTCCAGGATCGACATCTCGGAGGCGAACATCGACCACGTGCCGTCGCGGTCGTTGAGCCTGCCCTTGACGGTGACCGCGGTGTCCTCCAGCAGGGCCTGCACGTACAGCGGATAGGTCTTGGGGAAGAACAGCACCTCCATCGAGGCGTCCAGGTCCTCGACCGTGGCGATCGCCCACTGGTTGCCCGCCTTGTTGGTGCGCTTGTCCACCTTGGAGATCAGGCCGGAGATGCGCACCTCACCGCGTTCGCGGGCCAGCTCGCCCGCAACGATCTGGGCGATGGAGGTGTCGCGCGAGCGGGCCAGCACCCGCTCGGCCCCGGCCAGCGGGTGGCTGGAGACGTACAGGCCCAGCATCTCCCGCTCGAAGGCCAGCTTGGTCTTGCGGTCCCACTCCTCCTCGCCCCAGTTGATGTTGAGGCCGATGGGGGTGGAGTCGCCGTCGTCGCCGCCGCCGAACAGGTCGAACTGGCCGTGCGCCTCCTGCTTCTTGGAGCTGATCATGCCGTCCACCGCCGTCTCGTGGTGGCGGTACAGCTCGCGGCGGGGCTGGCCGAGCGAGTCGAAGCCGCCCGCCTTGACCAGCGACTCGATGACGCGCTTGTTGCAGGCCGCCAGCTCGATCTTGGACAGGAAGTCGGTGAAGGAGCTGAACTTGCCCTTCTCCGTACGGGTCTTGACGACCGAGTGGACGACGTTGGCGCCGACGTTGCGGACCGCGCCCATGCCGAAGCGGATGTCCTTGCCCACCGGGGTGAAGCGCAGACCCGACTCGTTGACGTCGGGGGGCAGCACCTTGATGCCCTGGGTCCGGCACTCGGCCAGGTAGATCGCCATCTTGTCCTTGTCGTCGCTGACCGAGGTCAGCAGCGCGGCCATGTAGGCGGCGGGGTGGTTGGCCTTGAGGTAGGCGGTCCAGTAGGAGACCAGGGCGTACCCGGCGGCGTGCGACTTGTTGAACGCGTACCCGGCGAAGGGCAGCATGACGTCCCACAGGGCCTGCGTGGCCTCCTTGGAGAAGCCGCGGGCCTCGGCCCCGGGGAAGAACTTGGCCTCCTCCTCCTCCAGGGCCTCCTTCTTCTTCTTGCCCATCGCGCGGCGCATCAGGTCGGCGCCGCCGAGGGTGTACCCGGCCAGCTGCTGCGCGATGGCCATGATCTGCTCCTGGTAGACGAGCAGGTGGAAGGTCTCCCCCAGGATCGGCTCCAGAGCGTCCTTGAGCTCCGGGTGGATCGGGGTGACCTCCTGGCGGCCGTTCGAGCGGTCGGCGTAGTCGTTGTGCGCGTTCGCCGCCATCGGACCGGGCCGGTACAGCGACAGCACGGCCGCGATGTCGCCGAACTTCTTGGGCTCCATGCGCTTGAGCAGGTTGCGCATCGCGCCGCCGTCCAGCTGGAACACGCCCAGGGTGTCGCCGCGCGAGAGGAGCTGGTAGGTCTTCCTGTCGTCCAGGGGGAGCTTGCCGAGGTCGATGTCGATCCCCTCGGCCTCCTTGATGGACTTGACCGCATCGTCCATGATCGTGAGGTTGCGCAGGCCCAGGAAGTCCATCTTGAGCAGGCCCATGTCCTCGCACTGAGGATAGGGAAAGCCCGTGATGATGGCGCCGTCGGTGTCGCGCTTGTGCAGCGGGATGACGTCGAGCAGGGGTTCCTTGGACAGGATGACGCCCGCGGCGTGCACGCCCGTGCCGCGGGTCAGGCCCTCGATACCGCGCGCGGTCTCCATCACCTTGGCGACCTGCGCGTCGTTGTCGACGAGGCTGCGCAGCTCGGTGGTCTCACCGTAGCGCTCGTGCTCGGTGTTGGTCACCGCCTCCAGCGGGATCTCCTTGCCGCCGACCGCGGCGGGGAAGGCCTTGGTGATCTGGTCGCCCACCGAGTAGGGCATGCCCAGGATGCGCGTGGAGTCCTTGACCGCGGCCTTGGCCTTGATGGTGCCGAAGGTCAGGATCTGCGCGACGCGCTCGGCGCCGTACAGGCGGGTGACGTACTCGATCATCTCCCCGCGCCGACGCTCGTCGAAGTCCAGGTCGACATCGGGCATGGTGACGCGCTCGGGGTTGAGGAACCGCTCGAACAGCAGCCCGTGCTCCAGCGGGTCCAGGTCGGTGATGCCCAGGACGTAGGCGATCATCGACCCCGCCGCCGAACCGCGCCCCGGGCCCAGCGCGATGCCGTTCTTGCGCGCGTACTGGCAGATGTCGGCGACCACGAGGAAGTAGGCGGGGAAGCCCATCTCGTTGATGATGCCGAGCTCGAAGTCGACCCGCTGCCGGATCTCGCCGTTGATCCCGTCCGGGTAGCGGGTGGGCAGGAGCCGATCGACCTCCTTGGCCAGCCAGGAGGCCTGGGTCTCCCCCTCGGGCACGGGGAAGACCGGCATCAGGTCACGGTGGGCGAACACAGCGTCGTAGGCGCCCGGGTCGACGCGTTCGGCCACCAGCAGGGTGTTCCTGCACCCCTGCTCCCACTCCTCGAAGTTGAGGATGCCGCGCATCTCCTCCGCGGTCTTGAGGTAGTAGCCCGACCCGTTGAACCGGAAGCGGGTGGGGTCGTCCAGGTTCTTGCCCACGCCCACCGCCAGCAGGGCGTCGTGCGCCGAGGCCTGGGACTCGTACACGTAGTGGGAGTCGTTGGTCACCAGCGGCGGGATGTCCAGCTCGCGGCCGACCCTGAGCAGGCCGTCGCGGACCTCCTTCTCGATGGGCACGCCGTGGTCCATCAGCTCCAGGAAGACGTTCTCCTTGCCGAAGATGTCCTGGAGCCCGGCCGCGTAGGCGACGGCCTCCTTCTCCTGGCCCAGCCGCAGCCGCGTCTGCACGCCGCCCGAGGGGCAGCCGGTGGAGACGATGATGCCCTCGCTGTACTCCGACATCAGCTCCAGGTCCATGCGGGGCTTCATGTAGTAGCCCTCCATGGACGCCAGCGAGGACATCCGGAACAGGTTGCGCAGGCCCTTCTCGTTCTGCGCCAGCATGGTCATGTGCAGGTATCGGCCGCCGCCGGAGATGTCCTTGCCGCCCTCTGCCGAGGCGTCGTCGGAGCCGCTGGACCGCCCCCAGAAGACCCGCTTCTTGTGGAAGCGCGACTCGGGTGCGACGTAGGCCTCGATGCCGATGATCGGCGTGACACCGGTGCCCTTGGACTGCTGGTAGAACTCGTAGGCCCCGAACATGTTGCCGTGGTCGGTCATCGCGACCGCGGGCATGCCCAGCCGCGCCGCCTCCTTGAAGAGGGGCTTGAGTTTGGCGGCCCCGTCGAGCATCGAGTACTCGGTGTGGACGTGCAGATGGGCGAAGGAGTCGGCCATGGCTCGGGTGCCCCCAGGAGGGTCGGTGGACAGGTGGTGACTCCTGAGCCTACGACTTTCCCGCGACACTCGCAGACCCCTGTGGACAACGTGTCCGATCCGCCGTCCTGACCCATCGACGCGGGATGGGCGTGGGCTGAGGAGCAGGTGCGGAACGGGTGTGGACAGGTCTGGAATCCACCGGTTGGTATATCTCTCGGCCCGTGGTCCCCGGTTTTCCACAGGTAGCGGTTGGGGGTGTCCCGGGGTTGGGGCGGAGTGGTTTGCTGGAAATAGGGGGGATCCCACCCAGTAGGTTTTTTGGCATGCCCTGGAACGCTCTTCGTTCAATAACGGTAATGGATCAAGGGGTAGGGAGGGGCCGTCCACAGGGCCCCTCCCTACGCTATTCCCGTTGGGGGTTTCTGGCGGCAACGAAAGCGCGCCAGCTGCCGCGAAAGGGTGCGGGCTGCGGGGAACGGCGGGCGCCGGGTGGGGGCGTGGGCGACCGACGAAAAGCGGCACCAAAGGCGGGAGCGGCTACCGGAGGGCGACCAACGCCCGGGGTGTGGGGGTGGTCGGGCTCTGCCGCGTCGGCACCAACGGCCAGCAGGCCCTCCGGCCTCGGGCAACGATCCTGACCCCTGCGGTCGGGGGCGGCATCGCCGAGGTCAAGGTGGCATTCTGAGCGCACCTTTTCGGACACCTTTTGGGCCGCCCCCATTGCAGACTATGAGGCAAAAGCATCCTCCAGAAAGAAAGTCGGCAATTGATGCTGTGAATAGTGGAGGAATGACGGCCGCTGGCCTATAATAAGAAGTATGGAGATGATGACCGCAGCGCCCGAGGCGGCCCCCGGGGAATGTTCCCCGGCCGTGGCCGCGCTGGCCGGTGCGCGCGAGATCATCGACCAGACGTTGAACACCGACGTGCCGCCCGGAGCGGACGAGAGCGCCGCTGAGGAGATCGCGGCGCTGTGGGTCCAACTGGACCAGATCCACTACCAGGCGTTGGCGCAGATGGCGCGCCTGTACGCGCGGGGTGAGGTGGCCCGCTACAGCGGCTACTCCACCTTGGACAAGTGGTTGGTGCACCACGGCAAGTTGCCCACCTCCCAGGCGAAGGATTTGGCGCGGCTGGCCCAGCATGTGCACGAGGAGACCTTGCCCGCCACGGTGGAAGCGGTGGAGACGGGCGTGGTGGGGTTGGGTGAGGCGGTGGTGATCGCCAAGGTCACCGACAAGGCCGTCCAGGTGCGCGATGAGGACTACTTTCCTGACCAGGCGCAGTACCGGCAGGGGTTCGAGTCGGCGTTGGTGGCCGCGAAGGTGGAGCGGCCTGCGTTGTCGGTCAACCAGCTTCAGTCGGTGGCCCGCCAGGTCGCGCATCGTTTGGACCCCCACCGCCTGGACCGCGACCACGAAGCTGCTCACGCCTCGCGTGGCCTGGTCGTGCATGACACGTTCCAGGGCAGCTACCAGCTCCAAGCGTGGGGCGGCAGTGGGGATGCGTTGATCGTGCGCGCGGCCATCGACACCTTCACCACCCCACCCTCGGACGAGGACACGCGGTCGCGGTCGCAGCGGGAGCATGACGCGCTCATCGCGGCGCTGCGTTTCGCCACCACCCACACCGGATGCGCCAACGCCCCCGCTCCACTGGCGCAGATCCGCATCGTCGTGCCGGTGCAGACCTACCTGGACACCCAGGGCCAGGAAGTTCCGGCGCTGGACGAGCGCGGACGGGTGGTACCGGTCGGGGTGGTGCACGAACTCGCCGCCGACTCTGAGGTGGTGCGGATGCTCACCGCCCCGCCCACCGGGCAGGTCCTGGATGTGGGCCACAGCCGACGGTTGGCCTCAGCCCGCCAGCGCACCGCCGCCTTCCACGGACACACCACCTGCGCCCACCCAGGCGGGTGCGAAGTCCCGGTGGCCCTCTGCCAGGCCGACCATGTCACCTCCTTCTCTCGGGGCGGGCGCACGGTGGTGGCGAACCTGCAACCCTTGTGTGGGCCGCACAACCGGGCCAAGTACCAACGCGAACTCCGCACACACCAGCGGCGAGGACAGGATCATCCGCCCGACAGAATTCTGGTTCCACCGCCCCGGGAATGACCCCGGCCGGGCCGGTCCCCGGCATGCTCACACCCGCCAAGCGGCCCGGGCCCTGCCGCCAGCCGTCGTCGCTGCCACCGTCGCCCACCCCCGCCACAGGGGCCGGTCGCGCTGCCCCAGGCCCGCCACTCCCGCCGCCTTTGGTGCCAACGCAGCAAAGCCCCACCACCCCCGAACGCCAACCGTTGGTCGCCCTCCCGCACCATTACGCGGCAGCAGGCGCCGCCACCTCCGGCCACCACCCGCAACCAAGGCGTTGGACGGCGCCCCCAACCACCCGCCGCCTTCGCTGCCCACGCAGCAAAACCCCACCACCCACCAACATCAAGCGCTCGTCGCCCTCCCACACCACTACGCGGCAGCAGGCGCCACCACCTCCGGCCACCGCCAGAGGGCTGAGCGTCGAAAAGCGACAGGAACATCCCACCCGCCCTTCCGCTCCGCCCCCTCAGAGGACGCCCGACCGCTCAGTCCTCGCCAAGCCACAGGTCGGGGCCGAACACCTCGTAGCGGATGCGACGGGCGGGCACCCCGGCGGCGAGCAGCTGGCCGCGCACATCGCGCATGAACGGCAGCGGCCCGCACAGGTAGACCTCAGCGCCCTCGGGCAGGTCCAACCCGTCCAGGTCCATCAGCCCCCGGACGGTGCCCCAGTCGCCCCCAGCGCCATCACCCTCCGCGCCGTCGCCCCCGTCCACACCGTTCTCATACCAGGTCCGAGCGCTCGCACCGGGCAGCGCCCCGACCAGGGCGGCGGTCTCCTCACGGTGGGCGTGCTCCCCCGGGCTGCGGTCGGCGTGCAGGACCAGGGCCCTGCGGTCGCTGCCCTGCCCGACGAGCCAGTTCAGCATGGCCACCATCGGCGTGCAGCCGATCCCGGCCGAGACCAGCACGAGTGGGCAGTCGCCCTCGGACAGGGTCACGTCGCCCGCGGGGGTGGAGACCATGAGGACGTCGCCCGGGGCGACGGTGTCGTGCAGCAGGGTGGAGACCTCCCCCGCCGGATCGGCCCCGACGGCGCGCAGGCGCTTGACGGTGATGCGGCGGCTCCCGCCGTCCCCGCCGGTCAGGGAGTACTGACGGGCCTGGCGGACGCCGTCGGGCATACGCGTGCGGACGCTGACGTACTGGCCCGGCAGGAAGGCGGGGAGCGGGTCGCCGTCCTCGGGTTCGAGGGTGAGGGAGGCGGCGTCGGGGGTCTCCTGGCGGCGCCGCGTGACCCGCCAGGGGCGCCACACACCGCGCCCGGTGTGCCCCCGCTCGGCGTACAGGCGGGCCTCCAGGGCGATGAGGGCTCCGGCCATGAGCCAGTAGACCTCGTCCCAGGCCCTGACTACGGCGGGGGTGGCCGCGTCCCCGAGGGTGGAGGCGATGGCGTCGAAGAGGTACTTGTGCACGATGACGTACTGGTCCTCGGTGACCCCGAGGGAGACGTGCTTGTGGGCGATGCGGGAGAGGAGGGCGTCGGGGCGCTCGTCCGGGTGCTCCAGGAGGAGGGTGGCGAAGGCGGCGATCGACCCGGCCAGGGCCCTGCGCTGTTCGCCCGAGGCCTGGTTGCCCCGGTTGAACAGGCCGTCGAGGAGTTCGGGGCGCTCGCCGAGCATCGTGTCGTAGAAGCGGGCGGTGATGGTGTCCAGGGCTCCGGCCACGGCGGGGACCGTGGCCCGGACGGTGGCGGCTGACTCGGTGGAGAGCATGCGACCTCACTTCGGAGAGGGTGTCTCGGAGCGAAAACTGGCATCTGAAATGCATATTAAATCCGCCCTCACGACCCCCTCCTCCGGGGTCGTTCCCGCGCGGAGAGGCCAGGTGGGGACGGCCACGGGCGGACCGCGGCCGGAGCAGGACCGGAGCGCCGCCTCGGGCCCTACGGGCGCAGCAGGGTCAGCGCGTCGCGCGTGGGCGGGGACACCAGTGACTCCACGGTGACGCCGTCGAGCGAGGTGTAGAACGCCTCGTGCGCCTCGCGCAGGGCGCCGTGCAGGCGGCAGGCGGTACGCAGGGGGCAGGGCGGGTCGTCCTCGCATCCCGCGAGTTCCCCCGCCCCCTCCAGTTCGCGCACGATCGACCCGACCGAGGCCCGCCGCCCGCTCTCGGTCAGGAGCAGCCCGCCGTTGCGGCCGCGCCGCGCCTCCACCAGTCCCATGTCGGACAGCCGCGCCACGGCCTTGGCCATGTGCGTGTAGGGCACGGAGAGCATCGCGGCGACGGCCCTGGTGGTGAGGAGTTCGCCCTCGTCCGCGACCGCGAGCCGCATGACCAGGCGCAGGGAGACGTCGGTGAAGGCGGTCAGGCGCATGTGTTCAACGTAGGGGACCGGCCCCGGTCACCGCTCCCCCCGGCCGGGGACGGACCCGGTCCCCGCGGAGGAACCGCCTTCGTCCCCGGCCTCCACCGGCCGGTGGCGCCCGGTCTCGCGCGGCATCCAGATCAGGATCACGACCAGCCCGACCACCCCGAAGCACAGCGACACCGTCGCCGCCGTGTGCAGCCCCGTCATGAACGCCTCCTTGGCGGGCTCCACCAGGACCCTCCCCTGTTCCCCCAGGCTCCGGGCCAGCGCCAGGGTGCCCTCGATCGACTCCCCCGCCGACCGCAGCCGCTGGTCCGTCACACCCGTCGAGCCCTCGTCTGCGACCTCCTCCAGAGTGGGTGTGATCCCCGCCCGGTACCGGAAGGAGATGACCGCGCCCAGGATCGCGACGCCCATCGCCGTGGCCACCTGCCGGACCGTGTTCTGCACGGCGGAGGCGGCTCCGGCCCTGCCGGGCGGCACCGACGACATGATCGCGTCGGTGGCGGGGGTCAGGACCACGGCCATCGCACCGGCCTGGAGGAAGAAGAACCCGACGATCAGCGGCAGCGGCGTGTCCGGTTCGAGCCGGGTGAAGAAGAGGAAGCTGGAGCACACGCCCAGCACGCCGACCGCGGCGACCACGCGCGGCCCGGCCCAGCGCACGAGCGTCGGGCTGAGCGGCGCCATGATCATCTGCCCCAGCGCGGCGGGCAGCACCAGCAGGCCCGCGACGAACGGGGAGAACTCGCGGACGCTCTGCCAGTAGAAGCTCAGGAAGAAGATGATCCCGGACATGCTGAAGAACAGCACCATGATGGTGGCCACGGAGACGCTGAACCGCGGGTCGCGGAAGAAGCGCACGTCCAGGGAGGGGTTGGGCGCGCGCGACTCGTGCACCAGGAAGAGCACCAGCACCGCCACACCGCCGATGAGCGCGCCGTACACGTCCCAGTCCGTCAGGGAGGCCCGTTCGCCCGCGGTGATGATGCCGTAGATGAGCAGCACCAGGCCGGGGACGGACAGCAGCACCCCCAGCACGTCCAGCCTGCCGGGGTCGGCGTCGCGCGACTCGGGGATCAGGAAGAACACCAGTGCCAGGCCCAGCGCCACGAAGGGCACGTTGACGAGGAAGATCGACCCCCACCAGAAGTTCTCCAGCAGCAGCCCGCCCGCCGAGGGGCCGATGGCCATCGCCAGTCCGACCGCGCCCGCCCAGATCCCGATGGCGCGTGCGCGCTGTTCGGGCGGGAAGACGTTCGCGATGATCGACAGGGTCTGCGGCGTCACCATGGAGGCGCCGAACCCCATGACCGCGCGGGCCAGGATGAGCTGTTCGGGGGTCTGGGAGTAGGCCGACAGCGCCGAGGCCGCGCCGAACACCGTCAGCCCCACCACGATCATGCGGCGGCGCCCCCACCGGTCGCCGAGCACGCCGAAGGTGAACAGCAGGCCCGCGAAGACCAGGGTGTAGGAGTTGATCGCCCAGGCCAGCTGCGACTGGCTGGCGCCCAGCCCCTGCTCGGGGTCGGACAGCACACGCAGCGCCACGTTGAGGATCGTGTTGTCGGCCACGATCACCAGCAGGCAGATGATCAGGACCGCCAGCCCGCCCCACCTGCGCCGGTACGCCGTCTGCGCGTCCACCAACCCACCTCCACCGCCGGGTCCCGCCGAAACTCACGCCGATCGGACCGTACCCGCGAACCGCGCCGACCACCTGCTCCGGGGCGCCGCGAACGGTGTGTCGGCCGTGTTCGGGCCGGTTCCGGCGGAAAGGCGTCGGCCGCCTCCGGAGCGGTTCCGGCGGGGGCGCTGGCCGCTCCCCAATCAAGGGCACCAGCGCTCCCGTCGGGAAACATCCGACCGTCGGACCGGGTTGTATCCGGTGCGGAGAGGCGCGGAACGGGCATGCGATGATGCTTGCGTGCGGTGGCCGCGCCCGGTCGTCCGCGTACGCCGGTTCCCGCCTCCTCCCGCACCCGCCCGGTCCCCCGCGGACCGCCCGCGGCCCCCTCGGCCGCCCAGCGCACGAGCGCGACAACACCATTCGTCCACATGTCCGGAGACACCCGCGAGGTGCTTCGAGACAACGGAGGGATAACGCATGAGCACCACAGGAAAGCCCCTCGCCCCGACCGGGGCGCCGACAGGAAACGCCCTGTACGGCGGGGTCACCAGCCGACGCGTCACCATCCGCGACCTGGCCGCCGCCAAGGGGCGCGGCGAGCGCTGGCCGATGCTGACCGCATACGACGCGCTCACCGCGCGGGTCTTCGACGAGTCCGGGATCCCGGTCCTGCTGGTCGGCGACTCGGCGGCCAACGTCGTCTACGGCTACGACACCACCGTCCCGGTGACGGTGGACGAACTCCTCCCGCTGACCGCGGCGGTGTCCCGCTCCACCCGGCGGGCGCTCGTCGTGGCGGACCTGCCGTTCGGCTCCTACCAAGCCTCTCCCCAGCAGGCGCTGGAGGCGGCCTCGCGGTTCATGAAGGAGGGCGGGGCCCAGGCGGTGAAGCTGGAGGGCGGCCACGCGGTGGCGCCCCAGGTGGAGCTGCTGGTCTCGGCGGGTGTGCCGGTGATGGCGCACGTGGGCCTGACCCCCCAGTCGGTGAACACCCTGGGCGGCTACCGGGTGCAGGGCCGCGGGGAGGCCGCGGCCGGACTGCTCAAGGACGCCAAGGAGCTGGAGCGCGCGGGCGCGTTCGCGGTCGTGCTGGAGTGCGTGCCCGCCGAGCTGGCCGCGCAGGTGACCGAGCAGCTGTCCGTCCCGACCGTGGGCATCGGCGCCGGTCCGTCCACGGACGCCCAGGTGCTGGTGTGGCAGGACATGGCCGGGCTGAGCCCGAAGGTGGCCAAGTTCGTCAAGACCTACGCCAACCTGCACGAGACGCTGCGCGAGGCGGCCTCGGCCTACGCCGACGAGGTCGTCAACGGGGCGTTCCCCGAGGAGCGCCACTCCTACGCCGGCTGAGGGGCGGGGTGAGCCCTCCCCTCTCCGCACACCGGTGAGCACCGCCGGTCGGGTCCGCCCCGGCCGGCGGTGCGGCGCCGGGGGTGCCGCGGTCCGTGAGCCGGGCGACAGACCGAACCGGACTCGGGAGCGAACCGTACTCGGGAGTAGAGTCGCACCGTACCCAGCGCCGACGGGCCGGGGGTCCGGCCCTCCCGGGAGGACAGATGCGCGTCTCGATGCCGCTCCAGTACGCGGGCGACCCCAAGGCCTCCGTCGACCAGGTGGTCGAACTGGAGAAGGCCGGGCTCGACACCGTGTGGGTCGCCGAGGCCTACGGGTTCGACAGCCCCACCCTGATGGGCTACATCGCCGCCCGCACCGAGACCGTGGCGATCGGCTCGGCGATCCTGCCGCTGTACACGCGCACCCCCGCGCTCATCGCGATGACCGCCGCCGGGCTGGACGACCTGTCCGGCGGTCGGGCCGTCCTCGGCCTGGGCGCCAGCGGCCCGCAGGTCGTCGAGGGCTTCCACGGCGTCCCCTACGTCAAGCCGCTCGCCCGCACCCGCGAGACCATCGAGATCTGCCGCAAGGTCTGGGCGCGCGAGGACCGCCTCACCCACGACGGCACCGTCTTCCAGCTGCCGCTGCCCCCGGAGAGGGGGACCGGTCTCGGCAGGCCGCTCAAGATCATCAACCACCCCGTGCGCCCGCGGATCCCCGTCTACGTGGCCTCCCTGGGCGTGAAGAACGTGGCGCTGACCGCCGAGATCGCCGACGGCTGGCTCCCGCACCTGTTCATCCCCGAGAAGGCCGACAGGGTGTGGGGCGAGGCGCTGGCCGAGGGGAGGGCCAGGCGCGACCCGTCCCTGGGCGAACTGGAGGTCTCCGCGGGCGGCCTGCTCGCCATCGGCGAGGGCGAGGACACCAAGAGGCTGCTGGACCTCGTGCGGCCGATGATCGCCCTGTACGTCGGCGGCATGGGCGCCAAGGGGAAGAACTTCTACAACACGGTGGCCCGCCGCTACGGCTACGAAGAAGCCGCTGAAAAGGTCCAGGACCTGTACCTGGCGGGGAGGAGGGACGAGGCCGCGGCCGCCGTGCCCGAGGAGTTCGTGGAGCTGACCAACATGGTCGGCCCGGAGTCCTACGTGCGCGAGCGCGTGGAGGCCTTCCGCGCCGCCGGGGTGACCCAGCTCAACGTGACCCCCGTGGGCGAGGACCCGGCCGCCCTGGTCGGCAAGGTCAAGGAGTGGGTGTCCTGACCCCCGGCCGGGCGCCCGGCGGCTGATCGCGCCCGGCGGAGCGGCGCCGGACCCCGCGGCGGGGACCGGCGCCGTACGCGTGCGCGGGCGGGGCCCCGGGGCGGCCCGGACGCGGTCGCTGCGACGCGCCCGTCCGGGGCCGCGCTCCTTCGGGGCCACGGGCTCCGGGGCTACAGCCCGGTGATGCGGATGCCCGCGTGGGTCCTGTAACGGCGGTTCACCGCGATGAGGTTGGCGGTCAGGGCCTCGACCTGGTGGGCGTTGCGCAGGCGGCCGCCGAAGACGCCGCGCACCCCCGGGATCCGCTCGGCCAGGGCGCGCACCACGTCGGTGGCCTCGCGGTCCTCGCCCAGCACCAGCACGTCGAGGTCCACCTCCTCGACCTCGGGGTCCAGCAGCACCACGGCGGACACGTGGTGGAAGGCGGCCGTGACACGGCTGTCGGGCAGCACCTCGGCGGCCTGCTGGGCGGCGCTGCCCTCGGCGACGTCGAGGGCGAAGGGGCCCTTCTTGTCGAAGCCGAGGGGGTTGACGCAGTCCACGACGATCTTGCCCGCCAGCGGAGCGGCCAGCCGCTCCAGCAGCTCGCGGTGGCCGTCCCAGGGCACGGCGACGATGACGACGTCGCCCGCGGCGGCGGCCGCGGCGTTGTCCAGGCCGCGCACGTCGATCGGGGCGGCCTCGGCCTCCACCAGTTCCCGGGCGGCCTTCTCGGCGCGCTCGGTGCTGCGCGAGCCGAGGTGGACGGTGTGCCCGGCCAGGGCGAGGCGGCGGGCCAGGCCCCGGCCCTGGTCCCCGGTCCCGCCCAGGACGGCGACGGACAGCCCGGCGATGTCCGCGCCCGCGGGTGTGCTCTGTTCAGTCATGCGCCGATCCTGTCAGAGGCGTCGACCGGAGGCGCCCCCGGCACGGCGCGGCGCGGCGGCCCGGAGCGCGCGTGGGGGCGGATCACCGGTCCTCCTCGTCGGCCTCGTCCCAGGCCTCGTTGCGCCGGGCGGCGATGGCCAGCGCGCTGGCGGCTGTGGCCTCGTCCGGGTAGGGGCCCAGGCGCTCCTTGTTGGGGCATCCGGGGCCGTGCTCCACCCGGTTGTGCCTGAGGCAGTACCACCACTTGTCGTCCAGCTGAGTGTCCTCGCTCACCGTGACTCGCTTTCTACGGGACGCCGCCCCGACGGGAACGTGCTTCTGTGGGCACCTACCCAGGCCCGGGCTTCCCCTACACCCGCGGGGGAGGGACGTCGTCCAGGACCGCGTGGCCGACCCACGAACTACAATCAGTGTCCATGACTACTCCGCTGGTTCCTGGGCGAATCTCGCCACAACGTTCGGTTCCCTCCCACATCGTCCGCCCGGAGTACGTCGGACGGAAGCACCCCGTGGAGGGGGTTCTGGGCGACGTGCAGACCCCCGAGACCATCGAGCGGATGCGCGTGGTGGGACGGCTGGCGGCCCAGGCCCTGGAGGAGGTCGGCCGCAACGTCCGGCCCGGGGTGACCACCGACGAGCTGGACCGGATCGGCCACGAGTTCCTGATGGACCACGGGGCCTACCCCAGTCCGCTGGGCTACAAGGGCTACCCCAAGTCGCTGTGCTCCTCGCTCAACGAGGTGATCTGCCACGGCATCCCCGACGACACCGTGGTCTCCGACGGCGACATCGTCAACATCGACATCACCGCCTACCGGGACGGCGTGCACGGCGACACCAACGCCACCTTCCTGGCCGGGAACGTCTCGGAGGAGCACCGGCTGCTGGTCGAGCGCACCCGCGAGGCCATGATGCGCGGGATCAAGGCGTGCCGACCGGGCCGCCAGATCAACGTGATCGGGCGGGTCATCGAGTCCTACGCCAAGCGCTTCGGCTACGGCGTGGTCCGCGACTTCACCGGGCACGGCGTGGGGCCGGAGTTCCACTCGGGTCTGGTGGTGCCGCACTACGACGACCCGCGCGCGGACACCGTCATGGAGCCGGGGATGACCTTCACGATCGAGCCGATGATCACGCTCGGCGGCGTGGAGTACGACATGTGGGACGACGGCTGGACGGCCGTGACGGCCGACCGCAGGTGGACGGCCCAGTTCGAGCACACCCTGGTCATCACCGAGTCCGGTGCGGAGATCCTCACCCTGCCCTGACCGCCGTCCCGGTCCCCGCCCGTGCGCCCCGGACGGGGACCGGGGCGTCCGAACGTGGCCACGGGAGGGGGCCGGGGCGTAGGGTCGTGCGGGTGAAGATCCTCATCTCCGCCGACATGGAGGGCGCCACGGGCGTCACCTGGCCCGCCGACGTCGAGCCCGGCACCGAGCAGTGGCAGCGCTGCCGCGCCATGTTCACCAGCGACGTCAACGCCGCCGTCGAGGGCCTGCTGGAGGGCGGCGCCACCGAGGTGCTGGTCAACGAGGCGCACGCGACCATGCGCAACCTCCTGCTGGAGGAGCTCAACACCGACGCCACGATGATCACCGGGCGGCACAAGGAGCTGTCCATGGTCGAGGGCGTGCAGTCCGGCGACTGCGACGGCGTGGTGTTCCTCGGCTACCACTGCGGCGCCGGTGACGAGGGCGTGCTCGCGCACACCTATCTGCCCAACGCGGTGACCGGCGTGTGGCTGGACGGCGAACCCGCCAGCGAGGGCCGTCTCAACGCCGCGGTGGTCGCCGAGTACGGCACCCCGGTCATCCTGGTCACGGGGGACGACCGCGCCTGCGAGGACGCCGCGACCTACGCCCCGTTCGCGCGGACGGTCGCGGTCAAGGAGCACGTCAGCCGGTACGCCGCCCGCTGCCGTCCCCCGGCCGCGACCGCGCGGGACATCCGGGCCGGGGCGCGCGCCGCCATGACGCTGGCCGGGCGCCTGGACCCGGTCGCGCCCGGGCCCCGGACCGTGGAGGTGGAGGTGGACTCCGCGCAGCTGGCCCAGGCCGCCGCCGTCGTCCCCGGCGTCACGCGCACGGGGGTGCGGCGCGTCCGCTACGTCTCCCCGGACGCCTACGAGATGATCCGCTGCTTCAAGGCGGTCACCACGCTGATCTCCAACGCCATGGAGGAGCGCTACGGCTGAGGCCGGGGCGGGGGCCGCGGGGACCGCCGTCCGCGAATGCCGGAGCGGGGCGGACGGGGCTGGTAGAACTGTGCCGGGGAGCACCACTTCGTCACCACTGGCCACTAAGGTCCTCCCCCGTTACTGACACCTCAGCGAGAGCGAGGCGCGCTCGTGGGCCACATCGCCACTTCCTTCCCAGAGAGAACCGACGGCTTCCCGGAAGGGGCCGACGGCCTCGCGGCGGCCTGGGAGGACGCCGTCCACCTGGCCCGGGGACTCGTCCGCCGCGACTCCACCAACCACGGGGGAGGTCAGGGCGACGAGCGCGAGGCCGCCGAGTACGTCGCCGAGGCCCTGGGCGACGCCGGGCTGGACCCCCTGCTGCTGGAGTCGGCGCCCCGGCGGGCGAACGTGGTCGTGCGCGTTCCCGGCACCGACCCCTCGGCCCCGGCGCTGCTGGTGCACGGCCACCTGGACGTGGTGCCCGCCGACGCGGACGACTGGACGCTGCCCCCCTTCGCCGGTGAGGTGGCCGACTGCCCCGTCACCGGCGTGCCCGCGCTGTGGGGGCGCGGCGCGGTGGACATGAAGAACACCATCGCCACGGTCACCGCCGTGGTGCGCCACTGGGCGCGCCACGGGCTGCGGCCCCGGCGCGACATCGTGCTGGCCTTCGTCGCCGACGAGGAGGACAGCGCCGCCTACGGCGCCGACTACCTGGTCCGCGAGCACGCCGAGCTGTTCGAGGGCTGTACCGCCGCGATCGGCGAGGGCGGCGGGGAGACCATCCACGCCCGCACGGCCTCCGGGGAGCCGGTGCGCCTGTACCCGGTGGGCGCGGCCGAGCGCGGCAGCGCCTGGCTGAGCCTGCGCGCCCAGGGCACGGCCGGGCACGGTTCCCGGCCGCCGGGCGACAACGCGATCGGCGCCCTGGCCGCGGCCCTGGCCCGGATCGACGGTTACGAGTGGCCGCTGCACCTGACCCCCGTCACACGGGCGGCGATCGACGCGATCGCCGCGGCCCTGGAGGTGGAGCGCTTCCCCGGCGACACGGCGACCGCGGAGGCGGTGGACGCCCTGGTCGCCGGTCTGGGGACGGCAGCGCCGCTGATCGGCCCGACCACGCGCAACAGCGCGACGCCCACGATGTTCTCGGCCGGGTACAAGGTGAACGTGGTGCCCGGGGAGGCCACGGCGGGTGTGGACGGCCGGGTGCTGCCCGGCGCGGAGGAGCAGTTCGCCGCGGTCATGGAGGAGCTCACCGGCGACCGGGTGACCTGGGAGTACGCGCACGGTTCGCCGCCGGTGTCCGCGCCCGTGGACTCCCCCGCGTTCGCGGAGCTGCGCGAGGCCCTGCTGCTGCACGACCCCGGGGCCCACGTGGTGCCGGTGTGCCTGTCGGGGGGTACCGACGCCAAGGTGTTCTCCCGGCTGGGCATCGACTGCTACGGCTTCTCGCCCCTGGCCCAGCCCGAGGGCCTGGACTACTCGGGCCTGCTGCACGGCGTGGACGAGCGGGTGCCGCTGGAGGGGCTGCGCTTCGGGGTGCGCGCGCTGGACACGTTCCTGCGCGCCTGAACGGCGAAACCCCTGGTGGGCTGGGAGGCTGGGACCGGGGAGGGCCGGACCCCGCAGGACGCGGCCTCGAAGGGCCCGGTCGCGGAGTGTCCGAGCAGCAGTGGTGGGGAGAGGCGTCGCGTCCGGTGGCGCGCGAGCGAGGGGGAGGGCCCGGGGTGGGAGAGGCGATGACCGAGGTGGCGGAGGCGGCGGTGCGGGTCGCGGACGCGCGGGGTGTGCGCGCGCTGGTCCGGCCGCCGCGCCTGCGGGAGGGCGACCGGGTGCGTCTGGTCGCCCCGTGCAGCCCGGTCCCCGCGGAGCGGCTGGAGGCCGCGGTGGGGACGCTGCGCGGCTGGGGGCTGGAGGTGGAGCTGGCCCCACACGTGCGCGAACGCCACCCGCGGCTGCCCTACCTGGCCGGGGCGGACGCCACGCGGGCCGCCGACCTCCAGGAGGCCTGGTGCGACCCGGACGTGGACGCGGTGCTGTGCGTGCGCGGCGGCGACGGGGCGCACCGGACGGTGGACCTGCTGGACTTCGACGCGATGCGCCGGGCCGAGCCCAAGGCGCTGGTCGGGTTCAGTGACATCACGGCGCTGCACGAGGCGTTCGCGGTGGAGCTGGGCGTGGCCACGGTGCACGGGCCCGTGGTCGGCACGGGGTACTTCGTGGGTGATCCGGTGGCCCAGGAGGAGTTGCGCGCCACCCTGTTCGAGCCCGAGCGGCGGACCGTGCTGACCTCGCCGGGCGCGCACGCGCTGGTGCCGGGGCGGGCCGAGGGGGTGACGTTCGGCGGGAACCTGAGCCTGCTCAACGACGGTCTGGCCACGCCGCACAGCCGCCTGTCGGCCTCGGGCGGCATCCTGCTGCTGGAGGACGTCGGCGAGGACGTGGCCCGGCTCGACCGGATGCTCACGCACCTGCTGCGCACGGGGTGGGCGGACGGGCTGGCCGGGGTGGCCCTGGGCTCGTGGACGGACTGCCCGCCGGGGCCGGAGGTGGTCGCCGAGCTGATGCGCGACCGGCTGGAGCCGCTGGGGGTGCCGGTGCTGTGGGGGCTGGAGTTCGGGCACTGCGCGGCCCAGCTCACGGTCCCGCTGGGGGTGCCCGCCCTGCTCGACGCGGACGGGGGCCGTCTGGAGCTGGCCGTCCCGGGACTGGTCTAGGCTCCCTTTCCCTGCCGCGGGGCGGGGGTCCTGCCCCGCCCCGTCCTGGCACCGACGACTTCCGGAGGCGGGGACGTCCGGCCTGGCCGTGCAGCACTCCGGGTCCGGTCAGACAACCATGACCCGGCAGTGTCCCTCGACCGCTTTCGCCAAGCGAACGTCAGCGGTCACCAGAGGGCAGTCGAACAGCTGCGCGGCAGCCGCGTAGGCGGAGTCGTAGCCGCTGACATGGCCGCGCATCTCCCACATGACGGGGAACAGCTGTCGTACACCGATCAGCTCGACCTCCAGACCCTCTCTCAGTTCGGAGAGGGCGCTGCGACCCCTGCTGTCGGTGATCTTTCCTCCCAGGCACAGGCCCCGCACCGCTGAGAACACCTCCATCGGCATGTGCTCGGGGGCAGCCAAGGAGTCCTTCTCCGTGAGTACCTCGCGGGCCCGAGCACCGGCGCTCCCGTCGGATACCAGAGCGTTGACGAGCACACTCGCGTCGATGATGACCACTAACCGCCGTCCAGTCCTTCGTAGATCCCGTAGCGCTCCATGCGCTCCTCACGCCCGGCCCGGATGATGTCTGCCACCGAGCCCTCCTCGCCCTCGCCGAGACCGTCGTCACGGCCCGCGAAACCCCTCAGGACCTCGGCGTTGCGCGACCGCCGCACCTCAGCTCTGAGCAGGTCGAGCAGGAAGCCCTGCAACGACTGCCCCCTCTCCTTGGCACGGCGCACGAGGACGTCTCTCTCCGCGTCGTCGATTCCCCTGATCTGCAAAGCAACCATGCATGCATTTTACATGCAGGCGGAGAGGGCAGCCAGCCCCCGGAGAGGAACACCGAGTTCTCCCGGGCGTGGGCAACGGCGTACTCGCGTCGGACCCCGGGCCCTCCGCGGCCGTCCGTGCACGGGACGGCATCGCCGGTATTGATATACCGATCGGGCGTCGTGGCGTTAGACTCCTCGTATGGTGCGTGAACCGCTGACCGCAGACCAGATCGAGCGCGGGCGTCTCCTGGGCGCCCTGCTCCGCCGGGCCCGCGCGGAGCGCACGATGGTCGACGTCGCGCGCGAGGCCCGGATCTCGGTCGAGACCCTGCGCAAGATCGAGGGCGGGCGCATCCCCACCCCCACGTTCTTCACGGTCGCGGCGATCGCCGCCGCGCTCGGCCTGTCCCTGGACGAACTCCTGCGCCGGGTGGACGCCGACGCGACCGCCGCCGGGGACCCCGCGACCGCCTCCCTGGCCGTCTGACTTCCCGCCCGCCCCTAACGTTGGTCGTGTACCCGCGGGTACGGTTCCGTGCGCGGTCCGCCCCTCCCGGCGGCGGGCACGGACCGGGCCGCGTCAGCCAGGACCACAGGGGGAGCACATGAACGAACAGGCGCTGAGAGTGGACGAGGCCGAACTGCGCGGCCTCCTCGACGGCCGCTGGGCCCACGTGCGCGAACACATGCGCGACGCCCTGCGGGGAGACCTGTACGCCCCCGTGCACGGACTGTCCGTGGAGGAGCACCGCGCCCGCACGCTCTCCCAGATCAAGGCCCTGGCCAAGACCGATCTGCCCGCCTACGGCTTCCCCGCCTCGGTGGGCGGCCGCGACGACGTCGGCGCGTCCGTGGTCGGCTTCGAGATGCTGGTCAACGACCTGTCGCTCATGGTGAAGATGGGCGTGCAGTGGGGGCTGTTCGGCGGGGCGATCAGCGCCCTGGGCAACGAGGCCCACCACGCCGAGTACCTGCCCGGCGCGATGTCGATGGAGCTGCCCGGCTGCTTCGCGATGACCGAGACCGGCCACGGCTCGGACGTGCAGGGCCTGCGCACCACGGCCGTCTACGACCCCGGCACCGAGGAGTTCGTGGTCCACACCCCCGACGAGGCGGCGCGCAAGGACTACATCGGCAACGCGGCCCGCGACGGCCGCCTGGCGGTGGTGTTCGCACAGCTGAGCACCGGCGGCGAGGAGCACGGCGTGCACGCCCTGGTGGTCCCGATCCGGGACGGGCGGGGCAGGCCGATGCCGGGCGTGCGCATCGGCGACTGCGGACCCAAGGCCGGGCTCAACGGCGTGGACAACGGACGGCTGGAGTTCGACCACGTCCGTGTGCCGCGCACCAACCTGCTCAACCGGTACGGGGACGTGGCCGCCGACGGCACCTACTCCAGCCCCATCGAGAGCAAGGGCCGACGCTTCTTCACCATGCTCGGAACGCTGGTCCGGGGCCGGATCAGCGTGGCGGGCGGCGCGGGGAGCGCGGCCAAGGCCGCGCTGACCATCGCGGTGCGCTACGGCGACACCCGCCGCCAGTTCACCCGGCCCGACGGCGAGGGGCGGCCCGAGCGGGAGGTGCGCGTCCTGGACTACCTGGCGCACCAGCGCAAGCTGCTGCCCGCCCTGGCGCGCACCTACGCGCTGCACTTCGCGCAGGAGGAGCTGGTCACCCGGCTGCACGAGCTGTCCCGCTCCCCCGAGCGCGACGAGCACGCCCAGCGCGAACTGGAGTCGCGGGCTGCCGGGCTCAAGGCGGTGGCCACCTGGCACGCCAGCCAGACCATCCAGACCTGCCGCGAGGCGTGCGGCGGCGCCGGATACCTGTCCGAGAACCGGATTCCGCAGCTCAAGGCCGACTCCGACATCTTCACCACGTTCGAGGGCGACAACACGGTCCTGCTCCAGCAGCTCACCAAGGGCCTGCTGACCAACTTCAAGGACTCCTTCGGCGACCTGGACCAGCTGGGGCTGGCCCGGTTCATGGCGGGCAAGGTCTTCGAGACGGTCATCGAGCGCACCGCAGCGATCCCGCTGATCGAACGGCTCGTCGCGGCCGCCCCGGGGCGCGGTGAGGAGGCCAGCCTGTACAACCGGGGCTGGCAGCTGGAGCTGCTGGAGGACCGCGAGAAGCACGTCATCGAGGGCCTGGCCGCGCGGCTGCGCAGGTCCGGCAGGAACGGCGAGGACGCCTTCGACGTGTTCAACCGCGCCCAGGACCACGTGCTCACCGCGGGCCGCGCGCACATGGACCGGGTGGTGCTGGAGGCGTTCGTGGCGGGCATCGACCGCTGCGGGGACACCGCGACCGCCAAGCTGCTCAACCGGCTGTGCGACCTGTACGTGATGTCGGTGGTCGAGGAGGAGCGCGCCTGGTTCCTGGAGCACGAGCGGCTCTCCACCTCGCGGGCCAAGGCGGTCACCCAGGCGGTCAACGACCTGTGCCGGGGCCTGCGCCCCTACGCCGTGCAGCTGGTGAACGCGTTCGGCCTGCGCGACGAGTGGCTGGCCGCGCCGATCGCGCTGGGCGGCGAGCACGCCCGCCAGGGCGACCCGGCTCCCGGGCGCGGCTGAGCCCCCGCCCCTTCCCCGTGCCGCCCCTCCACCGTGCCGAGGCCCGTCAGGGCACGGGGAAGGGGCGGCGCGGGGCGCGGGGATAGGCTGGTCGGAGTCGAAGGGCGCGGGCCGCCGAAGGGTGCGGACGCGCTGGTGGGATGAGGCGTGTGGATGTCGGCCATCCGGCTGCTGGTCCTGGGGGCGGTCCGCCTGCGCGGGCGGGCGCACGGCTACCAGGTGCGGGCCGACCTGGAGTCCTGGGGCGCGCACGAGTGGTCCAACGCCAAGCCGGGGTCGATCTACCACGCGCTCAAGCAGATGGCCCGGCAGGGTCTGCTGCACGCCCACGAGACCGCGCCCTCCACCGCCGGGGGGCCGCCCCGGACCGAGTACGAGATCACCGGAGAGGGCGACCGGGAGTACTTCGCCCTGCTGCGCCGGGCCGTGTCCTCGTACGACGCGCACACGGACGTGCTCTCGGCCGGTCTGGGCTTCATCGTGGACCTGCCCCGGCGGGAGGCGGTCGACCTGCTCAGGCGGCGGGTAGAGGGCCTGGAGGAGTGGCGCGGGGGCGTGGTCGCCCACTACGCCCCGGAGGAGGGCCCCGGTCAGGCGGGCCACATCGGCGAGATCATGGACATGTGGGTGCACTCCGCGGAGTCGGACGCGGCGTGGACGCGCTCGCTGATCCGGCGCATCGAGGGCGGCGCCTACTCCTTCGCCGGTGAGGGGGGCGACCCCTACGAGGGCGTCCTCACCGGCGAGGAGGCGGAGGCGTTCCCCTCCGGCTGAGGGGCCCTCAGTCCCCGTCCGCCTCCGGGGTTCGCGCGCCGAGCCAGTGCCGCAGCGCGGAGGCGTTGCGCAGCTCCCCCTCGACCCCGCCCAGCTCGTCGCCGGTGAGGGGGATCGCGCCCAGCAGCTCCCGCCACTCCTCGATGCCCTCCTCCTCGCCGAGGGCGACCGCGAGTTCGACGAGCATGGCCAGCGCCAGCGCCCGCTCCACGGCGGGCGCCCGGTCCCCGTGCCGTTTCAGCCCGGAGCGGATCCGCCGGAAGGCGGCGAGGTCGTCGGCCTTGAAGTCGCGCAGGATCCGCGCGCCGTCCAGGACGCGGGCGAGCCCGTTGAGGTCCTTGGCGCCGCCGTACTCCAGCCTCTCGGGCTCCCCGCGCTGGATGAAGACGACCGAGTTCCCCGAGGGGTCCATGAGCGTGAAGCGGCTGGCGCCCGGCCGGTGGCGCGTGATGCGCGGCAGCCCCTTCGCCAGGACCCTGCCGTAGGCCCGGCGCATGGCCTGGGTGAGCGCGGCGTGGTAGGGCGCGACCGCGTCGACCATGACCAGGCAGCCGCCGCTGTTCTCCAGTGCGGGGTCCAGGCCCTTCGGGGCGCGGCCGTAGTGCAGGTCGAAACCGCTCCAGCGGAAGGCCAGGTAGAGGTAGGGCCTGGTCTGCTCGTAGGCGGCCTCGAAGCCGAGGGCCCGGTAGAACTCCAGGGTCTCCTCGGCCGAGACGCACGGCAGCAGCGGAACGGTCGTCTCGTTGGCCCGCACGGCGGTCGCCTCCGACCGGCGCCGTCCCGCGTCGCCCTCCGTACCGCCGTCCGCCCGCGCGGTGTCCGTTCCGGCCACGCACACCTCCTATTAGTCAAGTTTGATTACTTTGCGAGGGCAGCCCTGCCGTAGCCCACTGGTCAAACTTGATTACGGGTTGAAGCGCCGGGCCCGACGCCGCGCGCGGCCGCCCCCGGGGCCCACCGGCGGGCCGCGAACCGACCCCGCCGCGGGCCTTTCCTCGGCAGAGCGACCCACCTAACATGAGAGACATTCATGTTAGGCAGGTCACACGTGCGCCCACCCCCCGCGCAGTACTCCTCCCCCTCCCCCGACCCGCGAACGCCCGCCGCGCTCGCCGAGCCCACCAGGCCCGTGCGCCGCCTGTGGGTGGCCGGGATCAGCCTGGCCAACCTCGGCATGTGGATGGCCTTCTTCGGTCCGCTCCAGGTCCTGCTGCCCGAACAGGTCGGCCTGCTCGCGCCCGACGCCAAGGAGACCGCCCTGGCCTGGGTGACCGGGGCGGGTGCGGCCTGTTCCACCCTGGGCACCCCGCTGGCCGGGGCCCTGTCCGACCGGACCACCGGCCGGTTCGGACGCCGGCGCCCCTGGATCCTGGCCGGTGCGCTCCTGGGCGGCCTGGGCCTGGTGGTGCTCGGTCGGCAGGACGGCGTCCTCGGTGTGCTGGTGGGTTGGTCCTTCGTCCAGGCCGCGCTGTCCTGCCTGAACGCGACCCTGCTCGCGGCCGTGCCCGACCACGTGCCGGTCCGCCAGCGCGGCGTGGTCTCGGGGTGGATCGGCGTACCGCAGTCGGCGGGCGTGGTGGTGGCTGTGCTGCTGGTGACCGTTGTGGTCACGGGGATCGCCCCCGGCTACGCCCTCCTCGGCGCGCTGACCGTCCTGTGCGTCCTGCCGTTCGCGCTGCTGGCCCCCGACCCGCCGCTGCCCCGGGAGGCGCGCCCCTCCTGGAGCGGGTTCGCGCGCGGGCTGTGGGTGTCCCCGCGCCGCCACCCCGACTTCGGCTGGGCGTGGCTGACCCGTTTCCTCATGCAGACGGGCAACGCCATGTTCACCCTCTACCTCCTCTACTTCCTCACCGACGCGGTGGGCTACGAGGAACTGTTCCCCGGCTCCTCGGCCGCGGACGGGCTGCTGGTGCTGATCGCCGTCTACACGGCGGCGGTCGTGGCCACGACCGTGCTGGCCGGTCTGGTCTCGGACCGCATCGGCCGCCGCCGGGGGATGGTGTGCCTGTCCGGGGTGGTCTCGGCCGTGCCCGCGTTCCTGGTCGCCGCGTTTCCGACGTGGCCGATGAGCCTGGTGTGCGCGGTGGTCCTGGGGGTCGGCTTCGGGATCTACCTGTCCGTGGACAACGCCCTGGTCACCGAGGTCCTGCCGAGCGCCGGCGGGCGGGCCAAGGACCTGGGGATCGTCAACATCGCCAGCGCCGGACCGCAGGTCATCGCCCCGGCCCTGGCCGGTCCGATCGTGGTCCACCTGGGCGGCTACCCGGTCCTGTACACCGTGTGCGGGCTGCTCAGCCTGCTCGGCGGGGTGCTGGTGTGGCGGATCAGGGGTGTGGCATGAGTCCCCGCCGGTTCGGCGCGTCCCGCCCGCCCCTGCGGTCTATGAGCACCCTCCGGTCTCACCTGTCCCGTCCATCCCTGTCCTCCCGGAACTTCCCGGCGCCCCGGCCGCGCGCCGAGACGCCGCGGCGGCGGGAGGCGTCCTCGCGCGTACTGCGTCGCTCATCCACTGCGCACGGCACACCAGCTCCTAGGCCGCCCACCAGTACCAACCGCCCCCGCACATAACGCACGGCGCACCGTGCTCAGGCGACACATCAACCCCGTCCCAACCACGACACACCGCGGCCGCACGTCCGTCCCGACCTCTCGTCAGAACCAGCGAAAGGCAGGTACCGTCCATGTCGTCACCGTTCCTGTGGGGAGTGGCCTCCTCCGCCTTCCAGATCGAGGGCGCCCTCGACGCGGACGGGCGCGGCCCGTCGGTGTGGGACGTCTTCGCCACGCGCCCGGGCGCGGTCCGCGACGGGCACAGCCCCGCCCTGGCCTGCGACCACTACCACCGGTGGGCCGAGGATGTGGACCTGCTCGACCGGCTCGGGGTGAACGCCTACCGGTTCTCGCTCGCCTGGCCCCGGGTCGTGCCGACCGGGCGCGGCGCGGTGAACGGGGCCGGTCTGGACTTCTACGACCGCCTGGTGGACGCCCTGCTGGCCCGGGGGATCACCCCCGTGCCGACGCTGTTCCACTGGGACCTGCCCCAGGCGCTGGAGGAGGCGGGCGGCTGGAGCGAACGCGACACGGCGCACGCGTTCGCCGAGTACGCAGCGGCGGCGGCCGATCGCCTCGGCGACCGGGTGGAGCGGTGGATCACCCTGAACGAGCCCCTGGTGCACACCACCTACGGGCACGCGCTCGGCGTCCACGCCCCGGGGCGGACCCTGGCGGTACCCGAGGTGATGCGGGTGGCCCACCACATGCTGCTCGCGCACGGGCTGGCCGCCGGGGAGCTGCGCTCGCGCGGACTGGAGGCGCTGCTCACCAACAACTACTCCCCCGTCCGCCCCGCCACCGGCTCCGAGGCGGACACCGCCGCCGCGCACGCCTACGACACCCTGCACAACCGGCTGTTCACCGACCCCGTGCTGACCGGCGCCTACCCGGACCTGTCGGCCTTCGGCGTCGCGGAGGTCCCCGGTGTGCGCGAGGGCGACCTGAAGGCCGTCGCGGGCAGCGCGGACGGCCTCGGGGTCAACTACTACAACCCCACCGTGGCCACCGCGCCCGACGAGGGGTCGGGGCTGCCGTTCGGGTTCGGCGAGGTCGCCGGGGCGCCGGTGACGGCGTTCGGGTGGCCGGTGGTGCCCGAAGGGCTGGGCCGGATGATCGACCTGCTGCGCGAGCGCCACGGCGAGGCGCTGCCGCCGCTGTACGTCACCGAGAACGGCTGCTCCTACGAGGACCGGGGCTCCCCCGGCGGGCGGATCGCCGACCCCGAGCGGATCGCCTACCTGGAGGGGCACGTGGCCGCCGTGGAGGCCGCGCGGGAGCGGGGCGCGGACGTGCGCGGGTACTTCGTGTGGACGCTCACCGACAACTTCGAGTGGGCCGAGGGCTACCACCAGCGCTTCGGGCTGGTGCACGTGGACCACGCCACCCAGGAGCGCACCCCCAAGGACTCCTTCGCCTGGTACCGGGACCTCGTCGCCGCCAGGACCGCGTCAGCCGGTGCGTGAGGCAGGGCCGCGGCGCGCCCGTCCCGCCGCACGGCGGCGCCCCGGCGAGCGCACGCGTGAGCCGGGGCGCGGCCGGGGTCAGTCCGCGACGGCGTCCAGGGTGCCGCTGTCGTGGCGTTCGGGGGCCTCCTCGCCGCGCTGGCGGGCGGGCTCCCACCACCACCAGTGCGACTCGGGCACCCAGGAGGGGACCTCCTCGTCGTTGACCGGCCGCGCCCGGCCCGCCACCGCGGTGAGGGCCTCGTCGATGCGCGGGAGGGCCTCCAGGTCGCCCGGGCGCAGGAAGGCCTCCCAGGGCACGAACTCCTCGCCGAGCAGCTCCAGCATGGACCGCCGCCAGCAGGCGGGGCGGTAGGCCTCGTGCTCGCCGTTCTCGGCCGCGGTCTGGGTGCGGACCACGTACAGGCCGAGCCGGTCGGGGTTGCTGCCGCCCACCAGCAGCTCGGCCAGGGTGGCGCTGAACTCCTGGCCGCCGGGGGACCTGCGCTGCGCGGGCGTGGTCGCCCGGTACAGGGCGAAGAGGGCGGCGAAGGCGTTGTCCATCAGGGCGTCGCGGTCCCTGCGGCGCGAGGCGCTCTCGGCGAAGGCGTCCAACGCCCGCCTGGCCAGGTCCGGAAGGTCCCTGCCCGCATCCGCGCTCACCTTCACACCGCCTTGTCCGGTCCGGGGATGACGTTCGTCGCGGGCCCGTGGTCCCACCGCTTCGATGATAAGCACGCTCCGTGCCGCCGAGGTAGCCGCTTCACGGTGCCGGGGTCCGCAGTTGCCCCTCCAGGGTGCGCGCCCACTGGCGCACGATCCGGCGCCGCCGGGGCCCGTCGTCGGTGAGCAGGTTGGCCAGTCCCAGGCCGCGTGCCAGGTCGAGGGTGGCCTGGACGGTCTCGCGGACCCCGGGGACCGACTCGTCCACGCCCAGCAGCTCCACGGCGGCCCGGTGGATCTCCCGGCCCATCCGCTCCTCCATGGGGATGATCCGCTCGCGCAGGACGGGGTCGCTGGCGGCGGCCGACCACAGTTGGAGGGCGGCGCGGAAGTCCGTTCCGGTGAAGGCGTCCACGACCATCTGCACGACCGCCTCGGTGCGGCCGCCGCCCTCCGGGACGGCGGCCGCGCCGCGCCGCAGCTCCGCGCCGCGGCTGTCGAGCATGTGCCGGAGCACGGCCAGGAACAGGTCCTCGCGGGTGGGGAAGTGGTGCTGGGCGGCGCCGCGCGACACCCCGGCCCGCCGCGCGACCGCGCCCACGGTGGCACCGGACGCGCCCTCCTCGGCCAGGCAGGCCACGGCGGCCTCCAGCAGGCGGGCGCGGGTGGCCCGGCTGCGTTCCTGGCGCGGCTCGCGGTCGGCCCCGGTGTCCACGTCGCTGCCTCCCCCGTCCCCGCGTCCCCGCGGCGGCCCGTGTCCGCGCGCCGACCGCTCAGTACGACCTGGGCAGTCCGAGGGACTGCTGTGCCACGTAGTTGAGCACCATCTCCCGGCTCACCGGCGCGATGCGCGCCAGGCGGGCGGCGGCGATCGCCGACCCCAGCCCGTACTCGCTGGCCAGGCCGTTGCCGCCCAGGGTCTGCACGGCCTGGTCGACCGCGCGCACGCACGCCTCCGCGGCGGCGTACTTGGCCATGTTGGCCGCCTCCCCCGCCCCCGCGTCGTCGCCGGAATCGTAGCGGAGCGCCGCGTGCTGGGTCATCAGGCGGGCCTGCTCCAGCTCGATCTTGACCTGGGCCAGCGGGTGGGCCAGCCCCTGGTGGGCGCCGATGGGCGTGTCGCGCCAGACGGTGCGCTCCCTGGCGTAGGCCACCGCCTTGTCCAGGGCGTGGCGGGCGCTGCCCGCGGCCAGGGACGCGGCCATGATCCGCTCGGGGTTGAGTCCGGCGAAGAGCTGGAGGAGCCCGGCCCCGGGATCGCCGACCAGGGCGTCGGCGGGCAGGCGCACGTCGTCCAGGAACAGCTGGTACTGGTGGTCGGGACTGACCAGGTCCATCTCGATCCGGCGGGCCTCGAACCCCGGGGCGTCGGTGGGCACCGCGAACAGCGCGGCGGACAGGCGCCCGGTGTCCTCGTCCTGGACGCGTCCGACGACCATGACGGCGTCGGCCACGTCCACGCCCGAGATGAGGGTCTTGCGGCCGTTGAGCACCCAGCCCCCGCTGTCGCGCCGGGCGGTGGTGGTGATGCGGTGGGAGTTGGACCCGGCGTCGGGCTCGGTGATGGCGAAGGCCATGATGGTCTGGCCCGTGGCCAGGCCGGGCAGCCAGCGCCCGCGCTGCTCGGGTGTGCCGAAGCGGGACAGGACGGTGCCGCAGATGGCCGGGGAGACCACCATCATCAGGGTGGGGCACCCGGCCGCGCTGAGCTCCTCCAGGACGGCGGCCAGGTCGCCGATGCCGCCGCCCCCGCCGCCGTACTCCTCGGGGATGTTGACGCCGAGATAGCCGAGTCCTCCCGCCTCGCGCCACAGTTCGGTGAGGTAGGCGCCCTCCTTGGCGCGGGCCCGGTAGTACTCGGACCCGTACCCCGCGGCGAACGCGGACACGGCGGCGCGCAGGTCGACGCGTTCGGCGGGTTCGTTGAAGGTCATGGCACCGGTCACGGCGTGGCCCCTTCGTAGTCGAGGACGGCGAGGGGCGCCCCGGCGGGCACCCTCTGCCCCGCCGCGACCGGGATCTCCCGGACGGCACCGGCGGCGGGGGCGGTGACGCGGTGCTCCGTCTTCATGGCTTCCATGCGCAGCAGGGTCTGTCCGGGCTCGACCCGTTCGCCCACGGCGACCTCCACGGCGGTGACCGTGCCGGGCATGGGCGCGGGCAGGGCGCCGGGGTCGACCGCGGCCTCGGGTTCGGGCAGGGGATCGACGGGGGTGAGGGTGACCGACCCCAGGGGTGAGTCGACGTGGACGTCGCGGCCCGCGGCGGGGCGGTGGACGTCGAAGGCGCGGCGCAGGCCGTCCGCTTCCAGGACCACCCGGTCGGGCGCGGCCGAGAGCACGCGGACCCCGGCCTGTTCGGGCAGGTAGGACCCTCTCAGGGTGCGGTAGGCGGTGGTGGTCCGCCTCGCCTCGTCGCCGTCGACGTCGTGCCGGCGGACGAAGGGCTGGGAGGGCAGGGCGCGCCAGTTGGCGGGCACCCCGGCGGGGGCGGGGGCGACGACGCGGGCGGCCTCGGCGGCGGACAGGGACGCGGCCAGCGCGGCGAGGCGTTCGGCGGCGGGGTCGGCCAGGGGCTGGACGAGGGCGCTGAGGCGGTCGCCGTCCAGGTAGCCGGTGTGCAGTCCCTCGGGGCGGGCCTCGGCCCCGGCGAACGCGGGGTGGCGCAGCGCCCGCACGAGCAGGTCGCGGTTGGTGCCCACCCCGTGCACGCGCGCGGCGGCCAGGGCCGCGGCCAGGCGGCGCAGCGCGTCGCGGCGGTCGCGCCCGTGGGCGACCACCTTGGCGAGCAGGGGGTCGAAGTCGGCGCCGACGGTGTCGCCGGGTTCGACCCCGCTGTCCAGGCGCACCCCGAAGGCGAGCGGCGCGGCGAAGCGGGTGTCGGCGGAGACCTCGAAGGCGTGCAGGACGCCGGTGCGGGGCCGCCAGCCCTCGCGGGGGTCCTCGGCGTACAGGCGGGCCTCGACGGCGTGGCCGCGCGGCGCGGGCGGGCCGTCTCCGGGCAGGGCCTCTCCCTCGGCGACGCGGATCTGCCACTCGACCAGGTCCAGGCCGGTGACGCACTCGGTGACGGGGTGTTCGACCTGGAGCCGGGTGTTCATCTCCAGGAAGACCGGTTCGCCGAAGCCCTCCTCCCCCACGGGGACGAGGAACTCGGCCGTCCCCGCGCCGGTGTAGCCGATGGCGCGGGCCAGACGGCGGGCGGCCCCGTGCAGGCGTTCGCGCAGGTCGTCGGGCAGGCCGGGGGCGGGCGTCTCCTCGATGACCTTCTGGTGGCGGCGCTGGACGGAGCAGTCGCGCTCGCCAAGGGCCCACACGGTGCCGTGGGTGTCGGCCAGGACCTGCACCTCGACGTGGCGGCCGTGGGGGACGTAGGGCTCGCAGAACACCGCCGGGTCGCCGAAGGCCGAGGCCGCCTCGGCGCGGGCGGCAGCGGCCTCGGCGGGCAGGTCGGCCAGGTCGCGGACCACGCGCATACCGCGTCCGCCGCCGCCGGAGACGGCCTTGACCAGCACGGGCAGGTGTTCGGGGCGCACCTGTCCGGGGTCCAGGGCGTCGGCGACGGGCACCCCGGCGTCCCGGGCGATGCGTTTGGCGCGGGTCTTGGCGCCCATGCTCTCGACGGCCTCGGCCGGGGGGCCGATCCAGGTCAGTCCGGCGCCGGTGACGGCGCGGGCCAGGGCGGGGTTCTCGGACAGGAAGCCGTAGCCGGGGTGGACGGCGTCGGCTCCGCAGGCGCGGGCGGCGGCCACCACGGCGTCGGGGTCGAGGTAGGCGTCCACGGGGCCGCACCCCTCGGTCAGGGGCAGGCGCACGGCGGTGTCGGCCTCGGCCACGTGCGCGGCGCCCTCCTCGCCGGGGGCGTGCACGGCGACGGTGGCGATGCCCAGCGAGCGGCAGGTGCGCAGGATCCGGCGGGCGATCTCGCCCCGGTTGGCGACCAGGAGGCGGGTGACGGGGCGCGGCGGCGCGGGCCGACCGGGGACCGTGGCGCCCGACTCGGCGGAACCACCGGGGGGCGCGGCGGAGGGCGTGTGGTTCACGGTCTCCTCACATTCGGAAAACGCCGAAGCGGTCGGTGCCCCGGACCGGGGCGTTGTGGGCGTAGGACAGGCACAGGCCCAGGACGGTGCGGGTGTCGCGGGGGTCGATGACGCCGTCGTCGTAGACCCGCCCGGACAGGAACAGGGGCAGCGACTCGGCCTCGATCTGTCGCTCCACCATCTCCCGCAGGGCGGCGTCCTGGTCCTCGTCGTAGGGCTGCCCCTTCCCGGCCGCGGACTGGCGGGCGACGATGGACAGCACCTCGGCGAGCTGGCGGGGGCCCATGACGGCGGAGCGGGCGCTGGGCCAGGCGAACAGGAAGCGCGGGTCGTAGGCCCGCCCGCACATCCCGTAGTGGCCCGCGCCGTAGGAGGCGCCCACGAGCACCGAGAAGTGGGGGACGGCGCTGTTGGAGACGGCGTTGATCATCATCGAGCCGTGCTTGATGATGCCGCCCTGCTCGTACTCGCGGCCGACCATGTAGCCGGTGGTGTTGTGCAGGAACACCAGCGGCGTGTGCGAGCGGTTGGCGAGCTGGATGAACTGGGCGGCCTTCTGGGCCTCGGCGCTGAAGAGCACGCCGTGGTCGTTGGCGAGCACGCCCACGGGGTAGCCGTGCAGGTCGGCCCAGCCGGTGACCAGGCCGCCGCCGTAGGAGGGCTTGAACTCGTCGAACACCGAGCCGTCCACGAGGCGGGCGATGATCTCGCGCGGGTCCACGGGCACGCGCAGGTCGGGCGGCATGATCCCGAGCAGGTCCTCGGCCGGGTACAGGGGTTCGGGCGCCGACGGGCGCGGGGCGGGCCCCGCCTTCCGGTGGCCCAGGCGGGCCACGATGCGCCGTCCGAGACGGATCGCGTCGCGCTCGTCCTCGGCCAGGTGGTCGGCCAGGCCGGAGACCTCGGCGTGCATGCGGGCCCCGCCCAGCGACTCGTCGTCGCTCTCCTCGCCCGTGGCCGCCCGCACCAGCGGCGGCCCGCCCAGGAACACCTTGGAGCGCTCGCGCACCATGACCACGTGGTCGCTCATGCCGGGGACGTAGGCGCCTCCGGCGGTGGAGTTGCCGAAGACCAGCGCGACGGTGGGGACTCCGGCGGCGGACAGGCGGGTCAGGTCGCGGAAGGCCCGGCCGCCCGGGATGAAGATCTCCTTCTGGGTGGGCAGGTCGGCCCCGCCGGACTCCACCAGGCTGATCAGCGGCATCCGGTTGCGTTCGGCGATCTCGGCGGCCCGGGCGGTCTTCCTCAGGGTCCACGGGTTGCTGGAGCCGCCGCGCACGGTGGGGTCGTTGGCCACCAGCACGCACTCCACGCCGGAGACCGCGCCCACGCCGGTGACGAGGCTGGCGCCGACGTGGAAGTCGCTGCCCCAGGCGGCGAGCGGCGACAGTTCCAGGAAGGGGCTGCCCTCGTCCAGCAGGAGTTCGATCCTCTCGCGGGCCAGCAGGCCGCCCCGGGCGCGGTGGCGCTCCACGTAGCGCTGCCCGCCCCCGGCCAGGGCCCTGGCGTGCTCGGCGTCGATCTCGGCGAGCTTGGCCAGCATCGCCTCGCGGGCCTCGGCGAAGGCGGGCGAGGCGGTGTCGAGCCCGGTCCTGAGCACGCTCACGGTCGGCCCACCTCCGTCGGCACGGCCTCGGGGGCGGGGCCGTTCCCGGTTTCGGGCACGCTCACGACCGCTCCACCTCCGCCAACACGACCTCGGGAACGGGGACGCGGCGGGCGCGCAACCACTCGCCCAGCCCCTTGGCCTGGGGGTCCACGCCCTCGCGGCGCGCGGTGCCGGGGGCGAGCAGGCCCTCGATCCAGAAGTTGGCGGCGCTCAGGTTGGGCAGCAGGTGCCGGGTGACGCGCAGTCCGGCGGTCTCGGGCAGGAGTTCGCGCAGCAGGTCGGCGGTCAGGGTGGTGGCCAGCCACCGCCACGCCGTCTCGCCGCGCACCCACACGCCCAGGTTGGCGTCGGCGCCCTTGTCGCCGCTGCGCGCGCCCAGTACCAGGCCGAGCGGGACCGGGCGCGCGGGGCCCCGGGGCAGGGGTTCGGGCAGCGGGGGCTCGGCGACCTCGGCCAGGGCCCGGGTGCGGGTCGCGGGCGCGACGGGCACCCGCGCGCCGTCGGGCAGGATCGCGGTGTGGGCGACCTCGGAGGCGGGCACGAGCACGTGTGTGGCGGCGACCCCGTCGGGGCGGGCGTCGCTCGGCGGCGCGGTGAGGTGGAACCCGGCGTAGCTGCCCAGGGCCAGTTCCACGGCGGCCGCGCCGAAGGAGCGGCCCACGACCGCGGGGTCGTGGTCGCGGGCCACCACGCGCAGGCGGGCGGTGGCCGCGTCCTGGGTGTCGCCGTGGGGGTCCTGGGCGGGCACGAGGGTGAAGCGCAGGTCGTCGGGCGCGCGGTCGGCGAGGGCGGCGCGCATCTGGCGTTCGGCCCGGGCGGCCTTGGCCTCGGCGTCCAGGCCGGTGACCAGGAACTCGAGCTCGTTGCGAAAGCCCGTGAGGCTGGTCAGGCCGACCTTCAGGTCGGGGGGCGGCTCCTCGCCGCGGGTTCCGCTGAGCAGGACGCGGTCGGGCCCCTGCCCGGTGAGGCGCACGGTGTCCAGGCGGGCGGTGACGTCGGGGCCGGGGTAGCGGGCGCCGGCGACCTCGTAGACGAGTTGGGCGGTGACGGTTCCGGTGGTGACGGCGCCGCCGCTGCCGGGGTGCTTGGTGATGACGGCGCTGCCGTCGGCGTGGATCTCGGCGAGGGGGAAGCCGGGCCGGTCCAGGTCGCGGCCCTCGCGCAGGAGTTCGGCGGCCAGGGCGTAGTTGCCGCCGGTGGCCTGGGTGCCGCACTCGATGACGTGCCCGGCGACGGTGGCCCCGGCCAGGGCGTCCAGGTCCCCGGGGGTCCAGCCGAAGTGGGCGGCAGCCGGGCCAACGGCCAGGGAGGCGTCGGTGACGCGGCCGGTGACGACGATGTCGGCACCCGCCTCCAGGCAGGCTGCGATGCCGAAGGCGCCCAGGTAGGCGTTGGCGGTCAGGGGGGAGCCCAGGTCGAGTTCCTCGGCGCGGTCGATGAGGTCGTCGCCGGTGACGCAGGCGATGCGGGGTTCGAGGCCGAGCCCGTCGGCGAGTTCGGTGAGCCGGTCGGCGAGGCCGCGCGGGTTGAGGCCGCCCGCGTTGGTGACCACCCTGGTGCCGCGTTCCATGACCAGCGCCAGGGTCTCGCGCATCTGGCCCAGGAAGGTCCGGGCGTAGCCGCGGCCGGGGTCGCCGAGCTGGTCGCGGCCGAGGATGGCCATGGTGAGCTCGGCCAGGTAGTCGCCGGTGAGGACGTCCACGCGCCCCTCGGTGAGCATCTCGTGGACGGCGGCGAAGCGGTCCCCGTAGAAACCGGAGGCGTTCGCGACCAGCAGCGGGGGCGCCGGGGTGGCAGCAGCGGTCATGGACACGAGGGTGACACCGGCCACACGGAAAAACAAGCAGGTGTGCTTGTTTTTCCGGACGGGCGGTCGGGCCCGAGCGGACACGGTGGGCGGGCGCGGTATGGCCGGAACCGGCCACGGGGGCGTGCGTTACTCCCCCTCGGAGCGGGGGGAGGCGCGCGGTAGTTTGGCGCCGTGAACACCTCGCGAGAAGACACCAACCCCGCCGACGACGCCGCGTCCCCCGAGACGACGGCGGAGGCAGCGGAGACGACGGAGGCGGCGCCGACAGCGCGGACGTCGGCGGAGGAGGCCCCGGAGGCCGGAACCACCGGGAGCACCGGGGCCGCCGGTACCGCCGGGCCGCCCGAGGAGGCCGGGGCGCGGGGGACGCGTCAGGAGAGCGACGCCAGCGGCGCCTTCATCGCGGGCGCGCCGACCCGATCCCCCAGCGGCCTGTTCGCCGCCGAGACCTTCAGCGTCATCGCCCTGATGCTGTTCGTCCTCACCGCGTTGAACACCCGGCTCTTCGAGCTCTTCGGCTTCTTCTTCGTGGGCCGGGTCCCCACCGACACCAGCGCCGGGGAGGCGAGCGCGCTCGCGGCCGAGGTGATGGTCGCGGGCGGGCTGAGCGCGCTGACCGTGCTCGCCGGGGCCCTGTCGCTGCTGCGGGGAGGGGCGGCCACGCGGGCGTGGAGCCGCTGGGGCGCCGCCGCGGCCGTGATCGTGGGCACGCTGCTGGTCGTGGTCTCGGTGCTGACCTTCGCCACGCTGCCGTCCGGGTCCTGAACAGGGGTTTTGTAGAAACTCCCTTGGTACTTCGGCGGGTAGGTTGACCGCGTGAGTACATCAGCGGAAGGCAACGACCCGACCGATCCCACCCGGGGGCCCGCACGGGACCCCGGCCGCGAGCCGGAGCCCGGGGCCGACCCGGCCACCGGGACCGGGGTTCCCGCGCATGAGCCCGCCATGGTGGAGGAGCCCCTGCTGGAGCCGGACTCCGGGGTGGCCGCCCCGGGGCGCACCGACCGGCCCAGCGGCCCTCTGGGCGCGGAGACCTTCGCCCTGACCGCGCTGTTCCTGCTCGCCGTGACGGTGCTTTCGAGCCAGCTGGTCCAGCTCTTCACCACGGTGGTGCTCATCGGCGACCAGCCGGTGCCCGTGGACCAGGTGTCGCAGTTCTCCGTGCAACTGCTCATCGGCGGCGGCCTGGCCGCGCTGACGGCGATTCTGGCGGGGCTCGCACTGGCCCTGGCGAGTTTCAGGACCCGGCCCTGGGCGCGGTGGCTGGCCACCGCCGTGCTGATCGTGAGCCTGCTGCTGGTGCTGCTGGCGGTCGTGGCCTACGTCATGATGCCCGCGGGCAGCGCGCCCCAGCCCATGCCGATGCCGAACTGACCCGCGCGGGGCCGGGGAGCCCCGCCCGGCTGTGGGGCGGTGACCGGAGGTCCGGTCGCCGCCCCACAGCCGTGGTCCAGGGTCAGGCGATCCGGTCGATCAGCAGCGGCCGGGCCTCGTACCCCGCCCCGCCCTCCGGTTCGACGTCGAAGGCCCCCTCCAGCGCCTCGGCCGCGCGCTCGAACCGCTCCGCCTCGTCGGCGTGCAGCGTGAACAGCGGCTCCCCCGCCACGACGCTCTCCCCCGGCTTGGCGTGCAGGGTCACCCCCGCCCCGAAGGACACCGAGTCCTCCTTGCGCGCCCGGCCCGCGCCCAGCCGCCACGCGGCCAGCCCCACCTGGTAGGCGTCCAGCCGGGTCACCGTCCCCGATGTCGGAGCGAGCACCACCCGGCGCTCGGCGGCCACCGGCAGCGGCGCGTCCGGGTCCCCGCCCTGCGCCCGGACCAACCTCTTCCACGACTCCAGCGCGCTGCCGTCCCGCAGCGCCTCGGCCGGGTCCTTGACCCCGCCCTCACCGGGGACGAGCCCGGCCGCGGCCAGCATCTCCCTGGCCAGCGCCACGGTCAGCTCCACCACGTCCGCCGGCCCGCCGCCGGACAGCACCTCCACGGACTCGGCCACCTCCAGGGCGTTGCCCACCTGCCTGCCCAGCGGAACCGCCATGTCGGTGAGCAGGGCGACCGTGCGCACCCCGTGGTCGTTGCCGATGCCGACCATCGTGCGGGCCAGCTCGCGCGCGGAGTCGGCGTCCTTCATGAACGCCCCCGACCCCACCTTGACGTCCAATACCAGCGCGCCGGTTCCCTCGGCGAGCTTCTTGCTCATGATGGACGCGGCGATCAGCGGGATCGACTCGACCGTGCCGGTCACGTCGCGCAGCGCGTAGAGCTTGCGGTCGGCCGGAGCCAGCCCGGACCCGGCCGCGCAGATCACCCCGCCCGTGGAGTCCAGCACCTCCCGCATCTCGCCGGTGGACAGCGAGGCCCGCCACCCGGGGATCGACTCCAGCTTGTCCAGGGTCCCGCCGGTGTGCCCGAGCCCGCGCCCCGACAGCTGCGGCACGGCCGCCCCGCAGGCCGCGACGGTGGGCGTGAGCGGCAGGGTGATCTTGTCGCCCACCCCGCCCGTGGAGTGCTTGTCGGTGGTGGGCCGCGCCAGGTCGGAGAAGTCCAGGCGCTCCCCCGAGGCCAGCATCGCCTCGGTCCAGCGGCTCACCTCGGCCCGGTTCATCCCGCGCAGGAAGATCGCCATGGCCAGCGCCGACATCTGCTCCTCGGCCACCTCGCCGCGGGTGTAGGCGTCGATCACCCAGTCGATCTGGCCGGGGGTCAGCTCTCCCCCGTCGCGCTTGGCCCGGATGATCTCGATGACGTCCATGTCGTCTCCTCTCGACTGGCGGAAGAAAAAGGGCCTCCCCGGACGCCGCCGAGCGGCGGCGTCCGGGGAGGCGGAACTAGCGCGAAAGCACGGTCACACGAGGCTGTGCGGACCGAATGCCTGCGGCAGCACCCGGTCCATGGTCCAGACTCCCTCGGGGGTGTCCACGAGCAGCTGAGGCCCGCCGTGTTCGAACAGGAGCTGACGGCAGCGCCCGCACGGCATGAGCAGCTCGCCCCGCCCGTCCACACAGCTGAAGGCCGTCAGACGGCCCCCGCCGGAGGCGTGCAGGGCGCTGACCAGGCCGCACTCGGCGCACAGGGCCAGCCCGTAGGAGGCGTTCTCCACGTTGCAGCCGCTGACGACGCGGCCGTCGTCGACCAGCGCCGCCGCGCCCACCGGGTAGCGGGAGTAGGGCGCGTAGGCGCGGCCCATGGCCTCGCGGGCGGCGGCCCGCAGGGCCTCCCAGTCCACGCTCGACGGGTCCAGTGGTGCGTCGGTCATGACCGGCTCGCCCTCCACTGCTTGCCGACACCGGCCGGTGGCCGGAGCCGTTGCGAGGCCAGCGAGAGCACCAGCAGGGTGGCGATGTGCGGGCTGTAGGTGGCCAGCTCGCGCGGCAGCGAGTCGGTGGAGAAGTACCACGCGAACAGCAGCACCGCCGTGAGCGCGCCGAAGGCGGCCAGGCCCTTGCGGTCCCGGCGCACCTGCCACACGGCCACGCCCACCAGCGCCACGGCCAGGAGCAGAAGCAGGGCGTGCACCGCCGCGCCGCCGCCGCGCACCTGGAGGGCGTCGGTGTAGCCGAACAGGCCCGCGCCCATGGCCAGGCCGCCCGGACGCCAGTTGCCGAAGATCATCGCGGCCAGGCCGATGTAGCCGCGCCCGCCGGTCTGGCCCTCCTGGTAGATCTGCGAGGCGACCACGGACAGGAACACGCCGCCCATGCCCGCCAGGCCGCCGGAGACGATCACCGCGACGTACTTGAGGCTGTACACCGGCACGCCCAGGGACTCGGCGGCGTCGGGGTTCTCGCCCACCGAGCGCAGCCGCAGGCCGAACGTGGTCCGCCACAGCACCAGGTAGGTCAGCGGGATCATCAGGATCGCGACGACCGTCAGCGCGGGCATGTTCGTGGTCGCGCCGAGCACCAGCGAGGCCAGGTCGCTGACCAGGAAGACCCCGCTGTCGGCGACCGGCCTGAGCACCTGCGCCACGAGGGGCAGGTCCCACACCGGGAACGAGGGCGTCGGGGGCGACTGGGCCGCGCCCGCGCCCTGCACGTCGGAGTAGACCAGGATCGACAGGTAGCGCATCGCGCCGAGCATGAGGATGTTGATCGCCACGCCGGAGACGATGTGGTCCACCGCGAAGGTCACCGTGGCCACGGCGTGCAGGAGCCCGCCCGCCATACCGGCGAGCACGCCCGCCAGCAGCCCGATCCACGGGTTGCCCGTGGACCAGGCGAAGTAGGCGCCGAACCAGGTGCCCAGGATCATCATGCCTTCGAGGCCGATGTTGATGATGCCCGCGCGTTCGGCCCACAGACCGCCCAGCGCGGCCAGCCCGATGGGCACCGCGAAGGTGATGGTGGTGCTGATGGTGCCCGCGTCGGTGAGCATGTCGTGCCCGGTGATGACCCGCAGGCCCGCCAGGGACACCAGCACCGCGCCGAACAGGGTGAAGAAGCGCCAGCGCGCCCACCCCCGGGGCCGGGCGGCGGGCTTGGCCACCGGCTCCATCACGTTGATCTCCTGGCTCACTTGGCCTCCCCTCCGCGCCTGTCCTCGGATCCGGGTGCGGTGCCCTCGGCGGTGGACCCGTCCGCGGGGGCCGGGGACGCCTCGTCCGCCGACACCTTCACCGTCTCCGGTGCGGGCGACTCGGCGGTGGTGCCGAGCTGCCTGCCGATCTGCTGCTGCTGGTAGCGGCGGCCCCAGCGGTGCACCACCTCGTAGACCACGACCACGGTGAGAACGATGGTGGCCTGGGAGATGACCGCGATCTCCTGCGGGATGCCGTCGAAGGGCAGGATGCCCGACGCCTGGTTCAGGAAGGCCCAGAACAGGGCGGCGAAGACGATGCCCACGGGGTGGTTGCGGCCCAGCAGGGCGATGGCGATGCCGATGAAGCCGATGCCGGTCGGGAAGTCCAGGGCGTAGTAGTGCGAGCTGCCCAGCAGCTGGGGCAGGCCCACCAGACCGGCGACCATGCCCGAGAAGAGCATGGACAGGAACACCATCTTCTTGACGTTGACGCCGCTGGCCTCGGCCGCCGTCTGCGACTGGCCGGTGGCCCGCAGCTCGAAGCCGAAACGGGTGCGGTTGAGCATCACCCAGTAGCCGATGCCGACGGCCACGGCCAGGAACACGAACCCGAAGATCCGCTCGTCCGAGCCGAGGAAGCCCGCCGGGATGCCGGGCACCCAGGAGGACTCGGGCATCGGCGGGGTGCCGATGTTGTTGGTGCTGATCTCCACCGCGAGGCGGTCGGTGCTGAGCAGGTAAGCGGTGACGCCGGTGGCGATGGAGTTGAGCATGATCGTGGAGATCACCTCGGACACGCCGCGGGTCACCTTGAGGTACCCGGCGATGCCCGCCCACACGCCGCCCACGGCCACGGCCGTGATGACGATGACGATCTGGCTGAGCACCGGCGGCAGCACGAGGTAGCCGCCCACGGCGGCCGACAGCAGCGCGGCGAGCCGGTACTGGCCGTCCACGCCGATGTTGAACAGCTTCATCTTGAAGCCGATCGCCACCGCGACCGCGGCCAGGTAGTACGTGGTGCCGTCGTTGATGACGCGCACTAGGCTGTCGGGCCGGGTGCCGTACTCCAGCATCCGCTCGAACGTGGCCAGCGGCGGGATGCCGCTGAAGAACAGCACGGCCGCGGTGACCGCGGTCGCGATGACCCCGGCGGCCAGGACCGCGGCGAAGGACAGCGCCAGCATGGCCGACAACCGGTGGAACAGCAGGAAGGCCGCGGCGGAGCCGACCAGCGCGCCCAGCGCTGCGGCCACCGGCTCGATCAGGGACAGGTCCAGGAACCACGCGGCCAGCAGACCGGCGGCCACCGACAGCACGAGGGCGGTGGGCACCACCAGCGTGTTGTGCAGGGCGGTGCCCTCCTCGCGGGCGCCGTCCGCGCCCGCACGGCGCTCGCGCGGCACCATGGGCCCGGACCAGGCCACGAAGGCGAAGGCCACGACCACGCCGATGATCAGCGCCGCCCACCACAGCAGCGCCGTGTCCAGGGCGACGGTCAGTGCCACGCCCAGGGCGATCGCGACACCCGCGGCCGCGGGTGCGGGCAGGGTCATCGCGGGACGGGGGATCCTACTCATGCGCCGCCCTCGCTTCCGTGTCGGTCGGCACCGCTGTCGCCTTCCGTGCTCTGGTCGGCCCGGTGCAGTCCGGCGCCGGTCATGGCCGAGCCCAGCTGTTCGGGTGTGACGGTGGTCGGGTCGGCCTGCGCGACCAGTCGGCCGCGCAGGATGACGTGGAGGGTGTCGGACATGCCGATCAGCTCGTCCAGGTCGGCGGAGACCAGCAGCACGGCCAGGCCCGCGGCCCGGGCGTCGCGCAGCTGTTCCCAGATGGCCGCCTGGGCGCCCACGTCCACGCCCCGGGTGGGGTGGGCGGCGACCAGGAAGCGCGGGGAGCCGCTCATCTCCCGGCCGATGATGAACTTCTGCTGGTTGCCGCCGGACAGGGCGTCGGCGATGACGTCGATGCCCGGGGTGCGCACGTCGTACTCGGCGACGATGCGCTCGGAGTCGGCGCGCGCGCCGGTCCTGTTGATCCAGGGGCCGCGGACGCTGGGCTCCTTGGTCTGGTGGCCCAGGATGCGGTTCTCCCACAGGGGGGACTCCAGCAGCACGCCGTGCCGGTGGCGGTCCTCGGGGATGTAGCCCACGCCCGCCTCGCGGATCCTGAGGGTGGACCAGCCGGTGATGTCCTGCTCCTCCAGGCGGATGCGCCCGGCGGCCAGCGGGCGCATGCCCATGATGGCCTCGATCAGCTCGGACTGGCCGTTGCCCTCGACACCGGCGATGCCGACGATCTCGCCCCGGCGGATGTCGGCGCTCACCCCGTCCACGACGGCGCGGCCGTCGGCGGAGTGCACGGTGACCCCGTCCAGGGACAGCACGACGTGGTCGGTGACGGTGGACTCGCGCAGTTCGGGCACGGGCAGCTCGCCGCCGACCATGAGCGTGGCCAGGTCCCGGGCGGTGGTGGTGCCCGGGTCCGCGGTGGCCACGGTGGTGCCGCGGCGGATCACGGTGATCTCGTCGGCGACGGAGAGCACCTCGTCCAGCTTGTGGGAGATGAAGATGACGGTCAGGCCCTCGCGCTTGAGCTCGCGCAGGTTGTCGAAGAGCTCGTCGACCTCCTGCGGGACCAGGACGGCGGTGGGCTCGTCGAGGATGATGGTCCGCGCGCCGCGGTAGAGGACCTTGAGGATCTCCACGCGCTGGCGGTCGCCCACGCCCAGTTCCTCCATGAGGCGGTCGGGGTCGACCCCCAGGCCGTACTGGGCGGACAGCTCGCGGATGCGCGCGCGGGCGCGGTTGCCGATGCCGTGGCGGCGCTCGGCGCCCAGGACCACGTTCTCCAGCACGGTGAGGTTGTCGGCGAGCATGAAGTGCTGGTGCACCATGCCGATGCCGTTGCGGATGGCGTCGGAGGGCGAGCCGAAGCGCACCTCGCGGCCCTGGACGTAGATGTGTCCCTCGTCCGGCCGGTGCATGCCGTACAGGGTCTTCATCAGCGTGGACTTGCCCGCACCGTTCTCGCCGACGATGGCGTGCACGGTACCGGGAGCCACGGTGATGTCGATGTCGTGGTTGGCCACGACGCCGGGAAAACGCTTGGTGATCCCGCGCAGCTCAACGGCGGGGGGCGCCAGTGCCCCCTCGCCCGATGGCGTGCTGCTCATCAGTCTCCTCGTGGAATGTGCGGTGTGGCGCCGCGGAACCGGCCGGGTCGCGGCCGCTGCCGGACGCCCCGCCGCCGAACGGCAACCGGGGCGGCACCGACCGGGGATCTACCCCGGTCGCTGCCGCCCGTGGATGCTGGCCGCCGCGGGCGACCCCGCGACGACGTGTGTTCCTGGACCGGGCTCTGGCGCCCGAACACGGACCGAAGCGAAGCGGAGGTCCAGGGGAACACGGTCTACGGCTCGGTCGGGACCTCGATCTCGCCGTCGATGATCTGCTGCTTGATCTCGTCCAGCTGCTCCTGGATCGGGCTGATCGCCTCCTCGTTGGAGGTGGTGTAGTCCACGCCGCCGTCGGCGAGTTCGAAGCGCTGGACGCCGCCCTCGACCTCTCCCTCGGTGGCGGCGGAGATCAGCTCGAACACGGCCACGTCCACCTGCTTGATGGCGGAGGTGAGCACGTGCGGCTTCTGGTCCTCTGCGGCGTTCTCGTACTGGTCGCTGTCGACGCCGATGAAGGTGAAGTCGTTGGCCACGGCCGACTCCAGGATGCCGTTGCCCGACGCGCCGGCGGCGTGGTAGATCACGTCCGCGCCGCGGTCGTACTGGGCCTGCGCGGTCTCACGGCCCTTGGCGGGGTCGCTGAAGCCGCTGAAGTCCGGCGGCTGGCTCAGGTAGTCGACCTCGACGGTGATGTCCTCGTTGACGTGCGCCACGCCCGCGGCGTAACCGGCCTCGAACTTGCGGATCAGCGGGGTCTCGACGCCGCCGACGAAGCCGACGTGGTCCTCCTCGGTGGTCAGCGCCGCGGCGGCGCCGGCCAGGAAGGAGGCCTGCTCCTCGGCGAAGACCAGGCTGGTGACGTTGTCGACGTCGGCGATCTCGGAGTCCACGATGGCGAAGTGGACGTCCGGGTACTCCGGCGCGACCGCGCGCACGGCGCCGTCGTAGGCGAACCCGACGGCGATGACGACGTCGTAGCCCTCCTCGGCCATGGTGGCCAGGCGGTCCTCCTTGGCGGACTCGGCCTCGCCGTCGCTGGGCTCGAAGTCGTTGGTCTCCACGCCGAGTTCCTCGGCGGCCCGCTCCAGTCCCCGGTAGGCCGAGTCGTTGAAGGAGCGGTCGCCGCGACCGCCGACGTCGTAGGCCAGGCCGACCTGGAGCTCGGAGGCGGACTCCTCGCCGCCGCCCTCGCCGCCGCCCTCTTCGGCCGCGCTGTCACACGCGGTGAGGGCGAGCACACCGGCTGCCGCGACCGCGGCGAACCTGACTGTGTTGCTGCGCTTCACTTCTCACTCCTCTTACGCCCTCTCGGCGGCCAGCATTCGCTCGCGACCGACCTGAGTTCTGCAGCCGGACGATATCCGGTGGCCGAAAGTACATCTAACCAACGGGCGGAGTTGTTATGAAGGCGAGAGCGTAGCGACACGGGTCCTTACCCGAAAGTCGACAAGCGCGCACCCGAAGCGGTCCGGTGTGTTTCGGGATTGTGTTGCGCGGGGGCTGTTCCCCGCCCCGACACGGCATTACCACGCATGGCTGCGCCTCCTTCACCGGTTGTCACACCGGCACGTCGGAGGGGGCCGGTCTAGACCGGACTAACCGCGTCGGACGGCGGGGGCGGCGGGGCCGCGCACGGCGTCAGTCGGCCAGGAAGTCCAGCACGGCCTGCCGGAAGCGGCGGGAGGAGACGGCGTTGACGTGGTCGCGCCCGGGGACCTCCACGTGCGTGCCGCCGCAGCGCTCGGCCAGGGCCGCGGCGCCCTCGGCGAGCGGATCCCCGGCGCCCGAGACCAGCAGCACCGGAAGTCCGCTGAGCGGGGGCTCGGCGTCGAAGGGGCGCGAGGCCTGGCCGCGCGCGCAGGCGGCCAGCGCGGCGGGGTCGTTGGAGGGCAGGGCGGCCACCGTGCGGTAGACGCGGTCGAAGGGCGTGTCCCCGGAACCGGGGTCGGACAGGTCCGTTCCGGCGAAGGCGTTTTTCGGTCCGAAACCACCGAGAACGACCCGCCTGACGCGTTCGGGGGCGGTCAGCGCGAGTTCCCAGGCCAGGCGCGAACCCATGGAGTAACCGACCACGTCGACCTTGTCCACCGCCAACTCGTCGAGCACGGAGAGGAGGTCTGCGACGAAGTGTCCGGGCAGGTAGAAAGCGCTGTCGGTCGGTTTGTCGCTGTTTCCGTGACCGCGCAGATCCGGCCCGATCACCCGTAGCCCGGCCGACTCCAGGGCCTGCGTCCACCCGGCGGCCCGCCAATTCATGCCGAAGTCGGTGCCGAAACCGTGCAGGAGAAGTACGGGGACCCCGTCCTCCCGGCCCTGCGGACGCAAATCCGCATAACGCATTGTCACGCCGCCGGTGAGATTCGCGGACATGAAACCACCCACCATGTTTTCGAAAAGAAAAGGGAAAAACGCGGGTCCCGGTCGGATTTTCCTCCGAATGGGGTGCGCCGGGGGGCGCCCCCGTTCGTGTCTTCCTCCGAACGGGACCCGCGGTCGGCCGCCGTCAGTCCGTCGGGGGCTTGAGCCGCACCCGGCGGGCGGGCCGGGCCTGTTCCTCGGGGACGCGGCCCACGATGCCCGCCCGGGGCGCGTCGCCGGAGGCCTGGACCGCGAAGGTCACCAGGGGCGCGCCGACCGGGACCACCTGGTCCTCCTCTGCGTGCAGCTCGACGATCCGGCCCGCCTGGGGCGAGGGGATGACCACCGCGGACTTGGTGGTCTCCACCTCCACCAGGGGGGCGTTGCGCTCGATCTCCTCGCCCACGGCGACCTGCCACTCCAGGACGGTCGCCTCGACCAGCCCCTCGCCCAGGTCGGGGAGGGAGAAGGTGATGTTGTCTTCTGCCATGGTCGCTCTAGTACTCCAGGGTCCGTTGCACCGCGAGCAGGACGCGGTCGATGGTCGGCAGGTACTGCGGCTCCAGGGGACCCGCGGGGTAGGGCACGTCGAACCCGGTGACGCGCTGGACGGGGGCGGACAGGTCGCGGAAGCAGTGCTCGGTGACCAGGGCGGCCACCTCCGCGCCGAGCCCGGCGGTCAGCGGCGCCTCGTGCACGACCACGGCCCGCTTGGTGCGCGCGACCGAGGCGGCCATCCCGGCGGCGTCCAGGGGCTTGAGCCAGCGCAGGTCCAGCACCTCCAGTTCCACGCCGTCCTCGGCGGCCAGCTCGGCCACCTGGACGCAGCGGTGCACCATGGCCCCCCAGGCGATGAGGGTGGCGTGCCTGCCCGCGCGCACGACGCGGCTGGCGCCGATGGGCTCGCTGGGCTCGCGCAGTCGCACGGGCCTGCGGTCCCAGTAGCGGGCCTTGGGCTCCATGTAGACGACGGGGTCGTCGGAGCGCACCGCCTGGAGCAGGAGGCTGTAGGCGTCGGCGGGGTCCGAGGGCGCGGCGACCTTGAGGCCGGGGGTGTGCGCGAAGAGCGCCTCCAGGCTCTCGCCGTGGTGCTCGGGCGCCTGGATGCCGCCGAAGGAGGGCAGGCGCAGGGTGATCGGCATGGGGGTCGCACCGCGGGTGCGGTAGTTCATGCGCGCCACCTGGTTGACGATCTGGTCGATCGCGGGATAGGCGAAACCGTCGAACTGGAGCTCGGGGACGGGCCGCCAGCCGTTCATGGCCAGGCCGACCGCCATGCCCATGATGGCGGACTCGGCCAGCGGGGTGTCGAAGACACGCGTGTCCCCGAACTCCCTCTGGAGCCCGTCGGTGACGCGGAAGACCCCGCCCAGGGCGCCCACGTCCTCGCCGAAGACCAGCACGTCGGGGTCCTCTGCGAGCAGGTCGCGCAGGGCGCGGTTGATGGCCTGCTGCATGGACAGCTCGACCTCGGGGGCCTCGGCGGCGGTGTCGGCGCGTTCGATCAGCTCGGTCACAGCTCGACCTCTTCCTGCCAGGTGCGGCGCTGCCGGGTCAGCTCCTCGGTGGTCTCCCGGAAAACGTGGGTGAACAGCTCCGATCCGTCCGGTTCGGGCGCGGTGGCCACCCCGTCGCGGATGCGCTCGGCCTCCCGGCGGGCCTCGGCGTCGACGCGGGCGAGTCCGCCCTCGTCGGCGTGCCCGGCGGCGAGCAGAGCCGCGCGCAGCAGGGTGAGGGGGTCGCGCTCGCGCCAGCGCCGGGCCTCGGCGTCGTCGCGGTAGCGGCCGGGGTCGTCGGAGGTGGAGTGGGGCTCCACGCGGTAGGTGAGCGCCTCGATGAGGGTGGGGCCCTCGCCGCGGCGGGCCCGGGCGACGGCCTCGGCGGTGGCCTCGTGGACCGCGCCCGCGTCGTTGCCGTCCACCAGCACGCCGGGCATGCCGTAGCCCTCGGCGCGCGCGCTGACCGAGCCGCCCGCGACCTGGCGGTGGTTGGGCACCGACAGCGCCCACTGGTTGTTCTGGCAGAAGAAGACGACGGGGGCGCCGAAGACCCCGGCGAAGTTCATGGCCTCGTGGACGTCGCCCTCGGAGCTGGCGCCGTCGCCGAAGTAGGCCAGGGCCACGCCGTCGTCGCCGCGCAGCCGCTCGCCCACGGCCCAGCCGACCGCGTGCGGGACGGGGCCGCCGACCACGGCGTTGACTGCGCCGAACCGCGAGGCCGCGACGTCGTAGAGGCCGCCGTGCCACAGGGCGCGGTGGGTGGCCATGTAGCCGACCATCTCCACCCCGTAGGCCAGGGCGGAGGCCATCTCCCGGTAGGTGGGGAAGACGAAGTCGCGCGCGGGGTCCAGGGCCGAGGCGCTGGCGACCTGGGCGGCCTCCTGGCCGCGCACGGACACGTAGGCGGGGAAGACGCCCTGGCGCTGGAGGGCGATGGCCTCGGTGTCCAGGTCGCGGGCGGTCCTCATGTGGCGGTAGAGGGCACGGGTGAGGTCGGGCGGCAGGTGGCCCACGGTGATGGCGCCCCGGTCCGCCGGCTCGCGGGGTGAGGGGTCCGGACGCACGGCGCCTGCGTCGGGAGCGGCGGCCCCGCGCGGGTCCTGGGGCGAGGGCGGGCGGCTGGCGGGCATGTCGAGCGGCTCCCAACGTGGCCCTGTCCCGCGCGGTGGCGCGGTCCGGGCTCCGGGCGGTGTCTGTCCTGTACGCAGATTCTCCGCAAGACTCGACACTTTCGCTAGATATCCGTCGCTAGTTGATACATACGGGAACGAAATTCGCCATATCGCCCCCTATCGTCCAGCGCGAACCCCGTTCCACCCGGGAAAACGACACACGGGCCTATACACCTCACGAACGCCGTCGGATCCCGGGAGGGCGCGAGCCGCGACCGAGAGCGCACGCGGGGTCGCGGTGAGGGGGTCCACGGTCACGGAACAGCCGCGATCGGCCGCGGCGGGCGCACTTCCCGGCGCCGAGCGCATACGTTCGAGGCACCGGTCATCCGGTCAACGAACCCCCCCGATTTCCCGACACTTGGACCCCACGGAACGCCGCGACAAGAAGTTCTGTCGTGTTCCGGGCCGCGCGGTGTAGGCGCCGCCGGTCCGGGAAACCACCCCATCCACCGACCGCGTCGACCACGAGTACAGTCGGACTCCCGACGCGCCTCCCCCCGCCCGTCGGACCCCGCGCCAGGGTCCCCGCTCCCGTCCTCCTCCGGCGCCGCCCCCGCGGCGGCCGGAGGGGGTGCCCGAACGCCGCGCATCTCGCCGACTGAGATTCCGATAGACGGAAACAACGTTTACCTGGTAACTCGTTAGCCCCGGTCAACGACGACAGTGAGGGGCTTCGTCCTGAAACAAGAGCACACGAGGAGCACGCACATGGCCATGGGCGACCAGCGGAGGAACGGCCGGCGGCCGGACACGACCGACCAGACGATCCTGAGCGCGCTCGCCAAGGACGCGCGGACCGGGATCACCGAGATCGCCGCACTGGCCAACGTGTCCCGCGCGACGGCCTACAACCGCATCAAGCGGCTCACCGACGAGGGCGTCATCCGCGGCTACTCCGTGGTGACCGACCACTCCAAGATGGGGCTCGGCGTCACCGCGCTCGTCCTCATCTCGGGCAGCCAGCCGGACTGGCGCGCCAACCGGGAGATCCTGTCCTCCTACCCGGAGATCGAGTACTGCTGGTACGTCGTGGGCTCGGCGGACATCGTCCTCCTCGTCCGCGTGGCCAACACCAACCAGTTGCGCGACCTGATCCTCACCCGGTTGCAGTCGCTTCCCGGTGTGACGTCCACCCAGACGCTCACCGTGATCGACGAGGTCGTGCACCGGCCGGTCGTGGAACCCGCCGACGGCGACTGAACGGCGCCCTCAACCCCCGACAGCCACGGTGACCGAGGCCATCAGCTCGGCGAGCAGGTCCGAGCCCAGTGCGCGGGTGGCCGCCACGTCACCGTCCACATCCAGCACCACCTCGACGTAGGCCTTCAGCTTGGGTTCGGTCCCCGAGGGCCTGAGCGTCACACGTCCCCTGCCCTCCAACCGGAAGCGCAGGGCGTCCGTCGGCGGCAGACCCGCGTGTCCGGCGGCGAAGTCGTCCACCCCCACCACCCGCAGGGGACCGAACGCGGCGGGCGGTTCGGCGCGCAACCGCCGCATCGCCGCGGAGATGACCGACAGGTCCTCCACCCGCACCGACAGCTGGTCGCCCAGGTGCAGGCCGTACCGGCGCGCCTGGTCGCCGAGCAGGTCGAGCAGGGTCGCCCCCCGCCGCTTGGCGCGTGCGGCGAGCGCCGCCGCCACCAGGGCCGCGCTGATCCCGTCCTTGTCCGCGACGGGGCGGCCGCCGTCGGCGCCCACGCAGTAGCCCAGCGCCTCCTCGAACGCGAAGACCCGCCGCTGCCCGGGACCGCCCGCGCGCGCCAGCCACTTGAAGCCGGTGAGGGTCTCCTCGTAGTGCACGCCCCGGTCGCGGGCGATCTTGCCGAGCAGGCTGGAGGAGACGATCGAGGCGGCCACCACCCGGTCGGACCCGCTGGTGTGGTCGAGCACGTACTCGGCCAGGAGCCCGCCCACCTCGTTGCCGGTGAGCAGACCGTGTCCGGGGACCGCGAGCGCGAGCCGGTCGGCGTCGGGGTCGTTGGCGATGACCAGGTCGGAGCGGTCGGCGGCGCCGGTGGCCAGCGCCATGTCCATGGCGCCGGGCTCCTCCGGGTTGGGGAAGTCCACGGTCGGGAAGTCGGGGTCGGGCTCGAACTGGGCGGCGACCACGGACGGACGGGGGAACCCGGCCCGCTCCATCGCCGCCAGCAGCACCCGGCCGCCCACCCCGTGCATGGCGGTGTAGGTGGTGGCCAGGTCGCGGTCCCCGCCCGGGACCAGCGCGGTGACCGCGTCCAGGTAGCGCTCCACCGCCTCCTCCCCCAGAACCGTCCACCCCTCGCCCAGGGGCAGTTCGTCGACCGGGCCCACCGCGTCGATGGCGGCGGAGATCTCGGCGTCGGCCGGGGAGACGATCTGGGTTCCCGCGTCGGCGCCGCCGCCCGCCTTGGCCGCCCCCGCGTAGACCTTGTATCCGTTGTCCCGGGGCGGGTTGTGGCTGGCGGTGACCATGATCCCGGCGTCGGCGCCCAGGTCGCGGACGGCGAAGGCCAGGACGGGGGTGGGCAGCGGTCCGGGCATGAGGGACACGCGGTGCCCGGCACCGGTGAGGACGGCGGCGCTGTCGCGCGCGAAGTCCGACGAGCGGTGCCGGGCGTCGTAGCCGATGACCACGTGCCCGGGGCTCTGGCCGAGCCAGGCGGCGATCCCCGCGGCGGCCCGCATGACCACCACCCGGTTCATCCGGTTGGGGCCCGCGCCGAGGGCGCCGCGCAGCCCGGCGGTGCCGAACTCCAGGCGGGCCCCGAAGCGGGAGTCCAGGTCGGCCAGCGCGTCGGCCTCGCCCCGGCCGGCGCGCTCCACCAGTCCCGCCAGCTCCGCGCGCGTGTCGGGGTCGGGGTCCTGGGCGATCCACTGCCTGGCCCGGGCGAGGTCGGTCATGGGGTTCCCCTCAGAGCTTGGCGGTGATGTCGGCGAGCAGGCGGCCGACCGTTCCGGCGGCGTCGCGGCCGGTGGCCAGCACGTCCTCGTGGTCGAGGTTGGCCCCCGTGAGCCCGGCCGCGACGTTGGTGACCAGGGACAGGCCCAGCACGCGGGCGCCCGCGGCGCGGGCGGCGATCGCCTCCAGCACGGTGGACATGCCGACCAGGTCGGCGCCCATGGCGCTGAGCATGCGGATCTCGGCGGGCGTCTCGAAGTGCGGGCCGGGCATGGCCGCGTACACGCCCTCGGGCAGGGAGGGGTCCACCGAGCGGGCAAGCTCGCGCAGGGCGGGGGTGTAGGTCTCGGTGAGGTCGACGAAGGTCGCACCGGTCAGCGGGGACCGCGCGGTCATGTTGAGGTGGTCGGCGATGAGCACCGGGGTCCCCACCGCGTAGGCGGGGTTGATGCCGCCCGCGGCGTTGGTCAGCACGACCGTGGTGGCCCCGGCCGCCACGGCGGTGCGCACGCCGTGCACGACGGCGTCGGTTCCGTGGCCCTCGTACAGGTGGGTGCGGCCCAGGAAGGCGAGCAGGGAGCGGTCGCCCGCCCTGATGCTGCGCACGGTGCCGCTGTGGCCCTCCACCGCCGGGGGCACGAAGCCGGGCAGGTCGGTGGTGGGCAGCTCCTGGCCGGAGTCGCCGAGCAGGTCGACCGCGGAGGCCCACCCCGATCCCATGACCAGGGCGACGTCGTAGGCGTCCACGCCGGTGCGCGAGCGCAGTTCGGCTGCGGCCTCCTCGGCGGCTGCCTGGGGTGTGCGAGTCACAGCGGGTCTCTCCGTTCGTTGGCGCCCGGCAAGGGTGCGCGGACGCGGTGCCGTACGCGTGATCCTGCTGCCCGCGGCGCGTCCGGGCGGCCCGGACGCGCCGAGGGTACGGGATCGTCGCCGGCGGAACCCCTGTGTCGCACCGGCGGCGGCCTCGGTGCCCCTAGATCCCCACGGGGTGCCAGACCGTCTTGGTCTCCAGGAAGGGCTTCAGACGCGCGGTACCGGGATCGGGGTCGAGCCAGGCGTCCTCGCCGCCGTCGGAGCCGGGGCCGGGGCGCAGCACCCGGGTGAGGGTGTCGGCGGCGGCCCTCTCGAACTCGGCGGCCAGGTCCCCGGCGCCGGTCAGGTCCAGGGCGTTGACGTCGGCGTGCGAGGCCAGGTGGGGCCCCAGTTCCGGCACGCGTCCGGTGAGCAGGTTGACCACGCCGCCCGGCAGGTCGGAGGTGGCCAGCACCTCGGCCAGGTCGATCGCGGCCAGCGGCGCGTCCCCGGAGGCGACCACGACGGCGGTGTTGCCGGTGGCGATCACGGGGGCGACCACGGAGGTCAGGCCGAGCAGCGGCGCGTTCCGGGGGGCGAACACCGCGACCACGCCGGTGGGCTCGGGCGCGGAGTGGTTGTAGTAGGGCCCCGAGACGGGGTTGGCGCCGCCCAGGACCTGGGCGACCTTGTCGGTCCAGCCCGCGTAGTACACCCACCGGTCCACGGCGGCGTCGACCACGCGTTCGGCGTCGGCGCGGGAGAGCCCCTGCGCGACCGCGGCCCGGGCGGCGAACTGGTCGCGGCGCCCCTCCAGCATCTCCGCGACCCGGTACAGGATCTGGCCGCGGTTGTAGGCGGTGCGGCCCGACCAGCCGCCGAAGGCCTTGCGCGCGGCGGCCACGGCGTCGCGGGCGTCCTTGCGGGAGGCGAGCGGGGCGTTGGCCAGGTGCTGGCCGCTGGCGGAGGTCACGGGGTAGCTCCTGCCCGATTCGGAGCGGGGGAAGGCCCCGCCCAGGTAGAGCTTGTAGGTCTTGCGGACCGCCAGCCGGGCGGGCGCGGCGGCGTCGGCCGCGCCCCGTGCGGCCTCGGCGGCCCCGGCCGCGCTCTTGGCGGTCTTCCGGTTCTCGCGCCGCTCAGCCAAGGTAGGCCTCCAATCCGTGCCGCCCGCCCTCGCGGCCGTATCCCGACTCCTTGTAGCCGCCGAAGGGGCTGGTCGGGTCGAACTTGTTGAACGTGTTGGACCAGATCACCCCGGCGCGCAGGCGCTCGGCGGTCCAGAGCATGCGCGAGCCCTTCTCGGTCCACACCCCGGCGGAGAGGCCGTAGGGGGTGTTGTTGGCCTTGGCCACGGCCTCCTCGGGGGTGCGGAAGGTCAGCACCGAGAGCACGGGGCCGAAGATCTCCTCGCGGGCCACGCGGTGGGACTGGCTGACGCCGGTCAGGACGGTGGGCGCGAACCAGTAGCCGCTCGCGGGCAGCTCGCAGGCGGGCGACCAGCGCTCGACGCCCTCCTCCTCGCCGGTGCCGGTGAGTTCGCGGATGCGCTCCAGCTGCGCGGCGGAGTTGATCGCGCCGATGTCGGTGTTCTTGTCCAGCGGGTCGCCCAGGCGCAGCTTGGCGACGCGCTCCTTGAGCCGGGGCAGCAGTTCCCCGGCGATCGACTCCTGGACCAGCAGCCGTGAACCGGCGCAGCACACGTGGCCCTGGTTGAAGAAGATCCCCGAGACGACGCCCTCGACCGCCTGGTCCAGGGCCGCGTCGTCGTAGACGATGTTCGCGCCCTTGCCGCCCAGTTCCAGGGTGAGGCGCTTGCCGGTGCCCGCGACCGAGCGGGCGATCTGGCGGCCGACCGCGGTGGAGCCGGTGAAGGCCACCTTGTCGGCGCCCGGGTGCTCCACGAGGGCGCGGCCGGTCTCGCCCGCGCCGGTGAGGATGTTGACCACGCCCGGGGGCAGGTCGGCCTCCTGGCAGATCTCGGCGAAGGCCAGCGCGGTGAGCGGGGTGGTCTCGGCGGGCTTGAGCACCACGGTGTTGCCGGTGGCCAGCGCCGGGGCGACCTTCCACGCGAGCATGAGCAGCGGGAAGTTCCACGGGATGACCTGGGCGGCCACGCCCAGCGGGCGCGGGTCGGGGCCCAGCCCGGCGTGGGCGAGCTTGTCGGCCCACCCGGCGTGGTAGAAGAAGTGCGCGGCGACCAGGGGCAGGTCGACGTCGCGCGTCTCCTTGATGGGCTTGCCGTTGTCCATCGACTCCAGCACGGCCAGTTCGCGCGAGCGCTCCTGGATGATGCGGGCGATGCGGAACAGGTACTTGCCGCGCTCGGCGCCGGGCATCGGCCCCCAGACGGTGTCGAAGGCGCGGCGGGCGGCGGCGACGGCCCGGTCCACGTCGGCGGGTCCGGCGACGGCGACCCGGGCGAGCTCGGTCTCGTCGGCGGGGTTGAGGGTGGTGAGGTACTCGCCGCCCTCGGCCGGGGTGAAGGCGCCGTCGACGAACAGCTCGTAGTTCTCGCGCAGGGTGACGACGGAGCGGGACTCCGGTGCGGGCGCGTACTCGAAGATCACGGCTCTCAGTCCAGCGTGTAGTAGTCGGGGCCCGGGTAGGTGCCGGTGGACAGCCTGGTGCGCTGCATGAGCAGGTCGTTGAGGAGGCTGGAGGCGCCGATCCGGAACAGGTCGGGGGTCAGCCAGTCGGGACCGGCGACCTCGTTGACCAGGACCAGGTTGCGGATGGCGTCCTTGGTGGTGCGGATGCCGCCCGCGGGCTTGACGCCCACGCGCCTGCCGGTGGCGGCGTGGTGGTCGCGGACCGCCTCCAGCATGACGAGGGTGACCGGCAGGGTGGCGGCCGGGGACACCTTGCCGGTGGAGGTCTTGACGAAGTCGCCCCCGGCCCGGATGGCCAGGTGGGAGGCGCGGCGCACGTTGTCGTAGGTGGCCAGCTCGCCGGTCTCCAGGATGACCTTGAGGTGGGCGGCGCCGCAGGCCTCCTTGACCGCGGCGATCTCCTCGAAGACCTTGAGGTAGTCGCCGGACAGGAAGGCGCCGCGGTCGATGACCATGTCGATCTCGGCGGCGCCGTCGGCGACCGCGCGGCGGGTGTCGGCGAGCTTGACCTCCATGGGCGCCCGGCCGGAGGGGAAGGCGGTGGCCACCGAGGCCACGCCGACCCCGGTGCCGCGCAGCGCCTCGACGGCGGTGGCGACCATGTCGGGGTAGACGCACACGGCGCCCACGCGGGGCACGGTGGTGTCGGCGGGGTCGGGGTGGGCGGCCTTGGCGCACAGGGCCCGGACCTTGCCGGGGGTGTCGGCGCCCTCCAGGGTGGTCAGGTCCACCATGGAGATGGCCAGGTCGATGGCCCGGGCCTTGGCGGTGGTCTTGACCGACCGGGTGGACAGGTCCTGGGCGCGGGCTCGCGCGCCGACCTCGTCCACGCCCGGGAGGCCGTGCAGGAACGCGCGGAGTTCGCGGTTGGTCGCCGCCTCGGGCGCGAATGGGGTGTGGGGCACGGGCACCTACAGCTCGTCGGGTTGCTGGCCTGCCCGTCCGCTGTGGCCAGCGGAAACGGGGCTCGCGGCGCGGCGCGCGGGGAGGTCTTCCCGCGAGGCCGGGCCGTCAGGCAGTCACCCTAACGCCGGGTGGGGCCGCCGTCAGCACCCGTCCGGATCGAGCCGCCCAAGGTTGGAGGAGCCTCCAAGGCATGCCCTGGGTTTTCGTCGTCCTTTCCTCCAATACGGCACGGAGAACCCCCAGAAAAGGGCATCCGTACTGTTCTGTCACCTTTGGGAAGGACACGCGCGGTCTAGACCGGACCACTCCCTTTTCGCACCTGGGCGAGATGCGAGACTGGCCCGAATCCTCCCCCCGACCCGCACCGCCGGACCCGGGAGCCGGAGGAGCGGACCCCGAGGCGACGGGAGCGGTGATGTCGGCCGGAGAGCGGAGCGGGCCACGCGCGGGCGGGGCGGAGCCGGTGCGCCTGGTGCGGCTGGACCGGGCCACACCGGAGACGGACCTGTTGCGGCGGGCCGTGCTGCGCCACCGCCTGCCGCCCGGCCAGCGCGGACACGTGCTGCTGCCGGTGACCACCCTGCCCGCCGCCGACGCCGACCCGGCGCGCACGCCCTTCGCCGTCGTCGGTCCGGGAGCCGTCGCCGACGCCGCCGGGGCGCGGGCGGCCTGCGCGGGCTTCGGCGTGCTGGACCGGGCCGTGCACGCGCGCGACCTGGTACCCGACCCGGCGCGGGCGGTGCTGCTGCGCGCCTTCTACGTCACCACCGCCTGGCAGAACCGGGGCGTGGGGCGGGCCGTGTGCTCCCCGCCGCTGCTGGACCGGTTGGCCGCGCAGGTGGCGCCGCGGGCGGCCGAACTGGTGCTGTGCGTGGACGAGGCCAACCACGCGGCGGCCCGCGTCTACGCGCGCGCCGGGTTCGTCTTCACCGGCCGCCGCTTCGTGGACACGGCGGGGGGACCGCAGCTGGTGATGGTCCGCCCGGTGCAGCGGGACTGAGCGGAGCCGGGGGTCCGGCGCGTTCCGGTCCGGGGAAAGGGCTCGTCTAGGCTGGGCGCATGGCGGAGTTCCGGATCAGCAGCGACGACGAGCGGGTCGACCTGCGCAGGATGGCGGTGGCGCTGGCCGAGTCCCAGGGGTGGGCGCGCGAGGAGGTCAGCGTCTGGGACAACCGCCGCGGCGAGGTGATCGTGACGGTGGACGACTCCCTGCTGCGCAAACCGGAGGCCGACCCCCTGCACCGCACCCGGCACACCCCCCGCGACGTGCACGACGCCTGTGAGACGCTGCGCCGTGAGGAGGCGTCCCTGCGCCGTGTGGACTTTCGCGTGCTGCGCGACGAGACCGCGCGCTTCTTCTCCGCCGGGTGGACCGTCGCCGACGCGCTGCACGCGCTGGGGCACCGCCCCGACGGCGTGCCGTGGCCGAGCGGCCCCGACTACCAGGGCACCGACTGGCTGCACGCCCGCCTGAAGGCGTGGCGCACCCCCGACGGCGACATCCGGCCCTCCAAGTCGCAGGAGGACGCCCAACTGCGGGTGATCAGCCGGGCGGGCCTGCCCATGGACATCGGCCTGCCCGAGGACGCCGAGGTCGCGCAGCGCCCCGTGGCCAGTCAGGCGGTCGCGCGGTCGGCGGCCGACGACGCTCGCAGGCTCATGCGCCAGAACGCGCGGACCACCACCGACTCCCTGGCCCACCGCGACCGCACCTCGGCCAGGATCACGCGGGGGGACCGTCGCTAGGACGGTGGGGAGGGCCTCCGTCGGCGGCGGGTCTTCGCTCCTCCACCAGGGCGACCATGCCGTCTGCGGCCTCCCCGAGGAGGAGTTCGGCCGGTCCCCTGCCCGCCGTCAGCCGCCACAGGGTGGCGAAGACCAGTGCCCCCAGGACGAAGCCCTCCAGCAGCCACGGCCGGTGCCAGCCGATCCCGCCGGAGGCGGCGATGACCATCGCCAGGGCCAGGATGTGCCCGGTGTAGACGGTCAGCGGCATCCGGCCGACCGAGGTCAGCGGGTACATGAGGGCCCGGAAGCGGTCGCACAGGAACATGCACACCACCAGCAGCACGAGTCCCTGGCCGACCGCCTCGGCGATCTCGAAGGTGGTGCCGGTGTGGGGCGTGCCGACCGCCAGCCACCACCAGGAGTCGGTGGGCACCTGCCCCGAGAGCGACTGCGTCTCCTCGACCACCGCGGCGCGCACCAGGGCCGCCGTCGCCTCGTCGGTGACCTCGCCCGGGGGCAGGCCGGTCAGGGCGGGGCCGCTGGCCTCCACCAGGCGGTCCATGCCGCCCGTCGGGTTGAGCAGGACCCAGGAGCCGAGGTGTCCGAACAGCAGCAGGACGGCGCCGGAGGCCAGCAGGCGCAGCCGCACCGCGGTGGCGGCCAGGTCCAGCCGCCCCAGCGCCATCCCCGCGGTCACGAAGGCCATGAAGGTGATCGCCGGGTAGTAGCCGGTCAGGAAGAACTCGCTGAGCGAGGACAGCGACGACGTGCGCGGCGAGGGCGGGAAGATATTGTCGCGCAGCAGGAACGACAGCGGTGGGCCGAGCACGGCCAGGGCGCCCGCCACCGTCCACAGCGCGCCCGAGCGCAGTTTGAGCAGGGGCAGGGCCAGCACGAAGAAGCCCGCGTAGTAGGTCAGGATGATGGCGACCGGGACCCCCATGAGGTCCAGCACCAGGCCCAGCACGCCGATGAGCGCCGCGCGGGTGAGGATGCGCACGACGGCCCCGCGCAGGCGGTCGCCGCCGACCGGGTCGGTGCGCCCGGTCATCATGGCCAGGGAGGTCCCCGCCAGGAGGGCGAAGAGCGCCGAGGAGTTGCCGCGCACGACACCGTGCAGGTCCCAGGCGTAGCCCTCGGGCGACAGCAGCCCCATGGACTCCACGCCGAGGTGGACGACGAACATCCCGAACACCGCGAGGGCGCGTGCGGCGTCGATGCCGTCGATCCGGCCCCGGCCCGAGGACGGGCCCGCGGGGGCGGCGGAGGTCTCGCCGGACTGGTTCTGTGTCACGCCCGTCAGGCTATGCCGTCGCCCGCGCGGCAACAACGGGCCGGGGCACGTGGCCGGTGGCGGCCACGTGCCCCGGCGCCGCCGCCGTCAGCCCGCGCTCTCCCGCTCCCCGGCCAGGGTGCTGAAGAAGTCGAGCGCCTCGGGGTTGGCCAGCGAGTCGCGGCTGGCGACCCGCTCGGGCCGCTCCCCCATGAGGATGCGCTTGACCGGCACCTCCAGGACCTTGCCCGACAGGGTCCGGGGCACCGCGCCGATGACGCGGACGCGGTCGGGCACGTGGCGGGGCGAGCAGTCGGTGCGGATGCGGCGGGCGATCTCCCGGGGCAGGTCGCCCTCCAGGTCGGCGCCCTCCCGCAGCACGGTGAACAGCTCGATCCGGGAGGAGCCGTCGGCCTGGGGCACGTCCACGACCAGCGCGTCGACGACCTCGTCCAGGGCCAGGACCGCGCGGTAGATCTCGCTGGTGCCCATGCGCACGCCGCCGCGGTTGATGGTGGAGTCGGAGCGGCCGTAGATGACCGCGGTGCCGCGGTCGGTGATCGCGATCCAGTCGCCGTGCCGCCAGACGCCCGGGTAGACGGAGAAGTAGCTGTCGCGCAGCCGCTCGCCGCTGTCGTCGCCCCACAGGAACAGCGGCATGGACGGGGCGGGCTCGGTGACGACCAGTTCGCCGACCTCGTTGACCAGCTCCCTGCCCTCGGGGTCCCAGGAGGCCACGGCCATGCCCAGGGCCCGGGACTGGATCTCGCCCTCGTGGACGGGCAGGGTCGGGGTGCCGCCGACCAGGCAGCTGCACACGTCGGTGCCGCCGGAGGTGGAGAACAGCCACAGGTCCTCGCCGAACTCCTCATAGACCCAGGAGAAGGCCTCGGGGCTGAGCGGCGATCCGGTGGAGCCGATGGCCCTGAGCGCGGACAGGTCTCGGCCCCGGCGGGGGTGGACGCCCTCCTTCATGCAGGAGGAGAGGAACCCTGCGCTGGTGCCGAAGACGGTGACCCCGGCCTCGGCGGCCAGGTCCCACAGGGCGTCCAGGTCGGGGGCCGCGGGGCTGCCGTCGTACAGGACGATGGAGGCCTTCGTCAGCAGCACGCTGACCAGGAAGTTCCACATCATCCAGCCGGTGGTGGTGAACCAGAAGACCCGGTCGTGCTCCCGGGCGTCCAGGTGCAGGTGGAGGTTCTTGAGCTGTTCGAGCAGGATGCCGCCGTGCCCGTGGACGATGGCCTTGGGCAGGCCGGTGGTGCCCGAGGAGTAGAGCACCCACAGGGGGTGGTCGAAGGGGACGGAGGCGAACTCCAGCTCGGCCCCGGCCCCGGACTCCTCCAGTCGGCCCCAGGGCAGGGTGCCGTCGAGGGACTCCCCGGGGTGGAGGTAGTCGAGCAGGACGGTGTGCTCGACGGTGGGCAGGGCCGCGCGCAGCTCCTCCACGACGGGGCGGCGGTCGAAGTCCCTGCCCCCGTAGCGGTAGCCGTCCACGGCGAGCAGGACCTTGGGCTCGATCTGGGCGAAGCGGTCGATGACGCTGCGCACGCCGAAGTCCGGGGAGCAGGAGGACCACACCGCGCCCAGGGAGGCCGCGGCGTAGAAGGCGGCGACGGTCTCGGGCAGGTTGGGCAGGTAGGCCACGACGCGGTCGCCGGGGCCCACCCCCAGTCCGCGCAGTCCGGCGGCGATGGCGGCGGTGCGGCGGCGCAGGTCGCCCCAGGTCCACTCGCCGAGGCCGCGCAGTTCGGTGGCGTGGCGGATGGCCACGCGGTCGTCGTCGCGGCCCTCGAAGAGGTGCCGGGCGTAGTTGAGGGTGGCACCGGGGAACCACTCGGCCCCGGGCATGGCGCGCTCGCCCAGGACCCGCTCGTAGGGGGTGTCGGAGCGCACGCCGTAGTACTCCCAGACCGACTCCCAGAAGCCGTCGACGTCGGTGACCGACCAGCGCCACAGGGAGTCGTAGTCGAAGGACGCGGCGGAGGCGTCGCCGAAGGCCCGGACCCCCTTCTCGCGCTCGGCCCATCGGGCGAACGCGACGATGTTGGAGGACGCGGCCCTCTCCCCGTCGGGCTTCCAGAGCACCCGGGGCACGCTGTTCTCCGTCATTGGCCCGCCTTCCCATTCGCACTGTGTTCCGCACGGCGTGTTGCCGGCCGTGTGTTGCTGTGAGACCCATCTAACAACACCACATGTCGGCGGCCACGGCCCGGCCCCCGGGGTGACGGGGGCCGGGGGGCGCGTCGAGTGCGCAGGTCACCGGTGGGAGGGGACCTGTGTGCGGGACCCGCCGCCGGGCGGGCGCGCGGGCGTGGGCGGTACCCGTTGACAGGGGCCGGAGGCGGGTGGGAGAGCCGGTGACCGGATCTTTGCCGCGCCTTCCGGAGCGCGGGCGGCGGCCCCGGACCGGGCGGTCGCCTCAGTCGCCGCGCAGCGCGGCCACCGCGGCCGCCGGGGAGTCGACCACCGGGGAGCCGGTGGCCTCCAGGCGGGCGCGGGACATCAGGCCGCTGGTGACGAGGATGGAGCGGGCCCCGGCCTCGCGGGCGGCGCGGGCGTCGTCGTCGATGTCGCCGATCAGCACGACCCGGGCCGGGTCGATGCCCTGGTGTTCGAGGTGGCGCACCAGGTGCTCGGCTTTGGAGTCGTCCTCGGTCTGGAACCGGCGGCCGTCCACCCGGGTGAAGTGCCCGGTCAGCCCGCGCTCCTCGATCAGGGGCACCAGGTGCTCGTGGGAGGCCATGGACAGCAGGGACTGGGTGCCGCCGCCGCGGGTCCACTCCCGCAGGACGTCGGGGACGCCCGCGGTGAGTTCACAGGAGGACAGCAGCTCCTGGTAGCTGCTGTCGTAGTGCCTCTCGGCCCGCTCCCACTCGCCCTCCTCGAAGGCCCGGCCGAGGAGCTCCTCGTAGCAGGGGATGAGGGGACGGCGGAAGACGGAGCGCCAGTGGTCCAGCTCCACGGGGTCGCGGCCGAACAGCTCGCACACGGCGTTCACCGCGGCGAGGTTGGCGTGGTTGTCGTTGAGGAGGGTGCCGTTCCAGTCCCAGACGATGTGGGTGCTGTCGTGTCGGTCGAAAGTCGTCTCAGCCATTGACCGCACTTTACGGGCACCGGCCCCGGTCGGGGAATGCGTCGTGCGCCACCCCGGCCCGGCTCCCGCGCCCGACGGGGAGCCTCACCCGGGACGGGTCTCCCCCGCCGGGCCACCGCCCTCCGCGCCGGTGGGCTCGCCCGTGTCCGTCCCCTGCGGGCCGGCGCCCCGCGCCTCGCGGCGTTCCCGGCGCAGCCGCCGCCCGCGCCGGACCGCCCACACGCCCGCCGCCACCATGAGCGGGAACACGACGAGGACGAGGACGGGCACCAGGAGGGCCAGCAGCGAGGTGACGAAGCTGACGACGTCCTCCAGGAAGGAGGCCACCGGGGCCGCGCACCCCAGGGACACGGAGTTGGCCACCGGCCGGGCCAGGGACTTGACCGCGTGGAAGGCCAGGGAGACGACCACGCCCGCGACCACCGCCCACCAGGAGACCCCGTCCCCGCCCGCGGCGGCGCCGGAGGCGGCCCCGGTGATCTCGCCGAACTCCACCGCGGAGGCCCCCGCCCCGAAGGTGATGCCGCCGGAGGTGGGCCGCACCACGGTCTGGAGGGCGTCGTTGAAGCTGTCGACCGCGGGGATCTTGTCCGCCGCGAACTCCACGACCAGCAGCACGGTGAGGACCACGAGGGTGGCGGGGTGCTCGATCCACTGCCAGGACTCCCCCAGCGGGACCAGGTCGGTGAAGCGTGCGAGCAGTCCGACGAGGAGGAGGGGGATGTAGGCGTTGAGCCCGGCCGCGGAGGCCAGGCCCAACCCGGTCAGTGTGGTGAGCATGCGCTTCCTTCTGTGCTCCCGGGGTGGGGCGCCGTGCGGTCGTGCGGTCATCGCCCGGCGCCGCTGTACCCGTGTTGACGCTCGCGGAGCACGCGGGGTTCTCGGTCCGGCCCCCTACTGCCGGTAGTTCTCGACCTCGGAGACGGGGCGCGGCTCGGCCTCGTCGGGGTCCTGGTCGAACTCGCTGCGGGCCCTGCGCTGGCGGAGCAGGTCCCAGCACTGGTCGAGCGCCTCCTCGACCTGCTTGATGCGGGCGCGCTCCTGCGGGTCCAGCCCTCCGGCGGTGGAGCGGAGCGCGTGCTCCTCGTCGATCAGTCCGCGGATGGTGGCCATGATGTCGTTCTCGGCGCTGTCAGTCATACCGCCATGGTCGGTTCGGGGCGGGGCCGCGGGCAAGGCTCCCCACCCCCGCGTTGCCCAGAGCGGACCGGACGTTTACGCGCGGTGACGGCCCCCGCGCACGGCACGCGGGCGTCCGCGTGCGCGGCGACCGGTCCCCGTTCGTCTGGGAAACTCCTACTACGGCCGCGTTGGCGGTGAGACGCGCGTCCACGGGGGGCGCACCGGCGGAATGCGTTCCCGGCCCCCGCCGTTGGATACCACGAGGGGGTATGGTAATGGCATCTGAGCAGGAACGACACGGAAGCGGGAGCATGGCTGCGACCCACGGTTACAGTAACGACAAGCAGAGCCACATCAACCGGCTGCGCCGTATCGAGGGCCAGATCCGCGGGCTGCAGCGGATGGTCGAGGACGACCAGTACTGCATCGACATCCTGACCCAGACGTCGGCGGCCAACAAGGCGCTGCGGTCCTTCGCGCTGTCCATGCTCGACGAGCACCTCAAGCACTGCGTGTCCAACGCGGTGGCCAACGGCGGCGAGGAGGCGGACGCGAAGGTGCGCGAGGCCTCCGAGGCGATCGCCCGCCTGGTCCGTTCCTGACCCCGCCGCTCCCGCCCCCGCGCCCGGCCTGCCGCGGCGGGGCGTCGCGGCAGGCCGGCGGGGCACGGCGGTCCGGACCCGGCGGAGTCCGGACGGCCCCCGGTCAGTGCACGCCGTAGCGCGCGTGCAGGTTCTCCAGCAGGCGCGCGCCCTCCCGGCGGGAGGCCTCCGCGTCCAGGTAGTCGACCGACTCGTTGGCCACGAACGAGGACGGGCGCCCGCCGTCGGCGAACCCCAGGCGCGAGGTGTCGCCGCCGGTGGCCTTGCGGATCCCCCAGTTGGCCAGGATGCGCGCCCGCGCGGTCGCCGAGGGCACCGCCATCAGGTGGTACCCGCGGGTGACGCCCAGCGCGGGCAGTCCGCTCAGCTCCATCTGCATGACGCGCGCCAGCGCGTCGTTGCCGCTCAGGTCCACGACCAGCCCCATGTCCCGGTGCCGGAACTCCTTCATCGGGCGCCCCAGGACCGACGAGACCACGTTCTCGGCGACGGTGGCCGCCTGGCGCGTGGCGTACTGGGCGGTCGGCGGGCAGTAGTCGCTGTCCTCGTGCGAGAGGTTGGGCACCGCCGCGGCGTCGCCGACGGCGAAGACGTCGTCGAGTCCGGGGACCCGCAGGTCGGCGCCGACCTCCAGGCGCCCCTTCTGGGTGGGCTTGTCCAGGGTCGACATGAGCGGGCTGGGCGAGACGCCCGCCGTCCAGATGAGGGTGCGGCAGGGCAGGGCGCGGCCGTCGGTGAGCACCACCTTGTCGTCGGTCACCTCGCGCACGCTCACCTTGAGCTTGACCTCGACGCCGATGGAGCGCAGCAGGTCGAGCGCCTTGCGGCCGAGGCGGTCGCCGAGCTCGGGCAGCACCTTGGGCGCGATGTCCACCAGGTGCCAGCGGATCACCGAGCGCAGGTCCGGGTAGCGCTTGGCCGCCTCCTGGCACAGGCGCATGAGCGAGGCCGCGGTCTCGACGCCGGTGTAGCCGCCGCCGACGACGACGAAGCGGCAGCGCTCCTCGCGCTCGGCCGGGTCGCGGCTGTCGTTGGCCAGCTCCAGCTGGGCCAGGACGTGGTCGCGCAGGAGCACCGCCTCGGCCAGCGTCTTGGCGCCGTAGGCGTGCTCGGCCAGACCGGGGATGTCGAAGGCGCGGGTGACCCCGCCGGGCGCCAGGACCAGGCGGTCGTAGCGGACCGGGGCGAGTTCGCCGGTGGGGCGCCGTACGACGACCACGCGGTCCCCCGGGTCCACGCCGACGGCGTGTCCGGGGACGAACCGGGTCTGCCGGGTCAGCCGGTGCACCGACATGGCGACCGACTGCGGTGTGAGCAGCCCGGAGGCCACCTGCGGCAGCAGGGGGCTGTAGAGCATGTAGTCGTGCGGCGCGACGAGGGCGATGTCCGCCGCGCCCGCCGGGATGCGGCGTTCGAGGTGGCGCAGGGTGTGGAGACCACCGAAGCCCGCGCCGACCACCACGATACGAGGCCGAGACATAGACAGCGCTCCTTCTGACGTGTCGTGGGGCGGGACGGCTGAGTGCGTCCGTTGGGCCGTTGGACGCAGCACTACCCACAAGACCGCGGCCAATGTATGGCCGGGTCGGCGGATCCCGGAGCCGCCACCCGTGACCTGCCGGGGACTTTGCCCGCCGTTGGCGGCCCCTGTGGAGGACGGGGCGGCCCCCGGACCGGTCCGAAACACCCGTGCGGGGGAGTTCGTGATTTCCGTGACTTTCTGTAACAAGATAATCACGTCAGGCACTGACGCTCGACACGAAGGGAGTCGTGAACGCGTATGCGTACGTTCACCAGGATCACCGCCGCGGCGGTACTGGCCGCCGGACTGACCGTCGCCGGTACGGGGGCCGCCGTGGCCGCCACCGCGGACCAGGACGACTCGCGTCCCGGGGGAGTGCTCGGTTTCCTCTTCGACGGGGTCTTCGGGGAGAACACCGACCCGCCGGTCGTCGGGGAGGACGAGGACCCGCCGGAGGTCAACGGGGCCCCGGGGACCACCGCCGAGGAGAGTCCCGTTCAGGAGTCACCCGCCGACGAGGCCCCGGCGGCTCCGGCGGAGCAGGGCACGGACACGGGCGGCGCCACGGGCGGCGTGTAGGACGCGGGCGTGGTGCCGGGGCGGGCCGCGGGCCCGCCCCGGCCCCCTGTCAGGGCCCGAGCCGGATCCGGACGACCCCGGTGCCGCCCAGGTCCAGCCACACGCTGTCGGGTGTGCGCACCAGCCGCAGGACCAGGGTCCGGCACCGCGGGCAGCTCGCCACCAGACCGGGTCCGTCCGTCGTCACGTACAGCTCGGCGAAGGTCCCGCACGCCCCGCACACCGAGCAGCGGCGCTCGGCCGAGGTCAGGTCCACCGACATGATCTCCGACAGCGGTCCGGCCAGCGCGTTGGCGTCCAGGTGCTCCGGTTCCCTCATCCGCCACCTCCACCCGAGCCGAAACGCTCGGTACGCACCCGCCGGGGGTCGTGCCCCAGCGCGACCAGGGCGTCGGCCACCGTCTCCACGAAGCCGGTGGGCCCGCACACGAAGCACACCGGCGCGAACTCGGCGGGGAGGCCGTGCGTGTTGAGTTCGGCCACGCCCAGCCGTCCCGGCCCCCGGACCGCGCCCTCGGGCGCGCGGCGCGTGTAGGCCAGGAACACGTCGACCCCTCCGTCGCCCGGCCGGTGCGCGCCCAGCTCGTCCCGGTAGTACCGGTCCTCGGGGGTGCGCAGCGAGTACAGCACCCGGAACAGGGCCCGGCCGCCCGTCCGGCGCCGCTCGCGCACCATCGCCATCAGCGGGACCACGCCCGAGCCGCCGCCCACCAGGACCGCCGGGTCGGGCGACGCGGCGTCCCACACGAACCAGCCGCCCAGCGGACCGCGGACCTCCACCCGGTCGCCCGGCGCGAACACGTCCACCAGGTAGGGGGAGACCTCCCCGCCCGCCACCCGCTGCACGGTCAGCTCGACGCGCCCGCCGTCCGCGGCCGAGGCGATCGAGTAGCCGCGCTGGGCGGTGTAGCCGTCCTCGGCGGTCAGGCGCACGTCCACGTGCTGGCCCGGCCGGTGCCCGGGCCACCCCGGCACCTCCAGGACCAGGGTCCTGGCGCTCGCGGTCTCCCACCGGTCGGCCACCAGTTCGGCGGGCCGCCAGGCCGCCATCAGTCGCCCTGGTAGCGCTGTTCGCGCCACGGATCGCCGTAGTCGTGGTACCCGGCCTGCTCCCAGAACCCGGGCTCGTCCCCGTCGAGCAGCCGCAGCCCGCGCACCCACTTGGCCGACTTCCAGAAGTACAGGTGCGGGACCAGCAGCCGGGCGGGTCCGCCGTGTTCGGGGGCCAGCGGTTCCCCGCCGAAGCTGTGCACCACCCAGGCCCGGCCGTCGGTGAGGTCCTGGAGCGGCAGGTTGGCGGTGTAGCCGCCGTGGCTGACCGCCAGGGCGTACTCGGCCGCGGTCTCCACGTCCTCCAGGAGGATGTCCACGCTCACGCCCGCCCAGTCGGTGTCCAGCTTGGACCAGCGGGTGACGCAGTGGATGTCCACGCGGGGCCGCTCCTGGGGCAGGTCCAGGAACTCGTCCCACGTCCAGGAGTGCGTGCCGCCCGCCTCGTCGGCGATCGCGAAGGTCCATTCGGCCGTGTCCACGTGCGGTGTGGGACCGGCCGACAGGACGGGGAAGTCGTGGGTCTCGTACTGCCCCGGGGGCACACGCGAGGGGTCGCCTCCCCTGCGCCCCTGGAAACCCCTGCTCACCACGTTCATGGCGCTCCTCCTCTCCGGTGCCTGGCGCCCTGTCTACCCGGCGGCGGGTCAGCGCAGGGCATGACCGGCGCCAAATCCCGGGATGGGCCGTCAGGGGCACGGCGGGCGGGGGCGCCCGGTAGCGGAGGAGCACGCGGGTACGGGGGGGACGGCGGCCGAAAGCGGCTCGGGGCGAACGCTCAGTCGGGCTCGGCGGCGGGGACCGTCAGGGCGGCCCGGCCCATCTCCAGCAGCAGCCCCGCCATGTGCCGCCGCGACAGCTCGCCCCGGCTGTGCGGGGTGGAGTTGAGCAGCCCGAACACGGCGTGCACGGCGGCGCGCAGGACGGTGGCCGAGGCGTCGGGGCGCAGCTCGCCCAGCACCCCCACCCACTGCTCGACGTAGCCGCGCTGGAGGCGGCGCACCCGGCGCCGGTCGGCGTCGGTGAGGTTGCCCAGCTCCCGGTCGTGCACCGTGATCAGGTCGGGCTCGTCCAGGGCGAAGGCGATGTGCCCGCGCAGCAGGGCCTCCAGCGCCTCCTCGGCGCCCGACGCCCGCACCACCAGCTCGCCGCCCCGGAGCGCCAGGCGTTCGCTGACGTCCACCAGCACCGCGCCGAGCAGCTCCTGCTTGCCGCGGAAGTGGCGGTACAGGGCGGGCCCGGTCGTGCCGACGGCGCGGCCGAGGTCGTCGATGGACACCCCCCGGTAGCCGCGCTCGGCGAAGAGCCGCGCCGCCGCGCCCAGGAGCGCCGCGCGCCGCTCGCCCGCGGGTCTGGCCCCCATCCGGTCTCCTCCCCTCCCCCGGTGTCGCGCCGGGCCCTGGACACCCATGTTAGTAGTCACTAACATCCCAGATGTTAGTGAGCATTAACACCCCTCCACGAGAGGACACCATGAGCAGGGCACCTGTGCTCGGCACGGCGGTGGACACCGCCGGGCCCGCGTTCGCCGCCAACGACGCGGCGAACCGCGCCCTCGCCCTGGAGCTGCGCGAGCGGATCGCCACCGCGGCCCTGGGCGGCCCGGAGAGGACCCGGACACGGCACGTCGAGCGGGGCAAACTCCTGCCGCGCGACCGCGTGGACCTCCTCCTGGACCCCGGCTCCCCCTTCCTGGAGATCGCCCCCCTGGCCGCGTACGGGCTCTACGGCGCGGACGGACAGGACGCCCCCGGTGCCGGGATGATCGCGGGCGTGGGCCGGGTCATGGGCCGCCCGACGGTCGTGGTCGCCAACGACGCCACGGTCAAGGGCGGCAGCTACTACCCCATGACCGTCAAGAAGCACCTGCGCGCCCAGGAGGTGGCGCTGCACAACCGGCTTCCGTGCGTCTACCTCGCCGACTCCGGGGGCGCGTTCCTGCCCATGCAGGACGACGTCTTCCCCGACCGCGAGCACTTCGGCCGGATCTTCTACAACCAGGCCACCATGTCGCGGATGGGCATCCCGCAGATCGCCGCGGTGCTGGGCTCGTGCACGGCGGGCGGCGCCTACGTCCCGGCGATGAGCGACGAGGCGGTCATCGTGCGCGAGCAGGGCACGATCTTCCTGGGCGGCCCGCCGCTGGTCAAGGCGGCCACCGGCGAGGTCGTCACCGCCGAGGAGCTGGGCGGCGGCGACCTGCACTCGCGGGTGTCGGGGGTCACCGACCACCTGGCCGACGACGACGCGCACGCCCTCACCCTCGTCCGGCGCATCGCCGACACCCTCGGCCCGCCCGAACCGCCCGCGTGGGAGGTGCGCGAGCCCCGTCCCCCGGCGCTGGACCCCGGCGAGCTGTACGGGGTGGTGCCCGCCGACACGCGCACCCCCTACGACGTGCGCGAGGTCATCGGCCGGATCGTGGACGGCAGCGAGTTCACCGAGTTCAAGGCCGAGTACGGCACGACCCTGGTCACCGGGTTCGCGCACCTGCACGGCCACCCGGTCGGGATCGTCGCCAACAACGGCATCCTGTTCGCCGAGTCCGCGCTCAAGGGCGCCCACTTCATCGAGTTGTGCGACCGGCGCGGCGTGCCGCTGGTCTTCCTCCAGAACATCTCCGGGTTCATGGTCGGACGGGACTACGAGGCGGGCGGTATCGCCAAGCACGGGGCGAAGATGGTCACCGCCGTGGCCTGCGCCCGCGTCCCCAAGTTCACCGTGGTCGTGGGCGGGTCCTTCGGCGCGGGCAACTACAGCATGTGCGGGCGGGCCTACTCGCCCCGGTTCCTGTGGATGTGGCCCAACGCGCGCATCTCGGTGATGGGCGGGGAACAGGCCGCCTCGGTGCTCTCCACCGTCCGCCGCGACCAGATGGCCGCGCGCGGGCAGGAGTGGTCCGCCGAGGACGAGGAGGCCTTCAAGGCGCCCGTGCGCGACCAGTACGAGGAGCAGGGCAGCCCGTACTACTCCACCGCGCGGTTGTGGGACGACGGCGTCATCGACCCCGCCGACACCCGCGACGTGCTCGCCATGGCCCTGTCCGCCGCCCGCCACGCCCCGCTGGAGCCGGTGGGCTACGGCGTCTTCCGGATGTGAGGAACCCTTGACCACAACGCCACGCACCAACCCGGGCGTCCGCGGGCCCGCGCGCATCATGGTCGCCAACCGGGGCGAGATCGCGCTGCGCGTCATGCGCACCCTGCGCCGCATGGGCATCAGCCCGGCCACCGTGTACACCGACGCCGACGCGAACGCCCCGCACACCCTCGCCGCCGACCTGGCGCTGCGGGTGGAGCACTACCTGGACGCCGAGGCGATCGTCGCCCTGGCCCTGGACTGCGGCGCCACCGGCGTGCACCCCGGCTACGGCTTCCTGTCCGAGAACGCCGGCTTCGCGCGCGCCTGCACCGACGCCGGACTGGTCTTCGTGGGCCCCCCTGCCTCGGCGATCGAGGCCATGGGCGACAAGATCCGCGCGAAGGACACCGTGGCCGCCGCGGGCGTGCCCGTCCTGGGCGGGTTCACCGAGAAGCCCGGGCGGCCCCTGGGCGACGACGAACTCCTGCGCGCGGCCGAGGAGACCGGCTACCCGCTGCTCATCAAGCCCTCCGCCGGGGGCGGCGGCAAGGGCATGCGGTCCGTGCACTCCCCCGACGACCTGGTAGCCGGTGCCGCCGCCGCCCGGCGCGAGGCCCTGGCCTCCTTCGGCGACTCCACCCTGCTGGTGGAGCGGCTGGTGGAGCGGCCCCGCCACATCGAGGTGCAGGTCATGGCCGACGCCCACGGCAACGTCCTGCACCTGGGCGAGCGCGAGTGCAGCCTCCAGCGCCGCCACCAGAAGGTGGTGGAGGAGGCGCCCTCCCCGCTGCTCACCGACACCCAGCGCGCCACCATGGGCGAGGCCGCCGTGGCCGCCGCCCGCTCGTGCGGGTACGTGGGAGCGGGCACGGTGGAGTTCATCGCCGAGGCGGGGCGGGGCGGCGACCTGTCGTTCTCGTTCCTGGAGATGAACACCCGCCTGCAGGTCGAGCACCCGGTCACCGAGGAGGTCGTCGCGGTGCGCGGCGAGCGCGGCGTGGACCTGGTGGAACTCCAGGTGCGGGTGGCCTACGGGGAGGAGCTGCCCTTCGCCCAGTCCGACGTGTCCTGGGTCGGGCACGCCGTGGAGTCGCGGATCTACGCCGAGGACGCCGACCGCGGGTTCCTGCCCACCGGCGGGCCGATCCTGTCCCTCGCCGAACCCCGGGGGCACGAGGTCCGGGTGGACTCGGGCATCGCCGAGGGAGGGCGGATCACCTCGGACTTCGACCCGATGCTCGCCAAGGTGATCACCTGGGGCGCGGACCGCGCCGAGGCCCTGAACAGGATGGACTCCGCGCTGGCCTCCTACCAGCTGTTGGGCTGCGTGACCAACACCGCCTACCTGCGCCGGCTGCTGCGCCACCCGCGTGTGGTCGCCGGGGACCTGAGCACCGACCTCATCGCCTCCGACCCGCCCGCACCGGCTCCCGAGCGGACGCTCGACGAGGTGTACGCGGCCGCGGCCCTGGACCACCAGCTCGACCTGGAGACGGAGCCGGGCGCCGACCGCTTCGCCGTGCCGGACGGCTGGCGGATGGGCGGCCCCGCCTGGACCCCGTGGCGGCTGCGGCTCTCCGGGCGCGAGGCCGTCGCGGTCCGGGTGCGCCGCGACGGGGAGCCCGGGCGCTACCTGGTGAGCGTGGCGGAGGGGGAACCCGTCGCGTTCGGGGCCCGGCGCTCCGCCGACGGCACCCGGCTCACCGTCACCGACGGCTACGCCACCCGCACCTACGCGCGCGCCGACGACCCCGGCACCGCGCACCGCTGGCTGGGCTCGGGCGGCGCCGCCTGGAGCCTGCACGAGGAGCCCGTCGCGGCCGCGCTGCGCGAGGACGACGCCGCCGCCGACGGGACCGTGCGCAGCCCCATGCCCGGCACGGTGCTCTCCGTCGCCGTGCGGGTGGGGCAGACGGTGAGCGCGGGGACCCCGCTCGCCGTCGTGGAGGCCATGAAGATGGAGCACTCCGTCACCTCACCCGTCGACGGGACCGTCGCGGCCGTGGCGGTGCGCCCCGGCGCGTCCGTGCCCATGGACGCCGTCCTGGTCACCGTCGAACCCGTTCCGAACGCGTCCGCCGACACCCCGTCGGACGCGCCCTCCCCCGCCACCAGCGAGGAGTCGCACGCATGAACCGTCACCAGCTCTCGACCGAGCACGCCGACCTGCGGGCCGCCGTGGAGGAGTTCGCCCGCGAAGAGGTCGCCCCGGTCATCGGCGACTACTACGAGCGGGAGGCCTTCCCGTACGAGATCGTCGCCAAGATGGGCCGGATGGGCCTGTTCGGGCTGCCCTTCCCCGAGGAGCACGGGGGCATGGGCGGCGACTACTTCGCCCTGTGCCTGGCCCTGGAGGAGCTGGCCCGGGTGGACTCCTCGGTGGCGATCACCCTGGAGGCCGGGGTGTCGCTGGGCGCGATGCCGATCTTCCGGTTCGGCACCGAGGACCAGAGGAAGGCGTACCTGCCGCGGCTGACCTCGGGCGAGGCGCTGGGCGCGTTCGGGCTGACCGAGCCCGACGGCGGGTCTGACGCGGGCGCCACCAGGACCACGGCCCGCCTGGAGGACGGCCAGTGGGTGATCAACGGGACCAAGTCCTTCATCACCAACTCGGGCACCGACATCACCGCGCTGGTGACCGTCACGGCCGTGACCGGGCGCCGGGAGGACGGGCGGCCGGAGATCTCCTCGATCCTGGTGCCCGCGGGCACACCGGGCTTCTCCGTGGGCCAGAAGTACTCCAAGGTGGGGTGGAACGCCTCCGACACCAACGAGCTGGTCTTCGAGGACTGCCGGGTGCCCGAGGCGAACCTGGTCGGCGAGCGCGGGCGCGGGTACGCCCAGTTCCTGCGGATCCTGGACGAGGGCCGCATCGCCATCGCGGCGCTGTCGGTGGGCCTGGCGCAGGGCTGCGTGGACGAGAGCGTGCGCTACGCCCACGAGCGGCACGCCTTCGGCAACGCGATCGGCAGCTACCAGGCGATCCAGTTCAAGATCGCGGAGATGGAGGCGCGTGCGCACACCGCGCGGCTGGCCTACTACGACGCGGCCTCGCGCATGCTGGCGGGCGAGCCCTTCAAGAAGGAGGCGGCGGTCGCCAAGCTGGTGGCCTCCAACGCGGCCATGGACAACGCGCGGGACGCCACGCAGGTGTTCGGCGGGTACGGGTTCATGAACGACTACCCCGTGGGCCGCTTCTACCGGGACGCCAAGATCCTGGAGGTGGGCGAGGGCACCAGCGAGGTGCAGAAGATGCTCATCGCCCGCGAGCTGGGCCTGCCCGCCTAGGGCCTGTTTTGTAGAAGTGGGTGTGCGACAGGGTCTGCTCTGGCAGGGTCGTGTCATGGCCGGTCGTCATGAACTCTCCGATGCCGAGTGGGCCCTGCTCGCCCCCCTCATGCCCGCCGACCCGCGCAAGGGCAAGAAGTGGGCCGACCACCGCCGCATCATCAACGGCATCCTGTTCCGTGCCCGCACCGGCATCCCCTGGCGGGACCTGCCCGAACGCTACGGCCCCTGGGAAACCGTCGCGGGCCGCCATCGCCGCTGGTCCCTCGACGGCACTTGGCAACGCATCGCCGACCGGCTGCGCATCGACGCCGACAGCGGCGAGGAACTCATCGTGGGGATCGACTCCACCAGTGTCCGTGCCCACCAGCACGCAGCCGGGGCCGCGAAAAAGGGGACCATGTCCGGGACGAACCGGACGGGGCCGAGGCCCTGGGCCGCTCCCGGGGCGGGTTGACCACTAAAATCCACCTGCTGGCCGACTCCCAGCGGCGTCCTTTGGTCGTGCTCTCCAGTCCCGGCCAGCGCGGGGACGGCCTGATGTTCGCACCGGTGATGGGTGCGTTGCGGTTGCCGCGCAGCGTGGGTAGACCTCGAACCCGCCCGGACCGTCTGCTGGGCGACAAGGCCTACTCCAGCCGGGCGAACCGGGACCACTTGCGTCGTCGCAAGATCAAAGCGACCATCGCCCAGCCCAGGGACCAGCGCGAGAACCGCCGTCGCAAGGGATCGGCGGGTGGTAGGCCTCCGGTCTTCGACCGGGCGGCCTACCGGGGCCGCAACACCGTGGAGCGGTGCATCAACCTGCTCAAGCAGAACCGGGCGGTCGCGACCCGCTACGACAAGCGGGCCGCGATCTTTGACGGGACCGTGTTGGTGGCCTCGATCCGGATCTGGTTGCGCAACCTCACCGATCCAAAAAACAGTGCCTAGGCCCCCCGTCCGCGGACCCGGGCGTGTGCGCTCTCACGCCCGGGTCCGGTCGGCGGCGTACGGGCCTGGCTCGGCCCGGGCCGGGTGCTGGGACGCCGAGGACCCGGGCGGAGCGCCGCGTCGGCGGTTGACGTGCGAGGAGCGGTTGCGGCACGGGCGGGGCGAACGGTGGCCGGTTCCGGACAGCCCTCACCCTCCGTGTCCGCCGCATGACCGCGCACCGTCGGGGCCGCGGGGGCGGGAAGGGCCGTGTGGCAGGCGAAGGAGGGTCCCCGAGCCGCGCGGAGGAAGGCGTTCGCGCAGGTGGTGACCGGGCGGGGACGCGCGGTGACGGTGACGTCGCGCCCGTTCCGGGTAGACCGTGGGCGGACACCGCGAGGCCGCGGCCCCCCAGCGTCACCGCGGAACAACAACAAGGGGTGACAAGCACCCGAAATCAACACAGAATGGACCCGTACGGCCAGCGCGGGTCCCCGACTTTCCCGACCCGACCCGCTCAGGATGGGCTCTTCGCGGCCCACGGCCACCTCACATCCCCCAGCCGGAGGAGACATGGAAGGCGCCCTGTCTGTGATCGCGCTGGTCGCCGTCGTCATGTCGGCCGGCACGATCGCGGTCGCCGCGCACTTCCGCAAGGAACGCTCCACCGAGCTGCGCGGATGGGCGCGTGAACGCGGGTGGACCTACACCGAACAGCTCCCCAGCCCGTTGGGGGACGCCGTACTCCCCCGTGCCGCCCTCGGGCCGCACCCGCGCGCACAGCACGTGCTCACCGGCCGCCGGGGCCAGCACCTGGTCGTCGCCTTCGAGCAGACCCACACGGCGGGCAGGGGCACGGAGCGGATCCGCCGCGTCCACCGCGTGGTGGCCGTGCGCACCCCCGGACCCAACGCCGAACTACAGATACTGCGCAGGTGGGACCCGGACGCCTCCGACGACGACTTCGCCGGCGCCTTCCACGCGACGGGCAACGATCCCGCGTTCACCGGGGCCGTGCTCGACAACGTGGTCACCAAGTGGCTGCTGACCGATCCCAGGTCCCGTTCCCTTCCCGTACGCTTCAGCGGGGACTACGTCCTCACGTGGGCGGCCATGCGGCTGGATCCCGACCGGGCCGTGACCGCCGCCGACTACCTGATCGCCCTCGTGGAGCGGATCCCCGCCGAGGCCTGGAAACGGCGCGCCCCCGGCCGCTGAGCGGCCTCACGCGCACGTCCGGGCACCCGGACCCGCCCGTGAGGCGGATAAAATTCGCCTTGCCCCCGTAGCAACAAGGAGTACCGCCCTCATGAGTGACCCCAACGCGACGCACCGCATCTCGCGCGCGGACCTGTTCCGCGACGACGAGGAGGAGACCAACGCCCCGGACCCCAACGCGACCGCGCGCATCTCCCGTGCGGACCTGTTCCGCGACGAGGAGGAGTCCCAGGCGCCCGGCGAGCGGCGCTGACCCGAGACGGCGGAGCGCCCACCCGGTCACCCCGGATGGGCGCTCCTCTCGTGTGCGGTTCGGGCGCCCACGGGGTTCCCGTTCTTCGGACGCCCGAACCAGGAAGACACCGCGCCGCAGGCGGTCGTTGAGGGCGGTAGCCCGTCCCGACGCGCAGCGTCCCCGAAGAACGCTGTCTAGCGGCGCTCGCGGACGGCGGCGACGATCTCGGCCACCGCCTCGTCCAGCGGCACCCCGTTGTTCTGCGAACCGTCCCGGTAGCGGAAGGACACCGCGTTCTTGCTGACGTCCTCGTCACCGGCCAGCAGCATGAAGGGCACCTTCTGCTTCTGGGCGTTGCGGATCTTCTTCTGCATGCGGTCGTCGCTGGCGTCCACCTCGACGCGGATGCCCTCCGCGCGCAGTCTGGCGGCGAGCTCGCGCAGGTAGGGCACGTGCTCGTCGGCGATGGGGATGCCGACCGCCTGCACCGGTGCCAGCCAGGCCGGGAACGCGCCCGCGTAGTGCTCCAGCAGGACGGCGAAGAAGCGCTCGATGGAGCCGAACAGGGCGCGGTGGATCATCACCGGGCGCTGGCGCGAGCCGTCGGCCGCGGTGTACTCCAGGTCGAACAGCTCGGGCAGGTTGAAGTCCAGCTGGATGGTGGACATCTGCCAGGTGCGGCCGATGGCGTCCTTGGCCTGCACCGAGATCTTGGGGCCGTAGAAGGCGGCGCCGCCCGGGTCCATGACCAGTTCCAGGCCCTGCTTCTGCGCGGCCTCGCGCAGGGTCTCGGTGGCCTCCTCCCAGACCTCGTCGCCGCCGACGTACTTCTCCGGGTCCTTGGTGGACAGCTCCAGGTAGAAGTCGTCCAGGCCGTAGTCGCGCAGCAGTTCGAGCACGAAGGTCAGCAACGAGTCGAGCTCGTCCGCCATCTGCTCCTTGGTGCAGTAGATGTGCGCGTCGTCCTGGGTGAAGCCGCGGGCGCGGGTCAGGCCGTGCACCACGCCCGACTTCTCGTACCGGTACACGGTGCCGAACTCGAACAGGCGCAGCGGCAGCTCACGGTAGGAGCGCCCGCGCGCGTCGAAGATCAGATTGTGCATCGGGCAGTTCATCGGCTTGAGGTAGTAGTCCTGGCCGCCGTCGAGCTGCATGGGGGGGTACATCCCGTCCGCGTACCAGCTCAGGTGCTGGGACTTCTCGAACAGGGTGCTCTTGGTGGCGTGCGGGGTGTAGACGAACTCGTACCCGCTCTCCTCGTGCCGCCGCCGCGAGTAGTCCTCCATGACCCGGCGGACGGTGCCGCCCTTGGGGTGGAAGACCGCCAGACCCGAGCCGATCTCGTCCGGGATGGAGAACAGGTCCAGCTCGGAGCCGAGCTTGCGGTGGTCGCGCTTCTCGGCCTCCTCCAGGAAGGTCAGGTGGTCCTTGAGGGCCTCCTTGCTCTCCCAGGCGGTGCCGTAGACGCGCTGCAACTGCGGGTTGGTCTCCTTGCCGCGCCAGTAGGCGGCGGCGGTGCGCATGAGCTTGAATGCCGGGATGACGCGGGTGGTGGGCAGGTGCGGACCGCGGCACAGGTCCTTCCAGCACAGCTCGCCGGTGCGCGGGTGGACGTTGTCGTAGATGGTGAGCTCACCGGCTCCCACCTCCACACCGGCGCCCTCGGCGGCCTCGGTGGCGCCGCCCTTGAGCCCGATCAGCTCCAGCTTGTAGGGCTCGGTGGCCAGTTCGGCGCGGGCCTCCTCGTCCGAGACGACCCGGCGGTCGAAGCGCTGCCCCTGCTTGACGATCTGCTGCATCTTCTTCTCGATGCTCTTCAGGTCGGCGGGGGTGAAGGGCTCTGCGACGTCGAAGTCGTAGTAGAAGCCGTTCTCCACGGGCGGGCCGATGCCCAGCTTGGCCTCGGGGAAGAGCTCCTGGACGGCCTGGGCCAGCACGTGCGCGGTGGAGTGGCGCAGGATCGCCCGCCCCTCCTCGGAGTCGATGGCGATCGGCTCGACGGTGTCGCCCTCGCGCAGTTCCCGGGCGAGGTCGCGCGGCTCGCCGTTGACCAGCGCGGCGATGACGGTCCTGCCGTCGGCCTCCAGAGCCTGGCCCGCCGTAGTGTTCGCCGCCACCGCACGCGGGGTTCCGGCGAGGGTGATGTGCAGCTCAGGCGCGGCGGACACGGTGACTCCTAGGAAGACGTGGATGATGTCGAACGCGGACCGGCCGCTGTGCGCGGCCGGGCGTGTACTCCTTCCCGATGCTAGCGGCTTCGGGGCGGGGCCGCCCCGGTTGTCCACAGGCCGCGCGACCGCGCTGGCGACGCGGAGGACGTGGTGGGACGGTGGGATTCAGGCGCCGCGGACCCGGGGTCCGACCGGGGATTCGGTCAGGGATTCGGACTCTTCGGGGCGTACCCGCGTGAACCGCACACAGGACGGGCAGGGAACCAGACAGGGACTGATCTGTCATGGAACGTCACCTTTCGTGGGACTGTCCACACCCTTACGAAAGGCCATTGATCCCGTTGTCAGGATCGGTGAGAATCAACAGATGCCCTGGCCATCGCCCCCAGTCGACCCGAATGCATCCACTCGCTTCGACCGAATACTGTGAGCGCATGTCACCGAGCCCCACCAATGACCCGCCGGCCCCGGAGACATCCCCCACCCGCCGCACCCGCGCGCGCAGGTGGCGGCGGATGCGCGCGCGGCTGCGTCTCTTCCGCAGGCGCATGCACACGCACCCCGCGCTGCGCCTGCCCTGGAGCGTGCTCGTGGGGACCGTCGGCGTGGTCGTGATCCTGGCCGGGCTGGTCATGATGGTCGTCCCGGGTCCGGGCCTGGCTTCGGTCATCCTGGGGCTGGTCATCCTCAGCACCGAGTTCCGGTGGGCGCAGAAGGTGGTGCGGCCCGCCCAGGTGTGGTTCCACCGCGCCGAGCGGTACGGGATGCGCCTGAAGGAGGAGTTCTTCCGGCGCCTGCGCGCGCGCAGGGCGGTGCGGCGCGGACGCCCCCTGCCGGACACCCCGTCCGACTAGCCCCCTGAAACCGGCCGGGCCCCTGTCGACGGCCCCGGTGGGCGGTGACGGCGCGCGGGCGCCGGACGCGGGGGTTCGACCCCAGCCGACCGCGCCGGAGCACCCGCGTGGACGAGGCGGGCCCCGCGCGGGAGGGACGAGGCCCGGCGCGAACGGGACGGCGCCCCGCACAGACGAAAACGGTCCCACCGGGGGTAGCTACCCCCGAGTGGGACCGTCTCAGAGCCGTGTGGGCGATACTGGACTCGAACCAGTGACCTCGTCGGTGTGAACGACGCGCTCTAGCCAACTGAGCTAATCGCCCTGAGCTTCCTGCCTGCCCGCCCTGTCGGCCGGACAAGTAAGACTCTAGCGCACGTTCGGGGGTGCTCGACGCACACGGGAGCCCCCGACGGACGCCGTTCCACGTGACGGAGGTCACATTAACCTTTCGAGGGACTCGCGGGAGTGTCCGCACCCACCCCCGATCCCCGCAGTGATAAGGAGTTCCCGCCCCCGTGGACCCGTCGAACACCACCCCTTCATTACCTCCGCGTGACGTGGGACACCCGACATTGGGAAATCTTTGGTTTGTCCTGGTCATTACAGTGACGAAGGATCGTGGCGCCGCACCGCGGCACGCCGGGCCCGCCGCACGGGCGGCGAGACCTCCGGTCCCACCCACCAAGAAAGCCTCCGTACTCACGTCATGTTCCGCGGGAAGCCGCGTTGGAGCCCGTGAGACGGCAACCGACCCGCGCCGCAACAGCAAGGCCGGACGAGAAAAGGTTTGGCGAACATGAACAGTAGCGACACCACTGCCACCGCCGAGCTGGGCCTGCGGCTCGTGGTCCCCGAACGCACGGCGGTCCCCCTGGTCGCGCGCCTGGACTACAGCGCGGACGACCCCTACGCCATACGGGTGGCCTTCCACACCGGCGAGGACAACCCCGTCGAGTGGATCTTCGCCCGCGAGCTCCTGACCGTCGGCATCGTGCGGCCGGTCGGCGAGGGCGACGTCCGCGTGTGGCCCTCCAAGGACGACAACGGCGACCGCAGTGTGAGCATCGCGCTCTCCTCCCCCTTCGGTCAGGCCGAGTTCGACACCCAGGTCTCTCCCCTGGCCGAGTTCCTCCACCGGACCTACGAGATCGTTCCGGCGGGCCAGGAGGGCCAGTTCGTGAACCTCGACGAGGAGATCCAGCAGCACCTGCACTCCTGATCCGCGGGCCCCGGGCCCTTCGCGGAGCACTCCCGACGGCTGAGGGGGCGGCGCACCACGCGCCGCCCCCTCAGCCGTGTCCGCCCCCGGCTACCGGGATCAGGGGTCGATGTCGGCCGCGGAGCGCTCCGCGAACACCGACGCGGCCTTGGCGGTGACCGGTCCGGGCTCGGCCGACACCGCGCGGCCGTCCACGTGCAGGATCGGCTGCACGTCGCGCCCGGTGGAGGTCAGGAAGGCCTCGGTGACCTCGGGGAGGCGCTCCATGGGCACGTCCTCCTCCTCGCCCCCGAACCACTCCAGGACGAGTTCGCGGGTGATCCCCGCCAGCGGGCCCGCCGACAGCGGCGGGGTGACCAGCCTGCCGTCGAGCACCACGAAGATGTTGCTGCCGGTGCCCTCGCACAGGTTGCCGCTCACGTTGCGGAAGAGCGCCTCACTGGCGCCGCGCTGCTTGGCGTAGGCCAGGGCGCGCACGTTGTCGGCGTAGGAGGTGGTCTTGAGCCCGGCCAGGGCCCCGAACTCGTTGCGCGGCCAGGGGACCGTCGCCACGTCGGCGTGCGGAGCGATCCCGGGGAAGGGCCCCAGTGCCACGATGGCGGTCTGCTCGCCCGGGGCGCGGTCCGACCCCAGCGGCCCGGCTCCGTCGGTGACCGTGATGCGCACACGGGCGTCGGACAGCTCCGGGTTGGCCGCCACCGCGCGGGCGACGCCGTCGGCGATCAGCTCCAGGTCGGGTCCGGCCATGCCCAGCCCCTCCGCGGAGCGGGCCAGCCGCCTGAGGTGGCGGGTGAGGGCGAAGGGGCGGCCGCCGCGGGCCCGCACCGTCTCGAAGACCCCGTCACCCACCGTGATCCCGTGGTCGACCACGGGAATGCGCGCCTCGCTCTCGTCGACGACGGTGCCGCGACCGTACCCGGCACCCGCGATCCACACCTTCATCTGCCACCCCCACGTTCTCAAGAGCCCAGGTAGGGCCGGTGTCTGCACGATCCTCCCACCTCGTCGGCGTGTCACGACCCGCTCCTTCCGTAACCTCCGTACGGCGGGTTGGCAAGTCCCGTGACCGGCACCGGCCGATGGTCTAGTACCCATGCCCGTTTTGCGGAGGTATCGCGACTGGTCACACGGCTCGACGGTCTGGGCGGCCCACCCGGAATCCACCGTGGCGGCCGGACAGATAAGTTACGAATGACTATCATCTGGGCAACGCTTATGCGGGACCGGTGGCAGCCGAGTTCGGAGCTTTCCCCCAAGGCACCCCGGCGGCGGCCCGCAGTGCGCGTGTCCCACGTCACGCACGACCACTGACAGAGCAAAGAGAGACATGACCCCACCGAGTACCGCCCGCGGAGAGCTCAGCTGGTTGCTGGACGATCTCCTCACGCGTGCCTCCGGTACGCAGCACGCCATCGTCCTGTCCACCGACGGGCTCCTCATGGCCACCTCCAGCGGACTGGACCGTCCCGCCGCCGAGCACCTGTCCGCGATCGCCTCGGGGCTGCACAGCCTCGCGGGCGGGGCGAGCAAGCAGTTCGCCGCGGGCGGCATCCGCCAGAGCATCATCGAGATGGACCGCGCCTTCCTCTTCGTCGCCGCGGCCGGAGAGGGCGCCTGCATGGCGCTGATGTCGGACTCCGACAGCGACGTGGGCCTGATCGCCTACGAGATGAACAAGGTGATCGAGAGGGTCGGCCAGTACCTCTCGGCGCCTCCCCGACCCGACATGCCCTCCTCCCCGGCCCACGTGGAGAAGTAGCTCCCGCCGCCTCGGCGGGTCGGCGGGACCTGCCACGGCGGGGCACGGGTGCGCCCGGTGCGCCCGGCCGATTTCGCGCTTGGCCGGGAATCCGCTAGAGTTCTTAACGCAGCGAGGGGCGCTGACGGGGACGAACCCCGGAAGCCGGACTCGCCGCGCGGACGTGGCTCAGCTGGTAGAGCATCACCTTGCCAAGGTGAGGGTCGCGGGTTCGAATCCCGTCGTCCGCTCGAACGGAAGCGTTCCGCGCCCCCAGGGTCGCGGAGCGGTTCCGGCTCCGGAGTCCGCTCCGGGGCGCACGCGGACGTGGCTCAGCTGGTAGAGCATCACCTTGCCAAGGTGAGGGTCGCGGGTTCGAATCCCGTCGTCCGCTCGGAGAGGCCCGCATGGGTGTCACTCGACAGCCCCCCATCGCGTTCCGGCGGAGTGGCCGAGTGGTTGAGGCAAGGGACTGCAAATCCCTGCACACGGGTTCGATTCCCGTCTCCGCCTCGCATCAAGCTTCACACCTCATCCCCCGATGAGGGCGGTTAGCTCAGTTGGTTAGAGCGCTACCTTGACACGGTAGAGGTCACAGGTTCGAATCCTGTATCGCCCACTTCACTCCGGAGCGGCCCCGCTCGCGCGTAACCGCGCTCGCCGGGCCGCTTCGTCGTTTCTCCTGGGGGACGACCCCCAGACCCCCGACCTCCCCTCGGGCCAGAGCGCGTGCTCTGGCCCGAGGCGTTTTCCGGGGGCGCGACCGGGACACCGGCTTGGTTACACGCGCGCACGGAGGGTAGACGAACACCACCCCGACCCCCAGGAGGCCACCGTGTTCGCCACCATCGCCGCCGTCCTGTTCGGACTCGCCCTGCTGCTGGAACTGCTCGGCGAGAACATCCAGGACCTGGTCACCACCACGACCCTCACCCTCGCCGGGCTGCTGTTCCTCGCACTGCACGCGGGGGGCTACGGCTCGGGCTGGAAGCGCGGGCGCCGCTAGGGCCGCGGACCCGCCGAGACGCGACCGGCGGCCGACGTCCGCCCCGGCGCAGGGGCTACCTCAGCGAGGTCACGGTCCTGCGGACGGGACGGCGGGGCTGCCCGTCCGAGAAGAACTCCGGTGACGCGGCCCGGATCCGCCCGACGTCCTCGAACACCGCCCGCAGGTGGGAGCGCAGCGCCTCCACCGCGGTCCCGGTGTCCCCGGCCTCGATGGCGTCCACGACCAGCGTGTGCTGTTCCACCAGCTCCCCGATCGGGCGCGTGTCGATCAGGCTCAGCCGCCGGGCCCGGTCCAGGTGGGCCTTGGCCGCGTTCACCGTCCGCCAGGCGCTCTCGTTGCCCGCCAGCGCCAGCAGCGAGCGATGGAACTCCTCGTCGAGCTCGAAGAAGCGGTCGTGGTCGGCGCCGCCGCCCGCCTCCCGCTGCGCGCCGAGCAGGACGCGCAGGTCGCCGACGTGGTCGGCAGAGAAGGGGGGCCGGGCCTGGGCGAGGGAGGTGCACTCCACCGCCTCCCGGATGAACTGCGCCTGCCGGACGCGCTCGGGGTCCACGAGTGAGACGAACGTGCCGACCTGGGGGTAGACCTCCACCAGCCCCTCCTCGCGCAGCAGGATGAGGCTCTCGCGCACGGGCGTCCGGCTCACGGCGAGCTCGGTGGCGAGTTCGTTCTCCGACAGCGGCGTGCCCGGCTTGAGCTCCAGGGTGATGATCGCGCGGCGGATGGTGTCCAGGGTGCGGTCCCGCGCGGACAGCAGGGGTCCCCCGGACCGGGTCTGGTCGGCCATGAGGCGAGTCTACCGGCATTGACGCCACTGGTATGGCAGTGCTTGTATGTCAGTTGCCATCATGTTCACGTACGGTTTCCCCGATACTTCTTCGCAGGTGGAAGCCCTTCACAAAGGACCGGCCGATGACCGAACAGGCACCCCCCGCGCCAGCCGGACAGGGGGAGCGCAGCACCCGGGACCTCACCAAGGCCTCCGTGTCCGGGTGGCTGGGGACCGCCATGGAGTTCATGGACTTCCAGCTCTACTCCCTGGCCGCCGCCCTGGTGTTCAACCAGATCTTCTTCCCCGACCTCAACCCCGCGGTCGGCCTGATCGCGGCGATGGGCACCTACGGCGTCGGATACGTCGCCCGGCTCGTCGGGGCGGTCTACTTCGGCCGCATGGGCGACCGCCTCGGTCCCAAGAAGGTCCTGTTCATCACCGTCGCCCTGATGGGCGTCTCCACCACCCTGATCGGCGCCCTGCCCACCTACCAGCAGGTGGGCCTGCTCGCCCCGATCCTGCTCGTGGGACTGCGGCTGATCCAGGGCTTCGGCGCGGGCGCCGAGATCGCGGGCGCCACCGTGATGCTGGCCGAGTACGCCCCGGCGAGACGACGCGGGTTCATCGCCTCCCTGGTGTGCCTGGGCACCAACTCCGGCACCCTGGGCGCCTCCGCGATCTGGGCGGTGCTGGTGTTCGCGCTCTCCGAGGAGCAGCTCCTGACCTGGGGCTGGCGCCTCCCCTTCCTGGCGAGCTTCCTCCTGCTGCTCCTGGCGCTGTGGATTCGCTTCTCCGTCAAGGAGAGCCCGGTCTTCGAGCAGCGCGAGGACATCGTCGACGGCGTGGCGATGTCCCGGAGCGAACTGGCCGCGGCCGCGGTCGAGGAGGACAGGAGCGGTCTGGAGACCGCCCTGCGCCAGCGCAAGGGCCGCGCGTTCCTGCTCGCCCTCGGCCTGCGCTTCGGCCAGGCGGGCAACTCCGGCATCGTCCAGACCTTCCTGGTCGGCTACCTCAGCGCCAACCTGATGCTCAACGACGCGGTCGGCACGTCCGCGATCGTCTACGGCTCCCTGCTCGGCTTCGTCACCGTCCCCCTGGTCGGCGTGCTCGGCGACCGCTTCGGACGCCGCCCCGTCTACCTCTTCCTGACCGTGGCGAGCATGCTGTTCGCCGTGCCCATGATGCTGATGATCGAGACCGGCGACACCGTGCTCGTGACCGTCGCGATGGTCGTCGGGCTCAACCTGTCGGTCCTGGGCCTGTTCTCCGTGGAGAGCGTCACCATGGCCGAGCTGTTCGGGGCGCGCACCCGGTTCACCCAGCTGGCCCTGGCCAAGGAGATCGGCGGCGTCCTGGCCACCGCGATCGGCCCGGTGCTGGCCGCCACGCTCACCGCCGCGACCGGCTCCTGGTGGCCGCTGTCGGCGATGATCATCACCTACTCCCTGATCACCCTCGTCTCCGCCTACCTGTCCCCCGAGGTGCGCGGACGCGACCTGGTCCGACTGGAGGACGCCGTATGAGGGCCGTGACCGTCCACGGAGCCGGAGACCTGCGCGTCGACGAGCTCCCCGACCCCGTCCCCGGCGAGGGGGAGGTCGTCGTCGCCGTGGAGTGGGGCGGCGTCTGCGGGTCCGACCTGGCCTACTGGCGCCACGGCCGCTCGGGCACCGCCGTGCTGCGCGACCCCCTCGTGCTCGGCCACGAGATCGCCGGACGCGTCGCCCGGGTGGGCCCCGGCGTGACCGGCGTCGAGGAGGGGCTGCCCGTCACCGTGCACCCGGCCGAGCTGGTCGGCGACGGGCGCATGCCGGAGCGGCTGGCCGGGCGCACCAACCTCTACCCGAGGGTGCGCTACTTCGGGTCGGCCGCGTTCTCCCCGCACACCGACGGCGGTTTCTGCGACCTCAAGAAGGTCGCGGCCCGGCAGCTGCGGCCCCTGCCCGAGGGGGTCGACACCCGCAGCGGGGCGCTGGCCGAACCGCTCGCCGTGGCCTGCCACGCCGTCAACCGCGCGTCGGGCGCCGTGGGGGGCGTCGCGGGCCGGGACGTGTTCGTCAACGGCGCGGGGCCGATCGGCTCGCTCGTCGTCGCCGCGCTCCGGCACGCGGGGGCGGCCCGGATCACCGTCGCCGACCTCGGGCGGGCCCCGCTGGAGGTGGCCCGGGCCATGGGCGCAGACGACACGCGCGACCTCTCGCGCGGGGACGCGCTGCCCGAGGACGCCGAGCTGGTCTTCGAGGCCTCCGGCGCCCCGGCCGCCCTCGGCGGGGTCCTGCGCGCGACCGCGCGCGGCGGAACCCTCGTCCAGGTGGGCAACCTGCCCGGAACGCAGGCCCCGGCGGCGCTGGGCGAGCTCGTCACCAGGGAGGTCACCTGGATCGGCTCCTACCGCTTCGTCGAGGAGATCGACGACGCCCTGGCCGCGATGGCCGCGGGCCTGGACGTCACCCCGCTCATGACCCACTCCTTCCCCGTCGGGGAGGCGCACGAGGCGATGCGGACGGCGGCCGATCCCGCCTCCGGCAGCAGCAAGGTCATGCTGCGCTTCGCCTGAGCCGCGCCGCGGGCGCCCGCGCTCCCCACCCGGGAGCGGGCGCCTCCCCCTCCATCCCAGAAAGGGCATTCCGTGAAGATCACCGACGCGCGTGTCGTCGTGTCCTCACCCGGCCGCAACTACGTCACCCTGGTGGTCGAGACCGAGGACGGCGTCACCGGCATCGGCGACGCCACGCTCAACGGCCGCGAACTCGCGGTCGCCTCCTACCTGCGCGACCACGTGTGCCCGCTGCTCGTCGGACGCGACGCGCGGCGGATCGAGGACACCTGGCAGTACCTGTACAAGGGCGCCTACTGGCGCCGCGGCCCGGTGACGATGACCGCGATCGCCGCCGTGGACGTGGCGCTGTGGGACATCAAGGGCAAGGCCGCGGGCATGCCCCTCTACCAGCTCCTTGGCGGGGCCTCGCGCGAGGGCGTCCTGGTCTACGGGCACGCCAGCGGCACGTCACTGGACGGGCTCTCCGAGGACTTCCAGCGCCACCTGGACCTGGGCTACCGGGCGATCCGGGTCCAGGCCGCGGTCCCCGGACTGGACAAGACCTACGGGATCGCCCCGGCGGACGGCCGGGTGTACGAGCCCGCCAGCGGCAACCGGCCCCAGGAGGACACCTGGGACACCCCGGCCTACCTGGACTTCGCGCCGACCATGATCGCCCACGTCCGCGAGCAGTTCGGCTACGGCGTGCACCTGCTGCACGACGTGCACCACCGGCTCACCCCGATCGAGGCGGGCCGCCTGGGCGCGGCGCTCGAACCGTACCGGCTGTTCTGGATGGAGGACCCGACCCCGGCCGAGGACCAGTCCGCGTTCCGTATCCTGCGCCAGCACACCACCACCCCCGTGGCGGTGGGCGAGGTGTTCAACTCGATCTGGGACTGCCAGCAGCTCATCACCGAGCGGCTCATCGACTACGTCCGCGCCTCGGTGTCGCACACCGGCGGCATCACCCACCTGCGCCGCGTGTTCTCGCTCGCGGAGCTGTACGGGGTGCGCTCGGGCTCGCACGGCGCCGGTGACCTGTCGCCGGTCGCCATGGCCGCGGCGCTCCACCTCGACCTGGCCATCCCCAACTTCGGCATCCAGGAGCACATGGGCCACACCGGCCCCTACGCGGAGGTCTTCCGCACCTCCTACTCCTTCTCGGACGGGTACATGCACCCCGGCGACGCACCGGGCCTGGGCGTGGAGTTCGACGAGGAGGCCGCGGCCCGCCACCCCTACGAACCCAGGTACCTGCCGGTCAACCGGCGGCTCGACGGAACGGTGCACGACTGGTGAGCACGCACGGACTGACGGATGAGAGCGGGCCGCTGGACGTCGTCGTCCTGGGCGAGGTCCTGCTGGAGGTGGCCACCGACGTCCCCGTCGCGCACGGGGTCCCGGCCAGGCTCGGCGTCTCGGGCGACGCCCTGAACGTCGCCGCGGCGGCGTCCCGGGCCGGGGCCAGGGTCGGCCTGGCCGCCGTCCTGACCGACGACGAGCTCGGGCGGGCGGTCGCCGACCGCGTCGCCGAACTGGGCGTGTCCACCGGCATGCTGCGTTTCCGTCCCGGGCAGCAGGGCGTGTACCTGGTGCACAGCGACCCCGAGGGCGAGCGCGCCTTCTCCTACGCGCGCGCCGGGAGCGTGGGCTCGACCCTGTCCCCGGAGGACCTGGACGAGGAGGCGGTCGGCGCGGCGGGAGCGGTGGTGGCGGGCGGCATCGCCTGCGCGGTCTCCGACAGCGCGCGCCGGGCGGTCCTGGCCGCGGCGCGCCTGGCCCGCAGGTTCGTGTTCGACCCCAACCACCGGCCGCGGCTGGCCTCGCGGGAGGAGGGCGCCGCGACCCTCGCGGAGCTGGCCCGGCACGCCCACCTGGTGACCCCCTCCCACCCCGGCGAGACCTCCGCCCTGCTGGACAGCGCCACCCCGGCCGAGGCGGCCCGCCGCCTCCTGGAGGCGGGCGCCCGCAACGTCGCGGTGACCTGCGGGTCGCGCGGCGTCCACCTGGCCACGCCGCGGGAGGAGTCCTGGATCGACGCGGTCCCCGCCCCCCGGGTCCTGGACCAGACCGGCGCGGGGGACGTGTTCGTGGGTACCCTGACCGCGCGCCTGACCCTGGGCGATCCCCTCGCGGAGGCCGCGCGCCTGGCGGCCGCCGCGGCCAGTCTGAGCGTGGGCGGGCGCGGCGGAACCGGTTTCCTGCCGACCCTGGAACAGACCCGCGCGCACGCGCGGGGCGAGAAGGAGGCGACGCGATGACCCGGCTGGACCTGGCGGCGCTGCGGGCCGCGGGGCGCACCACCGCCCTGGACCGCGGCGACCTGCGCACCGGGGTGGTCCACCTCGGGATCGGCGCGTTCTACCGCGCCCACGGCGCGGTCCTGACCGAGGAGGCCATGCTCGCCGCGGGCGAGACCGGATGGGGCATCAGCGCGGTGACCGGGCGCTCGGCCCGGGTGTGGGAGCAGCTGGCCCCGCAGGACGGCCTGTTCACGGTCACCGAACGCGGTGAGGGCGCCCGCCCCGTGCGGGTGGTCTCCTCCGTCCGCGAGACCCTGTCCGGCCCGGCCGACCCGTGGGCGGTGGCGGAGCGCATCGCCCACCCCGACACCCGGGTCGTCACCCTCACGGTCACGGAGAAGGGGTACCTGGCGTACCCGGTCACGGGGCGCCTGGACACCGGCGACCCCCGGGTGCGCGCCGACCTGGACGGCGGCCCGCCGCTCACGCCGGTGGGGCAGATCGCGCGCGGCCTCCAGCTGCGCCAGCTCCGGGACTCCGGTCCGGTGACCGTGCTGTCCTGCGACAACCTGCCCGACAACGGTGAGCTGACGGCCGCGCTGGTCGCCGACTTCGCCGACGCCCTGCCGGGCGCGGAGGGCGAGCGGCTGCGGTCCTGGGTCCAGGAGCACGCGGCCTTCCCGAACACGATGGTGGACCGGATCGTCCCGGCCACCACGGCGGCGGACCTGGACGCGGTCGAGGCGGAGCTGGGCCTGCGCGACGAGGCGGCCGTGGTCGCCGAACCCTTCCACCAGTGGGTGATCCAGGACCGCTTCGCCGGTCCGCGCCCGCGGTGGGAGGCGGCCGGGGCCACGATCACCGACGACGTGCGGCCCTGGGAGGCGGCCAAGCTGCGCGTGCTCAACGCCAGCCACTCCCTGCTCGCCTATCTCGGCCTGTCCGTGGGGCACACGACGATCGCCGCGTGCGCCGCCGACGACGCGGTGGCGACGGCGGCCCGCCGCCTCGTCCACGAGGAGGTCCTGCCCTCGCTCACCCTGCCCGAGGGCTTGGACGGCGGGGCCTACGCCGCGTCGGTGCTGCGCCGGTTCGCCAACCCCGCGCTGGGCCACACCACCGCCAAGGTCGGGGCCGACGGCTCCCAGAAGCTCGGCCCCCGCGTCGTGCCCACGGTCCGGGACGTGCTGGCCGGGGGCGGTGAGCCGCGGTGGAGCGCCCTGGTGGTGGCGGCGTGGATGCACCACGTCGCCACGGCCGGTCCGGGACTGGAGGACCCGCTGGCCGACTCCCTGCGCGCGCTGCTGCCCGGGAGCGGCGGGGCGCGGGAGGTGGTCGCCGCGCTGCTGCGCTCGGAGGTCTTCCCCGGGGACCTGGCGTCCCATCCGGTGTTCACCGAGCTGCTGGTCCACTGGTACGGGGTCGTGTCCGCCGGGGGCGGCGCGCTGGCGGCCGAGGTCGCTTCGTGAGCGCGGGCGACAGGGACGACGTACGCGGCACGGACGACGGGAGCGGTGTGAACGACGGGAGGAGCGGCCGGAGCGAGGGGGGCGGCGGAGGCGGCGGCATCGGGGCCGTACTGGCCCTGTCGCCGGTCGTGCCCGTGGTGACGGTGGACTCCCCCGGACGCGCGGTCCCCCTGGCGGAGGCGCTGCTGGCGGGCGGTGTGGGCGTCGTGGAGGTCACCCTGCGCACGCCCGGCGCCCTGGAGGCGGTCCGGGCGATCGCGGAGGACGTGCCGGACATGGTGGTGGGCGCGGGGACCGTGCTCACCCCCCGCCAGGCCGACGAGGCCGCGGAGGCCGGGGCGCGCTTCCTGGTCACGCCCGGCACCACGGCCCGGATGCTGCGCCATCTGGTCGCGATCGGGGTTCCGGCCCTGCCGGGGGTGGCCACCGTCAGCGAGGTGCTGGCCGCCCGCGAGGCGGGGATGCTCGCGCAGAAGCTCTTCCCCGCGTCGGTTCCGGGAACCCCGTTCCTGCGCTCGGTGGCGGGCCCGGTCCCCGACGTGGTGTTCTGCCCCACGGGCGGGATCACGGCCGCCACGGCCGCCGACTACCTGGCCCTGGACAACGTGGCGTGCGTCGGGGGGAGCTGGCTGACCCCCGGGGACGCGGTCCGGACGGGGGGCTGGGCGCGGATCACCGGGTTGGCCGCTGCGGCGGTGCGCTTGGGCGCGGGCGCTGGCGGGGACGGCCGCCCCGGCTCCGCGCCGCCGCGCGTCGGCCCGGGCGCTACGGGCGCGTGACCGGGGCCCGCTGAGGGCCCGGCTCGCCGGTGCGTGCGCCCTGGGGGCGCCTGCGGACGCGCCCCCAGGGCTTGAACACCGACAGGGCCATGGCCGCGGCGACCGCGGTGGTGGAGACCAGGGGCGGGAACAGGAGCTGGGCGCCGACCGCGAAGGGCGCCTCCTCGGCGAGGGCGGTGCGGGCCCGGGCCGCCAGCGCGGTGACCTCGGGTGAGAGCAGCAGGACCACGAGGGTCAGCAGCACGACGTTGGCCGCCAGTTTGAGCAGGACCCACCAGTACCGGACCAGTCCGTACCTGGTCCCCCAGCCCAGGACGATCCCGGACAGCAGGGTGAGGGCGCCGACCGCGACCAGCGGCCACGTCGCGAAGGCCGCGAGGGCGACCGCGGCGGAGGCGTCGTCGCCGCCGAGCAGCGCGGTGACGACGAGGAGGCCCAGGGCGAGGTCGAGCCCGAGCCAGCTTCCGGCCGCGGCGATGTGGGTCAGCAGGACGGTCTTGCGGGTGCGGGCGCCGAGGCGCCGCCGGCGGGTCGTCACGGTGTCCATGCGGCCAGTGTCCGAGCGCGGGCCGGAGACGGCGTACAGCCGAGGACGTATTCCGGTGTACGCGGATTCCGGTGTACCCGGACGCGCGGCCCGTGAGAAGGGTCGCAGTGGGCGCCGGCGCTTTGACCGCCACGGAGGCAACAGTGTTTACTCGACAGGGGTAAACGCCTGTTCACCCCCACGCGCCACCTGGAGGCACGATGCCGTCCGCCCCGCGCCTGCCCTCCTGGGCGACCACGGGAATCCTCACCCTCTGCGGCCTGATCGTCTCGTTGCAGCAGACCCTCGTCATCCCCCTGCTGCCGGACCTCCCCCAGATCCTCGGCGTGTCCGCCGACGACGCGTCCTGGCTGGTCACCGCCACGCTGCTCACCGGAGCCGTGGCCACGCCGATCGTCTCCCGCATGGCCGACATGTACGGCAAGCGCAGGATGCTGCTCGTCTCCCTCACGGTCATGACGGCGGGCTCGCTCATCGCGGCCCTGGGCGGCAGCTTCGTGCCGATGCTGGTCGGGCGTGCCATGCAGGGGTTCGGCGCAGCCCTGATCCCGGTGGGCATGAGCATCATGCGCGACGAGCTGCCCAGGGAGAAGCTCGCCGGGGGCATCGCCCTGATGAGCGCCACCCTGGGCATCGGCTCCGCTCTGGGGCTGCCGCTGTCCGGCGTGCTCTACAGCGCGTTCGGCTGGACCTCCCTGTTCTGGTCGACGGCGGCCGTGGGCGCCGTGCTCCTCGTGCTCATCCGCCTGCTGGTCGAGGAGTCCCCCCAGCGTTTCCCCGGCCGCTTCGACATCACGGGCGCGCTCGTGCTCTCGATCGTCCTCGTGGGCTTCCTGCTCGCGCTGTCCAAGGGCGCGTCGTGGGGCTGGACCAGCGGCCAGACCCTGGGCCTGACCGCGTTCTCCGCCGTCGCCCTCCTGGTGTGGGTCCCCCTCCAGCTGCGCACGCGCGAGCCCATGGTGAACCTGCGCACGGCCTTTCGCCGCCCGGTCCTGCTCACCAACGTGTCCTCGTACTTCGTCGGGTTCGCGATGTTCCTCAACAGCCTGGTCACCACGCAGGAGCTCCAGGTGCCCGTGGAGACCGGGTACGGGCTGGCCCTGCCCGTGGCCGTCGCCGGGCTGGCGATGGTGCCGAGCGGTCTGATGATGCTGGTGTTCTCACCCGTCGCCAGCCGCATGCTCAACCGGTGGGGCGGGAAGCCGACCCTGGTGACCGGCGGGGCGATCATGGGCCTGACCTACCTGTGGCGGGTGTTCAACGCCGACACCGTGCTGGAGGTGATGGCGGGGACGATGTTCGTCAGCATCGGCACCGCCATCGCGTTCGCCGCCATGCCCTCCCTGGTCATGGCCTCCGCGCCACGGAGCGAGACCGCGTCGGCGAACGGGCTCAACGCCCTGGTCCGGTCGCTGGGCACCTCCAGCGGCAGCGCGGTGGTCGCGCTGGTCTTCGCCTCGCTGACCGTGGACGTGGGCGGCGTGGTGTTCCCCTCCGCCCAGGCCATGGACCTGTCCCACTGGCTCGGCGCGGCGGCGTGCCTGGTCAGTGTGCTCGTGGGCGCCTTCGTCCCGGGACGCGCCCCCTCCGTCGCGGACACGGCCGAACCCCGTACGCTGCCCACCGGAGCGGGCGAGGGGCCCGCGCGCGACCAGCGGGAGGTGGAAGCGTGACCGGGACCGACAGCCGCGGCGCCGTCGTCGCCGCGGCGCGGCGGCTCTTCTTCGAGCACGGATACAAGGGGGTGACCGTCCGCGACATCGCCGCCGCCGCGGGGGTCTCCCCCGCCCTGGTGATCAAGCACCACGGCAGCAAGGCCGAACTCTTCAACGAGGTGGGGCCGCACGACCTCCCCCTGGCCGAGCTGGACCTGCCCCGCTCCGCCATCGGCCGCGCCCTGGTGCGCAAGGTCCTCGCCCGCCGCGAGCACGGTGCGCCGGAGGGCTGGCTGGCCACCACCGCCCACGTGCGCGAGTCCCCCGACCCCGACCGCTCCCGCGCGGAGGTGCGCGCGAAACTCCTGGACAGCGTGGGCGCCCTGCTCGGGGACACCACCCCCGGACGCCGCTACGCCAGCGCCGTCTCCTGCCAGATGCTCGGTCTCGCCGAGGGCGTCCGCGTCCTGGGCATGTTCCCGGAGGAGGAGACCTCCCGGGAGGAACTGCTGGACCTGTACGCGCCCCTGATCCAGCAGCAGGTCGACGCCTGCGCGCGGGCCCGCGCCGACCGGCCGGGCGAGCCGTGACCCCGCCGGAACCGCAGTCTGGTAAGCCGGACGGTGTGAATAGCGCGAGAGGGACCGAAAGACGGAGCGAGGACGGGCGGAGGCCCTCGGCGAGGGAGAGGATCGCCCAGTGGGTGTGGCCGCTGTCGGCCGTGGTGGTCGTGGTCGTGGGCATGGTCCTCGGCTACGCGTTCTTCAGCTGAGCCGGGCGCGGCGCCGTGGACCCGGGCGGCCTCAGGCTCCGCCCGGGGAGGTGGCCGGCAGGCGGGTTGCCACCCACTGGTCGTCGGAGTCGCGGCGCATCTCCAGGGGCCCGTGGTCCTCGCCGGGGTAGACGAGGGCGACCGTGGCGATGGGGACCTCCCCCTCCAGGTCGGTGTCCATGGTGACCTCGCCGACCTCGATGCCCTCACCGCCCCGGAGCGACTCGGCGTAGAGCGGGAAGGCCGCCGGGCAGCCCTCGGCCCCGTGCTCGTCGGCCACCACCGTGCGCGCGGCCTCGTCCATCAGCGCGCAGCCCGCCTCTCCGTCGGCGGCCATGAGGGAGGCGAGGAAGCCCTGCGCGGCGCGCCGCACGTGGGTCTCGGCGTCCGGGTCCACCGGCTCCACCGCGGCGGCGCTCTCCTCGGCCTGCTCCGCGGTCTCCTCCGGGGCCTCCTCGCCGGAGCAGGCGGTGGCGGCGAGGAGCAGGGCCAGTAGCGGAGCGGAGAGCGGAAGTCTTCTCATGGCGGGCGCCTTTCGAGGGGGCGGGGGCGTCGCACCATTGTTACCGTATCGGCCCGCCGCGTGACCAGCGGTGTCCGAGCGGCCGGGATTGGCCCGGGTCGTCCGGACGGAAGGGCTCCCACCCATCACCAGAAGCCCGACCCGCGACGGATCCGGGGGTTGTCGGCGGGGTCGGGCTCTGGTGATATGGGAACGCGGTCCCCTCCCGACGGAACCGCTCCGGACTTTCTGGCGCACAGAGCACGCGCGGGCGTGCCACGGGCGGCTCCGCCGTGCGTCCGCGCCGGAGGTGACATGACCTACCCCCTGCGGGAGAGCCGTCCGACGGACCCGTTCACCCGTATCCCCCCGAAGCTGGGCGCCCGGCTGCGCCCGCTGGTGCCGTCGCTGGCGGAGGAGGCCCTGGAGGGCATCCGGCGCCGGGCGGAGTTCCACGCCGCGCCCCTGGAGCCCGCCGACTCCGAGGGCCTGCGGCGAACGGTGGAAGCCGGTCTGCGCGCCTTCCTGGACCGGGTGGAGGGCGGCGGGCGCTCCCCCGGACACGTGGACGCGCTGGCCGCCGAGTTCCGGGCCTTCGGCGCGGACGAGGCCCGGCACGGGCGCACCCTGGAGTGCCTGCACACGGGGATGCGCACGGCGGCGGCCGTGGCGTGGCGGCGGCTGGCCGACGCGGACGCGCTCACCCGGGACCACATGGCGGTGCTGGGAGAGGCGATCTTCGCGTTCCAGGAGGAGGTCTCGACCGCCGCGGCCGAGGGCCACGCGCGGGTGCGCGGCGCCGGGGTGAAGGCGCTGCGCAGGCGCCGGGCGCGGTTGTTGGAGGTGCTGCTGGCCGGGACGGGAGCACGGCGGGAGGCGGAGGCGGTGCCCGCGCTGGCCCGGGCCGCCCGGTGGCGGCTGCCCGAGCGGGTGGCGGTGGCGCTGCTGTACCGGGGCACGGACGGCGTGACGGCGGTCCCGAGCGGCACGAGCGGCCCGGCCCCGGCGGCCCGGGCGGCCGTGGTCGGCTCGTCGGCGGACGCGCTGTCAGCCTCAGCGGAGGCGTTCTCGCACCTCACCGCACTGCCGTCGGACGTGCTCGTGGGCCTGGACCGCGTGGAGCCGTGCGCGGTGGTGCCCGACCCCGAGGGGCCGGGGCGGCTGCGGTCGGTGGAACGCTCGCTGCGCGGGTCCTGCGCGGTGCTGGGCCCGAGCGTGCCCCTGGACCGGGCTCCGCTGTCGCTGGCCCGGGCACGGGACCTGGCGGAACTCGTGCGCACGGGCGTGGTGCCGGGCGAGGGCGTGGTGCGCTGGGACGACCACCTGCCCGCGCTGCTGCTCTCGCGCGACCCCGGTCTGATCGCGGAGATGACGCGGTCCCGGCTCGCCCCGCTGGCGCCGCTGCGTCCGCCGCAGCGGGAGCGGATGGCCGACACCCTGCTGGCCTGGCTGGAGTCGGGGCTCAACGCCAACGAGGCCGCCGAGCGGCTGCGCATCCACCCCCAGACCGTGCGCTACCGGCTGCGCCGGTTGGAGGAGCTGTTCGGCGAACGGTTGCGCGAGCCCGGAGAGCGCTTCGAACTGGAACTGGTCCTGCGGGCCCGCCGTCTGCTCGGCCCCCTGGAGGAGGGGCCGGTGTGGCCGGACGGCGGGTGACGGGCGTCTCCGCGCCGCGGGGTCACTGCCAGACAGCTGTGTCCGGGTCGATCCCGTGGGTGCGGGCGCACTCGTCGACACTCTGCCGGAACCAGGAGGCCAGCCCGAACCGGATCCCGTCGTAGTGGGCGGAGAAACCGGGGTCGGACTCGAACATCCTCCCCAGACACACCTGCATCTGCCGCGTGAGCGGGAAGAAGTCGGAGAACACCTCGCGGTGGCGTTCGACGAGCGCGTCCGCTTCCGGGCTGCCCGGGACGACACCCCGGTCGAGGGCGTCGCCCAGATCGCGCTGCAACGCGGACATCGCCGAGGAGAGCGACCGCCACTGCTCCCGCGTGCGGGAGGCGGACCGCTCGGCGAACTGCGCCCACTGCTCGGAATCCCCCCACACGGTGCGGGCCCTCCGGGACCGGTGAGCGTCCCAGTCCGCCCCGAAGACCTCCGACTGCGCTTCGTCGTCGAGGAGGATCCCCCGCTCGTGAGCCCCGGTCAGCCGTTCCAGGCGCTCGTCGAGCCGTCGCAGGTCCTCGATGCGCTCGGCGAGCCGGGCGCGCTGCTCACGCAGGGTGGCGCCGATCTCCGCCGTCCGGTCGTCGAGGACCCCACGCACCGCGTCCAGCCCGAGGCCGGCCTCCCTGTACGCGACGATTCGACGCAGCCGTTGCAGGTCCGCGTCGGTGTACTGGCGATAGCCGGCGGTGGTGCGCGCGGACGGCGATGCCAAGCCGATCTCGTCCCAGTGGTGAAGCGTGCGGACGGTCACCCCCACCAGTCCGGCGGCCGCGCCCACCGTGACACCGCCACGGATGTCACGCTCGTGTTCGACCATGGACACCATTGTGGCCCTCCTCCTCCGGTTCCGGGGCGACGATTCCGACCGCGGCGAGATCGCGCGCCTCCTGGCTGTCGGAATCGAACTCCTGCGCCGCGGTGAAGACGACCCGAACGCCCTCGGGAGTGGTCACCTCGACGTCGCGGGTGCGCCACGGGGTGTCCCGCGGCCCGACCACACTGCCCGGCACGAGGTCCGAACACGCCTCGACGAGCGGATCGACCTCGCTCAGCACGCACAGGAAGCTCACGCTCATCGCCGGTGCTTCGGGCCGTTCGGCACCGGCCGCCGCAGGAACGAGCAGGACGTCCTGGAAGGCCCACCGGCGCAGGTGGACCACCTGCCCCGGGATGCCGAACAGTTCGACGAAGCCGAACCCCCGCACCCAGAAGTCCGTCGACACCGCCAGGTCAGGCGTCGGAACCGTCACGAACACCGGCATCGCGTAGATACCGCGGAACACCTCTGGCGCTACCGCCCCCGGTCCGCGCTCGGACACGGGTCCCGTCTCGAACGCGCTGAAGAAATCGCTCATGCGGTCCACCGTCCCGCCTCACGCGGCGTGAGGGTCAAGCCCGATCCGTGGACTCGACGGTATCGGGCCGCGCCGCCGTCGTCGGCCGAGCCGCTGACGTCCGCGACGCCGGCCCCGCCCGGACACAGCGGGTGACGGGCGCGCGGAACCCCGGGTACCGCCCGAGGGGGCGGCCCGGCGGTCGTCCACAGGCGGGAGATCGGCCTTCCTCGACCGTTCCGCCGAGGACTAGCGTGGTAAGCGGGGGTCCCCAGGGCCCTCCCGCTTCGCGCTGCCCGCGCCCCGCCCCTCAGTCCCGCGGCGCCAGCGCCCGCACCACCGCGGCCGGGTCCGCGTTCGGCGGGCCGATCGGCGCGACGACCGGGGTCGTCACCCCGTTGTCGGCGTAGGCCCGGATCCGCTCGCGGCAGTACTCGGCGGGGCCGTGCACGATGAGTTCGTCCACCACCGAGTCGGGGATCGCGGCCAGCGCGCCCCTGCGGTCCCCCTCGTCCCACGCCTTCCACATCGGGGTGAGCTCCTCGCGGCCCAGCCACTCGTGGAACGCCCGGTAGACGGGGACGTTGAGGTAGGCCGAGATCGCCCAGCGGCCGATCCCCCGGGCGGTGTCCGGGTCGGCGTCGGGGACGGCGAAGATCCGCGCGACCACCTCCTTGTCCTCGCCGTACCGGCGCACATAGGGCACCACCGTGCGCACGTCCTCCGGCGAGAGCCAGTTGACGACGGCTCCGTCGCCCTCGCGTCCGGCGAGGCGGAGCATGCCCGGCCGCAGCGCCGCCACCAGCAGCGGGGGCGCCTGCTCGGGTACCGCGCCGAGCGTGAAGCCGTTGACGCTGAAGGTGTCGTAGTCCTCCTTGACCTTCGCGCCGGTGAGCACGGCGCGGAGGAAGCGCACGGTGTCGCGCACCTTCTTGTACGGCTCCTCGAAGGGGATGGAGTTCCACCGCTCCACGATCACGTTGGAGGAGGTGCCGACGCCCAGGGCGAAGCGGCCCGGCGCGGCGGCGGCCAGGGCGGCGGCGCTCATCGCCAGGGTGGCCGGGCCGCGCGTGTAGGCGGGCACGATCGCGGTGCCCAGGCGCAGCCGGGGCGCCCACACACTGGCCAGGGCGAGGGGGGTGAAGGCGTCGGTGCCGTTGGCCTCGGCCGACCAGACGTCGGTGTAGCCCAGGTCCGGCAGCCGCTCGACGAGGTTCCGCTGCTCGGAGAGCGGGACCCCCTCCAGCGGGATGGTGATGCCCCAGCGAGTGGTCATGGCGACTCCCTGTCGGTGTGGAACCGAATCCGGTTCTCGTTCCGTGCTGGCAGCACCGTACCGCCCGGTCGGTCTGTTGTCTCTGGGCGCCTCCCCCCTTCGCCGTCGGCAGCCGCGCACCGCATCCCCGGGGCTCGGCGGACCACGCCCCTCCCACCCGGCGCACCGCACCGCTCCGGACCGGCGCACCGCCGCCGCCCTCCCGACACGGCGTGCCGCCCCCGGGACGCGCGTGCCCCCTGGGGCGTATGTTCGTAGGGCCCGGGCCGGAGCCCCGCCGACGGCGGGCGCCCCAGGCCGGGCCGTACGAGCGCATCCCAGACGAACGAAGGAGGCCCCTTCGTGGCCACGCCACCCTCCCCCTACGACTTCCTGCCCCAGGTCGCGTCGTTCACCGTCACCAGCAACGACGTCGCCGACGGACGGACCCTGCCCCAGGCCCAGGTCAGCGGGATCATGGGCGCCGGAGGCGGGGACGTCTCGCCGCACCTGTCCTGGAGCGGCTTCCCCGAGGGGACGCGCAGCTTCGCCGTCACCTGCTTCGACCCGGACGCCCCCACCGCCAGCGGCTTCTGGCACTGGTCGGTGGCCAACATCCCGGCCGACGTCACCGAGCTGACCGCGGGCGCGGGGGACGGCTCCGGCCTCCCCGAGGCGGCCGTCACCCTGCGCAACGACGCGGGCGGACACCGCTACGTCGGCGCGGCACCGCCCGCCGGGCACGGCCCGCACCGGTACTTCTTCGTGGTGCACGCGGTGGACGTGCCCCGCCTGGAGGTGGACGAGTCGGCCAGCCCGGCCTTCCTCGGCTTCAACCTGTTCTCGCACGCGCTGGGCCGCGGGATGATCACCCCCGTCTACGAGGTGGAGTAGCGCGGGCGGCGCGGGGCCCGGCCCGGGACCGGGTCCGGCAGTCGCGCGACGCGTCGGGGGCGGGCCGTGTGCGTCCGTGCCGCACCGCCCGCCCTCGGCCCTCCCCCGGGGCCGGGGGACACACGCGCAGTGGGTCCTTTCGGTTGTCCTGACAACCGGATTCGGCCACTTCCGGGCCATCGGGCATCCCGAGGTCTAGGCTCTGTAACCATCCCCCCAGTCCGCCGTCCACGTCGGAAAGGGTTCGACCGGTGCCACAGCAGCCTGCGAGCAAACCAACCGTCGTGGTCACGACAGCGGGGTCGGCGCCCACACCCGGGACCATCCTCCACCTGCGCGAACAGGGTTTCCGCGTGGTGGCGACCGACGTGGACCCCGCCGCGCCGGGCCTGTACCTGGCCGACCGCGGGTACCTGGTGCCGCCGGGCGACAGCGAGGCCTTCCTGCCCAGGATGCGGACACTGTGCGCGGACGAGGGCGCCGTCGCGGTCATCCCCCTGGTCGACGAGGAACTCGTCAGGGTGGGCGAGCTCGCCAAGGACGGCGTGGAGGTGCTGCTGCCCCGGCTGGACTTCGTCACCACCTGCCTGGACAAGTACGTGCTGATGCGCGAGCTGGAGGAGGCCGGGATCGGCGTGCCGCGCACCTGGTTGGCCTCGGAGTGGCCGAGCGGCGCCGCGGACTCCGCGCCCGGCGGCCTCATCGTCAAACCGCGCTGCGGACGCGGGAGCCGCGGGGTGGTGGTCATCGACTCGGTCCGCGACATGGCGCGGGTGGTGTCCGAGGGCGGCTACGCGGCGGACGAGCTGATCGTCCAGGAGTTGGTCGGCGGCCCCGAGTACACGGTGTCCGTGGTGGTGTGGCGGGACGGCGCGGTCCAGGCCGTGGTGCCCAAGGAGGTCGTCCTCAAGCAGGGCGTGACCAGGTACGCGGTGACCCGGCGCCACCGCGAGGTCGCCCGCGCCTGCCGGGCGGTCCAGTCCGCGCTGCGTGCCGACGGCCCCTTCAACGTGCAGCTGTGCCTGGACGCGGACGGCAGGCCGAGGATCTTCGAGATCAACCCGCGCTTCTCCTCCACGGCCTCGCTCACCGCGGCGGCCGGGGTGGACGAGATCACGGGGCTGCTGCGGCAGGCCGTGGCGGACGGGCCCCGCATGGAGGACCACTGGCGCGAGGGGGTGGCGATGGTGCGGCGGTGGACGGACGAGTTCGTCAGCGAGGCGGAGTTCACCTCCCACGGCATCTCCCCCGCCCCCGCGGTCGGCGCGGAGCTGCCCAGGCAGCTGTCCGCGGGCGGCACGGGGCCGGTCCCGGTCGTTCCGGTGCGTGTGCGTTGACCGGCCCTGAGACAGGGACCGCCGGGGCGCACCCTCTGGTCGAGGCGATGGCGTCGGCGGTCGTGGAGGTCGGCGGCCTGTTGCGGGCGTGGCGCTCCGACGCGGACGCGCGCAGCGGGGTGTGGGAGGGCAGCCAGTTCAAGGCCCGGGCCGACGCCATGGCGCACCGGGCCCTGTCCGAGCGGCTCACCGCGATCGACGGCCGGATCCCGGTGGTCAGCGAGGAGGACCCCGAGTCGCTGCGCGGCGAGCGGCCGCACCGGTACTGGCTGATCGACCCCGTCGACGGGACCGCCAGCTACGTCCACGGGTTCCCCGGGTACGTGACGCAGGTCGCGCTGGTGAAGGGGGGGCGGCCGGAGGCGGCCGCCGTGTTCGCCCCCGAGACCGCGACCCTCTACACGGCGGTGCGCGGCCGGGGCGCGTGCCGGGGCGGGCGCCTCCTGCCGTCCCCGCGGCCCGCGCCGCAGGGACGGGGCGTGCTCACCGACAACACCCCGCGGCCGGAGGGGATCGCCCGCCGGGTCGGCGACCGCTTCGGCTACGGCGGGTACCTGGAGAGCGGCAGCATCTCGCTGAAGCTGTGCCTGGTCGCCGAGGGTTCCGCGCACCTGTTCGTCAAGGACGTGCCGGTGCGCGACTGGGACGTGGCGGCGCCAGCCCTGGTCCTGGAGGAGGTGGGCGGCCTGGTCACCCGGCTGGACGGAAGCCCGTTCGACTACCGGGGGCCCTACGAGCACACCGGGCTGGTGGGCGCCGCCGACCCCGCGGTGTGCCGGGCCGTCTCGGGCTGGCTGGGCTCCTGAGAACGCGCCCCGGAAGCCGTCCCGGGGCCGCGGGCCGAGGGCGCCGACTCACTTTCCGTGTATCCCTTTTCCACACCGGGTGCGGCGCGTATCGTGTGGTCACCAACTCGCGTCTTGGGGGTGGGAAGTGGAGGACGAAGGCCTGCCGCTGCACCGGATGCGCGCCTCGGACGCCGAACGCGACCTCACGGTGGACCGCCTCACCACCGCGTTCGTCGAGGGCCGTCTGGACCACGAGGAGTACGACCGCAGGGTCGGTCTGGCGCTGGGCGCGGTGCTGCTCGGCGAACTGCGCCCGCTGACCGAGGACCTGCCGGTGTCCACGTCCGCGGTGCGCGGGGTCCCGGGCGCGCGGCACGGCGCCGATCCGCTGTCGGCCCCCCTCTCCGGGGCGGCCCGCGCCGATCCGGGGTCCGGGCGCGACCCCCGGGACGGCCGCGAACCCCCCGGCGCGGACGACCTGCCACTCATAGGCGCCCCCTGGCGCGAGTGGGGCGACGAGTGGCGCTGGTGGACGGGTGTGGCGGTGATCCTGACGAGCGTGTGGGGCGTGGTCAGCCTGATGGGCGGCGAGCTCGTGCCCTACTGGCCGCTGGTGCCGCTGGGCATCTGGGCCGCGGTCCTGCTCGCCTCCGCCATCTGGCCCAGCGAGGGGGAGCCGCCCTGACGCGGCGCCCTCCCCCTCCCCTCGCGTGTGCGGCCGACGCCTCGGGCGCGGCGGGAGGGGGTCAGCCCGCGGCGTGCAGCCAGCGCACCGGGGCGCCGTCGCCCGCGTAGCGGAAGGGTTCCAGTTCCTCGTCCCAGGCGCGGCCGGTGAGGCGTTCGATCTCGGCGGCCAGTTCGGTGCCGTCGGCCGCGGCCCGCTCCACGGCCAGGCGCAGTCGGCCCTCGGGCACGAGGACCTCGCCCGCCGCGCTGGTGAGGGCGGTGAACATGCCGAGGGACGGCGTGTAGCTGTAGCGCACGCCGTCGCAGCCGGGCGACCCCTCCTCGGTCACCTCGAACCGCAGGCGCTGCCACGTGTTCAGCGCCGAGGCGACCGAGCCCGCGGTGCCCGGCTTCCCCTGCCAGTTGAGCTCGGCGCGGTGGTTGCCGGGTGCCGCCGGTTGGGCGACCCAGTCGAGTTTCACGGGTACTCCAACGACGCCCGCGACCGCCCACTCGACGTGTGGGCACAGCGCCGCTGGCGCGGAGTGGACGTACAAGACGCCACGTGCGGACACCGAACCTCCTGATACGAACGAGTGCGCTTCCCCGACGCCCTCGTACCACGAGAAGGTTGCATACCCGCCTGAATGCTTTTGCCCCATTGTGCCCCAAGGGCACCTTGAGAACCAGCGCTCACTTTGCTTTTTCCAGCGTTCTCCCCACCTCCGGAAGCCCCAAAAGCTAGCGTGAGCCCCGGCGAGCAGGAGTCCGATCATAGTGGGGGCGGGTGTGCCAGACCAGTCGCACGAGGACATCCATGACACCCAGGCACCTCCTCAAACCGTACTTTCGACCTTTTCCGGGGAGGAAGCACCCCCACTCTTGCCGGTTCCGGCCACAACCGGCGGTGATACAGCCGGGCCCAATCCGGACCGGGACCCCGGCGGAACCGACGCCGCCCCCAGCGACGCCGAGCTCGTACGCGGCGCCTGCCGGGGCGAGCACAGGGCGTGGGAGGCCATCGTGGACAGGCACCTGCCGGTCGTGAACGCGATCGCGCGCTCCTACCGGCTGTCCGCACCGGACCGGGAGGACGCGGTGCAGACGGTGTGGCTCACCCTCAACCAGCAGCTGCCCCGCCTGCACTCCCCCGAGCGGCTCCGCGGCTGGCTGCGCAGGGTCGCCCACGACGCCTGCGGCCGACAGCGCCGCCACAGCGCCCGGGACCATCCGGTCGACCCCCAGAGCCTCACCCGGCGGGACGCCCTCTCGCAGGACGCGGGGCCGGAGGCGCAGTACCTGCGCAAGGAGGAGCACGAGGAGCTGCACCGCGCGATCCGGCGGCTCACCGATCCCGGAGAGCGGCGGGCCGCCCTGCGCTACCTCGACGGGGCCGCGGGGCTGCCCGTGCCCCCGGTTCCGTGCGACCCGGGGACCCCCGACGGCCGGGTCCACCCCCGGACCGCCGCGAACCAGCGCCGCCGTATGCTCCGCAGACTCCGCCGCCTCCTGGAGGAACCCACTTGAGCGACCACGACGATCCGGCACTGGCCCTGGCGGGGCGCGCCGCCGCGCTGGCCGCCTTCGACCGCAGCGACGACGGCGCCGACGTGGCGGCCCTGACCGGGGAGAGGTCTCCGGCGGGCGAGGTGCTGCGCTCGGCGGAGGGGGAGGCGGAAGGCGCGCTGGTCACCTCCCTTCGCTTCGAGCACGGCGACCTCACCCTGGACGTGCGGGTCCACGCGCACGGTCGGCTGCGCTCGCTGTCGGGGCTGGCCAGCGGGGAGTACGACCACGCGCTCCTGCGCGTGCGCCGCCCGGGTTCCGGGTCGGAGCTGCGGATCGGCGAGGACGGCGGGTTCGCGCTGTCCGGCCTGGCCCGCGGACCGATCAGCCTGGCGCTGCTCAGAGCGGGACGCCCGGCGGTGGTGACCGGGTGGTTCACCGTCTGACCGCCCGGCCAGCCGGCCGCCGGGCCACCGGCCGGTGATCCCATCCGTCACAGAAACGGGGAAGGCCGAACCCTGGTTGCAGGCAGACACGAACCGGCTCCTGATGATGACCCTTCGACCGGCTTCGTCCGGGTTCGCGTGAGCCGAGTTGCGCACAGGCGGACTCGACCCCTCCCGTGCGCCCTCCCCGCGCTGCTATCACTGTGTGCGGCCCGCCCCCTCGGTGAAAGGCACCGGACGTGTCCCTGCGCGCCCAGCCCTCCCCCCTCTCCCCCGAGTCCCCCCTCTCCGCCGCCTGCCCGGACCACCACGCGCTGCGGTCCGGCAGATCCCTGCTCGCCCGCGTGAGCCACGGGATCCGGCTGGCGCAGGGCGGCATGTTCGAGCAGACCGCGGCCCTGCTGGACGAGGCCCACCGGCGCCTGCGCGGCCACCCGGTGGCCGAGTCCGCGACGGTGATGCCCGGCGTCCTGCTCAACCTGGGCCTGGCGCAGACGCTGTGCGGCCGCTTCCCGCAGGCCGAGGAACACCTGCGCGAGGCCCGGTCCCTGGCACAGGAGCGCCGACTGCCGCTGATGGGCCTGGTCATCGAGCAGAACCTGGGCTGCCTCAGCCTCTACCGGGGCGACGCCCCCGCGGCCATCGCCGCCTTCCACGGCCTGACCGACCGGCTGCCCTCCCAACGCCGTGAGGCGCTGCACGTGGACCTGGCCGAGGCACTGCTCGCCGAGGGCTTGGTGGAGGAGGCGGCGAGGGCGCTCGCGGACGGCCCCTGGGCCGGGAGTTCGTCGGCCAACGCCCTGCTGGTGGAGGCCAAGCTGCGGCTGCTGCGGGGCGACCACCGCCACACGGCCGAGCTCACCCGCCGGGTGCGGCACTCCTTCGGCACGGGCTCGCTGTGGTACCGGCTGGCCACCCGCCTGGAGCGGATGGCGCTGCGCGAGGGCCGGACGGCCTCCCCCGTGGCCCGGGCCAGGAACGCCCTGGCCGTCCGCGCTCCCCTGGCGGCGCCGCGGCCGTCGGGGAGGGGCGCCGCCCACCTGGCCCTGGACACCCTGGACGCGCACCCGCGCCTGGCGCCGGGCCCCTGGCTGGCGGGCGCGGTGAGCGATCCCCACGTCGTCCGCGCGGGCCTGGAGAGCGCCCTGCGCGCCGGGGAGGCGGCCACCGCCCTGGAGTGGGCGGAACTGGCCCGGACCCGGGCCGCGCCCCACGTCCCCGGCCCCGGCGTACGCACACCGGCGACGGCCTCGCTGGCCGACCGCTACCGTGCGGCGCTGGTTCGCGGTCGCGACCCGCACGCCCTGGTCCGGCGCCTGGAGTCGGCCCGCTGGCAGGCGCACCACGAGGCCGCGGGGGCGCGCAGCGCCCCCGTACCCTCGCCCGTGGCGGGTGCGCTGCTGGAGCGGCTGGGCGACCGGGCCTTCGTGCGGTACACGCGGGCGGACGGGGAGGCCGTCGCGCTCGTGGCCGCGGCCGGACGGGTCCACGCCCGCGTGCTGGGGCCGCTCCCGCGTGTGGCCCGCGCGATGGCCCGGTTCGTCCACCCGGTGGCGTTCGCGCAGGACGCGGGCGAGGCGCGGGAGGCGGCCGACGGCGCCGCCCGCGTCCTCCTCGAACCGCTGCTGGCTCTGGTCGGCGACCGCCCGCTGGTCGTCGCCGGAGACGCCTACCTCGGCGATCCCCCCTGGGGCATGCTCCCCGCGCTGCGGGGCCGTCCGCTGAACCTGGTGCCCGGCGCCGGGTTCTGGCTGGAGCGCACACGCCCCGGGGGCCCCGCGCCCCGCCCGCCGGAGCGGGTGCTGCTGGTGGCGGCGCCCGAACCGGACGGGGCGGCGCGCGAGGTCGCCGCGCTGGCCGGCGTGTACCCGGGGGCGCGCGTGCTCCATGCCGACCGGGCCCTGCACTCCGACGTCCTGGCCGCCCTCGGCCGGGCCGACCTGGTCCACCTGGCGGGGCACGGGCGCGTCCCCGGCCGCTCGCCCATGCTCGCCTCGGTCGGCTTGGGCGACGGGCCGCTGCTCGCCTGCGACCTGGCCGGGCTGCCCGAGGCCCCGGACACGGTGGTGCTGTCGACCTGTTGGAGCGGCCGGGGCTTCGCGGACCGCGCCGGGGCTCCGCTCGGGTTCACCGGCGCGCTGCTCGCGGCCGGGGTCCGCACGGTGGTGGCCAGCCCCGTCCCCGTCCGGGACGCGGGGACCGTCGGGGCCATGCGCCTGTTCCACCGCGCGCTCGCCGCGGGGGTCCCCGCGCCCGAGGCGGTGGCTGTCCACCTCGGGCGGGCGGGGTTCTGCTGCTTCGGCGCCTGAGTCCGTTACCAGCCGCGCTCGCGCCACTCCCCCAGGTGCGGACGCTCGGCGCCCAGGGTGGTGTCGCGTCCGTGCCCGGGGTAGACCCAGGTGTCGTCGGCCAGCACCCCGAACAGGCGCTCCTCCACGTCCGCGAACAGGACGCGGAAGTCGTCGTCGGACCAGGTGCGGCCGACGCCTCCCGGGAAGAGGGAGTCACCCGTGAACAGGTGGGTGTGGCCCTCGGGGTCGTCGTAGCGCAGGGCGATGGACCCGGGCGTGTGCCCGCGCAGGTGGATGACGGTGAGGTGGCACTCCCCGACCCGGACGCGCGACCCGTGCACGACGGACTCGTCCACGGAGACCGGGAGCTCGTCCCCGTCGTCGGGGTGGGCGACCGTGCGCGCCCCGGTCTGGCCCACGACCTCGGCCAGGGCCTGCCAGTGGTCCTGATGGCGGTGGGTGGTGACCACCCGGGCAAGGCCCTCCTCGCCGATCAGCTCCAGGATGCGGTCGGGCTCGGCCGCGGCGTCGATGAGGAGGGCCTCGCCGGTGCCCTGGCAGCGCAGCAGGTAGGCGTTGTTGTCCATCGGGCCGACGGCCAGTTTGGTGATGGTCAGGTGCGGTAGTCGTCGCAGGTCGGCGGGGCCGCCGACCCTGGTATCTCCGGAGTAGCTCACCCGACCATTGTGGCCCGCGTCCGGGAGCGGACGCACCAGGGTGGCACGGGCGCGCGGCCGCGGCGGCCGGGTTCACCTGGCCCAGCGGGGCGCACGCTTGTCGAAGAAGGCGGCGCGGCCCTCGGCGGCGTCCTCCCCGGCGAAGAACTCGGCGGACAGCTCGCCCATCCGGGCGAAGGCCTCGGTGCGCCGGTCCGGGGCCGCCAGCGCGCCCGCTCCCAGTTCACCCAGGAGTTCCTTGGTGCGCGAGAGCGCGCGCGGCGCCGAGCCCCGCAGTCCCTGCAGGATCGCGTCCACGGCGTGCGGCATGTCGCGGTCGGGCACGGCCTGGGTGAGGAGTCCGGCCTTGGCGGCGGCGGAGGCGTCGAACAGCTCGCCGGTGAGGAAGTAGCGGCTGAGCTGGCGCGAGTGCATCCGCGCGGACACCGGGACGGAGATGATGGCGGGGACCACGCCGATGCGCACCTCGGTGAAGGCGAACGTGGCGCTCTTGGGCGCCAGGGCGATGTCGGCGGCGGCCACCAGTCCGATGCCCCCGGCGCGGGCGGCGCCGTTGAGCACGGCGACCACCGGTTTGGGGGCGCCCATGATCTGCTCGAAGATCTCGGGGAGTTCGGGCGCCGGTTCGACCGGGGCGCTCCGCAGGGCCGCGCCGACCTCCTTCAGGTCGGCTCCGGCGCAGAACACCGGGCCGGTGCCGGTGAGCACGATGGCGCGTACCTCGTCGTCGGCCACCGCCTCGGCCAGGGCCCCGGACAGCTGGGCGCGCAGCCGGGCGGACAGGGCGTTGCGGTTCCGGGGGGAGTCGAGGGTGACCGTGGCGATGGAGCGCTCGACGGCCAGGCGTACCAGGGGCGTGTCGTCCGAGGGGGTCGGGGACGGGTGCTGCGTCATCGCAGGCGGGCCTTTCTCAGGGTCCATACTCGCGGGTGCCGGAGAGGGGAACGCGCGCGTGTTGGTGTCGCGGCGCGCTTACGCGCCCGGCTCGTGGCCGACCGCGTCCGGCTCTGTGGCGTGGTGCACGAATCCGGTCCCACCCTAGACAACCGGGCCCCGAGGACACCATGTCCGTGTACACCCCGCTTGTTAAGTCCCCCTCACAGGTACCCGCGCGTGTGGCGTGACGGGACACCGCCCCGGTCCGTTCCCGCCTCGGGCCGACCTGCGTGCGGCACGGGTGCCGCGCGCCGGTCGGCCCGGCCGCTCCGGCGGTCGGGGCCTTGGCGCCCCGGTGGCCTCAGGGGCGGGTGGTCGCCTCGGACAGGGCGTCGGCGAAGTGCATCATGGCCGACACCGCACCGGCGCCGTCCGCGGCCTCGCTGACCCTCAGGGTGAGGGGCTCGGCGGTGATCGCGCCGGTGTACCCGTGGTCGAGTTCGCACTCCTCGTCGGCGCAGGCGGCCGGTTCGAGGTCGATGTGGGCGATCGCGCCCCAGTTCACGGACAGGTTGACGCTCAGCACCAGTTCGCTGGGCATGCTGCCCGGCGTGTACTGGGCGGGGTTGGGCACCACGCGGGTCAGGGCGACCGACTGGATGTTGCCCAACTGGATGCTGTCGGTGGTGGTGGAGGCGTGCGAGGTGCCGCCGGGCTCGGTGGGCGGGTGCTCGTCGGTGTGGCACACCACGAGGCGGGTCGCGGTCAGCAGCATCACGGTGATGTGCCGCCGCATCTCCATGGCCGGGTCGAAGGTCGCCTCGTGGTGCACGATGAACGCCTCGGCGCCCTCGCTCCCCAGGGCGGTGGCGACGGCGTCGATCACGAGCGCGGGGTAGTACCCGCTGCGTTCGATCTCCGTCCGCCAGTCCGTGGACACGGCGCGTGTTTTCCTCATACTCCTATCCTGCCCCTTTCCCGTGACACTTCGCGACCGGGACGTGAAACGGGATGCCCACCCCATGATCAGAACGTCACCCCGCGCAGTCGCCGGGGCCCTGCGTCGGGCCGCACGTCGGGGGCCTCGCGGAGCCAGACACGCGCGCCCAGGACGTGGGCGCCGGTGGCGTTGACCAGGACCGGGTCCAGGTCGATGTAGCCGATCTCGGGGAAGGCCTCCACCAGGCGCGAGACCCGGACGAGGAGTTCCTCCAGCGCCTCCACGTTGGGCTGCTCGGCGAGCGAGGTCGCACCGGCGGGCAGCCCGAACAGCAGCGGGGCGGCCCGCACGGCGTGGATGAGGTCGGCGGCGTCCATGTCGGTGAGCGGCGCCAGCCGGAACGCCCGGTCGTCGAGCAGTTCGGCGGTCACGTCCGCCAGCCCGAAGGAGACCACCGATCCGAAGGACTGGTTGTCGCCCGCCCGGACGACCGTGGGCACCCCTGGGGCCACCATGCGCTGGACGACCAGCGAGGCCTCGTCGCCGAAGCGGTCGTGCAGGGCCGCGAAGGCGCTGCGCACGTCGTCGGGGGTGCGCAGGTCGGCGCGGACGAACGTGCCGCCCGCGCGCAGGCGCAGGTCCGGTGAGTCGGCCTTGACCACCGCCGGGTAGCCCAGCTGGCCCGCGGCCACCACGGCCTCCTCCTCCGACGTCACCGGGATGTCGGGGTAGGCGGCGATGCCGTAGCAGGCCAGCAGGTCGCGGGCGTCCTCGCCGGAGATCGCCGTCTCCTCGTCGTAGCGGCGCTCGCCGCCGAACCAGGCGATCTCCTCCGCCGAGGGCGTGGCGTTCTTGAGCGCGCGGACGATGGTGGCGCGGGCCCTGGCCCCGTCGATGTCGGGCAGCTCGGGGTGGCGTCCGGGCTTGCGGTCGCGCCACTGGGCGTAGCGGGTGGCGTAGGCCAGGGCGCGCACGGCGTCCTCGGGCGAGGGGTAGGAGGGCACCGAGCCGCGCAGGGTCTGGCCCCGGTCGCCGACGCGGCGCAGCTCCTCGGGAATCCCCTGGCGGGCCAGGTAGGTGGTGACGACGGGCTTGGTCGAGTCCAGGGAGCGGGCCCGCAGCACGCGGGCGACGTCGTCGGAGATGGGGTGCAGGGCGGGGACGAACACCACCACGACCGAGTGCACGTCCTCGGCGGCCAGGGCCGTCTCCAAGGCGCGGTCGAAGTCCTCCGCGGTGGCCTGGGGACCGAGGTTGACCGGGTCGTGCGGCTTGAGCCCCTGACGGACGGCTGCGTCCTTGACCAGCAGTTCCAGGGAGTCGGAGTTGCCGATGATGCCCACGCGGGGCCCCTGGGGCAGGGGCTGGTAGGCGAACACCTGGGCGGCGTCGAACATCTGCGTGATGTCGTCCACGCGCACCACCCCGGCCTGCTGGAACAGCGAGGTGACCGCGTAGTCGGGCAGGGAGAGCCCGCCCGCGGCGTGGCCGGTGGGGGTGGTCCGCGCCGAGCCGCCGCTGCGCACCGCGACGACCGGCTTCTGCTTGGCCAGGCGCCGGGCCAGGCGGGTGAACTTGCGCGGGTTGCCCAGCGACTCCAGGTACTGGAGCACCACCTCCGTGGCCGGGTCCTCCTGCCAGTACTGCATGAGGTCGTTGCCGGACACGTCGGCGCGGTTGCCCGCCGAGACGAAGGTGGACAGGCCCATGCCGCGCTCGGCCACGCGCTGGAGGATGGCCCGGCCCAGGGCACCGGACTGGGAGAAGAACCCGATCGTGCCCGAGGGCGGCAGGTCCGGGGACAGGGTGGCGTTGAGCGAGATCTCGGGGTCGGTGTTGGCGATGCCCAGGCAGTTGGGACCGACCACGCGCATCCCGGCCGCGCGGGCGGTGCGCACCAGTTCGTCCTGGCGGGCCCGGCCCTCGGGTCCGGTCTCGCCGAACCCGGAGCTGACCACGACCAGGCCGTGCACGCCCTTGTCGGCGCACTGTTCGACCACGTCGACGACCATGTCGGCGCGCACCGCGACGACAGCGAGGTCGACCTGGTCGGGGATGTCCAGGACCGAGGGGTAGGCGCGCACGCCCACGACCGCCTTGGCCTCGGGGTGGACCGGGTAGACCGGGCCCTGGAACTCCCCGCCCAGGAGGTTGCGCAGGGCGGTCTGGCCGATGGTGTGCGCGGTGCGGCTGGCGCCGATGACCGCGACCGAGTTCGGGAAGAGCAGGCGGGCGATGGAGCGCGACTCGGCGCGCTGCTCGCGGGCCCGCATGACCTCGGTGGAGTCGTCGGTGGGCTGGAGGTCCAGAGTGAGGCGGATGACGCCCTCGTCGAAGGTCTGCTGGGCGGTGTACCCGGCCTCGCGGAAGACGTTGATCATGCGCCGGTTCTCGGGAAGCACGTCGGCGATGAAGCGGCGCATGCCGCGTTCGCGCGCGGCCGCGCCGATGTGCTCCAGCATGACCGAGGCCAGGCCGCGGCCCTGGTGGGCGTCCTCCACCACGAAGGCGACCTCCGCCTCCTCCGGCGCCACCTTGTCGTAGCGCACCACGGAGACGAGGGAGTCGGAGATGGTGGCGACCAGGGCCACGCGGTCCTCGTAGTCGACGGTGGTGAAGCGTTTGACGTCGCGGTCGGAGAGCTTGGGGTAGGGCGCGAAGAACCGGTAGTAGATGGTCTCCGGGGAGAGGCGGGAGTGGAACTCGCGGAGCAGGTCGGCGTCTTCGGGGGTGATGGGGCGCAGGTGCGCGGTGCCTCCGTCGGTCAGGACGACGTCGGCTTCCCAGTGGTTCGGGTAGGACTGCACGACTGCGAGACTAGACGACAAACGGCCGAATCCGGGGAAAGTCCGTGCGGGCGGCGCGAAAACCCCGCTCGGGACCGCACACGGCGTCCCCCGCTCGCGGAGGCGCCGGTCGGGGCCCGGTGCCCCGTCCGCGGACCGGATCGGCCGCCCCGTGGGCGATGGCGGTTCCGCGGGGAATCGGAGGCGGTGTGGCCGGGGTGCTGTCACTTCGTTACACGCCGCTGACGGTTGACCTGTTAACGTCGTGCGAGCACGGATTCTGATAACCCTCGGTGGTGGCTGGCGAAATGACACGAGTGGTCGTGATCGGTGACCTGATGACCGACGCCGTCGCGCGCGCGTTCCACCCGTTGGCCCGCGGCAGCGACACTCCGGCGTCCGTGATCATGTACGGCGGCGGGTCGGGGGCGAACATCGCCTCGTGGCTGGCCGTGGAGGGCACCGACACCACGTTCGTCGGCCGCCGCGGCTCCGACATCACCGGGCGCACCCGTGAGATGGAACTCATGGGCTACGGCCTGGACTCGCGGATGGTGATGGACCCGGAGCGGCCCACCGGCACCTGCGTGGTGATGATCACGCACCGGGGCGACCGGACGATGCTGAGCGACCCGGGCGCCAACGCCCGCCTGCAGCCCGAGGACCTGCCCCGCGACGTGTTCGGCCCGGACGGGCACCTGCACGTGTCGGGCTACACCCTCATCAACGACGACTCCCGGCGCGCCGCCCGGGTGGCGCTGCGGATGGCCCGCGAGAGCGGGATGTCGATCTCGGTGGACGGCGGTTCGCACGCGCCGCTGGAGCGCGCGGGCGCGGAGAACTTCCTGGACTGGACGCAGGGCGCGCGCCTGCTGTTCGCCAACGTCGACCAGGCCCGGGTGCTGACCGGCCGGGACGAGCCCGAGGCCGCCGCCAAGGTGCTGACCGCGTGGTACCCCAACGTGGTGCTCAAGCTCGGCCAGCAGGGCGGCCTGTGGGCGTCCAAGACCCGCGACGACTGCGTGACGGCGCCGGCCGAGCCGGTGGAGCCGTCCCCGGGTTCGGTGGGCGCCGGTGACGCCTTCATCGCCGGGTTCCTGCCCGCGTGGCTGCTCGGCCGCCACCCCAAGGAGGCGCTGGGCCGGGCGCACCGCCTGGCGGCGCGCGCCCTGCACCAGCCGGGCGCCCGCCCGGACCTGGGCGAGGGCCAGCCGGTGCGCCGCGGCGCACCGCGCGGCCAGCGCATCCGCTGAGCACAGGCGGCCGGACCGAAGGGCCGAGCCCGGGCACCCGCCCCGCGCGGACCGGACCTCCCGCCGACAGCGGCCCGCCTCCTTGAGGGCCCCGCGGCGCGGGTGGTGGACGCACCCGCCCGCGGCGGGACGCCCCCGCGGGGCTTTCCGCCGGAGCCGCCGCTCACCCCCCTGCGGTGGCCAGGGTGAGGGGCAGCACCTGGGGCGCCCCGGCTCTGCGGAGCAGGGCGGCGCCCACGGTGAGGCTCCAGCCGGTGTCGGTGACGTCGTCGACCAGCAGCACCGGCCCGGGGGTGTGCTCCTGTAGCCGTGCCATCCGCTCGGTGAGCTCCTCTCCCGCCACGAGGGCGGAGTAGACCTGTTCCAGGCGCATGGCGCTGTTGTGCCTGCGCGGCCCGGTGCCCCGCTCGGTGCGGTACTCCAGCGCCCCCACGGGCGCCAGCCGTCCGAGCCGGGAGAGCCGCTCGGCCAGGTCGGTGATCATCCCGGGGCGGGTGAGCGAGGGCATCGCCACCACGCCGACGGGGCGCCGGTCCCAGTTCCAGTCGGCCAGGACGCGCACCACGCCCTGGAGCACGCGCTCGTCCACGGGCGCGTCGGGGGCGTCGGCGGCCAGGACGCGGCGCAGCTCGTTGCCCCAGCCGATGTCGGTGAGGCGGCCCAGGGCCCGGCCCTCCCCCGCCCGCAGCTCCTCGGCGATCTTTCCGGACAGGTCCACGCCCAGGGTGGCCATCCCGGTCGGCCACTGGCGCCGGGGCGCGATGGGCGTACCGGGCCGGTCCAGGTGCTCGGCCGCGGCCTCGCGCCGGGTGGAGTCGACGCCGGCGGGCCAGTACTCGCCCGTGCACACGTCGCAGCGTCCGCAGGGCGCGGCCTCGGGGTCGTCCAGCTGGCGGCGCAGGAACTCCATCCGGCAGGTGTCCAGGTCGAGGTAGTCGAGCATGGCGCGCTGCTCGCGCTCGCGGGCCCGGCTGACGGCGGCGTAGCGTTCGGCGTCGTAGTTCCACGGCTGGCCGGTGGTCTCCCAGCCTCCCCGCACCCGGCGCACGGCCCCGTCCACGTCCAGCACCTTGAGCATCTGCTCCAGGCGGGTGCGGCGCAGGTCCACGCGGGTCTCCAGGTGCGCGACGGACAGGGGTCCGCCCGCCTCGGCGAGCGCGTCCAGGGTCTGGCGCACGGTCTGCTCGGGCGGGAAGGACAGTCCGGCGAAGTACTCCCAGATGCGGGTGTCCTCGCGGCCGGGCAGCAGGACCGCCTCGGCCCGCCGCACGCCGCGTCCTGCGCGGCCGACCTGCTGGTAGTAGGAGATCGGGGACTGCGGGGCGCCCAGGTGGACGACGAAGCCCAGGTCGGGCTTGTCGAAGCCCATGCCCAGCGCGCTGGTGGCGACCAGCGCCTTGACCCGGTTGGCGAGCAGGTCGTCCTCGGCCTCGCGGCGCTCGTCGGGGTCGGTCTGGCCGGTGTAGGCGCGCACCTCCATGCCCTGTTGGGCGAGGAAGCGGGCGGTCTCCTGGGCGGCGCTGACGGTGAGCGCGTAGACGATGCCCGAGCCCTGGATCTTGGGCAGGTGCTCGGCCAGCCAGCTGAGCCGGGCGGTGGGGTCGGGCAGCCGGACGACGGCCAGGCGCAGGCTCTCGCGCTCCAGGGAGCCGCGCAGGACCAGGGTGTCCGCGCGCTCGCCGCCCGCCTGGAGCTGCTCGGCCACGTCGCGGGTGACGCGCTCGTTGGCGGTGGCGGTGGTGGCCAGCACCGGAACGCCCTCGGGCAGGTCGTGCAGCAGGGAGCGGATGCGCCGGTAGTCGGGGCGGAAGTCGTGCCCCCAGTCGGAGACGCAGTGGGCCTCGTCGATGACGACCAGGCCGGCGCCCGCGGCCAGCTCGGGCAGGACCCGGTCGCGGAACTCGGGGTTGTTGAGGCGTTCGGGGCTGACCAGCAGGACGTCGACCCGGCCCGCGGCCACGTCGGCGTAGGCGTTCTCCCAGTCGGTGGTGTTGGAGCTGTTGATGGTGCGCGCGTGGATGCCCGCGCGCTCGGCCGCGGCGATCTGGTTGCGCATCAGCGCCAGCAGCGGGGAGACGATGACGGTGGGGCCCGCCCCCTCGGCGCGCCGCAGGGCGGTGGCCACGAAGTACACCGCCGACTTGCCCCACCCGGTGCGCTGGACGACGAGGGCTCTGCGGTGCTCGGCGGCCAGGGCGTGGATGGCGGTCCACTGGTCCTCGCGCAGCCGGGCGGAGTCCCCGGCCAGGGCGCGCAGGTGGGCCTCGGCGCGCTCGCGCAGCGCGCCGTCGGACGCGGCGGTGGGAAGGGTGCTGTCAGGGGTGGGTGTGGCCATACGTCCCTTGGTACCAGAGCCGGGGGACGGTCGAGCGGTTGTCCACAGGCCCGGTTCCGCGTGACGGGGAACCGGACCGCGTTCCCGTCCCGCCCCGCTCGGGATCGGCCCGCCCCGGGGCGGGCGCGCGGCCGACCTGGGACGGGGTACCCCCCGTAACCCCCATGAGCACCGCCGGTAACAGAAAGGATACTTTCCACTTTCCTGGCATTGCGCTCTCCCGACCGGGACTGAACACTCATTTACCAAGGCTCAGGCCTGGGAGCGCTCCCGCCCGTAGAGGGCGGACGCTCTCCCGCGGAAGCGAGCGAAAGGCGCAGTATGCGGCACCCATGGAGTCGACCGTCCCCCCACCATCCCCCCAACGGACCGACGACAGCACGGCGCGCGCGGTCCCCGCGCATGGGCGTCCTGGCCGCGGCCACGGCCCTGGTCTGCGCCGCGGGCGTGGCCTCCGCCCCTCCGGCGGCCGTGGCCGCCGAGGTCCCCGTCGGATCCGGCGGCTACAGCGACACCCTCCCCGCCGGAGCCCCCGGGCCCTCCGACCTGAACGGCGTCCCGGTCGACCCCAAGGTGACCGACGACTTCGAGGGGCACGCCCCCACCAACGAGTGGTGGTCGTCGCTGATCTTCCAGCGCTACCCCGACAACCCCCACGGTGAGAACCTGTTCGCGCACCCCGCCAGCTTCCGCCCCCACGAGGGCGGGCTGGAGATGGGCTACCCGCGGGACCCCCGGCTCGTCGCCGACGGCCTCAAGTACGAGCACCCCCACACCGCCGACCTGTCCCTGGGGGTCCAGGGCCTGTCCTCCCCCGACACCCGGGTCGCCGACCACGGCGACTGGACCGTCACCGCGCACTGGGAGGGCTCCGGCCGGACCCTGCGCGTGACCATCGGCCAGGGCCTGCCCTTCGCCTACGCCGACACCGCCGGCGGCGACGCCCAGGTGGCCTTCTCCGGCACCCCCGAGGTCTGGCACCAGGAGGGCTCCGTGGTCGGCGCCAGCGTGGGCGGTCGGCACTACGCGCTGTTCGCCCCCTCCGACGCCCCCTGGACGCGCTCGGGCGACACCTTCACCGCCCCGACCGGCGCCGAGGGCCACTACTCCGTGGCGGTCCTGCCCTCGCCCGAGGACCTGGACACCTTCGCCCCCTACGCCCACTCCTTCGTCACCGGCTCCCGCGTGGAGTACGACTACGACGAGGCCGCCGCCACCCTGACCAGCACCTACCGGGTGGAGACCGAGGCGCGCGAGGGGAGCGGGGAGGGCACGCTCATGGCCCTCTACCCGCACCACTGGCGGGAGGCCTCCACCCCCGTCACCGACCTGTCCTACTCCTCCCCTCGGGGCGAGATGCGCGTGGCGGAGGGCGCGAGCTTCACCACCGAGCTGGCCGCGCAGGGCATCCTGCCGAGCCTGCCGACCGTGGACAGCGCCGACCACGACCGCATGCGCCAGCTCATCGACGAGGTCCTGGCCGAGCAGGAGCACTTCCCCGAGCCCGGCGACACCTACTGGGACGGCAAGGCGCTGGGCAGGCTGGCCCAGCTGGTGCCCATCGCCGACTCCATCGGCCACACCGAGGGCCGCGACGCGCTGCTGGACCTGGTCAGGAACCGCCTGGAGGACTGGTTCACGGCCGGAGGGACCCGCCAGTTCGCCTACGAGGCCGACTGGGGCACCATGCTCGGCTACCCGGACAGCTTCGGCGCCGCCACCGAGGTCAACGACCACGACTTCCACTACGGCTACTTCGTGTCCGCGGCGGCCGTCGTGGCCCGCTACGACAACGCCTGGGCCGCCGAGGACGCCTGGGGCGGCATGGTCCGCCTGCTGATCCGCGACGTGGCCGAGACCGACCCGAACAGCGACATGTTCCCGCGCCTGCGGTCCTTCTCGCCCTACGCGGGGCACGGATGGGCCTCCGGGCACGCGGGGTTCGCCGCCGGGAACAACCAGGAGTCCTCCTCCGAGGGCATGCACTTCGCCGCCGCCACCGCGCTGTTCGGCGCCCTGACCGGGGACGAGGAGCTGCGCGACCTGGGCGTGTACCTGCACACCACGCAGGCCTCGGCCATCACCCGCTACTGGCAGGACCACGGCGGCGACACCTTCCCCGAGGACTTCGAGCACGACGTCGTCGGCATGGTGTGGGGTGACGGCGGCGACTACCGCATCTGGTGGGACGGCGGCGACGAGGAGCACTACGGCATCAACTACCTGCCCATCACGGCGAGCTCGCTGTACCTGGGGCACGACCCCGAGCACGCCGGGGCGATGTACGAGTCGCTGGTGGACCGCCTGGGCCGCGAGCCGCAGATCTGGCGCGACATCCACTGGGAGCACCGCGCCCTCTCCGACGGCGACGACGCCCTGCGCATGTTCGAGGAGCAGTGGAACACCTACGAGCCCGAGGCGGGCGAGTCCAAGCCGCACACCTACCAGTGGGTCTCGACGCTCGCCGAGGTCGGCACCGTGGACACCTCCGTCACCGCCGACACCGCGCACTACGCCGTCTTCACCGACGGCGGGGAGCGCACGCACGTCGCCTTCAACCCCTCCGGCTCCCCGCTGACGGTCACCTTCTCCGACGGCGTCGAACTGGAGGTGGAGCCCCGTTCGCTGGCCTCCACCACGGGCGAGGGCGGCGGCGGTGACCCGGGCGACCCCGGTGACCCGGGCGACCCCGGCGATCCGGGCGACCCCGGCGATCCGGGCGATCCGGGCGATCCCGGGGACCCGGGTGAGGGCAACGTCGGCGACGGCGGCCTGCACCTGACCCCCTCCGCTCTCTCCGGCACCCCGCACGGCTCCGCCGGCGAGATCACCGTGGCCTCCGCCGGGGGACGCAACCAGGACGGCCTGCCGCCGGGCGACCGCGTGGTGCTGCGCGCCGACGACCTGACCGGCACCCACACCGGCGGCGCCACCGCGTTCTCGCTGCCCGTGGACTCGGGCAACGCGGTCGGCAACGCGGTCCAGGTCCGCGTGGTCTACGACCTGGACGGCGACGGCACCGACGACCGCACGGAGACCTACCGCTACTTCGCCACCAACGACCTGAACGGCTGGGAGGAGTACACGCAGGGCCAGGGCCCGGCGAGCGCCGACGGGTCCCTCGGCGACCTGGAGGGCGGCTCCGTCCGCGTCGAGCTGTGGAGCGCCCTGGGCGGCGCCTCCTCGCGGGTCCTGGTCGGTCCCGACGGCGGCGCCTCGCTCACGATCCCCTTCACCGACTGACGTCCGGTCCCCGGCGCCCGCGGGCGCCGGGGACGCCCTCCGCCCCGCCGCGGGACGCGCCAACCGAAACGGGCCGCGCCCGCGGCTCCGTTTCGGGCTTTCCGGGCACGATCGGGGCGTTGCGCGACCGTCCGGCACCCAAGCACAGAAACATCGCGGAACCCCCACCGCCACACAACCCGCACGTCGCAGCGGCACGCGCGACGCCGCGTCACGAGGCTCACACCCGTCCGGCGACGCGTCCTTGTACGTTTCAGTCTCTGGCACAGGCCAGAATTACGGACATGGCCCGTACTACTTCCCGTCCCCCCGAGGATCTCGCCGAGAAGATCATCGACATCGACGTCTCCGAGGAGATGCGCGGCAGCTTCCTGGAGTACGCCTACTCGGTGATCTACCAACGCGCGCTACCGGACGCGCGCGACGGTATGAAACCTGTGCAGCGGCGCATCCTCTACCAGATGAACGAGATGGGGCTGCGGCACGACCGCGGCCACGTCAAGTGCGCCCGCGTCGTCGGGGACGTGATGGGCCGCCTCCATCCCCACGGCGACAGCGCCATCTACGACGCGCTCGTGCGCCTGAGCCAGCCCTTCGCCATGCGCGTGCCCCTGGTGGACGGCCACGGCAACTTCGGCTCCCTGGGCGGCGACGACGCACCGGCCGCCATGCGCTACACCGAGGCGCGCCTGGACCGCGCCGCCGAGCAGCTGGTCGCCTCCATCGACGAGAACGTCGTCGACTTCCGGCCCAACTACGACGGCCAGGAGACCGAGCCCGAGGTCCTGCCCGCCGCCTTCCCGAACCTGCTCGTCAACGGCGCCTCCGGCATCGCGGTGGGCATGGCCACCAACATGGCCCCGCACAACCTGGGCGAGGTCGTCGCGGCCGCCCGCCACCTGATCGCCCACCCCGAGGCCACCCTGGAGGAGCTCACCGAGTTCGTCCCGGGCCCGGACCTGCCCACCGGCGGCACCATCGTCGGCCTGGACGGCATCCGCGACGCCTACCGCAGCGGCCGGGGCACGTTCAAGACCCGCGCCACCGTCTCCATCGAGAAGGTGTCCGCGCGCCGCACCGGCCTGGTGGTCACCGAGCTGCCCTACAGCGTGGGCCCGGAGAAGGTCATCAGCCGGATCAAGGAGCTGGTGCAGTCCAAGAAGCTCCAGGGCATCTCGGACCTGAAGGACCTGACCGACCGCACGCAGGGGCTGCGCCTGGTCATCGAGCTCAAGAACGGCTTCAACCCCGAGGCGGTCCTGGAGGAGCTGTACCGCCTCACGCCGATGGAGGAGTCCTTCGGCATCAACAACGTGGCCCTCGTGGACGGCCAGCCCCAGACGCTGGGGCTGCGCGAACTCCTCGAGGTCTACGTCAACCACCGCCTCGACGTGGTGCGCCGCCGCAGCGAGTTCCGCCGTGCCAAGCGCCAGGAGCGCCTGCACCTGGTGGACGGCCTGCTCGTGGCCCTGCTGGACATCGACCGGGTCATCTCCCTGATCCGCGAGGCCGAGGACACCGCCGCCGCCCGCGAGTCGCTCATGGGCGCCTACGACCTGTCGGAGGTCCAGGCCCGCTACATCCTGGAGACCCCGCTGCGGCGCCTGACCCGCTTCGACCGGATGGAGCTGGAGACCGAGCGGGACAAGCTCAACAAGGAGGTCGACGCCCTCACCGCGGTCCTGGAGTCGGACAAGAAGCTGCGCCGCCTGGTCTCCAAGGAGATGGGCGACGTCGCCAAGGAGTTCGCCACCCCGCGCCGCACGCAGCTGCGCGAGAGCGACGGTGTGGCCCGCAGCGCGGTGATCCCGTTGGAGATGGCCGACCAGCCCTGCCACGTGCTGATGGGCGTGGACGGCGCGATCGGCCGCAGCAAGGGACCCACGGTGCCGCGCGTGTACGAGGGCCTGCGCACCAGGCACGACGCGGTCCACGTGTCCGTCCCCACCACCTCGCGCTCCGCCGTCGGCCTGGTCACCGACCTGGGCCGGATGATCCGCGTGCCGGTGGTGGAGCTGCCGGAGCTGCCCGACGAGGGCGGGGATAGTCCGCCGCTGGCCTCGGGGCTGGACGTGTCCGAGTTCGTCCAGCTCGACGGGGACGAACGGGTGGTGTCGGTGGTGTCCATGGACGCCTCGGGCCCCGGCTTCGCCCTGGGCACGCGCGGCGGCGTGGTCAAGCGGGTCTCCCCCGACTACCCGCCCAACAAGGACGACTTCGAGGTCGTGGCGCTCAAGGACGACGACCGCGTCGTGGGCGTCACCCAGTTGTCCACGGGCGAGGAGGACCTGGCCTTCATCACCTCCGAGGCCCAGCTGCTGCGCTTCCCCGCGAGCACCGTGCGGCCCCAGGGGCGGCCCGCGGGCGGTGTGGCGGGCGTGCGCCTGTCGGAGGGGGCGCGGGTGCTGTGGTTCGGCGCCGTGCCCAGCCCGCAGGACTCGGTGGTGGTCACCGTCTCGGGCTCCTCCGGCGCTCTGGAGGGCAGCCAGGCCGGTTCGGCCAAGATCACGCCCTTCGAGGCCTACCCGGCCAAGGGCCGCGCAACCGGCGGCGTGCGCTGCCACCGTTACCTCAAGGGTGAGGACACCCTGCTCTTCGGATGGATCGGCCGCTCCCCCGCCCGCGCCGCGCGCGCGGACGGCAAGCCGGTCCGCCTGCCCGACCCGGTCGACCGTCGGGACGGGTCGGGTGACGCGCTGCCCCGAGCGATCGTTACTGTAGGTAGTGGACAGACCGACTCCGGGATCACCGTTCCCGGAGCGAAAGCCTGATTCGTCTCGGAAGAGCACCGCGCGCACCGGATCCGTCCGGTGCGCGCGGCGCGTCCGCGACCACGGGACAAGGGAGCGCCTCCACGTGAGCGACAACAGCGGTACCACCCCCTCCGGTGTCTTCGACGGCTTCCTAGCCGCCAACGAGGACTACGCCAAGTCCTTCTCCCTCGCTGGGCTCGAACCCCTCGCCGCACGCGGCCTGGGCCTGGTGACCTGCATGGACTCCAGGATCGAGCCTTTGGACATGCTCGGTTTGAAGCCCGGTGACGCCAAGATCCTGCGCAACGCCGGTGCTCGCGTGACCGACGACACCCTGCGCACCCTGGTGCTGGCGGTGTACCTGCTCGGTGTGGACAGGGTGCTGATCATGCCGCACACCCGCTGCAAGATGGCCTCCGTGGAGAGCGACGACGCCGTTCACGACTTCATCGAGGACCAGTACGGAGTGGACACGCGCAGCCTGGAGTTCCACACCGACAACGACCAGCTGGGCGCCCTGCGGCACGATCTGGAGCGCATCCGCCACCACCCGCTGCTGCCCGCGGACCTGCCGGTCGCGGGCGCGCTGTACGACGTGGACACCGGCCGGATCACCATGACGGACCTGTGACCGCTCCCGAGCGGAGGCGGTGACCGGGGTCGGCCACGTGTGCGCCGCACGTGCGCGGGGATCTCTTCAGTGGGACCGGAAGGCGCGGGAGGCCCCGGTGGGCTCCTGCCCGCTCCTCCGTCCCACACGCCCCACCAGGGAATGCGACCGGTACGCCGGCCGTTGTGATCCGGGACGGCCCCGCGCCGTCGGAAGGAGCACCGTGGAAGAGAACACCTACGACACCTTCAACCGCGCCCGCATGTTCATGGAACTGGGCGACCCCATCTACGCCGCCCGCACCCTCGAACCGATCGTCGACGACGAACCGGACAGCCGCTCCCTGCTGGAGCTGCTGGGCCGCGCCTACTTCCACTCCGCACAGCTCAACAAGGCCGAGCGGACCTTCCGCAGGATCATCGAGCTGGACCCGGTGGACAACTGGGCGCACATCGCCCTGGCGCGCACGCTGGAGCGCCAGAGCCGCCACGAGGAGGCGGCCACCTACCGGCGCATGCACGCGGTGATGTCCGGGGGCTCCCTGGACTGAGGGCCCCTCCCGGTCCGGCGCGCCCGCGTGCGCGCCGGGGCAGGGAACCCCCTCGGCCGGGCCGACCGGAGACACCCGCCTGAGCAGGAGCGGGGCCGGGCCCCTCGGGGCCGGCCCCTCCCGTGCCCGGGCTACGCTGCTGGGCATGGCATCCTCACCGACAGGTCCGCGGCCGGGCGACGACACCCCGTGGGTGGACCGGTGCGACGACAGCGCCCGCTCCTGGGCGGACGAGGCGGTGCGCAGGGTCGTCGCCGACGCCAACCGCTCGGCCGACACCCACCTGCACGTGTTCCCGCTCCCCCCGGAGTGGGGCATCGACCTGTATCTCAAGGACGAGTCCGTGCACCCCACGGGCAGCCTCAAGCACCGGCTGGCGCGCTCGCTGTTCCTGTACGGGCTGGCCAACGGGTGGATCCGGGAGGGCACCACCATCGTGGAGGCCAGTTCGGGCTCCACCGCGGTGTCGGAGGCCTACTTCGCCCAGCTGGTCGGCCTGGACTTCATCACGGTCATCCCGCGCAGGACCAGCCCGGAGAAGATCGCCCTGATCGAGCGCTACGGCGGCAGGTGCCACTTCGTGGACGCCCCGCCCGCGATGTACGCCGAGGCCGAGCGGCTGGCCGCCGAGACCGGCGGGCACTACATGGACCAGTTCACCTACGCCGAGCGGGCCACGGACTGGCGCGGCAACAACAACATCGCCGAGTCGATCTTCGAGCAGCTGGCCATGGAGCGCCACCCGTGCCCGGAGTGGATCGTGGTGGGCGCGGGCACCGGCGGCACCTCCGCCACCATCGGCCGCTACCTGCGCTACCGGCGCCTGGGCACCCGGCTGGCGGTGGTGGACCCGGAGAACTCGGCGTTCTTCCCCGGCTGGGTCACCGGCGCGTCCGACTACGCCACCGGGATGCCCTCCCGGATCGAGGGGATCGGCCGCCCCCGCATGGAGCCGAGCTTCGTGCCGTCGGTGATCGACCTGATGATGCCGGTGCCCGACGCCGCGAGCATCGCCGCGATGCGCCACCTGCACGACCGCACCGGGCTGTCCGCCGGAGGCTCCACGGGCACCAACCTGTGGGGGGTGTGGCACCTGGTGGCCAGGATGCTCCGGGAGGGGCGCAGGGGCAGCGTGGTCACGCTGATCTGCGACGGCGGCGAACGCTACCAGCACAGCTACTACAACGACGCCTGGGTGGCGGAGCGGGGCCTGGACCCGGCGCCCTACCGCGCGACCGTCGACCGGTTCCTCGCCGAGGGGGTCTGGGAACCTCCCCAGACCCCCTGAGGGGCCCGGTCAGGTGTCGATGCGGGCCACGTCCAGCTCCTGGGCGCCCTGCTGGATGAAGCGGCGGCGCGGGGCGACCTCGTTGCCCATCAGCAGGTTGAACACGGAGGAGGCCTCCTCGGCCTGCTCCACCCGGATCCGGCGCAGGGTGCGGTAACGCGGGTCCATGGTGGTCTCGGCCAGCTGGTCGGCGTCCATCTCGCCCAAGCCCTTGTAGCGCTGCACCGGCTCCTTCCAGGAGATCTTGCGCTTCTCCAGGTCCAGCAGCGTGCGCGAGAGCTCGGCGTCGGAGTAGGTGTAGACGTAGCGGTCCTCGGGCTTGCTGCCGCGCTTGCGCCGGGTGTTGGTCAGCTCGATGCGGTGCAGCGGCGGCACGGCCGCGTACACCCGCCCGGCCTCCAACATGGGCCGCATGTAGCGGTAGATGAGCGTGAGCAGCAGGCAGCGGATGTGCGCGCCGTCCACGTCGGCGTCGGCCATGAGGATGATCCGGCCGTAGCGGGCCGCGTCGATGTCGAAGGTGCGTCCGGAACCGGCGCCGACCACCTGGAGGATGGCCGCGCACTCGGCGTTCTTGAGCATGTCGGTGACCGAGGACTTCTGCACGTTGAGGATCTTGCCCCGGATCGGCAGCAGCGCCTGGAACTCCGAGTCCCGGGCCAGCTTGGCGGTGCCCAGCGCCGAGTCCCCCTCGACGATGAACAGCTCGCTGTGCTCCAGGCCCTCGCTGCGGCAGTCCACCAGCTTGGCGGGCAGCGCCGAGTTCTCCAGGGCGGTCTTGCGCCGCTGGGTCTCGCGCTGCTGGCGCGCGGCCAGGCGGGCCTTAGCGGCGCCGACCACCTTCTCCAGGACGCTGCGCGCCCTGGCCTTCTCCACCTTCTTGGTGGAGGTCAGGAACTCGCGCAGCTCCTTGCCGACCACCTGGGAGACGATCCTGGTCGCCGCGGAGGTGCCGAGGATCTCCTTGGTCTGGCCCTCGAACTGGGGCTCGGGCAGGCGGACGGTGACGACCGCGGTGAGCCCCTCCTGGGTGTCGTCCTTGGTGACGGGGTCGTCGCTGTTCCTCAGCAGCTTGGTGGTGCGCAGCTGCTCGTTGATCACCCGTACCAGGGCCCGTTCGAAGCCGTTGATGTGGGTGCCGCCCTTGGGGGTGGCGATGACGTTGACGAAGGAGCGCACGGTGGTGTCGTAGCCCGTGCCCCAGCGCAGGGCGACGTCCACGTCCAGGCGGCGCTCGACGTCGGCGGGCACCATGTGCCCGGCGTCGTCCAGGACCGGGACGGTCTCGGTGAAGTTGCCGCTGCCCTGGATGCGCAGCACGTCGCTGACCGGCTCGTCGGGGGCCAGGAAGGTGCAGAACTCGCCGATGCCGCCGTCGAAGCGGAACTCCTCCTCGTGGGCGGGCTCACCCTCCACGCGCTCGTCGCGCACGGAGAGGGTCAGCCCCGGCACCAGGAAAGCGGTCTGGCGGGCCCGGTCCAGGAGCGCCTCGCGGGCGATGTCGGCGTCCTTGAGGAAGATCTGCATGTCCGGCCAGAACCGGATGCGGGTGCCGGTGATCTTCTGGGCCACCTTGCGGACCTGTTCCAGGCCCGAGACCGGCGTGAACTCGGCGTCGGGGCCGGAACCGGCGAAGCGGCCGGGGATGCCCCGGCGGAAGCTGATCGCGTGGGTGCGGCCCTGGCGGTCGACCTCGACGTCCACGCGCGACGACAGGGCGTTGACCACCGAGGCGCCGACGCCGTGCAGGCCGCCGGAGGCGGTGTAGGAGCCGGAGCCGAACTTGCCGCCCGCGTGGAGCTTGGTCATGACCAGTTCCACACCGGACAGGCCGGACTTGGGCTCGGCGTCCACGGGGATGCCGCGTCCGTCGTCGCTGACCGACACCGATCCGTCGGAGTGCAGCGTGACGTCGATCCGGGTGCAGAAGCCGCCCAGGGCCTCGTCCACGGAGTTGTCGATGATCTCCCACATGCAGTGGGTGAGGCCGCGGCTGTCGGTGGACCCGATGTACATGCCCGGCCGTTTGCGCACCGCCTCAAGACCTTCGAGGACCGACAGGTGTCGGGCGGAGTAATCCTCGGGGTCGTGGACGGCTGCGGTCAAGGCGGTCACTCGGACATCTCCTGCGTCTTCAGGGCCATCAGGGCGCTGTGCGGTGCGTGCCCTTTGTACCGCGCCGCACTGACGAATAGGGGGGCGGCGTGCCGGTCGCTTGCTACCGCCGGGACCCGGCGGGAGGACGGGGGCCTGCCCCGCGCGAGACTACCACCTCCGGTGGATGCGACCTGGATGCTCCCCTTTTCCTGGGATGCCGGGCCATGAGGCGGGTACAACAAGGACATGAGACGACATCCAGGCATCAACCAGGCAGATTCCGCTGTCGGCGTACACGGGACCGGGTTGGGAACGTCCTGGTCGGGTTAAATGTTGTCAGAGGTGACTAACGCCGAGTATTGAGGATGGCGAAGTGACTGGAACCCTTGCCCCCACCCAGCCGCTGACGGCTGCTGACCGTTGCGACCGCTGTGGTGCGCAGGCTTACGTCCGGGTGCTGCTGAACTCCGGCGGCGAGCTGCTGTTCTGCGCCCACCACATGCGCAAGCACGACGACTCTCTCCGCAAGATCGCCTCGGACATCCAGGACGAGACCGACAAGCTCAACGAGAGCAAGACGGACGAGCGTTAGCCACAGAGCACAACAGAACAGGCCTGAACACCGGCGGCGGCTCCTCTCAGGAGCCGCCGCCTTCGTGCGCGCCCTCCAGTACACGGCTGTGGTACCGCGACACCTCGGCGAAGCCCGCGCGCCCGTACAGCCCGAGCGCCGGGGCGTTGTCGGCGACCACGCACAGGTAGGCCCGCCGGGCGCCGCGGTCGTACCCCCAGCGCAGCAGGTCGGCCAGCAGCCCGGAGGCCACGCCGCGCCCGCGCGCCGCGGGGTCGGTGAACATGGCGCAGACCGCCACCGACCCCCCGTCCAGCACCGCCGCACCCCGGCCCAGGCCCCGCTCGGCCGTTCCGTAGGCGGCGTCGACCCGGCCGAGGATGCGCGCCGCCCCGGTGGTCGGCCACCCGGGCCCGGGCGAGGCCGCCACCGAGGACGTGCCCGGGGCGTCGGGGCGCGCGCCCAGGTCGCGGGCCAGGACCATCGAGGGCTCCACCACCGCGTAGCCGTGGTCGGCCAACCGCCGGTCGACCTCCTCCTCGCCCGGCCACACCTGCACGCAGGGCCTCAGCCCGCGCCCGGTGTAGTAGGCGGTGACCTCGGCGACCCGCGCGTCCGGGTCCAGCACGAGCGCGCAGTTGGCCCGCTTGGTGATCCCCTCCGCGAAGCCGAACCGCCAGCCGCCGCGCTCCTCCACCTCGAACGGCGGCCAGTCCCGCGTCACCCGCCGCGCCCACTCGTGCACACCCGCTCCCCTCTCCCGGAGCCGACGATGCTATCCGGCGGGCCCGCGGGCGCCGCGGGCCCGCCCCAGGTACGGCTGCCCGGCGGGTGCGGGCCCCCGGTCGGCCGTCGTGGCAGCGTTCCCGACACGGCGCCCTCCCGGTGGCGAGGATGGCCGCATGGACTCCACCCCCCGACGAAGCCCTTTCACGTCCGCGTCCCTGAGGACGTCCCTGCTCCGCGACCTTCCGGGGCGGGCCGAAACCCCCGTGCCCGGCCCCTTTCCCGGCCGCTGGCCGACCGCCGTCTCGCTGGCGGCGGCTCCGCCGCTGCTCCTGGCCGGGGAGCTGCTCAAGGCGCCGCACCACTTCTTCTTCCCGGACCAGATCGCCGCGTACGCCGACGATCCCGTCCAGATAGCCTGGGGGTACGGGCTCTGGTTCGCCGGACTGCTGTTCCTGGTGCCCGCCTTCGCCGGGCTGGCGGCGTCGATCGCCGGGACCCGGCCCGCGCTGGGCACCGCCACGGGGACCGTGTGCCTGCTCGGCCTCATGGTGGCGGCCTTCTTCGAGGGAGCCAACTTCGCCTCCCTCCAGCTCGTCAGCTCCCACTCCCCGGAACTGGCCACCGCGTTCGTCGAGTTCCTCTACCCCCGGGTGCACGTGGTGTACGCACTGGTGTGGGCGCCCAACCTGGGCTGGGTGCTCCTGGCGGCGGGGCTGCTCGCCACCCGCTGCGTGGGCCCGGTCCGCTTCCTGTGCGTCCTGTCGATGGCGCTGCACGCCAACGGCGTCCTCAAGGGCTTCAGCGTCGCGGGCACCGTCCTGGACGTCCTGCTGTGCGTCGCCTTCGTCACCCTCGCCGTCCAGGTCCTCCGGCGCAGGGAACGGGCTCCGCACACGCCCTAGCATGGGCGGGGTATCCGACCACCGCCTCCACCCGGGAAGTTCCACCATGCTCATCCTGCTGCCGCCGTCCGAGGGCAAGGCCTCTTCCGGCGAGGGCCCCCGCCTGGACCTCGGGACGCTGACCCTTCCGGAACTGACCGGAGCCCGCGAGCGGGTCATGGCGGCGCTGGCGGACCTGTGCTCGGGGCCCGAGGAGACCGCGCTGGAGACCCTGGGGATCAGCGCCAGGCAGGCCGACGCGCTCAAGCGCAACCTGGACCTGACGACCGCGCCGACCCTGCGCGCGGCCGATCTGTACACGGGCGTGCTCTACGACCGGCTCGGCCTGCCCGACATCCCCGACGCCCGGGTCCTGATCTTCTCCGGACTGTGGGGCGCGGTCGGACCCGCCGACCGGCTGCCCCCGTACCGCCTGTCCATGGGCGTGAAACTGCCGCCCCTGGGCGGGCTGGGCGCCTACTGGCGCCGCGAGGCGGCCGCGCCCCTGGACGAGCTCACCGAAGGACGGCTCCTGGTCGACTGCCGCTCGTCCGCCTACGCCGCCGCCTACGCTCCGGGTAACGGCGTGGCCGTCAGGGTGCTGCGCGAGCGCACGGTGGACGGGGTCGCCAAGCGGACGGTGGTCAGCCACATGGCCAAGGCCACCCGGGGCGACATCGCCCGCTCCCTGCTGCTGGAGGGCGTGGACGCCGCCACCCCCGAGGAGCTGGTGTCGGCCCTGCGCGACCTCGGGCACACCGTGGAACTGCCCGAACGGCACGTGCTGAACGTCGTCGTCCGCGACTGAGGGGGACGCCGTGCACACGGGCGCGGGCCGCGGAGGCGGGACCGCGCCCGTGTGCACGGAGAGGACCTCCGGGCACACGGAGAACGGGGAGCGGCCGCAGGCCACTCCCCGTCACATAACGACTCGATATCGCGGCTTTATGCCGCACCTACAGTACGTGCGGCAGGATGGACACCGTCGGATCGGATGACACGGCACCTCGAACGACACGGTGCCTCGGATGACACAGTGCCCGGGAGACCCAAGGACGCTCCCGAGCACGACGGGCACCCCGGAGCACCAACGGGGGCTGCTCCGGCACACGCGGACGTCGCCACAACCGCGCGGAACTGGGGGTGCCGGTCCCGGGTCGGCACGCCCCGCCTTCGGGCAGGGGGCGCCGACCCGGGGCCGGTCCGGTTCTCTTCAGCCGCCGGTCAGCGTGAAAGGGCCGCCGACCGGCCGACCACCCGGGTGAACCTAGTCCAGGTAGTCGCGGAGCACCTGCGAACGCGACGGGTGGCGGAGCTTCGACATCGTCTTGCTCTCGATCTGCCGGATGCGCTCACGGGTGACCCCGTAGACCTTGCCGATCTCGTCTAAAGTCTTCGGCTGGCCGTCGGTGAGACCGAAGCGCATGGACACCACGCCCGCCTCGCGCTCGGACAGCGTGTCCAGCACCGAGTGCAGCTGCTCCTGGAGCAGGGTGAAGCTGACCGCCTCGCCCGGCTGGATCGCCTCGGAGTCCTCGATGAGGTCGCCGAACTCGCTGTCGCCGTCCTCGCCCAGCGGGGTGTGCAGGGAGATCGGCTCGCGGCCGTACTTCTGCACCTCGACGACCTTCTCCGGGGTCATGTCGAGTTCCCTGGCCAGCTCCTCCGGGGTGGGCTCGCGGCCCAGGTCCTGGAGCATCTGGCGCTGGACGCGGGCCAGCTTGTTGATGACCTCGACCATGTGCACCGGGATGCGGATGGTGCGCGCCTGGTCGGCCATGGCCCGGGTGATCGCCTGGCGGATCCACCACGTGGCGTAGGTGGAGAACTTGAAGCCCTTGGTGTAGTCGAACTTCTCCACCGCGCGGATCAGACCGAGGTTGCCCTCCTGGATCAGGTCCAGGAAGAGCATGCCGCGGCCGGTGTAGCGCTTGGCGAGCGAGACCACGAGCCGGAGGTTGGCCTCCAGCAGGTGCTTCTTGGCGCGGCCGCCGTCCTCGGCGATCCACTCCAGCTCGTCGCGCAGCTCGACGGTGAGGAGCTCGGCCTCCTCCGCCAGCTTCTCCTCGGCGAACAGGCCGGCCTCGATCCGCTTGGCGAGTTCGACCTCCTGCTCGGCGTTGAGCAGCGGGACCTTGCCGATCTGCTTGAGGTAGTCCTTGACCGGGTCCGCCGTAGCGCCCGCGGCCACGACCTGCGCCGCGGGGGCGTCGTCATCGTCGTCGTAGAGGACGAAGGACTCGTCCTCGTTCGCGGGCTTGGTCGGGGCGCCCACGGCCTCGGGCTTGGCGGGCTTGAGGTCCTTGTCCGCCGGGTCCGGGGTGTCCTCGACCAGCTCCAGCTCGGCGCCGGTGTGCTCGAGGTCGTCCAGGCCGTCCTCGTCCTCGTCGAACTCGCCGTCCGCCGCGAGCCCGAGCTCCTTGGTCGCCGTCTTCTTGGCGGCGGCCTTGAGGCCGGTGGCCTTGGCGGCCGGGCCCTTGGCCGCGGTGGTCTTGGCGGCCTTGGTCGCGGGCTTCTTGGGCGCCGCCTTCTTGGCGGGCTTCTTGGCCGCGGGCTTCTTCTCCGCCTTGGCCTCGCCCCCGGCGTCCTCGGCGGAACCGACCACGGCGGTGACCGTCTCGTTCTGCTCCTGGGCCGCCGCCGCGCGCACGGGCTTGGCGGCCCTGCTCGTCGCGGTGGTCTTGGTGGACCTGGTCGAGGTGGACCGCGTGGCCGCCGTCTTGGTGGTCGCCGCCTTGCGCCGCGGCGCCTTGCGCCGGGAGGAGGCCGACTCGGGGACGAGTACGGTCACGCCCTCCTTGGCGAGGCTGCGGAGCACGGACTGCGCCTGCGACATCGGGATTTCGGCCTCTTCGAAGGCACGGCGCACGTCCTCGGGCTCAAGGAAGCCCTGGGACCGCCCACGCTCGATCAGCTGCTGAATGACGGGCTCTTGCAGTGACTCGGACTGCTTCGAGCGAGTCGAACTGGCAGATGACACAAACACCTCTCGAACGGACGTGTGGCGAGATTGTCGGACCCGGTGGTCCGCCTGGCCGGGACCGGGCACTGCGCCCTCTCCCACCTGCGGCCTGGGATCGTCCCCACTGGGGCGGGGAAGCCGTTGGTCTTTCAAGCGTATGCGCTCTCCAGGGTCGTCCCCGTCCAGCGTATGCGCTCCCGGAGGTCACCCCCGCAGAGGATCACCCCCGCATCGCGGGGCGGAACGGCTTCTTCACTGTAGGCAAGGCAATGGACTTGTTCGTACGGTCTGTCGTCGGTCTGCCGCCGGTTCACCGGCACGGCGCGGACCGGTGCGCACCGGTCCGCCACAGACCGGTGTCCACCGGTCCGCCTCGAACCGGCACTACCGCTCCGGCACGGAGTCGATCACCGGAAGCTGGACGGCGAGCAGCGTGACGTCGTCGTCCTGCTCATACCCATCGAGCATGCTCTCAACAAGGTACTCCAGCATCTGCTGTGGATCGCCCACCACCTCCGGAGGGGCCGAGGACGCCACGTGGACGAGCTCGTCGAGTCCGGAGTAGACGGACCGTTTGCGGTTCTCAACCAGTCCATCGGAGTACAGGGCGACGGTGTTACCGGGTTGGACGAAGAATTTGTGGTGGCCCCGCGGGGAGCTGACCCCGAGCGGCGTGTCGGGTTCGGTGTCGAGCAGTGACGGCCGCGCGCCGCCCGCCACGACCAGCGGCGGGAGGTGTCCCGCGTTGCTGAGGTCGAGCTGTCCGGTGACGGGGTCGAGCACGAAGTAGACCAGTGTGGTGACCTGGTCCATACCCTCCGTGGCCGAGAACATGCGGTCCAGGCCGGCCAGGACGTCGGCGGGCTCGGGCATGGAGAAGGCCAGGGCTCGCAGCGCGTTGCGGATGCGGCTCATCCCGGCCGCGGCCGGGATGCCCTTGCCCATGACGTCGCCGAGCACACCGGCGACGCGGCCGTCGGGCAGCGGGAAGGCGTCGTACCAGTCGCCGCCGACCTGCACGTTCTGCGACCCGGACCGGTAGTAGGCGGCCAGGCGCACGCCGCGCACCCCGGGCAGTTCCTCGGGCAGCAGGCTGCGCTGGAGCTCCTCGGCGGTGCTGTGCTCCTGCTCGTAGAGGGTCGCGCGGCCGATGGCCAGCGCGCACTGTCCGGCCAGGGCCTCCAGGAACACGCGCTCGTCGTCGGAGACCTCGCGCGGGGTGGAGAAGGCGAAGCGCAGCGCGCCGATGGGGCGCCCCGCGGTCATCATCGGCAGCGCGATCCAGGCCCGCTCGGGCGTGGACCCGACGAGCTCGTCGACCTCGGGCGCGCCGTCGAACAGCGCGCTCAGCTCGGCCGGGTTGGCGGCCAGGCGGGGCAGCCGGTCGGCCACCGCCAGGGCGGCGATGTCGGGGTGGTCGGCGGGGAAGGTGGAGCGGGGCAGCTGGTGGGCGTGCGCGGCGGCGATGGTGCGCAGCCGCAGGCGGTCGCGGTCCAGCAGGACGACGCAGGTGTGGTCGGCGCCCACCCCGGAGCGGCCGATCTCGGACATGGCGTTGACGACCTCGTCGGCGGTGAGCGCCTCGGCCAGGTCGGAGGTGGCCTTCTGGAGGCGGGCGGTGCGCATGGCCGCCTCGCTGAGCTGCTGGTTGAGGCGCTGGCGGAGTTCGTCGGCCTCGCGCTCGTTGGTGATGTCGGCGAGGGTTCCGATCCACTCGGCGGTCCGCGTCCCCTCCATGACCGGGTGGGCCCTGGCCCGGTAGTGGCCGTAGCCGCCCGAGCGGATGCGCACGCGGAACATGGCGTCGAAGGGGGTGACGTCCAGGACGGAGTCCTCCCACGCGCGCTCGACGCGGGGGCGGTCCTCGGGGTGGAGGGCGTCGAGCCAGCCCCGGCCCAGGTAGTGCTCCAGCTCCTGGCCGGTGACGGCCCGCCACTGGGGGCAGTCCTCGCGGATCTCGCCACCGGGCCCGGCGGCCCAGACGATCTGGTTGCCCGCCTGGAACAGGGCGCGCAGCCGCTGCTCGTCGCGGCGCAGGGCGGCGCCGTCGTCGGCGGGTTCGGCGCCCTCACCGGCGGGGACGGCGATGAGGGCGACGTACTCCTCGTCCGTGTCCGGTTCGGTGACGGGGAACCAGGTCAGGTCCCACCGCTGTCCGGCGGGGGCGCGGTGGCGTCCGCGGACGGCCTGCCCGCTCTCGCGCGCCCGGGCCAGGCCGGTCCGGTGGTCGGCGGCGGCGTCGCGGTCACCGCTCTCCTCCAGCAGGTCGCCGGGGTCGCGGCCCAGGCACTCGGCGGGTGCGCGCCCCAGGACGTCGGCGGCCAGGCGCTGGTTGATCGTGCCGAGGAGGTCGTCGGGGCCGAGCAGCGCGAACCCGATCGGGGAGTCGGTGAGGAGGGATCCGACCGCGTCGGGGAGTTCCGCCCCGCTGACCCGGGGTGGCGGAATGGACGTCTCGGCGCTCAACTGCTCGACACCTCCGGAACCGTCGATTCCCCAGCCGTGTTTCGTTGGGGGGTGCTGCCTGGGCCGCGCGGCCCCTGTCGACCGGCCGCCCCCGGCGTGAAAGCCGGAAGTCGCGCGGCGCCGAAGGTGATCGGGGGGCTCCGCGGCTCCCGGGAGTCACGCTCGATGACTCCTCTCGGCCGCTGTCACGGCTCAAGCATAAGACACAGCCGTCCACACGCAACGGCCGTCGTGGAGGGAGGCCGCCCGTGGACGTGGAAGGTAAACAATAGGCCACCCGAGGGTCGCGTCACAGCGGACGGAGACTTTCGGCGACGTGTTTTCCGCCTATTCCCGGCGATGGGAGTTCCCGGGAGGTTTGCGTTCTCCACTCGGGGCCAGGGGCGTTATCCGCCTGAAACACCCTTTTCGCCTTGCTGAACTGCGATGACGGTGGTGTTCGGGTAAACGATGCTTCCCGGAGGTTTTATCAACAGCGTGCCGGGAGAGGGGTTGACACTCCGTCCAGAACAAGTGAAATGGGTGGAGGTCACCGTCCAGGCCATCTCCAGCTAGGGGTGTGAGCGAGAATGCTCCAGACCTTCCCGGTCCAGGATCTCAGTCGGATCTCGGCACGGCTCCACGACGAGTTCAGTGCCCTGTCCCACCGATGTGTCGAACGCTGCGTCAGCGACACCTGGAACTGCGTCGAACACCTGGGCATCACGGTCACGCCGCACCTGGTCGAGCGGGTCGCCCGCGAGCACCTGGAGGCGATGGTGAACTCCGTGCCGCCCTCCCCGCCGGCCAGGAAGCAGGCGCGCAGATCAGCCGCGGGCCTGTTCGGCGGCCACAGGGGCATACCGAAACCGCGCTGAGCCCGACGGTCACCACCAGGGGCGCGGCCTCCCCCGACGGGAGCCGCGCCTTGGTCGCGCCCGGCGCCGCCGGTGTGCCGCCGTCGGTTCGCGGGAACGGAGGAGCGCACACCCGGGGCTGGCATACGCTCGGGTGGTGCCCTCCCCGATGCCTCCGTCCCCAGGTTCCGAACCGGTTCCCCGCGCCGTCTTCGACGAGATGCTGCGCGCCGCCAGAGCGCTGCTGGCCATGCGCCACCCGCTCGACGCCGAACTCGCCTTCAGCGAGCTGCTCGGCACGTGGTGGGGGGAGCGGGTCCCCGGAGTGGACGTGGAGAGGCTGCTCGGCGAGGGCCTGGTGGCGCACGCCACCGCCTCCGGCAAGCCCGCGGGGCTGGGCGTGCTCGCGGCGGTCACCGCCCTGGGCACCTCGTCCGAGCAGCGGGGCCTGGCCGAACAGGGGATGATCGCGCTCCGCGAGCGCGGCCTCCAGGTACCGGCGTGGGCCTCCCAGCTCGGCGCGGTCACACCGGTGGCCGTCTATGTCAGCACCGACCAGTTCGGTGACACCGAGGACTTCGTGTGCGTGTTCAGCCGCGACGGCGACCACCCCGGCCACCCGGGCTCGCTGCCGCCCGAGCACGCGCTGATCCTGGTCCTGGACCACAACGGCGGCGGCGTGCTGCGCGACGCCTGGGTGACCACCAAGGTCGAGCAGCTGCTGGAGAGCTGCCGGACCAGGGCCGAGACGGACGAGTTCGCGCGGTTCACGCAGGTGGAGCTGACCGAGGCGCGCGCCCTGCTGTCGCGGGCCCTGGAACGCACGGAGCAGGTGGTGGCGGGCGCGTCGGCCGACCGGGCCTCGGGGGCGCTCATGGAGCCGGTGGGGCTGAAGGTCTCCGACCTGACCGGGGGGTCGCTGGCCGCGCACTTCGCCCTGGCCAACGCGCGGGTGCGGTCCCTGCCCACGCCTCCCGAGGGGGTGGACCCCTTCCCGGCCCCGGTGTGGCGGCGCGACCGGCGCGCGGTGCTGGCCGCGCGCTTCCTGGCCTCGGACGAGGCCGCCGAACTCTCCGACTCCTACGCGGCGAGCCGCTGCGCCGACCACATCATCACGCACGGCTGCGACGTGGACGGCGGTCGGCCGATGCGCGTCAGCCCGCGCAAGGTGGAGTCCTTCCTGCTGCACTGGCTGCCCGGCCGGGTGGTGCTGCTGCCCGAGGAGCAGGAGGCCATGCCGCACGTGCTGGCGGCGTGGGTGCGCTGGGCGGGCGGACGCGGCGGGCTGCCGCGGGTGGCGGTGGGCGCGACGCTGGACGCGGTGTGGGAGTCCACCGCGGAGTTCACCCGCACCTACCGCGACCCGGCGCGCCCGCTGGGGCTGCGCCAGGAGGCGGTGCGGCGGCTGATGCCGGACGGCGACTTCTCGTCGCTGGCGCGTCGGATGTTCGCGTTCCCGCTGCTGGCCAGCGAGCTGGTGACGTGGGCGCCGGAGGAGTTCGACCCGGACACGGCCCGGGGCCGCAGGGCGTTGCTGCGCCTGGACCACTACGGCGAGTACGAGGCGGCCACGCCGCACAGCGGCCGCCACTCCAGCGGGCAGGACCGGTGGTACCGGCCGGTGACCGGCGACGACCCCGAGCGGGAGCGGGAGCTGGACCGGCACGAGCGCCTGGCCCGAAGGCTGTGGCACGGCAGGCCCGCGAACCTGTGGGCGGCGGCCCGCCGGATGCTGGACCGGGGTGTGGACCGGCCCGGCGTGCTGGCCGCCCTGGGCGAGGTGCTGGAGGCCGCCTCGGGCGAGAGCGACCTGCGCCGCCGCCTGGACGCGCTGTAGGCCGCGCGCCCCGGCACCGCGCCTACTCCAGCATGCGCTCGCGCAGCTGTTCGACGGTGGCGTCGGAGAGCTTGAGGCCCTCGGTGACGTAGGCGTCGAAGGAGCCGTGGACCTCGTCCACGTGGGCGAAGGCGGTCTCCAGGTACTCGGCGCGCACCCGCGTCATGGGGACGACCTCCTCCCAGTCCAGGGCGCTGTGCCGGGCGAGCCTGCGCATCCACTCGTCGGTGTTGGCCTGGCGCTCGTTGCTGGCCAGGTAGTCGGCGACCACGGCCTCGCGGTCCACGCCCAGCAGGCCGAGCAGCAGGGCGGCGCCCCAGCCGGTGCGGTCCTTGCCCGCGCTGCAGTGGAAGACCAGGGACGCCGGGCCGCGGGCCACCCGCTCGACCAGCTCCCGGTACCCGGTGAGCGCCTCGGCGTCGGTCACGAGCTCGCGGTAGACGCCGTGCATGAAGCGCTCGGCGGCGCCGTCGGCGAACATGAGGCGGGCCTTCTCGGGGTCGGCCAGGGCCAGGGAGAAGTTGGCTCCGGCCGCCTCGGGGTCCTGCACGGCCACGACCGCGTACTCGGCGCCCTCGGGGACGACGTCGGGGAGGGTCTCGCGCTCGTGCGGGGTGCGCAGGTCGACGAGCTGGCGGATGCCCAGGCCGTTGTAGGCGGGCAGCTCGTCGGCGGCGATCGCGTGCAGGGCGTCGGAGCGGTACACGAGCCCGCGGCGGACCGTGCGGCCCGAGGCGGTGCGGTGCCCGCCGAGGTCGCGGAAGTTGGGGGCGCTGGAGAGGAGGAAACCGTCGTTCGTCACCTTGGTGACGATACCCATCCTCCCCGGCGCCCGGTCGGCCGACGTCCGCTCTTCCCCGGCCGGGGTCAGGCGCCCTCGCGCATGGCGGTGATCCGCTCCCCCGCCTCCTTGACGTCCTTGGCGGTGTCCACGCCGCGCCAGAAGCCGTCGATGCGGTAGGCGGTCAGACGCCCCTCCCCGGCCAGTTCGGGGAAGGTGGAGGACTCGTGGTCGCCCTTGGTCGGCAGCAGCGGGGTGACGCCCGGCTCGAACAGGTACACCCCGGCGTTGATCCACACCGGCAGCAGCGGGCTCTGGGTGAAGCCCTCGATCCGGTCCTGGTCGTCCACGTCCACGATGCCCCAGGTGGTGCGGAACTGGGCCAGGGCCAGGGTGGCCAGGCCGCCCCGCTCCCGGTGGCGGGCGGTCATCTCGTCCAGGGGGAACCAGGTGAGCACGTCGCCGTTGAGCGCGAAGTAGGGGGCCTCCGGGTCGCGCAGGCCGGTGGAGGCGAAGCGCAGGGCTCCGCCGCGGCCGAGTGGCTCGTCCTCGACCAGGAGCGTGATCCGCGGACCGCCCTCGCGGGCCTCCAGGTGCTCGCGCAGGACCTCGGCCTTGTAGCCGCAGGAGACGACGACGTGTTCGACGCCGTGGCCGGTGAGCCACTCCAGCTGGTAGTCGATGATGGGCCGTCCGGCCACCTCCACCATCGCCTTGGGGCGGGTGTCGGTGTAGGGCCGCAGCCGGGTGGCCTGGCCCCCGGCGAGGATGAGCGCCTGGGTGACGGGGGACGCGGAGGGGGAAGTGGGTGCAGCGGTCATGGACCGGACACTAGCAGCACGCGTGTGCGCGGCCCCTCGGGTCTACTGCGTCGCCTCGGCGTAGGCCCTGCGGACGTCGGCGCTGGTCAGCACGGTGAGTTCGGCGGCGGTCGCGGCCTCGCCCAGCTCCTGGGACACGCGCAGGTCTCGGTGGGAGCACGCCTTCTCGAACAGGGAGCGGGCGAAGCGGCCGTTGCCGAGCTCGTCGATCCACCCGGCCTCGCACACGTGCGCGAAGATGCTGCGCAGGTCCTCGCGCGCGGTGTCGTCGAAGGCGTCGCCGGTGCGGGCGGCCACGGCCTCGGCGATCTCGGTGAGCTCGTCGGCGCTGTAGGAGGGGAAGCGCACCCGCACGTTGAACCGCGAGGACAGCCCGGCGTTGGAGGCCAGGAACCGCTCCATCTCCGCCGGGTAGCCCGCGAGCACGACCACGAGCCGGGACCGGTCGTCCTCGGCCCGCTTGAGCAGGGTCTGGATGGCCTCGGAGCCGAAGGCGTCGCCGCCGCTGTAGCCGGGGTTGACCAGGGAGTAGGCCTCGTCCACGAACAGCACGCCGCCCAGCGCCCGGTCCACGAGCCGGTTGGTCTTGACCGCCGTGGCGCCCAGGTGCTCACCGACCAGGTCGGCGCGCTGGGCCTCGACCACGTCGGCGCGGCCGAGCAGGCCCAGCGCCGCGAAGACCCGGCCCAGCACCCGGGCGACGGTGGTCTTGCCGGTGCCGGGCGGACCGGAGAACACGAAGTGCCGCATGGGCGCCTGGTTGAGCAGCCCCTGCTCCTCGCGGAGCTTGGCCACCCGCAGCTGGGCCACGATGGAGCGGACCTGCTCCTTGACCGGCTCCAGGCCGATCATGGCGTCCAGTTCGGCCATCGCCTCGCCGATGCCGGGCGCCTCGCCGAAACCGGGCAGGCGCGAGGTCAGCTCCCGGTGGGCGGCCTCCACGTCCGAGGCGCGGACGGTGATGAGGTCCTCGGCCTCGGGTCGGGGCGCGGGCTCCGCGCCGTCCACCCCGGCGGTGACCACGCGCACGTCGCGGGCCTGGGCTGCCTTCTCGACCACCGAGCGGGCGAAGCGGCCGTTGCCGAGCTCGTCGACCACCTCGCGCTGGACGACCTGGTCGAACCTTCGCCGCAGCGCCTGGGCGGCTTCCCCGTCGAGGGTGTCACCGCGCTGGTGGACGAGGGACTCGGCGATGCGGAACAGCTCGTCGGCGGTGTAGCTGGGAAAGTTGATGCGGGTGGCGAAGCGCGAGGCCAGACCGGGGTTGGAGGCCAGGAAGGCGTCCATCTCCTTCTCGTACCCGGCCAGGACGACGACGAGCTGGTCGCGGTCGTCCTCGGCGCGCTTGAGCAGGGTCTGCACGGCCTCGTTGCCGAACCGGTCGGCCTGGCCGTCGCCCTCGTTGACCAGGGAGTAGGCCTCGTCCACGAACAGCACGCCGCCCAGCGCCCGGTCGATGAGCTCGTTGGTCCTGATGGCGGTCGCGCCCAGGTACTCCCCCACGAGGTCGGCGCGCTGGGCCTCGACCACGCGGGAGGTGGGCAGCAGCCCGAAGGAGTGGAAGATGGTGGCCAGGGTGCGGGCGACGCTGGTCTTGCCGGTGCCGGGCGGACCGGAGAAGACCAGGTGGCGCAGTGGCCGCTCGACGGGGAAGCCCGCGTCGGCGCGCAGGCGGGCCGCCTCGATGGAGGCGGCGATCCCGCGCACCTGCTGTTTGACCGGGTCGAGGCCGACCATGTCCTCCAGTTCGGCCAGGGCCTGGTCGACCGGGACGGGCTCGTCGTCGGCGTCGGCGGCAGGGACGCCTCGGGAGCCGCTGCCGGTGCGCGCGCGCAGTGTCCGGGTGCGGCCCTCGGCTCCGTCCCGGCCCCCGGGCGCGTTCGCGTGGCCCGTACCGCCGTTGCGGCGCGAGACGGGCATGGACTCGGCGGTCTGGCGCCGGTTGGCCTCGCTCTCCCGGTGGATCTGGCGCGAGGCCGACAGCCGCCACAGCAGGCAGGCGCCCGCGGCGGCGTAGAGCAGGGCGATCCCCCAGGAGGCGGCGAAGGGCTCCACGACCAGTCCGACCAGGGCCAGGGAGAACCCGGCGATGAGCCCGGCGGTCAGCGAGAGCACGGTGGTGTGCCAGACGGGGAACTCGGGCGCCCGCCCGGCGGCCAGGACCACGAGCGGGGGCAGGGGCAGGACCAGCAGCGTGACGGGTTCGCCGGTGAGGGGGATCTGGAAGAGGGGGACGGCCACCGCGAGCCAGAGCACGCACACCATGACGGTGGCGAAGGCGTCCACGGAGCGCATGAGGGCGGCCAGGGCCATGAGCAGGACCAGGGCCCCGGTGACCGCGCCGAGGACGGAGGCTCCCGTGACGAACGCGACGACGGCGACCACGGTCAGCAGGACCAGCGCGGACACGAGCCGTCTGCCGAGGGGGATCCGGTGGTAGAGGGCGCGCACGCGGTCGAGTCCCGAGGCGCGTCCCGGCTCCGCGGCGGCGGTGGAGCGCATCTCACGCGTCATCCATGCACCTTCCTGCGTGGGGGTCCGTGGCGGTCGGCTCTCCTGACCGGCGGGGTCCGGGTCGGGGGCGGGGGGCGCCGGGGGGCCGACGTCCACAGCCACAGCCTTGCCCCAAGTGGGGCGGATGTCCAGTACGGGACCGCGTGTCGTGCCCCCCGGCGGGGGGCCGCCCGGGGGCCGCGGGTCCGGTGCTCACAGCAGGGGGAGCTGCCCGCCGGGAGCGGGGCGGACCCTGCGCAGGTGCTTCCACCGGGGCAGGTCGTCGAGGTAGGACCAGCTCATGCGGTGGTGCGGGGTGGGCCCGGACTCGGCCAGGGCGGCGCGGTGCACGGGCGAGGGGTATCCGGCGGCCCGCTCGAACCCGTAGCCGGGGTGGTCGGCGGCCAGCTCGGCCATGAGGGCGTCGCGGCAAACCTTGGCCAGGATCGCGGCGGCGGCGACGCTGACGCAGGACAGGTCGCCCTTGAAGCAGGTGCGCACCCTCCAGGGGCGGCCGATGAAGTCGTGCCTGCCGTCGAGGATGACGGCGTCGGGCCGCGGGGAGAGCGCGTCCAGGGCGCGGCGGGAGGCCCGGTGCAGCGCCTCGGTCATGCCGACCTCGTCGATCTCCTCGGGGGAGGACCAGCCGAAGGCGTGGTCGGCGACCCAGGGGCGCAGCTGGTCGGCGATCTCCCGGCGGCGTCTGGGGGTCAGGCGCTTGGAGTCGGTCAGGCCGGGGGGCGGGTCGCCCTCGCCGGGGACGGCGGCGCAGACAAGGAGCGGACCGGCCCAGGCGCCGCGGCCCACCTCGTCCACTCCGGCGACCACCCGCGCGCCGGAGGAGCGGAGTTCGTCCTCCAGCTCGTAGGTGGGTGCGGCGGGCGGCGGGGCGGGCGTGGATGTGGTCGGCACGGTCTCCACCCTAGGGCGTGCGGCGCGGACGCCGTGCGGGGCCCGGGTCGCGGACGGCCCCGCCGGATGGCCCCGATCCCGGACAGGACGGCCACGCAAGCGCCCTTTCGCGCGACTCGCCGGGCACCACGAGAGGTCAACAGCCGTGACTTTGTGTAGTTTCCGCTTGTCAGGACCGCCGTCCGCCCGGGAGGAATGGGCATGCAGCGCGCCAGGCCGTACCCGCGGCCACGGATCTCCCGGGGACGCCTCTACGACGTCGTCGCCGCCCTCGTCCGGGTGGGCGTCGGGTGGATGTTCACCGAGTACGGGCTCGCGCTGCGCGGCCGGGAGGCCGCGGTGGCCGAGCACCTCGACGCCGCCGGACTGGGCGTGCTGTCCCCGATCGCCGGGACGCTGCCCGCCCTGCTCGTCGCGCTCTCGATCGCCTTCGCCGTGGGCCTGCTCACATGGCTGACCGGCCCCCTGCTCGCCGTCGCGGCGGTGCTCGGCGCCCTCACGGCGGGCTCGCCCGACCTGGCGCCCATCTCCTCGTGGGGAACGACGTCGCTGGTCACGGCGGTGTGCGTACTGATGGCCGTGAGCGGCGGACGGTGGTCCTGGGACCACCTCGTCCTCTCACCGCGCGTCGGCGTGAGGCACCGGAAACACCGTCGTCAACCGCCCGCGACCCGAGGGAGGGACGGCGGCGTTTCCTCCCGCCTCCCCGAACACGCCCCGCCACTGCTCTATCCTGTGGAGCAGGCCGTGCTTCGGCGGCCGTATCGACTGTGACGCGGCCCCCTGCGGCGCCTTCTTCCCGTTCGCTCCGGGTCCGCGTCCCCATGACACGGATTCGGTGGAGGGAACGCCATGTCCGCCGCGGCTTCCGGCCCGACCCCCGACAGGTCCCTGGCCAAGCTGATCGAGATCGCTGAGAAGCCGACGCTCGGCCAGCGACTGATCAGCTGGGCCTCCCGTCCGCCCGGTCGGCTCTACATCCCCGCCTGCGGCGTGGTCGGCCTGGTCCTGCTCTTCGAGGACAGCGTCCCCGGCGGACACCTGCCCACGTTCGTCACCGCCCTGGTGGGCGGTCTGCTGCTCGCCGGGATGGGCGCGCTGCGCCTGGGCATCGCCCTGGCGGTGGCCCGCCCGATGATCCGCTACTACTGGCTGCGCTGGGTGTCCGCACCGGTGATCGCCGCCGCCGCGATCGGCCTGGCCGTGGCCGACGTCCCGCTCCAGAGCCGGATCAGCGCCTCCTCCGACCAGCTGCTCTCGCTGCGCGAGGACACCGACGGCCGCACCTCCATCCCGCTCAACGGCGAACGGGTGGGGCTGTACTCGCTGCGCAGCGTCTCGGCGTACGAGGGCGTCACCCACTACGCGGTGGAGGGTTCGGGGCTGTTCAGCCCCTCGGGCCTGGCGCACAGCGCCGAGCGCATCCCCGAGGGCGTCTTCGTCCCCGGGCAGGGCTCCAGGATCTACGAACACGTGTCGGGCGACTGGTACGTCTGGGTCAACCACTGACCGCGCCCGCGCACCCGTGACCCGCCCGCCGCGCCACCGCGCGGCGGGCGGCCGCGTTTTCACCCCGGCCTTGCCCGTCCTTGTCCCACTCCAACCCTGCTCTCACCCTCGCCGGGTACACAAGGAGACGCCCCCCGGGGGAGAGCCGCAGGCCCTCCCTCACCGGCAGCGCCGCCAAACCTGAGGAGAGGCCCCATGCGCGAGTTCGCGCTCACCCTTCACGTGCGCATCCACGACTCGATCACCGCGCTGCGCCGCGCCCACGCGCTCGGCGACGACGACCTGGCCAGCGCGCAGGCGGGCGAGGTCGAGGACCTGGTCGAGATCGCCGCACGGAACGGGATCGACATCGCCGGGGGCTACTCCTCCCTCTCCCCCGTCGCCTGATCCCGGACACGGAAGGGGCCCGCGACCACTCCCGGTCGCGGGCCCCCGTGCGCGACCCCGCGCCCCGCGGACCGGCCGCGGTGCTCGGGGCCGCCGGGTCAGCGGCGTCCCTGCCCGCCGTACCCCTCTCCGCGCTCGAACTGCTCGCGCATCGCGGCGCCCTGCTGGCGCTGGTACTCGTCGGCCATCTGCTGCTGGCGCTCGGCGGCCGCGGCGACCGCGCCCTGCGCGGAGTCCAGGACGTCCCTGGCCCCGCCCGAACCGCCCAGCGGCGCCCGCGCGCCCCGGCCGTCCATCACCTGGGGCAGCAGCTGCGCGGTCAGCAGCGTCGACAGCGCCGAACCGTCACCCGCGCCCGCCTCGGTCTGCACCACGACCGGGCGCGGGGCGCGCCCGGCCAGGGTGGCGCCCACGTCCAGGCGGCGGCGGGCCAGCTCGTACTCCAGCACCGCCCGGTTGTCCCGGTAGGCCGTGGCCAGGCGCTCCTGCGCCTTCGCCTCGTTCTCGGCGGCCACCAGGTCGGCGCGCCCGCGCGTCTCGATCTCGTAGCGCACCCGCTGCGCCTCGGTCTCCTGCTCCTCCAGCATCTGCGCCACGTCCTTGCGCGCCTTGTTGAGAGAGGCGTTGACCTCGACGATCTTGGCGTCACGGGTCTTCTTGGAACGTTCGATGTCCATCAGCAGGGTGTCGATCCGGCGCTTGCGCGTCAGCTCCCACTCCTGCTCGTAGGCCACCAGCTCCTTGGCCACCCGCTCCCGGGTGGACAGGTGCTGCTGGTACTGGCTGGGCAGCTGCACGTCGGGGATGTTGCAGCCGGTGATGCGCACACCGTACTTCTCCAGCTGCCCGTTGAGCAGGCGGCGCATGTCCTCGACGTTGGAACCGCGCAGGTCGTAGGCGGACTCGGTGTTGACCAGGCGGCTGCGCTGGCGGATGGCGTCCTGCACCGCGCTGGAGAGCACGAGGTCGAAGTTGCTCGCGCCGATGATCGTCACGAACCGGATCGGGTCGGTGATCTGGAACTTGAGGAAGAACTCGATCGACTTCAGCGGCACGTTCTCCCGCGTGGGGCAGGCCAGGACCGGCGCCGTGTAGGGGATCTCCGTGCGGGTGTCCACCACGAAGTCCACCCGCGACCACGGGTGCCACAGGTAGTGGCGGCCCGGACCGATCGGCTTCACGATCGCGCCGTACTTGGTGAGGATGCCGTGCGTGCCCTCCTCGATCTCGATGATCGAGCTGCGCCACCACCACAGACCCGCCACGACGATGCTGAGGACGCCGACGATCAGGGTCGGCACGGCCAGCACGACGTAGGCGACCCCGAGGACGAACCCGCCCGCCGAGGCGTTGATGGCCATCATCAGCGCGGAGCACAGGGCGAACAGGCCGAACCAGACCAGGACGGTCCACCGCAGGCCCCGGTTGTCGCGCGGTATGACCACGGGGACGATCGCGCCCTGGTCGCCGCCGCGCAGCAGACCGGCCAGGTCACCCCACGAGGCGAGGGACTCCTTGATGCTGGAGCCGCCGCCGGCGTTCACTGACACGCTCATCTACTGACCTCCCTCGTCGGGGCCGGAGCCCTGGGTGCCGCGCGACCACGGCGGCGGGGGCGGGTCCTCCGGGGACCGGCGGGGGGCTTCCGAGGGCGGCGGCGCGTCGACCGGCGGCCCTGCGGGGCCCTGCTCCCGCGGGGCCTCGTGCCGACCGTGCGGCTCCCGGGACCCCTGGGGCGCCTGGGGCGCCTCGGACATGCGCTCGTCGATGGCCTGCTCGGAGACGGACTGGCGGATCTCCTCCACCAGCTCCTCCCCCGGATCCTCGCCCCGGCCCGGTTCGGGCCGGGGGCCGTCGGCGTCCCGCACCAGCGCGCTGATCTCCTGCTCGCGCTCGGCGATGCGGCCCCGGATGTCGCCGAGGCGGGAGCGGATGGCGTCCATGTCCTCCTGCGAGAACAGGGCGGTGTCGGCTTGGCCGATGATCTCCTGGGCGATGCGCAGGTAGTCGACGCTGGCGGCGTCGCCCGACCCGATCCGCAGGACCTGCGGCAGGCTGTCGGCGACCGCCTCCAGCTTGTCCAGGAGGGTCTCGCGGAAGCGGTAGTTGAGGATCTCGGGGGCGTCGGCGGCGCTCACCGCGCGAATGTCCAGGGCCTGGGCCTGCAACAGGGCCGCGTTGGCGTTGGCCTCGGACTGGGCCTCGACGAAGCGCTGGTGGGCCAGGGAGCGGGCCCGGTTGGTCTCGCGCTCCAGGGCCGTGTCCATCTGCGCCTGGTACTGGGCGATGTCGGCCTGGATCGCGGACAGGGTCTCGTTGAGGGTCGCCAGCTCCTTGTTCAGGTCACCCTCGTTCTGCTCCTTGCGCAGCTGGAGCTCGTACTCGAAGGTGTAGGCGTCCTTGGCGACGCGGACCATCTCCGGCGCCGCCAGGTCCATCCGGTACTCCTGGTTGGAGGGCTCGGCGTGGGTGATGTTGGCGCTGGTCAGCTCCACGATCCCGCTGAACTGGCGGTTGAGCTGCTCCACCAGGCTCTGGGTGTTGTCACCGACCATGTCGTAGATGGCCGAGGCCTGCTGCTCGTAGATGAGGCTGCGCGTGGTCTCGCTGATCGCGTTGTTGAGCTTCTCCTGGAAGCCGTTCACGCCGCCCAGCGTGTAGACGAAGTCGGTGGCGTTGACGATCCTGAACTGCACGAACAGGTCGATGGAGGCCTGCACGCCGCTCTTGGTGGGCGCGGAGCGGATCGGCGCGTTGAAGGGGTACTCGCGGGTGGTGTTGACGATGTAGGAGACGCGCTTCCAGGGGTTGAAGAGCGTGACCCGCCCGGCCTGGAAGACGTTCTCCATCTTGCCGAAGCGGGTGACGATCGCCTCGCAGCCCTCCGGCACCATCACCATGCCCTGGCGCCACCACATGAACGCGGCCACCGCGATGGTGATCAGCCAGTAGTGGACGCCGAAGACGGGGTTGGTCAGGGGGTTGCCACCGCTGAGCGCCTGCGGGACCAGGACGGTGACGGCGCCCAGCACGCCGAGGGCCACCAGCGCGATGGCCGGGAGCATCGTCACGAAGGTGCGTCCGCGGGGGATGACCATGGGGCAGATGACGTGGACCGGCCCGCCGTCGCCGCGCTCGTAGTAGCTGCGGTTGATCGCCTCGCCCGCGTTGTTGAGGGAGGTGCTCTTCTGCTCGATGCGGGTGCCGACGGAGTCACCCTGTTCACGGGCGGCGACGAAGTCCCGGGGGTCGAGGCCACCGCCCTCGGTGGCCTGTTGCAGCGCGTCGGACACCGCCTGGCGCGGATCGCCCCCCTGGGCGACGGCACCGGCCGCGCCGCGCACGGTCTGCGCGAACGACATAGGCATGGGCTCCTTGGTCGGAGGTCGGGAACTACCGGCTACGACGTCGCGTACCGCGGTCCGGTTCCAGGTGGGGACCTGTTCCGTGACCGGAGGGGCCGTAGCGGACAGCATCAACCCTGTCATGAGACGCGTCCGGAACCCAGGGCTGTAGACCGGAACGTGACGGGGGCACCCACCCGCGGGACCTGTCCGGGCGGGCCGGACCACACCGCCGCCGGACGGCCGATAACGTCGTCGGCACACGCAGCCACCGGCTCCGGCCGCCGCGAGAGGGGACACCGTCCATGCCCGCAGTACCCAGCTCCGTCCTGACCACCGCGGGCCTGATCGGCGGCTACACGGTGGCCCGCGCGACGGGCAACCGCCCGCTGGGCGGCGCCGTGCTGGCCGCGTTCGGCGCCGCGGCCTTCGAGACCTGGCGCCGCCGCTCGGGGGTGGGCACGGCGGTCGCGCTCACCGGCGTGTACGTCGGCGCGTTCGGGCTCTCCCACCCGCTGGCCAAGAAGGTCGGCGCCTGGCCCGCCGTGCTGGGGGTGACCGCCGTGTCAGCCGCGGTCGCGGCCGCCTCCGGCGACCTCGACCGCGGCTGACACGGGACCGGGGATCCGGAGAGGGGTACGGCTCCGCCCCCTCCCCGGACCGCCCGTCCGACGCCGGTCAGCTGCAACCGCTGGTGGCGCCGCAGCCCTCGCAGGCGTAGCAGCTGCCCGACGGGCGCATCTTGGTGCCGCAGGTCACGCACAGCGGCGCGTCCGCCACGAAACCCTTGCCCTCCATCAGCTCCGCGGTCGAGTGCGCCCGGGTCGGCCGCTCCGCCGCCGTGTGCGGCTCCCGCGCGGGGGCGGCCGGGGCCTCCTCCGGAGCGTCCGCCCCGCGGGTGGCGGCGGACTGGGCGTAGGACTCCACCTGCGTGGCGACCTGCGCGGGGTCCTCACCCGCCACCTGCGCCTGGCGTTCGGCGGCCGACAGCACCCCCAGCGCGGCCCGCTCCTCGTAGGGCAGGTGGTCCAGGGCCAGGCGGCGGAAAATGTAGTCCACCACCGACTGGGCCATGCGGATGTCGGGATCGTCGGTCATGCCCGCCGGGTCGAACCGCATGTTCGTGAACTTCTCCACGTAGGTCTCCAGCGGGACCCCGTACTGCAGGGCGATGGAGATCGCGATGGAGAAGGCGTCCATCACCCCGGCCAGGGTGGACCCCTGCTTACCGAGCTTCATGAACACCTCGCCCAGACCGTCGTCCGGGTAGGAGCCCGCGGTGATGTAGCCCTCGGCCCCGCCCACGGAGAACGACGTGGTCTCGCTCGGTCGCTTCTTGGGCAGGCGGCGGCGAACCGGACGGGGCGCCTCGGCGGCCTCCGCCTCCGGCTCGGCCTCCTCCTCCCGCGTCCCGCCGGTGGACAGCGGCTGGCCCACCTTGCAGTTGTCGCGGTAGACGGCGAGCGCCTTCAGGCCCATCCGCCAGCCCTCGAAGTAGATGTGCTCGAAGTCCTCGACCGAGGCCTCCTCCGGCACGTTCACCGTCTTGGAGATCGCGCCGGACAGGAACGGCTGCACCGCGGCCATCATCCGCACGTGGCCCATGGGCCGGATGTAGCGGCGCCCCATCGCGCAGTCGAACACCTCGTAGTGCTCGGTGCGCAGGCCGGGCGCGTCCACGACGTGTCCGTTCTCGGAGACGTACTCGACGACGGCCTCGACCTGCTCGTCCTGGTAGCCGAGGTTGCCCAGCGCGCGCGGGATGGCCTGGTTGACGATCTGCATGGAGCCGCCGCCGACCAGCTTCTTGAACTTGACCAGCGAGAAGTCCGGCTCGATGCCGGTGGTGTCGCAGTCGAGCATGAAACCTATGGTCCCAGTGGGCGCGAGAAGGCTCGCCTGGGCGTTGCGCCAGCCGTTGCGCTCGCCGATCCTGAGGCACTCGGCCCACTCGCGGGTGGCCGCGGCGTGGATCGGCTCCTCCAGGGTTCCGACGGTGCGCAGGTCGTCGTTGGCGGCGGCGTGCTTGCGCATGACCCGCTTGTGGGCCCGCTCGTTGCGCCGGTAGCCGTCGTAGGGGCCGACCACCCCGGCCAGCTCGGCGCTGCGCCGGTAGGCGGTGCCGGTCATCAGCGAGGTCACGGCGGCGGCGACGGCGCGCCCGCCCTCGGAGTCGTAGGCGTGGCCGGTCGCCATGAGCAGGGCGCCCAGGTTGGCGTAGCCGATGCCGAGCTGCCGGTAGGCGCGGGTGGTCTCGCCGATCTTCTCGGTGGGGAAGTCGGCGAAGGTGATGGAGACGTCCATCGCCGTGATGACCAGTTCGGTGAGCGCGGTGAAGCGCTCCACGTCGAAGGTGTCGTCCTCGCGCAGGAACTTCAGCAGGTTGATCGAGGCCAGGTTGCAGGACGAATCGTCCAAATGGAGGTATTCCGAGCACGGGTTACTTGCACTGATACGTCCGCTCTCGGGCGTGGTGTGCCAGTCCTGGATCGTGCCGTCGTACTGGATGCCCGGGTCCGCGCACTCCCAGGCGGCCCCGGCCATGCGCTGGAACAGCTCCTTGGCGTCCACCGTGGCGACGACCTCGCCGGTGGTGCGGGAGGTCAGGCCGAAGTCGGAGCCGCTCTCCACGGCGCGCATGAACGCGTCGGAGACCCGCACGGAGTTGTTGGCGTTCTGGTACTGGACGCTGAACATGTCGTCGCCGCCGAGGTCGACGTCGAACCCGGCGTCGCGCAGGGCACGGATCTTGTGCTCCTCGCGGGCCTTGGTCTCGACGAAGTCCTCGATGTCGGGGTGGTCCACGTCCAGTACGACCATCTTGGCGGCCCGGCGGGTGGCCCCGCCGGACTTGATGGTCCCGGCCGAGGCATCGGCGCCGCGCATGAAGGAGACGGGCCCGGAGGCGGTCCCGCCGGAGGAGAGCAGTTCCTTGCTGGAGCGGATTCGCGACAGGTTCACACCCGCGCCGGACCCGCCCTTGAAGATGATCCCCTCTTCCTTGTACCAGTCCAGGATCGACTCCATGGTGTCGTCCACGGACAGGATGAAGCAGTTGTGCACTCGGAGGTTGCCGGAGAGGTACTCACCGCTCTCCGTCTGGATGTCGTAGACGTCCATGGTGCCGAGGTTCTCGACGCGGGCGATTTCCAGGCACTTGGTCCGCCCGGCTGCGCGTCCGGACCGCTCCAGGCTCCGCTCCAGCTTGAGATTCTTGCGCTCGTCCACGAAACCGATCTCGGTGTGGAACAGTTCTCGTTCACCCAGGGGCTGGATCCCGAGAGCCCAGATGTCGTGGCGGTCCTCCCTGGGCTCCGCCTTCCTGCGGACACGGGAGAAGATCCCGAAGCGGAGGAGCAGCCGCTGGACGCCCCGGATCAGCTTCTCGGAGATCATGTCCAGCCCGATGAGGGTCGAACGCTCCCTGTCGCTGACGTAACCCTCGCCCTGAAAGACACTGCGCAGGTAGCCGCGCACGACCGGCAGTGGAGCGGTGAACAGGAAGGCCGGAACCTCCATGTCCGTTCCCCTCGTACGCAGTCCCCAACGTTCCACGAAGTCGGCGAGGCCGTTCCCGTAGAGCCGGGTCCTGCGGCAGTCCAGGGTCTCGTCCTGGGTGCTGACGCGGGTCTCCTTGCGATGGATTCCGGGGAGCACGGTGTCCAGGGCGGAGGTGACCCATTCCAGCTCCGCCGGAGTGACCGTCATCGCCTCGATGGTCAGGGACCGGTTCGTCCCGTTGTACTGGCCCACGAACCCGTCGGACTGAAGCCATCCCGCGAGCGCTGCCTCCGCGATGTCCGCCGAACGGATCTCGGACTCGCCGAAGGCCTCCCGCCGGTGCCACTGCACTTTGTCACCGGGCTGGAGCTGCGCGGCGGGAAGGAAACGGCCCCGGTCGAGCTCCGTCCCCGTCGACCTCCACACCAGGTGGTCGGGGGTGACGTCGAGGGTGTAACCGGCCTTGGTGTGCAGGCGCAGGACATCCTTGATGCCGTTGGCCTTGGTCGCCACGACCCGGGTCAGACCATGGGCGTCGTAGACCTTGGTGCCGACCGCGTCCCTCTCGACGAGTTCACCGATGGGCACGAGCCCTGCCGGAGTACTGACCATCGCGTCGTAGGGCTGGCACGCGCTGACCTGCTGCGCGGAGGCGGTGCCGACGTTGAACCACACCGGGGAGTTGAAGCTGAACAGCTGGTGGGCGAGGGCGTGCTTGAGTTCGTGGTCGAAGACCTCGGCGTCCTCGGCTGAGGCGAAGTAGCCGTGTTCGCGGCCGGTCTCGGTGTAGACGCCGACGACGCGGTCGATGAGCTGCTTGAGGCTCCACTCGCGTTCGGGGGTGCCCACCGCGCCGCGGAAGTACTTGCTCGTGACGATCTGGGTGGCGTTCATCGACCAGGAGGAGGGGAACTCCACCCCGCGCTGCTCGAAGTTAACCGTACCGTCGCGCCAGTTGGTCATGACGACGTCGCGGCGCTCCCACTCCAGGGAGTCGTAGGGGTGCGTGCCCGGGGAGGTGAAGACGCGCCTCACCCTGATCCCCTTGCGGTTGCCCTTGCCCTTGCGTCCGGCCGGACCGTTGGCGGTTTCCGTCATCGCCGGGTCTCCCCTCACTCGTGGGCACGGTCACCGACCGTGCCCGGCGTCCTTGTCCCGGGAGTGGTGTGGTCCCGCGCGCGGTCGGCGTGCGGCCGCGAGGGGCGCTACCCCGTGGTGGCGCCGCTGCGGCCGCCGGTCTCGGCCTCGCGGTCCTGGCGCAGGCTGGCGATCTCGGCCTCGAAGTCGGAGAGGCTCTCGAAACCGCGGTAGACGCTGGCGAAGTGCAGGTAGGCGACCTCGTCCAGGTCGCGCATCGGTCCCAGGATGGCCAGGCCGATCTCGTGGGCCGGGACCTCGGCCAGGCCGCGGCCGCGGATCTCCTCCTCGACCTGCTGGCCGAGCTTGGCCAGGGCGTCCTCGGAGACGGGGCGCCCCTGGCAGGCCCGGCGCACCCCGGCGATGATCTTGGTCCTGCTGAAGGGCTCGGTGACCCCCGAGCGCTTGGCCACCATCAGCAGGACGGTCTCCTGGGTGGTGAACCTGCGCTCGCAGACGGGGCAGGACCGGCGGCGCCGGATGGCCGCGCCGTCGTCGGTGGACCTGCTGTCGATCACCCGGGTGTCCGGATGGCGGCAGAACGGACAGTGCACCCTGGTTCACCTGCTTCTCTCACCGAATGACAACGCCTAGGTACCACTAAACCACAACTTCTGGGCAACCACTCCTGTCGCAACACCAGATGTTGTGGTCGAACCTAGACTTCTTCCTGACCCCGCCGCAACCCCGGCACGGGCGTGTCACGAACACGGCCGAGGGACCGCGCGGCATCGCGGCCCGCGGCGGCGGGGTGGGGCGGGGAAGTCGGCGCGGGCGGACTGCTGCGGGGGCGGCCCGGCACCGCGCTCAAGGATAGCGCCGCCCACCGGAGCCGCCGCTCCCGGCGGCGGGCACCGGAATCCCGACGTCACGGGGATTTCGGTCGAGCCGACGCTCCGGGATAAGACCCCCGCGCCCGGCCGGAACCGCTGCCACGGACACGCGTTCGCGCATTCCGGGGACAACAGCGCGTGAACGCGTGTACACACGTAAGTGCAGGCCGGAAATTGACCGCGAATACGCGCGACGGCAATTGCCACCGGCCTCGAACGCTTGTTTGATATCACCGTGTGCAACGACTAAAGTTGACCTTGATTTCACACCGGTTTCGCCATCACGTGGACCCCCAGGTCGGCACGGTCGCGGACCGGGGGTGGCCAGTCACACAAGCAGGCCCTGACCGAACCGAATGCCGAGGAGGCCCGGCCGTGCCGGAGGAGAATCCCGGAACCGCAGATACCGCCACCGTTCTCGCACCAGCGGAGAACGCGGGCGGGTCCACGCCCGAAGCCCCCAAACTCACCGCGCGCCAGCAGAGCGTGCTGAACTGCATCCAGCGCTATGTCCGGGAGCGGGGTTTCCCCCCGTCGATAAGGGAAATCGGGGAAGCGGTCGGCCTGTCCAGCCCGTCCAGTGTGGCGCACCAGCTCAAGGTCCTCCAGCGCAAGGGTTACCTGCACCGAGACCAGAACCGGCCGCGCGCGGTGGAGCTGCGCACGCCCGGGCGCGCCTCGGGGCAGACCCTGGTGCCCGAGGACATCGACCTCTCGCGCGCCGCGGCCGTGCCGCTGGTCGGCCGGATCGCCGCCGGCGGTCCGATCCTGGCGGAGGAGTCGGTGGAGGACGTGCTCGCCCTGCCGCGCCAGCTGGTGGGTGAGGGACGCCTGTTCATGCTCACCGTGGTCGGCGACTCGATGACCGACGCCGCCATCACCGACGGCGACATGGTGGTGGTGCGCCAGCAGCAGGACGCCAACAACGGCGACATCGTGGCGGCGCTGCTCGACGAGGAGGCGACCGTCAAGGTGCTGCGCCGCGAGGAGGGCGGCCACGTGTGGCTGATGCCGCGCAACGAGGCCTACGAGCCGATCAACGGCGACGACGCCACCATCCTCGGCAAGGTGGTCGCGGTCATGCGCCGCGTCTGAGGTACCCGCGTACCCGCGTCTCCGGTCCCCCTCCCCTCGGAGGGACCGGGGACGCTTCCCCCTGTGGACGGCGCGGGGCCGACGGGCGCGGGCCGCTAGGCTGAGAGGGTGTTCACACGTGCCTCCTCCCCCGCCGTCCGCTGGCGCACCGCACTGGCCGGTGCGGCGAGCGCCGTCCTGTTGACCGCCGCCTGCGCCCCCGCCGACGACGGGGCCGCCGAGGCGCCGGGGGTCGGCGGCGTCGAGCGCGAGGTGGCCTTCGAGGGCGGCGGGTACGAGGTGTCCGGCGCGTTCCGGATGCCCCAGGACGTCTCCGGCACCGTTCCGGGCGCGCTCATCATCTCCGGCAGCGGTCCCACCGACCGCGACGGCAACAGCTCCGTGCGCCCCCACGCCGGCACCAACCAGAACCTGTCCCGGGTGCTCGCCGACGTCGGGGTGGCCTCGCTGCGCTACGACAAGTACGGCAGCGGTCCGGACTTCGAGACGCCGGGCCCCGGCGACGAGGTCGCGCCGGTGGACCCGGTGATCTTCGACGAGCAGGTCGCGGCGGCCTACGAGGAACTCGTCTCCCAGCCGGAGGTGGACCCCGAACGGGTGGTCGTCGTCGGGCACAGCGAGGGCGCCCTGTACGCGCTGCGCGCCCACGAGCTCATCGGGGCCGAGCACCCCTCCCCCGCGCTCGTGCTGGCCGCGCCTCCCGGTACGCGCTACCTCGACCTGATCGACCGCCAGCTCACCGAGCAGGCGCGCGCGGTCGAGGCCTCGGGCCAGGTGGATGAGGGGCAGGTGGTCCAGCTGCTCTCGGACTCCCGTGCCGGACGGGCCGCGATCAGGTCCGGGCGTGCACTCAGCGAGGTGGAGATGCCCAGCGGGGGCGTCATGGGCGTCTACACCCCAGTCAACGAGGACTTCCTGGCCTACATGGACGCCTTCGACCCCGTCGAGCTGGCGGAGGACCTGCCCGGGGGCACCCCGGTGCTGGTGCTGTGGGGGGAGCGGGACGCGCAGGTCTCCCGGCAGGACGTGGACCGGCTGATGACCGGTCTGGACGGAGCGCGACGGGTGGACGTCCCCGACACCGACCACATCTTCCGCCGCTACCGGGACGAGCCCGGGGCCACGGTCCTGGACGCCCAGCGCCCGTTCGCCGAGGAGGTCTCGCCAGCGCTGGAGGAGTTCCTGGGCGCGGCCTGGTAGCCGCGCCGGGGCCTCACTCGGGGATGGAGTCCGGCAGCGCCTCGGTCACGGACAGAGCGAACTCCTCGGCGCCCGCCACCATGCGCTCCCGGTCGCCCGGGTCCTGCGCGTCGTAGCTGGCCGCCACGGTGTAACAGGTCTCCAGGTACAGGTTGGACACCCGGGCGCCGACGCAGGCGACCGTGTACGGGTCCTCCTGGACCCAGGCGACCGCCTCCTCGCCGACGCCTTCCAGCTCCTGCGCGTCGTACTGGGAGGTGGTGGTGCGCAGGTTGTCGGCGGCCGTCGTTGCGCCGCCCGGGTCGGGGGCGGCCACGGCCACCAGCGTCGCGGTGGCCGGAACCTGTTCGCCGGGGCCGCCGGGGGTCGCCCACCGGCACTGCCAGCCGGAGCCGAACGCCTCCTGCGGGCCGCCGACAGGCTCCTCGACCTCCAGTTCGTGGGCGGGCACCAGCTCGTCCAGCGTCCCGGTCTCGGCGACGGAGCACTCGGGCGCCGCCCCGAAGGCGCTCGCCTCCGGGGTGTCGCGCGCCACGACGTACCAGATCGCCCCGGCGGCGAGCACGACCAGCACCAGTGCGGCGGCGACCACGGCGACGGTGGCGCAACCGCGGCTCTGCGGTTGGACGGAGGCCACCACCTCGGGTGCGGGCTGCTGGGGGTGGGGCTGTTGCCACGGGGTGCCGGGGGGCGGCGGGTACTGCCCCTGTGGGGGCTGGAGGGGGTGGTAGGTCTGCTGCTGCCCGTGGGGCTGCGGTGCCTGGGACGGCGGAAGGGGCTGCTGTTGCCCGTCGTGCTGTGCCGGCTGAGGCGGCTGTGGTTCCCCGTGGGGCTGCGGTGCCTGGGGCGGCTGAGGCGGCTGCTGCTCTGCGCGCGACCGGGGAGGTTCCTGTGACCCCTGGGGCTGCGGCGCCTCATTCCCCTGCTGAGGCTGCTCCTCCTGCGGCTGGGGTGGCTCGTGTTCCCGCCGCTCCTGATGCTCCTGCGGTTGCTGCGGCTGAGGAGTTCGGGGGGACTGTTGGGCTTCCCGGGACTGCTCGGGCTCCCGCGGATCGGGCTGCTGGTCGTTCACAGGGCCTCTCCGAGCTGCACGGCGAACTCCACTGCCAGGTCCCGGGCCTCTCCGAAGTCGACCGGCTCGGTGCCGGAGGTCCCGGCGTAGGACACCCGCACCAGCAGGTTGTCGGTGGGGAAGGCCAGTTCGGCGGTACCAGGAGTCTGGCCGCGCCACACCCGGCCCTCCCCTGCGGGCAGTTCCACGGCCTCTCCGCGCACCGGCGTCAGGGCGGTGTAGGCCTCCCGCGCCCGCTGGGCGCCGGTGACCGCCTCCTCCCCCGTGGTGTCGGTGAAACGGGCGGACAGGTCCAGCCGGAGCACCCCCTGCGGCCCCTCGGTCAGACCGGCGGAGGACCACGAGCACGTGGTGCTGTCGCCGTCGGCCAGGGGCCCGTGCTCGGAGGACTCCAGTACCGCGCCGGGCACCAGGCCGGTGACGAGCGCGTCCGAGACCACCGCGCACCCGGGCGCCGCGGCGTGGACGTCGCCGCTCTCGGGAACGCCCGGGTCGTCCCCGTCCAGCCACAGCCCGCCGCCGATCGCCACCGCGGACAGCACCACCGTGCCCGCGCCGATCACGGCCACCCGCGCGAGAGGACCCACCCGGCCACCGCCTCCCTGTCGGTCACCGAGCCGACCGCACACGGGCGGCGGCCGCTGCGCGCGGCCGCCGCCCCTCGTGTGCCTGGTCAGCCGACGACGATGTTCACCAGCTTGGGCGCGCGCACGACCACCTTGCGGATCTGCTTGTCGCCGATGAAGCCCTGTGCCTTCTCGGAGGCCAGGGCCAGCCGCTCCAGCTCCGCCGGGTCGATGTCGGGCGCCACGGACAGCTTGTCACGGACCTTGCTCTGCACCTGCACCACGCAGGTCACGGACTCCTGCACCAGCAGGGCCGGGTCGACCTCGGGCCAGTTGCCGACGGCGACGCTGCCGCTGCGGCCGAGCTTCTCCCAGCCCTCCTCGGCCACGTAGGGCGCGAACAGGGACAGGCAGACGGCCACGGCCTCGGCGGCCTCGCGGACCGCCGGGTCGGCGGCGCCGGGACCGGAGTCGATGGCCTTGCGGGCGGCCGAGACCAGTTCCATGGTGCGGGCGATGGCCACGTTGAACCGGCGGGACTCGACCAGGGCGGTGATCTGGTCGACGGTGCGGTGCGTGGTCCGGCGCAGGTCGCTGTCGCCCTTGGCGGGGTCGGCTCCCGGCGCGCCGGCCGCGCCCGCCTCGCTCATCACCCGGTAGGCGCGGTTGAGGAACTTCTGCGCGGCGACGACGGAGACGTCGGCCCAGTCCACGTCCTCCTCGGGCGGGGAGGCGAAGAGCATGGTCAGCCGGACCGCGTCCACGCCGTAGGCGTCGATCTCCTTGCCCAGGTCCACGCCGTTGCCCAGGGACTTGGACATGGCACGGCCCTGGTTGATGACCTGGCCCTGGTTGGTCAGGCGGCGGAAGGGCTCGGTGAAGGACACCATGCCCATGTCGTGCAGGACCTTGGTGAAGAACCGGGCGTACATCAGGTGGAGCGTGGCGTGCTCCTTGCCGCCGATGTAGTGGTCCACCGGCCCCCACTTCTCCACCGCCTCGGTGTCGAAGGGGGCGGTGTCCAGGCGCGGCGAGCAGTAGCGCAGGAAGTACCAGGACGAGTCCACGAAGGTGTCCATGGTGTCGGTGTCGCGCTCGGCGGGGCCGCCGCAGGAGGGGCAGTCGACGTTGACCCACTCGGTGGCCGCGGCCAGGGGCGAGACGCCCTTGGGGGCCAGCTCGGCGCCCTTGAGTTCGGGCAGGGTGACGGGCAGCTGCTCGTCGGGGACGGGCACCTCGCCGCAGGAGGGGCAGTGGACGATCGGGATGGGGGTGCCCCAGTAGCGCTGGCGGGACAGCAGCCAGTCGCGCAGGCGGTAGTTGATCGTGCCCTGTCCGGTGCCGCGTTCGGCCAGGATCTCGATGATGCGCTCGATGGCCTCGGTCTTGGCCAGGCCGTCCAGCGGGCCGGAGTCGCGCAGGACGCCCTCCCCCGCGGTGGCCGTGCGCGTCTCGACGGGGTCGGGCTCGCCGGTCTCCACCACGACCCGGACCGGCAGGTCGAAGGCCAGGGCGAAGTCCAGGTCGCGCTGGTCGTGCGCGGGCACGGCCATGATGGCGCCGTGGCCGTAGTCGGCCAGGACGTAGTCGGCCGCCCACACGGGCATGCGCTCGCCGTTGACGGGGTTGATCGCGTAACGGCCCAGGAACACGCCGGTCTTGGGGCGCTCGGTGGCCTGGCGCTCGATGTCGGAGAGCTTGGCGACGTCGGAGCGGTAGGCGTCGAAGGCCTCGCGCTGTTCGGGCGCGCACAGCTCGTCGGCCAGGTCGGCGTCGGCGGCCACGACGAAGAAGGTCGCCCCGTAGAGGGTGTCGGGCCGGGTGGTGAAGACGGTGACCGGCTCGTCGCGGCCCTCGATGGCGAAGTGGACGTCGGCTCCGGTGGAGCGGCCGATCCAGTTGCGCTGCATGGCCAGGATCTCGTCCGGCCAGCGGCCTCCGTCGAGCTGGTCCATGTCGTCCAGCAGGCGCTGGGCGTAGTCGGTGATGCGGAAGTACCACTGGTTGAGGCTGCGCCGCACGACGTCGGCCCCGCAGCGCTCACACCTGCCCTGCACGACCTGCTCGTTGGCCAGCACGGTCTGGTCCTGGGGGCACCAGTTGACGTGGCCGTCCTTGCGGTAGGCCAGTCCGCGCTCGAAGAAGCGCGTGAACAGCCACTGGTTCCAGCGGTAGTACTCGGGGTCGCTGGTGTGCAGGCGGCGCGACCAGTCCACGCTGATGCCGTAGCGCCGGAACGAGGCCGCCTGGGTCTCGATGTTGGCGTAGGTCCACTCGGCGGGGTGGGAGTTGTTCTTGATGGCCGCGTTCTCGGCGGGCAGGCCGAAGGAGTCCCAGCCGACGGGGTGCAGGACGTTGTCGCCGCGCTGGAGGCGGTAGCGGCTGATGACGTCGCCGATGGCGTAGGCCTCCGCGTGGCCCATGTGCAGGTCGCCGGAGGGGTAGGCGAACATGTCGACGATGTAGGAGCGCGGGCGGGTGTCCCCGGGGTCCTCGTCGGCCTGGAACGGAAGCTCAGCGGCCCAGCGCGCCTGCCACTTGTCCTGGAGGGCCCGGGCGTCGTAGGTGTCGCCCGTCGTCTGGTCGCCGTCTACCGCTGTCATCGCCACGTGTTCCTTAGCCGGTTCGGGGTGTACAGCACTCAGGTTAGCGGTTGGCGGGTCGGGGCGCGGACGGGTTTCGCGCAGCCCCGCGCGGGTGCGCACGGGGGCGGCTGCCGGGGCGGCGGTCGGGGCACGGGGCCGGAGCGGTCCTCCTCCGCACCGTGCGGGCGGGCCCGGCGTCGCCGTGCTCCGCGCTCGCTCCCGGGGTCGCAGGGGACGGAGGGGAAGATCGGTGAGATTACGGACTCCCGCCCCCTCCACACCGACCAGCCGGTTTGTTACTCTTCCGTCAAAGTGGCGCAGAACACGCGACGCGGGTCACATCATCCCGAATCCTCGCGCGTTCACTGGACCCATCTGGCTGCGGGAGGCCCCCATGCTCAACCTGTCCGTGCTCCTGGAGGACGGCGCCCGATCGGCTCCGGAGAAGGAGTGCCTGGTCTTCGGCGACCTGCGCCTGAACTACGCGATCACCAACATGATCGCCAACCAGGTGGCCAACCTGCTGGTCGCGCGCGGGATCAGGCCGGGGGACCGGATCGCGCTGGCCAGCCCGAACGTGCCCTACTTCCCCTTCGTGTACTTCGGCGCCCTCAAGGCGGGCGCGGTGATCGTGCCGCTGAACGTGCTGCTGACCCCGCGCGAGATCGCCTACCACCTGGAGGACTCCGGGGCCAGGGCCCTCTTCGCCTTCACCGGCACGCCGGAACTCCCGCTGGGCGAGCGGGCCTTCGAGGCCTTCGGCCAGGTGGACTCCTGCGAGTTCTACGTGGACCTGCCCGCCTCCCCGGGCGCCACCGAGTCGACCATCGACGGAGCCGAGACCTTCTGGAAGGCGCTGGAGGGCCAGCCCGGCGAGTTCGAGACGGTGCAGGCCAGCTCCGACGACACCGCGGTCATCATCTACACCAGCGGCACCACCGGCAAGCCCAAGGGCGCGGAGCTGAGCCACCACAACCTGCTGCTGAACGCGGTCGGCTCCGCCCGGCTGGTCGAGGCCCACCCCGACGGCCGCGACGTCGCCCTCGTGGTCCTGCCGCTGTTCCACATCTTCGGCCAGACGGTCATGCTCAACGCGGCCCTGTACCGGCACGGCACGATGGTGCTCATGCCGCGCTTCGACGGCGCCGAGGCGCTCAGACTCATGGAGAAGGAGGGCGTCACGGCCTTCGCGGGCGTGCCCACCATGTACTGGGGGCTGCTGGGCGCCGTCCGGGCCGCCGATCCCGGCGCCTACGACCTGGAGAGGATCGCGGGCAACGTGGTGGACGCGGTCTCCGGCGGCGCCGCCCTGCCCGGTCAGCTGGCCGAGGACTTCACCAAGACCTTCGGCGTGGGCATCAAGGAGGGCTACGGCCTGTCCGAGACCTCCCCGGTGGTCTCGTTCAACGACCCCAAGGTCAAGGCCAAGACCGGCTCCATCGGGCTGCCGGTGTGGGGTGTGGAGATGAAGCTCATCGACCCCGAGTGGAACGAGGTGGAGGAGGAGGGCGAGATCGCGGTGCGCGGGCACTGCGTGATGAAGGGGTACCACAACCGCCCCGAGGTCAACGCGGAGGTGATCCGCGACGGCTGGTTCCGCACCGGGGACATCGCCCGCCGCGACGAGGAGGGCTTCTACTTCATCGTCGACCGCTCCAAGGACATGATCATCCGCGGCGGCTACAACGTCTACCCGCGCGAGGTCGAGGAGGTCCTGATGACCCACGAGGCGGTCAGCCTGGCCGCGGTCGTGGGTGTGCCCCACGACACCCACGGCGAGGAGGTCAAGGCGTTCGTGATCCCCAAGGAGGGCGCCGAGGTCACCGCCGAGGGGCTCGTCGCGTGGGCCAAGGAGAGCCTGGCCGGGTACAAGTACCCGCGCGAGGTGGAGTTCCGCACCGAGCTGCCGATGACCTCCACCGGCAAGATCCTCAAGCGCGAGCTGCGCGGCTGACATCCCGCGCGGTGGGGCCGGCCCTGTCTTCTCCGGGCCTCCGCTCCGCGTCGGCCCGCGGACCGGCCCCGCCCTCACCCCTTGACGGCTCCCTGGACGAGCCCGGAGACCAGGAAGCGCTGCACGAGGACGAAGAAGACCATGACCGGGATGGTGATGAGGGTGGAGGCGGCCATCACGTGCCCCCAGTCGTTGGCGTACTGGCCGAAGAACTGGCGCAGGCCGACCGCCACCGTGTAGTTCTCGCTCTGGGTCATGAAGGTCAGCGCCAGCACGAACTCGTTCCACGCCACGATGAACGAGAAGATGGCCGTGGCCACCAGGCCGGGCGCCACCAGCGGGAACAGCACCCGCCAGAACATCTGGCCCCAGGAGGCCCCGTCGATGTAGGCGGCCTCCTCCACCTCCACGGGCACGGCGGCCACGAAGCCGCGCATCATCCACACCGCCAGCGGCAGGGACAGCGCCACGTAGACCACGCCCAGGCCGAGCATGGTGTTGAGCAGCTGGAGGTCGCGCACCTGGAGGAAGAGCGGGATGACCAGCGCCTCCAGCGGCACCATCTGCACGATGAGGACCATCACCAGCACCGCGGTGCGGAACCGGAACCGGAAGCGGGCCACCGCCACGGCGGCCAGCAGCGACAGCACGCACGCTCCGACCACGGTGATGCAGGCGACCGTGAGCGAATTGAGCATGTACTGGCCGAACCTGGCCTCGGTGAGCACGTAGACGAAGTTGTCCAGGGACAGCCCCGTGGGCAGCAGCGCCCCGGCCCCCGAGGTGGCCCGGTCCGAGAACGCGCTGATGAGCATGAAGTAGACAGGGAAGAGCGTGAACAGCAGCAGGACGGCCACTCCGGCGGACTTGGCCAGGAACCGTCCGGTCCTGCGGACCTCGCCCCTGCGGCGGGCGTCGCGGACGCGGCCCTCCCAGTCGGTGTCGGCGGCGGATGCCTCTGTGCGCGTGACCACGGGCGTTCCTTCCTCAGCGGTGACCGGGCCGAATCCGGTTGTTCCGGGTTCGGACGGGGCCGTTAGACTCCTGCACTGTCCGGGGCGGGACGTCCTTCGCACCCCGGCGGAGGAGGAGTGATGGCCGTGTCGACAGGGTCGCCGGAGACGGTGGCGTAGCACCGTGCGCGATTTCCCCGGGCCCTCCCCCACCGAGGTCGTCATCAGCTGGATCCCCCACGACGCCCGCTTCCGCGACCGCGCGGTCCGGCACGCCCTGCGCGACCCCAGCGGACGGCTGCTGCACGCCTACGTCGAGAACCTGGTCAACCGCGACAACGACGACGGGCGCCCGCTGGGCGAGTACGACCTGCGGACCATGGGCGCGGTGCGCGAGGACCTGGACCGGCGCTCGCTGGCCTCGGTCGACTGGCGCCGGGTGCGCGACAAGCTCGTGGCGGGGGTCCACGACCCCGCCCGCTGAGCGGGCCGCGGGGGCCGCCGCGCTCATCGGAGCTCGTCCTCTCGGAAGAGCGCGCGCAGGTAGAACACGGTGATCACCAGCAGCAGCAGGGTGAGCAGCACGGCGATGGCCGAGCCCAGGCCGTAGTCGTTGTGGCCGAAGGAGCGCACGTAGGACCACACGCCCAGGTTGAGCACCTCCGAGCCGCCCACGTCGCCGCCGGGCATGAGGTAGATCTGCGCGAACACCTTGAAGTCCCAGATGGTGGAGAGCACGGTGACCACGGCGAACACCGGGCGCAGCACCGGGAAGGTGACGTGCCAGAAGCGCTTCCAGGCGCCCGCGCCGTCGATGCGGGCCGCCTCGTGCAGTTCGGCGGGGACCGTGAGCAGTCCGGCCAGGACCGTGACCGCCACGAACGGGAAGCCCCCGTGCACCACGTTGAGCGTGACGATGGCGTAGAAGAACAGCCGGTCGGCGAACCAGTTGTACCCGGAGGGCTCCACCAGGCCCAGGGAGGCCAGGGCCTGGGAGACGACGCCGCTGTCGACGTCGAAGATCCAGATCCACACGTAGGTTCCGCTGACCGCGGGCATGGCCCAGGCGACCATGATGCAGGAGACCACGATGATCCGGGGCACCGGGCGCAGCGTGGCCAGCAGCAGCGCCACCAGCGTGCCCACGACGATGGTGGTGACCACCGCGACTACGGCGAAGACCACCGTGTTGAGCAGGGCGACCCGCCACAGGTAGGGATCGGTGAGCAGGGCGGCGTAGTTGGCGAGCCCGATGAAGTCGGACTCGCCCGAGACGAGGTTGCGCAGCTGGTACTCGCGGAAGGACAGCCACACGATCCGGGCGAGCGGGAGCAACAGCAGCAGTCCGATGACCGTCAGCGCGGGGGCGAGCAGCACCCAGGGCAGGAGCGCCCTGCGGCCGCGGTGGCCCAGGAGCGGCGCCCGCCGCGGCCGGGGCCGTCGCGAGGACGGCTCGGCGGAGCGGGGGGCCTCGGGCCCCGGTTCGCTGCTGGCGGTGCCCAACCCGACCGGTGTTCGCACGTGTCTACCCCCCGTTGAGGATGCGCTCGATCTCGTCGGCCGCGCTCTCGGTGGCCTCCTCCACGGTGGCCTCGCCGTTGAGGATGTCCTGCTGCATGCCGACCAGGACCTTCTCGGCCTCGACCTGGGTCCAGGCGGGGGTGACGGGCACGCCCCGGCTGGCCTCGTTGAGCTGGACGGCGAAGGGCTCCAGGATGGGGTCGGCGGATTCGGAGAAGGTGTCGACCCGGTCGACCACGCCCGGGAAGAAGCCGGTCTCCTCCGACCAGCGCATGCCGAACTCCTCGCCGGTCAGGTGCTGGACGTACTGCCAGGCGGCCTCCTCCTGGCCGGTGCCCTCGAAGACCGACAGCAGCGAGCCGCCCGCGAAGGAGGGCATGTATCCGCCGTCCTGGCCGGGCAGGGTGAAGGAGCCCAGCCTGCCCTCCAGGTCGGGGTTGGCCTCCAGGATGGCCTTGGGGTTGGCGCTGCCGAGGATGGCCATGGCGGCCTCCTCCTCCGCGACGGCCTCCATGACGGCGATCTCGTTCCAGTTGACGGCGCCGGTGGTGGAGGTGCCGTCCTCCAGGGCCAGGTCGGTGAAGAACCCGATGCCGGCGCGGGCCTCCTCGCTGTCGATCTCCGAGACCCAGGTGCCGTCGGACTGCTCGACGGCGATCTCCCCGCCGCCGCCCCAGATCCACGGCATGACCGAGTACTGGGCGTCTCCGGGGACGGGGAAGGCGATCATGTCCTCCTCGGCCTCGGACAGGGCCAGGGCGGTCTCGCGCAGCTCCTCCCAGTTCTCGGGGATCTCCAGGCCGTGCTCCTCGAAGACGTCGGTGCGGTAGACGACGGAGCGGATGGAGGCGTACCAGGGGACGCCGTAGACACCCTCTTCCAACTGGCCCATCTCCATCAGGCCGGGGATGTACCGGGAGGTGTCCATGTCGTAGCCGGACAGGTCGTGCAGGGCTCCGGCGTCGGCGAAACCGGGGGTGAAGGTGTTGCCGAGCTCGGCGACGTCGGGCATGGTGCCGCCCGCGATGGCGGTGGAGATCTTGTTCTGGGCGTCCTGCCACGGCACGAACTCGACGTCCACCTCTATGCCGGTCTCCTCGGTGAACGCGGCGTTGGCCGCCTCGAAGAACCCCGTCTCGTCGGGGTTGGTGCCCTGCATGATCCAGACCAGGAGGCCGTCGGAGTCGGCGGCCCCGCCTCCTCCGCTCCCGCACGCCGTCGCGGCCAGGACCAGCGCCGCGACGGCGGCGGGGAGCGGAACGTACTTGTGGGTTCTTCTGCGGGCCATCGGCACGCCTCCCGTTCCTTTCGAGGGTCCCCTCAGGGTTGGTAGGAAACCTACGTAAAGAACCGCGTCGAGTGAAGTAAACCACTACCTTTTGTGTCTGAGCCGTTAGGAGGCTGGACATATCCGGAGTGTCGCGGCCGGTACGGCGTGTCGCACGAGTCCCTTTCGACCCGCTTGTCCCTCGGCTGTGCGTCCTTACTCGGACAGTCCGGTGACCTGGCGCAGGGTGGACAGGAGTTCGGCCCGCTTGTACACGGCCAGGCCGATGGCCGCGCCGAAGGCGGCGAGCATGTGCACGTAGACCATGGGGTCGCCCCGGGTGAAGCGCTCCGCGGCCTCCTCCTCGCCCACCGAGTGGGCCTCCCATGCGGTGGAGACGGCGAACTCCAGTTCGGGCGGGAGCATCTCGGCGACCATGCGGGCGACGGCCTCACGGGAGTCGGCGGGCTTCCAGACCACGCCGGTCTGCTGCACGCGGCGGCCGAGGAAGGCGGCGATGACCTTGAGCTCGGACGTGACGGCCTCGACGTCGTCGGCGGCGCGCGGGACGACCCCGTCGAGCTCCTGCCGGTTGCGGTCGGCGTAGGCCTCGATCAGGTCGATCGCGGTCCGCTTGACGTGGTCGGGCGCGTCGGGCGCGGGCGTGGTCCCGTCGGTGCTGCCGTCGGAGGATGAGGACACGTCGTGGTCCCTTCTGGTGGGTGTGCGGCCGGGGCGTGCCGGGCCGGGTCCCGCCGGTCGCGCGGCGGGGTGTGCGTCCGCCGGACACGCCCCGGGTCCATGATGCCGCGAAGCGGACCCGCACGGTCCCTGACAGGCCGAAGGTCCTCCCCCGGCGAACAAGGGGGAGGAGGGAGGGCCTTCGGCGCGCCCGTGCGGCGGTCCGCGGCGGCGGGTGGGGCGGCCGGTCAGAACCAGGGGCGCAGCGGCACGTGCGCCTCGGTGCCGTCCAGCTTGACGCCGAGGATCTGGTGCAGCTGCACTACGTCGCGTTCGAAGCCGAGCACGCACCCGGCCATGTAGAGACGCCAGACCCGGGCGGTGCCCGCACCGACCTCGGCGACGGCCTCGTCCCAGTTGCGGTCCAGGTTGGCGCCCCAGTGGCGCAGGGTCAGGGCGTAGTGCTCGCGCAGGTTCTCCTGGTGGCGGATCTCGAACCCGGCGTCGTTCATGGCGGTCTGAATCCGGCCGGGGCCCTCCAGCTCCCCGTCGGGGAAGACGTAGCGGTTGATGACGCCCCCGCGTTTCAGGGACGGCAGGTCGTTGCGCGGCCGGGTGATGCAGTGGTTGAGCAGACGCCCCCCGGGCACGAGCTTGTCGTTGAGCGAGGCGAAGTAGGAGGCCAGGTTGTCCGCCCCCACGTGCTCGGTCAGGCCGATGGAGCTGATCCGGTCGTAGCTGCCGTCGGGGACGTCGCGGTAGTCCATGTGGCGGACCTCGGCCAGCTCGGACAGCCCCTCCTGGGCGATCCTCTTGGCCGCCCAGTCGGCCTGTTCCTTGGACAGGGTGACACCGAGCGCGCGGACCCCGTGCTCGCGGGCGGCGTGCATGACCATGCCGCCCCAGCCGCAGCCCACGTCGAGCAGGCGCATGCCCGGCTCCAGGCCGAGCTTGCGCGAGACCAGTTCGTACTTGCGGAACTGGGCGCTCTCCAGGGCTCCGTCGAAGCGGCCGACCCGGTCCGGGGCCCCGTCCCCGTCGTCGAAGACGGCGCAGGTGTAGGTCATCGACGGCCCCAGGACCATCTCGTAGAAGGCGTTGGAGACGTCGTAGTGGTGGTGGATCACCTCGGCGTCGCGCTGCTTGGAGTGGCGCCAGCCCAGTCCGCTGAGGCGGCCCCGGCGCATCTCCTGCGGCGGCGGGGCGACCCGGTTGACGAACTTGACCCAGCCCACCGACCGCGCGATCGCGACCGCGTCGCGCACCGAGACCCCGAACCCGTCGGCGAAGACGAAGTCCGCCATGCGTCTGAGGGCGGTGTACATGTCCCCCTCCAGCTCCAGGTGACCGGAGACGTAGGCCCGGGCCAGGCCGACGGCGTTGGGGGACTGCGCCAGGTAGTTCACCGCGACCGGGGTCCGCACGTGCAGGGCCACGTCGCTGCCGGGGTCCCCCGCACCGCTGCCGTCGTAGGCGGTGAACCGGATGGGCGCGTCGGGTCCGACGACGCGTTCGAAGATCTCAGCGAGCCGCATTACTCTGTCCTTCCCTCTAGCCGGACGCGGTGACGTCCCCTAGGGTCGCGTCCCGGTGGTCTCGTGCCGTCAGCGGTTGCGCACGCACTTGGCGTACAGGTCGAGCAGCCGCCCGTCGGGGTCGTAGGCCTCCTTGAGCCCGGCGTAGGCGGTGCCGTTGTACAGGCGCCAGAACTCCTCCTCGCCGTAGAAGGAGTCCGAGTACAGGGACTTGTGGCCGCCCAGTTCGGCGACCGTCTCCTCCACCAGGCGGTTGTGGTGGGCCCGGCGCTGTCCCGGCTTCATGTCGACCAGGCCCCAGAAGCCGAAGTTCACGTAGAGGCGGTCGTGGTCGAGCGGGTAGAGCGGCCACACGTGCTCGCCCTCGCCCTGCCCCGGGCGGCGGGGCTCGCGGAGCCGGAGGGGGCACATCCACACGGGGGTCATGCCGATCTCGGCGTGGTAGGTGTCGAGGAACTCGGCACCGCGTTCGACGCCCACCTCGATGTCCTGGATGAGGGGTTCCTTGGGCCGCCGCCCCCGGTAGTGGTTGAGGAGGCGGGAGAAGTCGGTGCGCCGGTCCCAGGCGACCAGTCTGCGGTAGACGTCGGAGCGCTTGAGGAAGCGCGGCCACAGGGGGCGCACCAGCGGGTGCTGGGTGCCGAAGGCCCGGGAGCACCAGAACCAGTCCGTGTCCCAGCGCCACAGGTAGTCGGCGATGGTGAGGTAGTCGCCGGGGCCGCTGCCCGCGTAGCGCTGGATGGACCGGTAGTAGACCTCCTGGCCGGTGTAGTCGCTGGTCCAGGGGGCCTCGTCGGTGAAGCGGGCCAGCGTCAGGTACAGCTCGTCGGGACCGAAGGCGACCCCGTCCACGAAGTCGACCGGCTGGCCCCCGTACTCGCGGTCGGCGCAGACCAGGGCGAGGGCGTCCATGGCCTCGGCGGCCTTGTAAAAGCGCACGTGGCGCAGGTGCACGTACGGCGAGACCGGTTCGAGTTCGACGCGCAGGCGCAGGCTGTAGCCCAGGGTCCCGTAGGAGTTGGGGAAGCCGTGGAAGAGGTCGCTGTACTCGTTGTCCCTGGTGGCGGTGACGACGTCGCCGCCTCCGGTGAGGATCTCCATCTCCCGGACGGCCTCGTGCGGCAGGCCGCTGCGGAAGGAGGAGGACTCGATGCCCATGCCGGTGACGGCACCGCCGATGGTGATGGTGCGCAGCTGGGGGACGACCGTCGGCATGAGGCCGTGCGGCAGGGTCGCCGCGACGAGGTCCTCGTAGGTGGTCATGCCGCCGACGTCGGCGACGCGCTCGACGGGGTCGACGGAGATGACTCCGGTGAAGGCGGACACGTCCAGGGCCGGGGCGCCGGTGGGCTCGCGGAACCGGAAGAGGTTGGAGGTGGGCTTGGCCAGGCGCACCGGCGCCCTCTGGGGCAGGGCCCGGTAGTCGCGGCGCAGCTTGTGGACCGCCGCTATGTGCTCGGCCAGCCCCGTCCGCACGGGGGTGGCGCTGCCCGTGACCTGCTGTTGAGAAGTCATCCCAGTTCCCGTTCCGATGTCGGCGACACGCACTCGCGTGCCGGGTCGGCCATGGCCGCCGGGCGGCTGGGACGGCCGATCCACTCAGTTCTACCTACCGGTAACGGCTTTGTGCCACCCCATTTGTTCCGTGTCTTCCCCCTACTCGTCCTGCCTGAGGTCACGCCCGGAACACGGCCGCCGCGGGCGGATCCGACGCCGCCGCGCGGTGTCCCGCCGGTGCGGTGCGGAGGTGGTCGTAGGATCGGGGTTCGTGCGTATCGCTCTCGTTGACTCCGGTATCGGCATGCTCTCGACCGCGGCGGCCCTGCGTGTGGCACGGCCGGACGCCGACCTGTTCCTGTCGATGGACCCGGACCACATGCCCTGGGGTCCGCGTACCCCGGACGAGATCGTCGCGCGCGCCCTGGCCGGGGCCCGGGCCGCGCAGGAGGCCGCCGGGGGCGCGGCGCTGGACGCGGTGGTGGTGCCGTGCAACACCGCGTCGGTGCACGGGCTGGCCGAGCTGCGCGCCGAGTTCGAGCCGGACGTCCCGGTGATCGGGACGGTGCCCGCGATCAAGCCCGCGGCGGCGGCCGGAGGGCCGATCGCGGTGTGGTCCACCGCCGCGACCACGCGCAGCGGCTACCAGCGCCAGCTCATCGAGACCTTCGCCCGCGGCGTGGAAGTGACCGCGGTGGCCTGCGCCGGGCTGGCCGAGGCGGTGGAGTCGGCCGACCCGAGGCTGATCGACGACGCGGTGGCCTACGCCGCCGGACTGACCCCCGGCGACGTGCACGGCGTGGTGCTCGGGTGCACGCACTACGACCTGGTGGGCGCGCGGATCTCCGCGGCCCTGGGCGGGCGGGCGGAGCTGTTCACCGCCGCCGGAGCGGTGGCCGCGCAGGCCCTGCGCCGGATCGGCGAGAGGCCCGTGGGCGCCGCCCCGGGCCGGGTGCGGGTGCTGGCCAGCGGTCGTCCCTCCCGGCTGCCCGCCGCCGCGCTGTCCTACCCCGCGGGGCGCTCACTGGCCTCCGGGGTGGGCGCGGCGACCGTGTGAGGATGCCCCTCCCGCTCCGGTCCGGCCCGCCCCTGGCGTCACACCGGCGACGGCCGCCCCCTGTGACCGCCCGTCAGGGGTGGGGCGCCAGGGTCCCCCGCCCGGGGGCGCCGGCCCGCACCGGACCGTCCAGCGCACCGGCGGCCAGGGTGCTCACGAGGGTGCGCACCCCGACGGTGTCGTTGTCGTGCAGGAGGGTCTCCAGCAGGGACAGCGCCGCGCGCTGGTCCCCCGGCTGCTCGCGCACGTGGCGCCACTGGGGCTCGGTCGCCGCGTCCGAGAGCATCAGGGTCCGGCCGACCTGGCCGAGCGCGGTCAGCAGCGGGGTGTCGTGCGGCATCCTCTCCAGGGCGGCGTTGACCTGTTCGGCCTGCTGCTCGGGGTCGACCTCCTCCGCGGGCTGCGCCCGCAGGAAGTCCAGCACCTCCTCGGCCGGGGCCAGCGGCCGGACCGGGGGCATCGTCGCGATCATGGCGCGCACCTCGGCCAGGTCTCCCAGGACCTCCTCGGTGCTCCCCAGCTCCCCGATGAGCCGTTCCGCCCGCTGCGCGGAGCAGCTGGCCACCCAGCGGGCGCCGCGGACCGCGGCCAGGCGTGCGGCGGACAGGGCCAGCTCGGCGCCGCGGCGCGGCGCCCCCACCCGCTCGAAGTAGCGCGACCAGGTGGTCACCCGCACCCCCAGCCGCCAGTCGTTGCGCACAGCGCCCTGGCACACCAGGTTCTCCACCGCCTCCACCCACGCGGGCCGCAGACTCGGGTACGCCTCGGCCTCCTCAACGGTGGGCAGGGGGACGATGGCCTCCTGGGGCGGGCAGTGGCCCAGGCGGGCCAGCCAGGACAGCAGCCGGGCGCGCTCGAAGCGGATGCGCCGGTTCAGGGCCGCCCTGCGCGGATTGGTCTCGTCCAGGACCAGCTCCGCTTCCATGCGGTCCAGCACCTCCAGCGCCTGGGCGTGCTCGTCCTGGTGGCGCAGGGCCCTGACCAGGGTGAACACCCCCTCGGCGCCGAGCATGGCCGGGCCGGTGGCGGTGTGCTCGTAGCGCCGCAGCTCGTTCTCGGCCCGGTCGGCCAGGTCCTCGTCGATGAGCAGGTTGACCCGGGCGAGGGTGAAGGAGGGCCAGGCGGGGGTGCGCTCCCAACCGGCCAGGCGCCGGGTGGAGAGCAGTTCGCGGCGCTGTCCGGTGGTGCCGCGGGCGTCGATGTTGGCGTGGCAGCGCACCAGGGTCTCCAGCAGGGACACCGGCAGCGGCCCGTGGGCCAGGGGCTCGGGTTCGTCGTCGGCCGCCGCGCTCACCTGGGCGAGCGCGCGCCCGCCCTCGGCCAGGGCGCCCACGCGCACGGCCAGGGGCCAGTGCGCCAGGAAGAACAGGGTCGGCGGGCCGAAGACCCCCGGGACCGCGGCCTCGACCGCTCCCGCCTCGGCGACCAGTCGGCGCGCGGTGCGCAGCGCCGAACGGGCCACGGCCTCCACGCGCACCGGGTCCCCGGCCTCGCAGAGCACGGGCAGACCCGCGACCGCCTCGGCCAGCTCCGCCTGGCCGACCGCCCGGAGTCGTCGTGCGGTCTCCCCCGCCCACGTCCACATCGGCATGGTCTGCACCCCCTGTAAGCACCATGTGAGAACAGAACGTAGCAGCGCCGTGACAGGGCTGTCCGGAAAACGCGCAAAGCCGTGGAGCAGGGGGATACGCGTCCTGTCGGGGACGGCCCGGACCGCTAGACTCGGGGGCCGTGGTGCCCGGCGGGGGCCTTCGCGAGGTCCCGAGCATCCAGCCGCACCGGGCCGCACCGAGTTGCACCAAGGGGACATGAGCGCCGATGGGATGGCGAGACCGTTTCGGACTCCGCAAGGCCAACCGCAAGGGCAAGGCCCGTTTCGACCGGGATGCCGAGGATTCGGACATCAAGGCGCTGATCGAGTTCGCCAAGAGCAGGGTGGGCGTGGAGTTCTTCGTCGAACCGGAGACCTTCGCCACGCGGGCCACGGCGGTCGCGGTCGCGACGGACGGCGAGTGGATCCGCCGCCGGTGCGGTTCGCCGGACGTGATCCGCAAGGTGGCCCGGAACCTGGCGGCCCCGGCCTACGACGTGCAGATCGTCGGCTACCCGCAGCGGATGCGCGACTGGAGCGCACGCAACAAGCGCGGCCTGTCACTGGACGAGTGAGGGCGCGCGGGCGTACTGGGCGAGGGTAAGACTCGCCACACCGACACGCCGTTGGGGACGGTCCGAAACCCGCGACCGGGTCATTTTGGGCATTGATGACGAGTCCTTGCCGCGACTTCCTCGCAGAACGGGTTCCCTAACGGGCTTCATCCGTCGCATACTCGCCTCGGAGGGGGGACTCTGATGAAGCAGGATCTCACGGCCCTGTGCTGCGACTGCGGCACGATTCGCGAGGTGAGCGACTACCAGAGTGTGGGCGAGGCGCAGTCCGCCTACGGACTGGCCCGCTGCGTCGTCTGGCGCAAGTGCCGCACCTGCGGCTACCGCACCTACCACGCCTACATGCGCGCCGACGAGGACCGCGACGAGCTGGAGGACGCCCTGCGGCTGGACGGCGCCCTGGCGGCCGAGGCCCTCGACGAGGAGGTGGAGCAGCTGCGGCTGTGCGGGGTCGAGGTCGGGCACGCCCCCGTCCCGGCCATCTGGGACGGCCAGTCCGTGGGCATGGTGACCCAGCGGCTGACCGACCGCGCCTACTCGATCGTGCTGGACCCCGAGGCGTCCGTGGTCTCCCGGCTCAAGCTCATCGACATGATGTGGAACGAGCTCTTGGTGGGCGAGCACGACGACCGCTGGTTCATCCAGGAGGCGGAGGACGACGAGTCCCCCGCGTACGCGGTCCGGCTGTTCGGCTACCGCACGCGCGGCTGAGACCGGACCGCGCTCGCGCGACACGGCCCCGGAGCCCTACCCGGCGGCGGGTTCGGGCTGGCCCGCGAGGCGGCGCAGCGCCGACCTGGCCACCGCCGGATCGGTGGTCCCCCAGTAGGGCGGCAGGGAGGCGCGCAGGAAGCCGCCGTAACGGGCCTTGGCCAGGCGCGGGTCCAGGACGGCGATGACCCCCCGGTCCTCGGTGGAGCGCAGCAGGCGCCCGGTGCCCTGGGCGAGCAGCAGGGCGGCGTGGGTGGCGGCCACCGACAGGAAGCCGTTGCCCCCGTGCGCGGCGACCGCGCGCTGGCGCGCGGAGGCCAGCGGATCGTCGGGCCGCGGGAAGGGGATGCGGTCCACGATCACCAGGGACAGCGAGGGTCCGGGCACGTCCACGCCCTGCCACAGGGACAGGGTGCCGAACAGGCAGGACCGCTCCTCCTCGGCGAAGCGGCGCACCAGCTGCCCGGTGGAGTCCTCACCCTGGCACAGGATCGGCTGGTCCAGGCGTTCGCGGAGCTCCTCGGCGGCCTGCTGGGCGGCGCGCATGGAGGAGAACAGCCCCAGCGCGCGGCCGTCGGCGGCCTCGATGAGTCCGCTGATCTCGTCCAGGTAGGCGGGTGCGAGGCCGTCGCGGCCGGGCGGCGGCAGGTGGGTGGCCACGTAGAGGATGCCGCGGCGGGCGTGCTCGAAGGGGGAGCCGACGTCCAGCGCGCGCCAGCGGGGCTCCCCGGCCGCGCGGTGCGGCCCGTCCTCGTCGTCGGTGCCGTCCCCGTCCGGGGGTCCGTCCGGCTCGGGCCCGCGGCCCGCGGCGGCGCGTTCGGCGGCCTCCTGGACCACCTCGCGGCCCAGGCCCCACTGGTTGGCCAGCGAGGTGAAGGAGCCGCCCAGGGTGAGGGTGGCGGAGGTCAGCACCACGGTGCGGTCGCCGAAGAGCTTCTCGCGCAGCAGTCCGCCCACGCCGAGCGGGGCGACGTGGAGCGCGGGTTGGCGTCCGGGGGTCTTGGTCAGCCAGACGACCTCGGTGCGGTCGCGCAGGGCGGGTTCGAAGGACTCCAGGACGCGCACGGCGGTGTCGTGCACCTCGCCGAGCGCGGCCAGGGCCAGGCGGCGGTCGCTGGCGCCGTCCGGGTCCAGCTCCCCGGGTGAGGGGCCGATGGCGGTGACGCAGGCCGAGGCGGCGTCGCGGGTGGCGGCGACCGCGTTGGCCAGGGCGTCGTCGATGTGGTCCAGGCGCCCGTCGGGCGACTCGGTGAACATCAGGGCGAGGCCGTCGGCGCACTCGGTGAGGCGTTCGCTGATCCCGGGTTCGACCAGGCGGGCGGCGCGCTTGGCCGCGGCGTTGACGGTGCGCTCGCCCAGGACGCCGGTGGCCACGGAGGTGGCGCGGTCGACGAGTTCGTGCGCCTCGTCGATCATGATCGTGTTGTGCTCGGGCAGGATGTGGTAGCCCTGCGACATGTCGATGGAGAGCATGGCGTGGTTGGTGACCACCACGTCCACGCCCTGGGTGGCCTCGCGGGCGAACTCGGCGAAGCACTCCTGGCCGAAGGGGCAGATCCGGGCGCCCATGCACTCGTTGGCGGCCACCGACACCTGGCGCCAGGCCAGGTCGCTGACGCCGGGGACGAGTTCGTCGCGGTCGCCGGTGACGGTGTCCTCGGCCCACTCGTGCAGGCGGGCCACCTGTCGGCCCAGCGAGGAGAGCTGGCGCGGGTCGAACAGCTCGGTGTCCTCGGCCTCCTCGCCGGCGGTCTGGAGCCGGTTGCGGCACAGGTAGTTGCGGCGGCCCTTGAGCACGGCGAACGTGGGCTCGCGGGACAGCATCGGCGCGAGGGCCCCGGCCAGGCGGGGCAGGTCGCGCTCGATGAGCTGGTTCTGCAGGGCGATGGTGGCGGTGGAGACCACCACGGTGCTCTCCTTGGCCATGGCGTGTCTGATCGCGGGCACCAGGTAGGCCAGGGACTTTCCGGTGCCGGTACCGGCCTGGACCACCAGGTGTTCGCGCTTGTCGACCGCCTCGGCCACGGCACCGGCCATGGTCGCCTGGCCCTCGCGGCGGCTGCCGCCCAGGGCGGCGACGGCCGCGTCGAGCAGGGTGGGGACGTCGGGGAGATCTGCCACGGATCGACAGTACCGGCCGCGGAGGACAGGGCGGGCGTTGTCCACAGGCGGGATCGGCCGGAGGCGCTCAGCCCATCGCGGCCAGCAGCTCGTCCAGTGCGTCCATGGACTGCTTCAGGCCGTACTCCATGCCGGACTCGACCATGCCGTCGCGGTCCTCGACGCTCTGGAACACGGTGGTCGACGTGTAGAGGGTGCGCCCGTCCCCCTCCTCCAGGGTGGTGGTCTCCAGGCACACGTGTCCGGGCATGCCCTCGAACTCGAAGGTCTGCACGAAGCGCTCGGGCGCGACGACGTCGTGGACCACGCCGTGGAAGGCGTACTCCCGGCCGTCGGGGGCGCGCTCGACGAACCTCCAGGAACCGCCCCGGCGCAGGTCCGCGCGGTCGATGACGGTCTCGTTCTCCTTGAGCCCCCACCAGCGGGCGAGGTGCTCGGCTTCGGTCATGGCCCTGAACACCACGCCGCGGGGCGCGTCGAAGCTGCGCGTGACGACGATGTCGTGCTGCCCGGGCTCGGCGATCACCGTGAGGTCGCTCATGACTGCTCTCCTGTGGTCTGTGTCTGCTGGATCCGGCGGATCTCCGCGTCGAGCCGGTCGAAGCGGTCCTCCCACTGGCGGTGGTAGCGCTCGATCCACCCGGTCGCCTCCTCCAGGGGGGCGGTCTCCAGTCGGCAGGGGCGCCACTGCGCGTCGCGGCCCCGGCTGACCAGGCCCGCCCGCTCCAGCACCTTCAGGTGCCGGGAGACCGCCTGGAGGCTGATGGGGAACGGTTCCGCCAGCTCGTTGACGGTGGCCTCACCCTCGGCGAGCCTCGCCAGCAGCGCCCGACGGGTCGGGTCGGCCAGTGCGGCGAACGTGAGACTCAACGGGTCGGTCGCCATCTGCGTATTCAACTTTCCTGTTAATCAACCGATGCGTTGATTATGACCCATGACACACCAACGAGTCAAGAGAGAAGAACCGCTTCGGCCCCGACCACAGGGGGCGTCTCGGGGCGAAGCCCCGCGCCGGGGGAGAACGCCCCACCCACCCCGCCGAACACCACGACCCCGACCACAGGGGGGTACCTCGGGGGGTTCGGGGGGTTCGGGGGGTCTCCCCCCGGTAAACGCAAAGGGCGACCCGGCGAGCGCGTTCACGCGCGAGCAGGGTCGCCCTTCGTCCGTGGAGCTATGGGGATTCGAACCCCAGACCTCCTCCATGCCATGGAGGCGCGCTACCAACTGCGCCATAGCCCCGTGTGCTTTTCGGCAACGATTCGAGTCTATCGGACGTGTGGGGGTGGGATGACCAGCCGCAGTGTCGGCCGGCCCACACACCCCCGCGCGCTCCGGGACGGCCGGGACGCCCGTCCAGGCCCCTCTTCAACCACCCCCGGGCGGGGCACATGAGAGGACATGAGCGACAGACCACGACAGAACCCGGTCGAAACCCTGGTCCGCTGGGAGGACCACGGCGCCGTGTGGCGGGTGGTGGGGCGGACCGCCTCCGAGGTGACGGTGGCCCTGTGCCGGTGCGACGGGGGCGAGGAGGTGGAGCGCCTGACCTCGGGCGATCCGGGCCTCCTCGCCTTCGTGGACGAACGGCTCAGTCCTCCTCCGCCAGCTTCCTGATCGCCTCCAGCCTGCGGTCCCAGACCCGCGCGACGCGCTGGAGATCGCGCCCCAGCTCGCTCAGGCGCGCCCCGACCGGGCGGTGCACCACCTCGCGGCCGCGCCGCTCGGACTCGACCAGGCCGACTCCGCGCAGGACCTCCAGGTGCTTGACGATGGCCTGGCGGCTGATCGGCAGTTCTTCGGCGAGTGCCGAGGCCGACGCGGGCGCGCGGCCCAGCCGGACCAGGATGCTCCAGCGCGTCTCGTCGCCCAGGGCCGCGAACGCGGTGGCCTCGCCGGTCACGGCTCCGCCGTCCGCGCCAGGTGTCCGACGAGGGCTGCGAGGCCTCCGGACCACCCCTCGGTCTCCGTGGCGACGTTGTCGGGGACGGTTCCCAGGCGCGCGGCGAGGGCGTCGAACCCGCTCTGGGTGACGGTGAGCAGCGAGCCCTTCCCGGACTCGCGGACGCGCAGTGTGACCAGGGTGCTGTCGTCCTCCCCCGGTTCGGTGTCGGGCTCGGCCGCGACGCGGTACGAGAAGAGGGTCGGTTCCTCGACGGCGACGACGCGTCCGCGGAAGGTGCCGTGCTCCTCCCAGCGCAGTTCCATCGCCGCTCCGGGCACGGCCTCGAAGTCGGCGCCGCCGAAGGCGTACCAGGCGGCGAAGTGCCGGGGTTCGGTGAGCACCGGCCAGAGCCCGGCGGGGGCGGCGTCCACGTGCACGGACCGCTCGACGGTCGCGGGGTCGAGGTAGGACCGCGCGGCCGCGAGCTCCAGTTCCCAGCCCGAGGTGGTCTCCTCCAGGAGTCTGCGCCGTTCGGCCTCGGAGTCGCTCAGCGTGGAGAAGCCGCTCTCCGCGACGCGCAGGGTCACCCCTCCCCCGTCGCGCTCCAGGATCCAGAACTCCACGAGCGCGGAACCCTCCCCCTCGCGGGCGAGCCAGCGGAAGGCGGCGTAGGAGTGGGGCCGGAGCTTCTCGGTGCGCACCCGGAAGGTTCCGTGGACGGGGTCGTGCACGACGTCCACGTCGCCGTCCCGTTCGGTCTCGTGGTCGATGATCGCGCCGTCGTTGATCATCCAGCCCGGTCGCGTCACCAGCTCCCAGACGCGTTCGGGCGGCGCCGCGATGTCCACCTGCCGTTCGACCCGGTCCAGCGTCTCGTCCATGGCTCTTCTCCGATCCCTTGATGTGCAACGCCATGGTTGCACCCAAGCCACCCGTGGTGCGACCTCATGGTTGCGCAAGGCCGCGCGCGGCCGGGTGCGGCGAGTTCACGCATGTGCGACGGTCACTGTCCCGAACGGGCCGAAACCCCAGCCCAGGGTGGTGGCCTCCACCCGCGACGCCCCGGCGGCGCGCAGGAGGCCATCGATGCGCTCCCGGGTCCGCAGCACGGAGCCGGTGACCGCGAGACTCGTCAGGGCGTGCTCGGCGGCATGGTCGTCGGCGGCGGCCTTGTCGGACGTGCGTTCGGCGAGCACCAGGGCGGGGCCCGCGGCGAACGCGGCGCGCAGCAGCGGGAGCGCCTCCTCGTCGGATCGGCCCTCCAGGGCGCCGACGAGGACGGCGCAGTCGTGTGCGGGCCAGGCGGGGTCGGCGTCGCCCGGCAGCTGCACGGTGCGCCCGCGCGCGAGGTGCGAGGCGACGAACGGGGCCGCGTCGCCGAAGACGGCGAGGGTGCGCGCGCCCGCGACCGGGGCGGTCCGCGCGAGCGGTTCGAGTACGTACTGGAGGTCGTCCGCGGCGCGGTCGTGGTGGACGCCGTCCAGCACTCCGTCGGCCGCCCGGCGCTCACGCCACGACGACGCGCCCAGGCGCGGCGAGGGACGGCCCGAGCGCAGCACGTCGAGGAGGTCGATCAACCCGAGCGCCTCGCGGTTGGCCGGGTTGTCGAGCGAGAGGCCCTCGACCGCCGACTCCTCCATGAGGACGCCGCCGCGGGCCGTGTTGCGGTAGCGGTCGCCGTCCCGCTCCACCAGTCCCAGCGCGGACATCGCGTCGAGCAGGGGTGCGAGCCGGGTCGGCTCCACGCCGGTCTCGCGGGCGATCCCGTCGCGGGTCGAGACGCCGTAGGCGATGAGCGGGCCGATGCCGAGCGTGACGGCGACGCGCGTGATGATCGGCGGCGCCAGCTCGGTCATCTCGTGCACCTCGTGGAGCAGCTCGGCGGGGGTCGTGCCGCCGGTGTCGGCGGGAACGAGGCGCTCGGCGTCGTCACGCTGCGCGCTGTCGTCCGTGCTCCTGGGCCTGCGCCAGTACCCGACGACCTCGACGTCCTCCTTCGGGAGCCCCAAGTCCCCGCGCAGGTAGCGGCGGATGGGGGCGATGGTCATCGCCTCGCCGCCGACCCAGGCGTAGACGCGCTGGTCCGGCACCGCCACGCGCCGCACCGCGTCGAACAGCCGCGTGCCCGTGCCCGCGGGGAGTCCGCCGCGCACGAGCCACTCGACGCTGACGTCCGCGGCGGTCGGGATGTCCTGGCGGTCGGCCTCGGTCGGGACCTCGACGATCACGTGCCCGCGCGTGCCCTCGGGGGCCTCCTCCAGCCAGCGGCCGATCGCCGGGAGCGCCGTCTCGTCTCCGGCCAGCAGGTGCCACTCGGCCTCGTCGTTGCGCAGGGCGCACGACTTGGGGCCCGCGAAGTGGATCCGGTCCCCCGGCCGCGCGCGGAACGCCCAGGCCGCGGCCAGGCCGTGGTCGTGGCGCACGACGTCGATGTCGAAGGTGTTCGCCTCCGGGTCGTACGAGCGCACCGTGTAGTCGCGGGTCAGGGCGAGCACCTCGGGGTTCCACGCGAACCGCTTCTCCTCCTGCGTGCCGACGTGCGGCAGCGGGCCGTCGGTCGGCGGGATGACCAGCTTCACGTGGTCGTCGAACCCGTCCGAGCGGAACGCGGGGCGTTCGAAGCCCCCGCCCATCCTCCCCGCGGTGAGATCGTCTCCCGTCAGAGTGATCCGGCGCATGTTCGGGGTGACGTCGACGACGCGGGCCACCTCCGCGCGGCGCAGCACGATGGGGTGGATCCGGAGGGGCCGTGAGGTGCGGGGCATGAGAACTCCTGAGGGAAGCCTTGGCACAAGCCAGGTGAGGCTAACCTAACCGCCGATGCCGCAGCGCAACCGCCCCCCGCAAGTGGATCGACGCCGGAACCGCACACGGGACTCGGCCGCACCCAGCCGCAGGAGCCCGGAGGCGAAACCTCACGTCGCAAGGGAGTGCCCACCCACCCCACCGATCACCGCCACCCCGACCGCAGGGGGGTACCTCGGGGGGTTCGGGGGGTCTCCCCCGAAAAGCACGAAGGGCGACCCGGCGAGCGCGTTCACGCGCGAGCAGGGTCGCCCTTCGACCGTGGAGCTATGGGGATTCGAACCCCAGACCTCCTCCATGCCATGGAGGCGCGCTACCAACTGCGCCATAGCCCCTTGTATGCCGGGCGGTTCCCCCGCTCGGCGATGGAATTACTGTACCGGAGGTTGGGAGTGGGTTGCGACCTCGGGGCTCTCGGGTGGACGTGCGGTGGCCGGTTTCCGCGCCGAATACCCTGGAGTGGTGCCCGAATCAAAGCTTGAGATCCAGATGCTCCACGACCGCCTGCTGGTGAAGTCGGTCCCGGACAGGACCGAGCGGCGCAGCAGCGCCGGCCTGGTCATCCCGGACACGGTGAAGCTGGCGACCAGGCTCGCGTGGGGAGAGGTCGTCGGCGCCGGGACCAGCGCCCGCCACGTCAAGACCGGGGACCGGGTGCTCTTCGATCCCGAGGAGCAGGGCGAGGTCGAGCTGAACGGCGAGCGTTACGTGATCCTGCGCGAGCGCGACGTGCACGCCGTGGCCAACGAGGCCCCCGAGCGCGGCACCGGCCTGTACCTGTAGCCCCCTCCCCCGGCGGGTTACCCGACTTCCTCGACGCGCCGCCCGGGGCGGACACCCGGCTTCGCGCGGCTCCGGGTCAGTCGGCCGCGCCGTCGCGGCCGGGGTTGGCGATGGCCTTGGTCAGCGAGTGCACGCACAGGTTGAGGGACTCGTAGGCGGGCGTGCGGCTGGCGCTCACGTAGGCCCAGGCCGCGTAGAGCCCTGCCCACAGGAGTTGCTGCGTCCACACCGGGGTGATCCTGGGGTCGATGCTGCCGTCGGCGTGGCCGCGCTCGACGAGGGCGAACAGGGCCCGGTCAGCCTCCCCGCACTCCTCCTCCAGCATCTCGTCCCAGGAGTCGTCGGCCCCGAAGGCCAGCATGACGACCTTCTGGAGCCCGAAGTACTCGGGCACCAGGCGCCGGAAGGCCTCCAGTCCGGTTCCCTCGGTGGTGCGCGCCCGCTCGGTGGCCTCGTTGATGAGCTCGTCGGCGTACTCGCCGAGGGCGCACACCAGGTCGGCGCGTTCGGCGAAGTAGCGCTGGAGCGTGCTGCGCGCCACGCCCGCGGTTCTGGCCACCTGGGACAGGGGCGCCGAGGAGTTCTCCCCGAGCACCTCCACCGCCGCTTCGAGGATCGCGCGCCGGGTCCGGGCGCGCGTCCTCGTCTCTTCGTCTGAGGGAGCGCTCTTCACCATGCCCTCATCCTAAGCTTGTCGGTAATTGGTTGACAATAATCGGTCGCCTATGACCTACTTTAAAACATGACTGATCCATCCAAAGTAGACACCGACTCGAAACCGGGTGTGCCCGAACCCCGGTTCGCCCAGCTCCGGGTGCTGTGGTCGTTCGTGCGCCCGCACCGGAACAAGCTGGCGCTGGGCCTGGTGCTGGCCCTGTTCGGCTCGGCGCTCGAACTCGCCAACCCGATGGTGATCAAGCTGGTCCTGGACACCGTCTCCGGCGGGGGCGGCCTACTCGTGCCGATCGCCCTGCTGCTGGGCCTGTTCGTGCTGGGCACAGTGTCCGGCCTGTGGCACTGGATCCTCCTCGGCACCGTCGCCGAGAAGGTGGTGCTGGACGCGCGCACCTCGCTGGTGCGCCGCTACTTCCGCGCCGCGCTCATCCCGCTGTCGCGCCGCTCCTCCGGCGAGCTCGTCACCCGGGCGACCTCCGACACGGTCCTGCTGCGCGAGGCCGCCTCCAGCAGCGTCATCAGCCTCATCAACGGCGGCGTGCTGCTGGTGGGAACGCTGGTCATGATGGGCGTGCTGGACCTGTTCCTGCTCACGGTCACCTTCGTCGCGGTGCTCGTGGTCACCGTCCTGTTCCTGACGCTGATGCCCGCCCTGGCCAAGGCGCAGGAGAGGGCGCAGAACTCCCTGGGCCTGATGGGCGGCATGCTCGACGGCGCGCTGCGCGCGGTGCGCACGGTCAAGGTCAGCCGGGCCGAGGAGCGCCTGAGCGGCCAGATCCTCGAACACGCGCGGGAGTCCGCGCGGCACGGCGTGCGCTCGGTGCGGCGCGAGGCGGTCGCCTGGACGATCGCGTTCAGCGGGATCCAGCTCGCCATCATCTCCATCCTGGGCGTGGGCGCGCTGCGGGTGTCATCGGGCGCGATCGAGGTCTCCACCCTCATCGCCTTCCTGCTCTACGCGTTCACCCTTATGACCCCGGTCATGGAGCTGTCCCAGAGCGTCACCACCCTCCAGTCGGGCGTGGCCGCGGCCAGGCGCATCCGCGAGGTGGAGGCCATCCCGCTCGAACCCTCCTCCGAGGCGGCGGACGCGGACGCGCCGGTCCCCTCCCCGGACGGGGACCGCCCGGGCGCGCTGCTGGAACTGCGCGGGGTCACCGCCCGTTACGCGCCCGGCGCCGAGTCCGCGCTGGACGGCGTGGACCTGTCCGTCCCCCGGCGCGGGCACACCGCGATCGTGGGGCCCTCCGGCGCGGGCAAGACCACCGTGTTCTCGCTGCTGCTGCGCTTCCTCGAACCCGAGGAGGGGCAGCTGTTCCTGGACGGGACCCCCTACCGGGAGCTCACCCCCGGGCAGGTGCGCGGCCGCTTCGCCTACGTGGAGCAGGACACACCGGTCATCCCCGGCACCATCCGGGAGAACCTGCTGTTCAGCCGCCCCGACGCCACCGAGGACGAGGTGCGCCGGGTCCTGGGCCAGGTGCGGCTGGCCGACAAGATCGACGCCCTGGAGGAGGGACTGGACACCCCGCTGGACGCCACGTCCTTCTCCGGCGGCCAGCGCCAGCGCATCGCCCTGGCCCGCGCCCTGCTGCGCTCGCCGGACATGCTGCTGCTGGACGAGGCCACCTCGCAGGTGGACGCGATCACCGAGGCCGCCATCACGGAGAGCGTGCGCGCCCACGCCGCGCGGGCGGCCGTGGTGACCATCGCGCACCGGCTGTCCACCGTGATCCACGCCGACACCATCGTGCTGATGGAGGACGGGCGGGTGCGGGCCAGGGGCACTCACCGGGAGCTGATGGACCGGGACGACCTGTACCGGGAGCTCGTCACGGCACTGCACATCGCCGAGACCGGGGCTGCCGAACCCGGCGGTGACCGGACCGAGGCGGACCAGGTGACGCCGGTCACGTGAGCGCACGGTAGCATCCGGCCAGAACCGGTGGCGCGAACGGTTCGACGGCCGCGGCCGCGGGGGCACACCTGCCCGCGGCCCGGTCCGTCCTCTTCTTCCGTCCCGTGCGCCGTGCCCCGCGGTGCCCGTACCCGGCGCCGCGGCGCCAGCGAGGGAACCATGACCGACTTCGCCCAGTACCAGGACGGCGTCTACGCCGATGCGACCAACGGCATCCTGCCCGGGCTGCCCTACCACCACGAGGACCTGCGCGACCTGGCCGAGAGGGCCATGGAGCCGGGTCCGTTCGGCTACGTGGAGGGCGGTGCGGGACGGGAGCGCACCGCCCGCGCCAACGTGGACGTGTTCGCCCGCTACGCGCTGCGCCCGCGCAGCCTGCGGCCGGGGGCCGAGGGGGCCGGGGGTCTGGGGGTCACCCTGTTCGGCAGGGAGTACGCCACACCGCTGCTGACCGCGCCGATCGGTGTCCTGGAGCAGGTGCACGGGGAGGCGGAGCTCGCCGTGGCCGAGGGCGCCAACGCCGTGGGGGTGCCGATGGTGCTGTCCACGGCCGCCTCCACCCCGATGGAACGGGTCGCCGAGGCGGTCGACTCCTGGTGGTACCAGCTGTACTGGCCCGGCGACGACGCGCTGGCCGAGTCGTTCGTGCGGCGGGCGGAGGCCGCGGGGGCGGAGGCGGTGGTCGTCACCGCGGACACCAAGCGGCTGGGGTGGCGGCCCCGCGACCTGGCGCTGGGCCACCTGCCGTTCCTGCGCAGCCAGGGCACGGCGAACTACTTCAGCGACCCGGAGTTCCGTTCCCGGCTCAAGGCCGACCCGGAGCCGGGCGGGGTGTTCACCGAGGCGGTGTTCCACTTCCTGGGCGCGTTCGCCAGCAGGTCCCTGAGCACCGACAACATCGCCCGCATCCGCCGGTGGACGGACCTGCCGGTGCTGGTCAAGGGCGTCGTGCGCGGGGACGAGGCCGCCGACCTGGTGGCGGCGGGCGTGGACGGGATCGTGGTCAGCAACCACGGCGGCCGTCAGGTCGACAACGCCGTGGCGGCGCTGGACGCCCTGCCCGAGGTGGTGGACGCGGTCGGCGACCGCGCCACGGTGCTGTTCGACTCGGGTGTGCGCTCGGGCGCCGACGTGGCCGTGGCGATGGCGCTGGGGGCCGAGGCCGTGCTGCTGGGGCGGCCGTGGGTGTACGGGCTGGCCGTGGGCGGCGCCGCGGGCGTGGAGCACGTGCTGCGCGCGACGCTGGCGGAGCTGCAGATCACCGCCGAGCTGATGGGCAAGGACGCGGCGGACCTGGACGGGAGCGACGTCGTGCGCCGCTGACCCGTGTCCGGGCGGCCGCCCGGACACGGAGCCGGTCCCGGAGGCGCGGTGCGCTCCCGGGACCGGTCCGCTTCCTTCCGGTGGTGCTGTCAGCCCTTGACGGCTCCGGAGGTCAGGCCCGCCACGATCCTGCGTTGCAGGACCAGGGCGAAGATGATCAGCGGGACCGACACCAGGACCGAAGCGGCCATGATCTGGCCGATCGGGTTCTCGTAGCCGACCCGCTGGAAGGTCGCCACGAAGACCGGGACCGTCTGCACGTTCAGGTCGTTCGGGGCGAAGGAGAAGGCCAGCAGGAACTCGTTGGTGGCGTACACGAAGGTCAGGATGGCCGCCGCTCCCACGCCCGGCGCCGCCAGCGGCGCCACCACGCGCAGGAAGGCCTGGAACGGGGTGGCCCCGTCCACCTTCGCCGACTCCTCGATCTCCTTGGGGATGCCCGCGAAGAACGTGGTGAGGATGAAGACGGCCAGCGGCAGGGTCAGCGCCACGTACGGGATGATCATGCCGGCGAAGGAGTTGAGCAGGTTGATCCCGGTCCACTCGTTGAGCTGCAGGTACATCTGGTAGAGCGGGTTGACCAGCGCCACCGGCGGGAACAGGGTCGCGACCAGGGTGGCGGCCAGGATCGCGAACTTGCCGGCCAGCGGCAGCCGGGCCAGGGCGTAGCCCGCCAGCGAGGCCACCGGGACGCAGATCAGCGTGGTCACCGTCGCCACGATCAGCGAGTTGCGCAGCGCGAACTGGAAGCCCTGGTCGAAGATCTCCCGGTAGTTGCTGAAGTCGAAGGGCCCCTGGAAGATGTTCGGGTCGGTGATCGCCGCCGATCCCGACCGCAGGCTGGTCATCCCCATCCACAGGAACGGGAACAGGCACCACAGCAGCACCACGGCCAGCCCGAGCAGCTTGAGGGTGTTGCCCACCGCCGGGTGGACGCGTCGGCGCGGCTTGTGCACCGACCCGCTCGGCCTCACCGTCTCGGCCGTCATCGCTTCTCCTTCCGCGGCGCCTCACCGATCATGTGGCGGCCCATCCGGCTGATGAAGGCCAGGCCGACGAGCATGACGATGACGAACGTGACCGTGGACAACGCGTTGGCGTAGCCCAGGTCCGGGTCCCGGACCAGGTAGCGCTGCGCGTAGACCGACAGGGTGGCCAGCGAGTTCGAGTAGCCGGTGAACACGTACGCGAAGTCGAACATGCGCAGGGCGTCCACGGTGCGGAACAGCAGGGCCACGACGATGGACGGGCGCAGCAGCGGCAGGGTGATGTTCCAGAAGCGCTGGAGCGCGTTGGCCCCGTCCACCCTGGCCGCCTCGTAGTAGTCCTTCGGGATGGTCTGGAGGCCCGCGAGCAGCAGCAGGGCCACGAACGGCGCGGTCTTCCACACGTCGGCGCTGATGATGCCGACCATCGACCAGAACGGGTCGCGCAGCCAGTTGATGTCCGTGCCGAGGACGGCGTTCACGAAGCCCGGGTTGGGGTCGAACATGAACCGCCACACCTGCGCGGCCACGGCGGTCGGGATGACCCACGGGATCAGGATGACCGCGCGGGTCAGGCCGCGGCCGAGGAAGGCCTGGTGCATGATCAGCGCGAAGGCCATGCCGACGAGGAACTCCAGCGACACCGACGCCACCGTGAACACCAGGGTGTTCCAGACGGCGTTGAAGAAGCCGGAGTCGGTCAGGACGCGGACGTAGTTGTCGACGCCGGTGAACTCCTGGCGGAACCCCCGGATCTCGTAGAGGCTCATCCCGATCGCGTAGAAGACAGGGAAGAGCGCGATCACGGCCATGAAGGCGAACGACGGGGCGAGGAAGATCCGCCCCATCGCACGCTCACCCAGGCCCCTGCTCACGCGGACTCTCTGGGTCGTCGCCATGCGGCCTACTCTTGTTCGAGCGCGTCGTTGGCCGCCTGGTCCACCGCCTCCAGGGCCGTGCCGGGCTCCTCCTGGCCCCGGAAGGCGGGGTGCAGGTTGTCCTGCACGGCCAGGGACAGCGAGTTGTAGCCGGGCACCGGCGGGCGGGCCTGGGCCTGGGCGAGGATGTCGCCGAGCATCTGGAAGTCGGGGTCGTCGGTGTTCTCGTAGGCGCTCGCCATGGTCGGCGGCAGGCTGTTCTGGAGCAGGATGTCCTGCGCCTCGGGGTCGGTGGCCGCCCACAGGACGAACTCGCGGGCCAGGTCCTTGCTGTCGCTCAGCGTGCTGACCGCGTTGTTGAGGCCGCCCAGCGCGCTGGTGGTGCCCTCACCGGTGAAGGTGGGCAGCGGGGCGACCGCGAAGTCGTCCGCGACCGCGCTCTCCTCGTCGCCCTCGCCCGCCAGGAGCGGGATGGCGTAGGGCCAGTTGCGCATGTAGACGGCCTCGCCCGCCTGGAACAGGGCGCGGGCGTCGTCCTCGACCATGGTGTCGAAGCCGTCGGCGTAGAACCCGCTCTCGTAGGCCTCGGTCATGAAGTCCAGGGCCGTGGTGGCGGCGTCGCCCTCCAGGAAGGTGCTCTGCTCCTGGGCGTCGTCGAACAGCTGGCCGCCCGCGGACCAGTACAGCTCCAGGAAGTTGACGACGAAGCCCTCGTACTGGTCGCCCTGGCCGACGTAGGCGGAGATGCCCTCCTCCTCGGCGGCGGCCGTGCCGGTCTCGTAGAGCTCCTCCCAGGTCGTGGGGGGTTCCTCGACGAGGTCGGTGCGGTAGTAGAGGAACGCGCCGTTGGAGGAGTAGGGCAGCGCGTACAGCTCCTGCTGCCACTGGGAGCTGTCGACGGCCCCCTCCAGGCTGACGCCCTCGACCTCGCCGCGCAGGTCCTCCAGGCTCTCGACGTAGCCGTACTCGGCGAACTCACCGGTCCAGATGACGTCCAGGCCCAGGACGTCGAACTCCCCCGCCTGGTTCTGGAGGTCCTGGAACATGGCCTGGCGCTGCTCGTCGGCGGTGGGGGCCAGGAAGAAGATGTCGACCTGCTGGTCGGGGTTGTTCTCGTTCCACAGGCGCGCGACCTCCTCGTGGATCGCGCGGTCGGCTCCGGTGACCGCCCAGACGAACGCCGGGTCCTCGGCCAGGCCCGCGGTCTCGCCGCCCTCCCCCGCGGTCTCCTCCCCGGGGGGTTCGCCGCACGCGGTGGCCAGGGTGAGGCTCAGTGCGGCGAGCCCGGCAGCGCACGCGCGCACCGTGTACCCCTTCTGGTGTGAATGCACTGGCATGGCTCTCTCCTTACCGCGCCGGAAGGGTGTCCGGGCGCGCGGCGTCGAGTGTGTGCTGGGTCATCCCCCCGTGTTCGTGCGCAAACGATGCCACCGACTGTGTGACCTAGTCAACAGTGGACGCGTTTCGATATACGTCATGCACGGAAAGGAAAGGCGTGCCGTCCGAATCTCCTCATGAAAACGTTGCCATCACTGGGGTCGCGCTCCTACCGTGGACGGCATGGCCAGCCAACCCGCGAGCATGCGGGACGTCGCCCAGCGAGCGGGTGTCTCCCTCTCGACGGTCTCCCGTGTGCTGCGCGGGGCCCCCGGGGTCGCCCCGGAGGTGCGCCGGCGCGTCCAGCGCGCCGCGGACGAGCTGGCCTACGTGGTCTCGCGCAACGCCTCGGGTCTGGTCACCGGCCGCACGGGGCGGGTCGCGGTGGTCGTGCCCTTCCTCCAGCCGTGGTTCTTCGGGACGGTCCTGGCGGGGGTCGGCGACGCGCTGCGCGAGGCGGACCTGGACATGCTCGTCTACCAGGTCGGCGAGACGCGGGCCCGGGAGGGCTGGACGCGGGCGCTGCCGCTGCGGCGCAACACCGACGCCGTGGTCACCGTGTCCATGGACCTGTCCGAGGAGGAGTGCCACCGGCTGGACGACGTGGGCGTGCCCGTGGTGCTGGTCGGGCAGAGGATGTCCGACCGGGCCGGCGTGTACATCGACGACCGGGCCGGTGCCGCGGGGGCCACCCGGCACCTGCTCAACCTGGGGCACACGCGCGTGGCCTACATCGCCTCGCGGTCCGAGACCTGGTCCAGCGCCAGCTCACGGCACCGGTTGCGGGGGTACGAGGCGGCCATGGCGGAGGCGGGGCTGCCGCCGCGGAGCGTGGCCAAGTCCACCGGGCACGCGGGCGGCGAGCTGGCCATGGGCGAACTGCTGTCGGACCACGACCCGCCCACGGCCGTGCTGGCCGAATTCGACGACCTCGCTCTGGGGGCGTACCGCACGCTGCGCCGCTCGGGCGTGCGCGTGCCGGAGTCGATCTCCCTCATGGGCTTCGACAACCACGACACCGCGGCGGTGATGGACCTGACCACCGTCGACCAGGCCCCCTACGACACCGGGCTGACCGCGGGTCGGCTCACCGTGGGCATCCTCAACGGGACGGCCGAGCGCCTCCAGGTGGAGATGCCCACCCAGCTCATCCTGAGGCAGTCCACCGCCGCGCCCCGGAGCACGCGCGGTCTGTTCTCCTGACCCGTTCGGAGGAACCAGCATGCAGCAGTGGTGGCGCGACGCGGTCCTGTACCAGGTCTACCCGCGCAGCTTCGCCGACGCCGACGGGGACGGGACCGGCGACATGGCGGGGATCACCGCGCGCCTGGGCCACCTCGCCGACCTGGGCGTGGACGGGATCTGGCTGTCGCCGTTCTACACCTCGCCCTGGGCGGACGGCGGGTACGACGTGGCCGACTTCCGGGACGTGGACCCGCGCCTGGGCACCCTGGAGGACTTCGACGCGATGGTGGCCGCCGCGCACGCACTGGGCCTGCGGGTGATGGTCGACATCGTGCCCAACCACACCTCCGAGGAGCACCCGTGGTTCCGGGAGGCGCTGGAGGCCGGTCCCGGGTCGCCCGAGCGGGAGCTGTACGTGTTCCGCGACGGGCGGGGCGCGGACGGCGGGCTGCCGCCGACCAACTGGCGGTCGACGTTCGGCGGCCCGGCGTGGACCCGCGCGGCGGACGGGCAGTGGTACCTGCACATGTTCGCGCCCGAGCAGCCGGACCTGAACTGGGACGACCCGCGGGTGCGCGAGGAGTTCCGCGCCGTCCTGCGGTTCTGGAGCGGGCGCGGGGTGGACGGGTTCCGGATCGACGTGGCGTACGCGCTGGTCAAGGACCTGCGGGAGCCGCTGCGCGACCTGGTGCTGGTGGAGGGCGGCCGGTTCGAGGACATCGCGGCCAACCCGGACCACCCGTTCCTGGACCGGCCCGAGGTGCACGAGGTGTACCGGGACTGGCGGCGGGTGCTGGCGGAGTTCGACCCGCCCCGGGCCACGGTGGGCGAGGTGTGGCTGCCCGGTGAACGGCGGGTGCTGTACACGCGCCCGGACGAGCTGGACCAGGCGTTCAACTTCGACTTCCTGAGGACCTCGTGGGACGCCGACGCCTACCGCGGCGTGATCGACTCCTCGATCGCCGACGCCGGGCAGGTCGGCACGGTGCCCACGTGGGTGATCGGCAACCACGACGTGGTGCGCCCGGTGTCGGTGCTGGGGCTGCCCCCGGGCACCGACCAGAAGGCGTGGCTGCTCTCCGACGGGCGCGACCCGGAGCCGGACCTGGAACTGGGCACGCGGCGGGCCCGGGCGCTGGCGCTCTTGGAGCTGTCGCTGCCGGGATCGGCGTACGTGTACCAGGGCGAGGAGCTGGGGCTGCCGGAGGTGGCGGACCTGCCCGCCCAGGCGTTGGAGGACCCGCGGTGGTCGCGCAGCGGGCACACCGACAAGGGGCGGGACGGGTGCCGGGTGCCGCTGCCGTGGACGCGCGAAGGAGCGTCGTACGGCTTCGGCGGGGACGCCCCGTGGCTGCCCCAGCCCGAAGGGTGGGGCCGCTGGTCGGTGGGGGCCCAGGCCGACGACCCCGGGTCCGTGCTCTCCCTGTACCGCCGGGCTCTGGCGCACCGCCGGGAGTTCTCCTCCGACGAGGCGCTGGCCTGGGACGACACGCTGAACCGGGGGCCGGTGCTGGCCTACTGGCGGGGTGAGGACGTGCTGGTGCTGGTCAACACGGGCGAGGAAGCGGTGGAGCTGCCGCCGGGCCGGGTGCTGGTGGCCAGCGCGGAGCTGGACGGACGGCTCCCGGGAAACGCGGCAGTGTGGCTGCGCCGCTGACCGGCACGGTCCCGGGGCGAGGCCCCACACCGCGGCCCCGACCGCAGGGCCCCGGAGGCACAGCCCCACGTCACAGGGAGACTCCCCACCCGCCCCACCGATCACCACAACCCCGACCACAGGGGGGTACCCCGGGGGATTCGGGGGGGTCTCCCCCCGGAAAGCACGAAGGACGACCCGGCGAGGCGGCCGAAGGCCGCCGAGCAGGGTCGTCCCGAGTCCGTGGAGCTATGGGGATTCGAACCCCAGACCTCCTCCATGCCATGGAGGCGCGCTACCAACTGCGCCATAGCCCCTCAAGGGAGTCGATCGGACCTGTGGCGGTCCTGCCGACTCCCTGAACCATAGCGGAATCCGGCCCGAACGTCGAAACGGTTCAGGCGTCGTCGCTGAGCACGACCGGCTCGGGGAGGCTGGCCGCGTTGTGCTCCATCAGCCGCCACTGCCCCCGACGCTCCTGGAGCACCGACCAGCAGCAGTTGCTGATCGGTCCCAGGATCTCGCGCTGTTCGTCGGGGACCCCCAGCATCCGGGCGATCCCGACTCTGAGGGCGGCGCCGTGGCTGACCACGACGAGCAGCCCCCCGGTCGGGGTCTTGCCCAGTCCGCGTTCGACGGCGGCGCGCATCCGGTCGCCGACCTCGGCGATGAGCTCGCCGTCGGGGATGTCCATGCGCGCGTGTTCGACCGGCCAGCGCGCGGACAGCTCCGCCCCGGTCATCCCCTCCCACGAGCCGCCGAAGCGCTCGCGCAGCCCCTCGTCGAACTCCACGGGCACCCCGGAGGCCCGGGAGAGGTATCCGGCGGTGTCGGCGGCCCTGGTCAGGTCGGAGGCGACGATGACGTCGGGGTTCAACGAGGCGAGCAGTTCCCCCGCCCGCCTGGCCTGGGCGTGGCCGACCGGATCGAGTGCGATGTCGGTCTGCCCCTGGAAGCGGTTCTCCACGTTCCAGGACGTGCGTCCGTGCCGCCAGAACAGCACACGAGGGGTGTCGCTCACGTGGTGTGTCTCTCCGCTCGCAGTCGGGTGGGGGTCAGAACTCGTCCAGCGGCGTGCGCTGGGCGCCGCGCGCGCCCTCGGGCAGGTCGATCTCGGGGCAGTCCTTCCACAGCCGTTCGAGGCCGTAGTAGCCGCGCTCCTCCTCGTGCTGGATGTGCACGACGATGTCGGCGTAGTCCAGCAGGACCCAGCGGCCGTCGCGCTCGCCCTCGCGCCGGACCGGCTTGGCCCCGGACTGGAGGCGGAGCTGGTCCTCGACCTCGTCGACGATCGCGCGGACCTGCCGGTCGTTGGGGGCCGAACACAGGACGAAGGCCTCGGTGATGACCAGCTGCTCGCTGACGTCGTAGGCGATGATCTCCTGGGCGAGCTTGTCGGAGGCGGCTTCCGCCGCGACCCTGACCAGCTCCAGTGCCCTGTCGGTGGCTGTCACGTTGTGCTTGCTGCCTTTCAGCTCTCTAGGTAGAGCCCGGTCTTGTTGATGTAGCGGACGATGCCGTCGGGGACCAGGTACCAGATGGGTTCGCCCTTGCGGACGCGTTCCCGGCACTCGGTCGAGGAGATGGCCAGCGCGGGAACCTCCACCAGGGAGACCTTGCCCTCGGGCAGTCCGGTGTCACTGAGGTGGTGACCGGGCCGGTTACAGCCTACGAAATGCGCGAGCTCGAAGAGTTCGTCGACGTTGTGCCAGCTCAGGATGGCGCCCAGCGCGTCGGCCCCGGTGATGAAGTACAGCTCCACGTCGGGGCCGTACTTGGCGCGCATCTCGCGCAGCGTGTCGAGGGTGTAGGTGGGCCCCGAGCGGTCGATCTCGATGCGGTCCACCCGGAACTGGGGGTTCTCGGCGGTGGCGATGACCGTCATCAGGTAGCGGTCCTCGGAGGGCGTCACCTTGGCCAGGTCCTTCTGCCAGGGCTGGCCGGTGGGGACGAACACCACCTCGTCGAGCCCGAAGAGGTGGGCGACCTCACTGGCCGCCACGAGGTGGCCGTGGTGGATGGGGTCGAAGGTGCCGCCCATGATGCCGACCTTGGTCGGACCGGTTCCTCTCCGCGGCGCGGGGGAGTCCGCGTTGCGGGATGCGTCGGAAGCTGCGTGCGCCACTGTGCGCTCCGTTTCGCCGTGGACGTTGCCGTTGCCGGGATCGGCCAACCGAGATTAGCCGACGGAGGGCACCACCGCCGTCCCCTTCCTCCCTTTTGGTCCTGGCACTGGGACAACGAACGCCGTGCCGGGTTCCTTCCCCAGGGCGCGTCGGCGCCGCTCGGAAATCGCGTCATATCTCGAAGCTGGAAACCGTGGCCAAGCGCGATCACGGCGCATAGCATGCCGATATGGCCAACACACCAGACCGCGTCCGCGTCCGGCTCTCCGAGATCTCGCCCCGTGCCTACGAACACCCCGCCGACCGGGGCGCCCTGGTCGCGCTGCGCTCGCTGCGCGGGTTCGACGAGGTGTTCAAACGCCTGTCGGGGCTGTTCAACGAGCGCGCCCTGCGACTGATGTTCCTGTCCAGTGCCGTCCGGGTCGGGCCCACCCAGTTCCCCCACGTCTACGACTACGTGCGCGACGCCGCCTACGTCCTGGACATGGAAGAGGTCCCCGAGCTCTACATCCAGATGAACCCGAAGCCGAACGCCATGGCGATCGGCAGCAACCGCCCGTTCATCGTGATGACCACGGGCCTGTTCGACCTGCTGGACGCCGAGGAGCAGCGCTTCGTCATCGGCCACGAGGTCGGCCACATCCTCAGCGGCCACGCCGTCTACCGCACCATGCTGCTGGCCCTGATCCGACTGGCCACCCGCGTGGCGTGGGTGCCGCTGGGCTTCATCGGCATCCAGGCCATCGTGGCCGCGCTGGAGGAGTGGTACCGCAAGTCCGAGCTGTCCTGCGACCGCGCCGGGATCCTCGCCAGCCAGAACCCCGAGGCGGGCAAGCGGGCCCTGATGAAGCTGGCGGGCGGCTCCAAGCTCGTGGAGATGAACCCCGACGCCTTCCTCGAACAGGCCCGCGAGTACGAGTCCGGCGGCGACGCCCGCGACAGCCTCATCAAGCTGGTCAGCCTGGTCGGGCAGACGCACCCGTTCGCGGTGGTGCGCCTGGCCGAGCTGCACCGGTGGATCGAGGACGGTTCCTACCAGAGCATCGTCAACGGCGACTACCCGCGCCGCTCCACCGACCGCGACGCCCGGGTGGGCGAGGAGGCGCGCAAGGCCGCCGACTCCTACAAGCAGTCCTGGGAGCGCACGGGCGACCCGCTGCTGGGCACCCTGCGCGACGTCGCGGGCAGCGCGGCCAGCGCGGGCGGCAAGATCTTCGACACCGTCGCCGACCGGTGGCGCAACGGCTCCTCCCGTACCAACCAGGGCTCGGGGACCTCTTCCTGACCGGTCCTGTCCCGGGACGGCAGCGCCCGGGAACCCGGCACCGGTTCCCGACGCGCGCGGGAAACGGGTGCCCGGCCGCGAGGGGCGGCTCCCGGACGGGGGCCGCCCCTCGGGCGTGTCCGGCGGGTGCGCTCCGTCGGGTGCGGCTCCGCTGAGCCGGGGGCTCCTCCTCGCGGGACGCGGCCGCGCCCTCGGGCGCGGGCGGCTCAGCGCAGGTCGTCGAGGTAGGCCCGCGCCTCCCGCCAGGCGGGGTGGGCCGGGTCGATGACCGCGAAGTGGTCGGCGCCGACCGGCTCGCGGTGGTCCACCTCGTCCCCCGCGGCACGCGCGGCGGCCACGTAGGCGCGGCTGTGGTCGACCGGGACGCGCTGGTCGGCGTCCCCGTGCACGACGAGTTGGGGCACTCCCAGCGGCACGCGCAGCAGCGGCGAACTGGCGGCGTGGACCCCCGCGGAGGGGACGGGGCCCAGGAACGGCTCCACCGCTCCCTCGCCCAGCCCCTCCCGGGCGCAGCGCTCGGGGTCGGTGACGGGCGCGAGGGCGACCACGGCGCGCACGGGCGTGCGGGGGTGGAGTGCGTTGAGCAGCGCCAGGTGCCCGCCCGCCGAGTGGCCGACGGACACCGTGCGGGACAGGTCGTAGCGGTCGGGCTCGCGGGCCGCGGCCCCGGCGAGCACCGCCAGGGCGCGGTCGACGTCGTCGAGCGTCTGCGGCCAGCCGCCCCCGTCGTCGCCGGTGCGGCGGTACTCCACGTTCCACACCGCCCACCCGGCGGCGGCCAGGTCGCGGGCCAGCGGGTCCATGAGCCCGGCGTCGAGCCCGTCCCGCCACCAGCCGCCGTGCAGCAGGGCGGCGACGGGCGCGGGCGCGCCGCTCTCCGGTTCCCACAGGTGCGCGATCTGGCTGGGGTGTTCTCCGTAGGGAACGGTGGTGGGCACGCGTCGCTCCTCGTCCTCGGGCGGGCCTTTCGCGGACGGTAACAGCCCTCCCCCGCCATCCCCACCGCGCGTCCCCACGGCGCGCCACGACGAGGCCGGGAACCCGGGCACACGGCAGCGCCGACGGCGGGGCCGTCGGCGCTGTCGGGCGTTCCGGGGTGACCGGGAGCGGGTCCTAGAAGGCGGGACCGGCGGCCATGGCCTCGTCGATGGTCGTGGAGCGGGCCTCCTCGACCTCCTCGGCCAGGTCGTCCTCGTGGGCCTCGAACTCCTCGACCACGGCGGCGGAGAAGCTGCGCAGGGCGATCTCCTCGGTGAGGATGTCGCCGCGGACGCGGTTGTTCTCACCGACCTGGGCGGTCGGGCTGTTGGCGGAGGTGGACAGGTCACCGCCGACGATGTTGTTGTCGACGTAGACGCCGCCGCTGACGCCGGTGACGCTCAGGTCGCCGTCGACGTAGTTGACGGAGGAGCAGAAGCCCTCCTGCTCGCCGGCGCCGACCGCGACCGGACCGGTGCCGCCGCTGTAGGTGGCCGCGCCGATCACCTCGCTGTCGCAGAGGATGCCGCCGCTGGCGGGGTTGTTGACGGTCAGGGCGCCGCGCACCACGGAGTCGTAGATGTCGGCGTACTCGACACCGTCGGCCTTGACGGCGCCGCTGATGCGCGAGCCGGAGACGTAGACGGCACCGACCTCGGCGTTGATGCTGTGGACGGAGGAGTCCACCACGTAGGAGAAGCCGTCGGTGTTGCCGCCGTCGACCGGGACGGCGCGCAGGGCCGCACCCGTGGAGCTGTTCTCCAGGTAGGTGCCGTAGGAGCCGCGGTTGACCACGCGGTCGCCGACGGAGCTCTCCTGGGAGTCGAAGTAGGCGTCCTTCTGAACGGTCACCTTCCCCTCGATCTCGCCGCCGATGATGTGCAGGTTGGCACCCTGGCGGACGGTGACGTCGCCCTGGATGACCGTTCCGTCCAGGAAGCAGCTCTTGCCGGCGGGGACCGCGAGGTCCGTGGGCAGGGTGATGGCACCGCCGTGGCCCGAGCAGAGGGTGACCAGGTCAGCCTGGGCGGGGGAGGCCATCAGCGTGACACCACCGACGGCCAGGGCGGTCGTGGCGATGGCAGCGACCTTGCTCCGGAGCTTCATTCGGGGGATTCCTTTCGTTGTGACCGTGGGGAGGCGACGCTCCGAGCGATGCGGAAGCGCGCCGTGAGACACCACAGTGAAATTACCGACCAGCCGTCGCTTTGGGAATACGTGCTAGACGAAGATTCGCTTCTGTCCAGGTTTCCAGCGGGAAAACGCTCCAGATGCCAACGGCCCCTCGGGTCCCGAATGTCACTCTCGGTCGCACAACGAACACGCGCCTCCGACCGCACGTCACGGGCGGCCCCGGCGCGCGGTCCCTCGCGGTCCGGGGCCGCCCGCGCGAGGGCGGCCCCGGCGCGCGCGGCTACCTGAGGTGGCCGTCCCCGGTGACCACGTACTTGGTGGAGGTCATCTCGGTCAGCCCCATCGGGCCCCTGGCGTGCAGCTTCTGGGTGGAGATGCCGATCTCGGCGCCGAAGCCGAACTCGCCGCCGTCGGTGAACCTCGTGGAGGCGTTGACCATGACCGCGGCGGAGTCCACCCGCGAGACGAAGTACCGGGAGGCCTTCAGCGAGTCGGTGACGATGGCCTCGGTGTGCTGGGTGGAGTACCTGCGGATGTGGGCCAGAGCCTCGTCGATGGTGGGCACCACGCGCACGGCCAGGTCCATGGACAGGTACTCGGTGGCCCAGTCCTCCTCCGTGGCCTCGACCACCCGGGCCCCGGTCGGGCGGGCGGCGGCGGCCTCCAGCACCCGGGAGTCGCCGTGCACGGTCACGCCGCTCTCGCCGAGGGCCTCCAGCACGCGCGGCAGGAACTCCTCGGCCACGGCCTCGTGCACCAGCAGGGTCTCGGCGGAGTTGCACACCGAGCAGCGCTGCGCCTTGGCGTTGGTGGTGATGGCCACGGCCTTGTCGAGGTCGGCGTCGGCGTCCACGTAGACGTGGCACAGGCCCTCCCCGGTCTCGATGACCGGCACGGTGGAGTCGCGCACCACGGCCTGGATGAGGGAGCCCCCGCCGCGCGGGATGAGCACGTCCACCAGGCCGCGCGCCCGCATGAGCGCGGTGGAGGACTCGCGGGTGCGGCCGGGCACCATCTGGACGGCGTCCGCCGGGACCCCGGTGCCCTCCAGGGCGTCCCGCAGGACCCCGACGATGGCGGTGTTGGAGGAGTAGGCCGAGGAGGAGCCGCGCAGCAGGGCGGCGTTGCCGCTCTTGAGGCACAGGGCGGCGGCGTCCACGGTGACGTTGGGGCGGCCCTCGTAGATGATGCCGATGACACCGAGCGGCACCCGGATCTGGCGCAGGTCCAGGCCGTTGGGCAGCACGGACCCGCGCACGGACTCGCCCACCGGGTCGGGGAGCTCGACGATCTCGCGGACGGCCTCGGCGATGGCCTCGATCCGCTGCGGGGTGAGGGTGAGCCGGTCGACCATGGCCGGGCTGGTGCCGTCCTCGCGGGCCCGCGCCACGTCCTCGGCGTTGGCCGCGGTGATCTCGTCGGACCGCTTGACCAGGGCGTCGGCGATCGCCAGCAGTGCGGCGTCCTTGACCGCCCGGCTGAGCGGGGCGAGGTCGGCCGCCGCGTTCCTGGCCCGCCCGGCTACCGCGTGGACCTCGCGCTCGATGTCACTCATGGTGCTCTCTCTTGGTTGGGAGGCCATCCCGGCGTACCCGCCCTGCGGCGTCGAAGGGTCTCAGGGGCATGCGCCGGAGTGAATGCTTCCAGCGTATAGCGCCGCGCGGTCGGCGACGCGGTTGTCCACAAGCCGGATCCGGCACCGCGGGGGTCGGCGCGGACGCCGCACGCGGCACCGGGGAAACCGCACGCCCCCGCCGCTCAGTTCCACCCGTAGCGGGCCCGCAGGACGTCGGCGACCATCCAGAACAGCTCCTCGTCCATGACGGCCGCCTCCCGGCGGATGTCGTCCTCGTCGAACTCGAAGAGCCGGTCCACCCGCACGTAGGAGTCGCGCTGCTCCCGGTCCCAGGGGCCCGAGCCCACGGGCAGCCAGTCCTGGCGCTCCCACGCCTCGGGGCGCTGGGAGGACAGCATCAGCCCGTGCAGCCGCCCGCCCCGGCGACCGACGACCAGCAGAGGGCGGTCCTTGCCCCGCCCCGGGTCCTCCTCGTAGGGGACCCACGTCCACACGATCTCGCCCGCGTCGGCGAGTCCGTCGCGCTCGGGCGCGTAGACGAGCCTGGTGGCGCTGGCGGCGGTGGGGATCTCGCGGACCTCGCCCCGGTGGGGGTGGTCCTCGCTTCGGCGTGTCGTTGGTTCGCTCACGCCCGCATCCTAGGGCGTCCGCCCCGCCCGGGTGGCCTCACAGGTCCTGGACGGTGCCGATGATGCTCGCCCGCGCCCGGCTGCCCTCGGGCACCGGGACCAGCGGGTAGACGTGGAAGGCCCCCTCCTCCTCGTGCAGGTCCACCTCTCCCCCGGCCCGCGCGACGAGCGCGCGCAGGCGCCTGGTGTCGGGCAGGAACACGTCGCGGGTGCCGATGTAGAGGTCCATGGGCGGCAGGCCGGAGAGCACGCCGTTGACGGGGCTGAGCCGGGGCAGGGACAGGTCGTCGCCGCCCGCCCACACCTTGGCGGCCTCCTTGAGGCCGACCGGGCTGAGCCAGGGGTCCCGGCCCTCCACCTCGGCGATGTCGGGGTTGGACATGGTCAGGTCCGCCCACGGGGAGACCAGGATGAGCCGCGCGGGCTGGGGCAGGCCCTCCCCGGGCAGCGTCTGCGCGAGGGCCAGCGCCAGGCCCGCCCCGGCCGAGTCCCCGGCGAACACCGTGCGCTCCGGCACGACGTGCTCCAGCAGGTCGCGGTACACGGTGTGGAGGAAGCCGAACGCCTCGCGGTAGGTGTGCTGGGGCGCCAGCCCGTAGATGGGCACCTCCACCCGGCAGCCCACGTCCGCCATGCGCGAGATCAGCACCCAGTGCCAGGGGGAGATCTCGCTGATGTAGGAGCCCCCGTGCACGTACAGGACGGCCTTGTCGGGGTCCTCCTCCCGGTCCCGGGCGAGGACCGTGTAGCTCGCGAAGCCCCCGACCTCCCGCCGGGTGGTCTCGTGGCGCTTGGCGACCCAGTGCGGCGGCTCGGGGTCGTCCTTGGCCTCGTCGATGCGCTCGCGCGCGCCCTCGACGGTCTCCATGGGGCGCTTGCGCGCCACCCGGAACGCCACCGCGAGCATTCTCGCCACCAGGCTGGGCATCGGTGTCTTCACTCTCCTCGGGGGATGTCCCCGGCATCGCCACACGGGTGTCGCGGCGGGACGGGACCGCGGCGGTCCGGGGGAACGCGTTCTAGAGCACGACCAGGTCGTCCCGGTGCACCAGCTCGCGCTCGTAGGAGGGGCCCATCTCGCGGGCCAGCCACCGTGTGGACCTGCCCATCAGGTCGGGCACCTCGGCGGCGTCGTAGTTGACCAGTCCGCGCGCGACGACGGCGCCGCCCTCGTCGCACAGGTCCACCGGGTCGCCCGCGTTGAAGTCGCCGGTCACCCTCACCACACCGGCCGGGAGCAGGGACGCCTTCTCCCGCACCACCGCCGTGACAGCGCCGGGGTCCAGGACCAGGCTGCCCCGACCCGCGGTGGCGTGCGCCAGCCACAGCTGGCGGGCCGAGGGGCGCCGTCCGCGCCCCGGGGCGAACAGGGTGCCCGCGGGCCCACCCTCCAGGGCCGTGCGGGCGTTCGCGGCGGAGGTCAGCAGGGTGTGCACGCCCGCCTCGGTGGCGATCCGCGCGGACGCCACCTTGGTGACCATCCCGCCGGTGCCCACGCCCCGCCCGCCCGCGCTGCCGATGTCGATGCCGTCCAGGTCCGCCGGACCGCGCACGAGGCTGACCACCGACGACCCCGGAGCGGAGGGGTTGCCGTCGTACAGGGCGTCCACGTCCGAGAGCAGCACCAGCGCGTCGGCGCGCATCAGGTGCGCCACCAGGGCCGCCAGGCGGTCGTTGTCGCCGAACCGCAGCTCGTGCGTGGCCACGGTGTCGTTCTCGTTGACGATGGGCAGGGCGCCGATGTCGAGCAGGCGGCGCAGCGTGCGCTGGGCGTTGCGGTGCTGCACCCGCCGCATCATGTCCTCGACCGTGAGCAGGACCTGCGCCGCGGTGAGGTCGTGCCCGGCCAGCTCGGCCGTGTACGCGGCCAGCAGGAGCCCCTGGCCCACGCTGGCGGCGGCCTGCTGGGAGGCCAGGTCGCGGGGCCTGCGGGCCATGCCGAGCGGGGTCATCCCGGCCGCGACCGCCCCGGAGGAGACCAGGATGACCTCCTGGCCCGCGGCCCGGCGGTCCGCCAGCACCCGGACCAGGTCGCGGATGCGGCAGGAGTCGATCCGGCCGTCGGGTGTGGTCAGGGAGGACGATCCCACCTTGACCACGACCCGGCGCGCGGCGGCCACCGCCGCGCGCCCGGAGGCCTCCAGGGAGTCGGTCTGTTCGAGTCCTGCGCTGTGCACCGTGTGGGGCTTTCCATCCAGTGGCGCGGCACCGGGCGCCGCGCTCGTGCCTGTCGGCCGGGCCGTCGGTCCCCGCGCGGGTCAGCCCAGCCGGGCGTCGGACCCGCGCGGGCCGGACGGGACGACCTCGGCGTCCGTGGAGGGGTCCCAGTCGAAGACCACGGAGTCCTCCTCGGTGCCGATGTGCACCTCGGCGCCCTCGGTGGCGCCCGCCTTGGCCAGCTGCTCCTCGATGCCGAGGCGGTTGAGCCGCTCGGCGAGGTAGCCGACGGCCTCGTCGTTGGAGAAGTCGGTCTGGCGCACCCAGCGGGCGGGCTTGTCGCCGCGCACCTGGAAGGCGTTGCCGCCCAGCGGCACCACCTGGAAAGGCGCGTCGCCGATGGCCTGGGGACGGATCACGACCCGGGTGGGCTCCGCGGGCGGCGCGGCCTCGCGGGCCGCGGCCACCTGCTCGCCCAGGGCGAAGGACAGTTCGCGCAGCCCCTCGCGGGAGGCCGCGGAGACCTCCAGGACGCGGTAGCCGCGCTCGACCAGCATCGGGGTGACCAGTTCGGCGAGTTCGCGGGCCTCGGGGACGTCCACCTTGTTCAGGGCGACCAGGCGCGGCCGGTCGGACAGGTCCACGCCGGTGCTGCGGCCGTAGGCGGACAGCTCCGCCTCCAGTGCCTCCAGGTCGCTGACCGGGTCGCGGCCCTGCTCGTAGGTGGCGCAGTCCAGCACGTGCAGGAGGGTGGAACAGCGCTCGATGTGGCGCAGGAACTCCAGGCCCAGCCCCTTGCCGTCGCTGGCCCCCGGGATGAGGCCGGGCACGTCGGCGATGACGTACTGGACGTTGCCCGCCTCCACCACGCCCAGGTTGGGCACCAGGGTGGTGAACGGGTAGTCGGCGATCTTGGGGCGGGCCGCGGACATGGCGGCGATCAGGGACGACTTGCCCGCGCTGGGGAAGCCCACCAGGCCGACGTCGGCGATGGTCTTCATCTCCAGGCGCACGTCGAAGCCCTGGCCCTCCTCGCCCTTGAGGGCGAAGCCGGGGGCCTTGCGCCGCTTGGTGGCCAGCGCGGCGTTGCCCAGGCCGCCGTGGCCGCCCTCGGCGAGCACCAGCCGGGTGCCGTGGCCGACCAGGTCGGCGACGACCTCGCCGTCCATACGGCTGACCACGGTGCCGTCGGGCACCTTGAGGACGAGGTCATCGCCCTTGGCCCCGGCGCGGTGGCCGCCCTGGCCGGGCGTGCCGTTACCGGCGGCGCGGTGCGGGCGGCGCTGGTAGTCCAGCAGGGTCGCGGTCTGGGTGTCGACCTCCAGGACGACGTCCCCGCCGTGGCCGCCGTTACCGCCGTCCGGACCGCCCAGCGGCTTGAACTTCTCACGGTGCACGGAGGCGCAGCCATGCCCGCCGTTCCCGGCCTTGACGTGCAAGACCGCCTCGTCGACGAAGTCAGGCATAGCTCTCCCCGTTACTCTCCGGCCCCCGAGCGGGGGCCTGGACACACACGCGTCATCCAGTGACAACGCGAGAGGCGGGCCAGTGTTCCCTGGCCCGCCCTGTACAACGTCCGCGCGTGTGCCTACTCGGCGACGGCGGGAACGATGTTGACGGCCTTGCGGCCGCGGAAGCTGGCGAACTTGACCTCGCCGGCGACCAGCGCGAACAGCGTGTCGTCGCCACCGCGGCCGACGTTGGCGCCGGGGTGGAACTTGGTGCCGCGCTGACGGATCAGGATCTCACCAGCCGAGACGCTCTGGCCGCCGAAGCGCTTGACGCCGAGGCGCTTGGCGTTCGAGTCGCGACCGTTACGGCTGGACGAAGCGCCCTTCTTGTGTGCCATTTCTTCCAGGCCTCCTACTTCGCCGCGATGCCGGTGACGCGCACCTGGGTGTGCTTCTGGCGGTGACCCTGGCGCTTCTTGTAACCGGTCTTGTTCTTGTACTTCAGGATGTTGATCTTGGGGCCCTTGGTCTCACCGAGGACCTCGGCGCTGACCGTGTAGCCGCTCAGCTTGTCGACGTCGCTGATGACGTTGTCACCGTCGACGACGAGGATGGGCTGCCATGTGATGGTGGCGCCGGTCTCGTCGGAGACCTTGTCGATGTTCAGGACGTCATC